>DATKQY010000058.1:0-14284 GCA_035532475.1 Acidimicrobiales bacterium | reverse complement strand
GACCTCCTCGAGGCGATCGGCCAGATCGAGGCCGGGGCGCGCGAACTCTCCTCGTCCGGTGCCCGCCTCGTCGTCCTCGGCGGCGACCACACGATCGCGCTCCCGCTGCTGCGGGTCGTGGCCGAGCGCCACGGCCCGGTGCCCACCTCGACACCTGGGACACCTACTTCGGGGCGCCGTACACCCACGGGACGCCCTTCCGGCGCGCGTCGGAGGAGGGGCTGATCGACCAGCAGCGTTCGCTGCACGTCGGCATCCGCGGCCAGCTCTACCGCGAGGGCGACCTCGCCGAGGACGAGCGCCTCGGCTACCGCATCATCACGTGCCCCGAGATCGAGTGCCTCGGCCTCGCCGCGGCGATCGACAAGGCGCTCGCGCGCCTCGGCCGCGGTCCCGTCTACGTCTCGGTCGACGTCGACGTCCTCGACCCGGCGCACGCGCCCGGGACGGGCACGCCCGAGGCCGGCGGGATGACCTCGCGCGAGCTCCTCGCGATGCTTCGCGAGCTGGCGGAGCTCGAGCTCGTCGGCGCCGACGTGGTCGAGGTCGCCCCCGCCTACGACCACGCCGAGCTGACGGGCATCGCCGCGGCCCACGTCGCCTACGAGATCATCTCCGCGATGGGCTTCACCCCCGGGCGCACGGCCTGATGGCGCGGGGCCAGTCCGCGCCGGTGCGCCCGGCGAGGAGGACCCCGGCCGGCCGGCCGCCGACCCTGGTGCCGTGTGGGGCGGCCCCTGGAGCTGGCAGACTGGGGCCATGGCACACGGGCGGTTGACCGAGCGGCGCTGGTTCCCAACGAGCCAGCCCCAGACCTTGCAGATCGCGGTCGCGCTGCTCTACTGGAATGCCTTCCTCAGCCTGATCGTCGGCCTCGTCACCGGCGGCCTCGGGCGCCTCACCCTGCTGCTGCTCCTGCTCGACCTGGCGGGCGCCTTCGGGATCGCCAACGAGCGCAAGTGGGGCTACGTCACGGCGATCGGGGCGGCCTTCCTCCCCCTCGTCCTGCTGATCGCGATCGGCGGGTTCCTCGGTGGCGGCCTGCTCTCGCTGATCTTCCAGATCGCGCTCATCGTCCTGCTTCTGCACCCGATGAGCCGGAACTACTACAAGATCTGGTTCCGCTGATCCGGAGCGTCCCCCCGGCGGAGACGACGGTGGCAGCCGGCCCGGGCGGGTTCGGCGCGGACGGCGAGCTGCCCGTCGGCGAGGCGAAGGTCGCGATGGTGCATGCGATGTTCGACGCCATCGCCCCCCGCTACGACCTCGTCAACCGCCTGATGACCCTCGGACTCGACCGCGGCTGGCGGCGCCGCACCGTCGCCCTTTTGGAGCTGGCGCCCTCGTCGCGGGTGCTCGACCTCGCCTGCGGCACGGGCGACCTCGCCCGCGAACTCCGGGCGATCGGCCTGCCGGCCCTCGGTGCCGACCTGTCGCTCGGGATGCTCGCCGCGGCCCGCGCCGGGGGCGCGCCCCTGGTGCAGGCCGACGGCTCGGCGCTCCCCCTCGCAGACCGCAGCCTCGACGGGGTCGTGAGCGGCTTCGCCGTGCGGAACTTCGCCGACATCCCGGCGGTGCTCGCCGAGGCGGCCCGCGTGCTGCGCCCGGGCGGGCGCCTCGCCCTGCTCGAGGTCGACACGCCGAGGGCCGCGCCGCTCCGGCTCGGCCACCGCATCTGGACGAACGTGGTCGTGCCGCGCATCGGCGCCGCCCTCTCCGAGGCCTCCGCCTACCGCTACCTGCCGCGATCGCTCGCGTACCTGCCCTCGTTCGAGCAGATGCGCGCGCTCCTCGACGACGCGGGCTTCGTCGCCGTCGACCAGCACCGCCTCTCCGGCGGGATCGCCCAGGTCGTCACGGCGACGCGGGCCGGGGCACGGGCGCTCCTGGACGGCCCGCACGGGCGCGGCGGCGAGCCGCCGAGGTGAGGGCGGCCCGCGAGCCCGCGGCGCGCCTCGTCGCGCCGGCCTCCGGCGAGGACCGCTCGCCGGCGGCGCTGCGCTGGAGCACGCAGCCGCTCGGGGAGGGCGCGCTCGAGTCGGCCCGTAGGGTCGCCTTCGAGCGCGGCCGGGTGCTCGAGCGCGACGGCGCCGCGGTCCTCACCTGGGGCGAGGCGGCGCTGATGGAGCTCACCTACGGGCTGGCGGAGCCGGGGTGCGCCAGCCAGGCGACCGCCCTTCTCGCCGCGATCCCCGCGCTCGAGCGGACGGGCCCGGCGCCCGACGGGCTCAGCAGGGGGCCACTCGCCCTCGGCGCGCTCGGCTTCGACCGCAACGCCACGACGAGCCTCGTCGTCCCGGCCGTCTCGGTGGTCCACGACGATCACGGGAGGACGACCGCCACCGCGGTCGGCACGCCCGACGAGCTCGAGCAGCTCCTCGCCGGCTTCCCCTTCGCCGAGGACGCGCCGCCGCCGCCGCCCTGGCCGCCGAGCGAGCCGCCTGACACCTTCGAGCTCGTCTCGGTGCGGCCCCACGCCGACTTCCGCGAGCGTGTCGACCTCGCCCTGCAGGCGATTCGCTCGGGCGCGTTCGACAAGGTCGTGCTCGCGCGCGAGGTCGCCGTCCACGCCAACCGGCCCTTCCGCCAGCACGACCTGCTCCGGCGGATGCGCGCCCTGCACCCGTCCTGCGCGGCGTTCGCGATCGACGGCTTCGTCGGCGCGAGCCCCGAGCTGCTCTGCCGCCGGCGGGGCGCCGAGGTGACCTCGCAGCCGCTCGCCGGCACGGTCGCCCGCAGCGGCGACCCCGACGAGGACGCGCGCCTCGCCGCCGAGCTGCTCGCCTCGGAGAAGGAGCGCAACGAGCACCGGATCGTCGTCGACGCGATCGTCGAGGCGCTCCGGCCGTGGTGCGCGCGCGTCGAGGTGCCCGACGTGCCCCACCTGCTCGAGCTGCGCAACGTGGCGCACCTCGCGAGCCCGGTCCGCGCCACGCTTCGAGAGGTCGGGTCGGGGTCGCCGGGCGTCCTCGAGCTCCTGGCGGCGCTGCACCCCACGCCGGCGGTCGGCGGCTGGCCCCGCGAGCCGGCGCTCGAGTACCTCGCCAAGGCCGAGGAGCTCGACCGGGACCGCTACGCCGGGCCGGTCGGCTGGGTCGACTCGGCCGGCGACGGCGCGTGGTGGATCGGCATCCGCAGCGCCATCCTCGACGGCGGCGACGCCCGCCTGATCGCCGGCGTCGGGATCGTCGAGGGCTCCGACCCCGCCGCCGAGCTCGCCGAGACCCAGCTGAAGCTGCAGGCGCTGCTCGCCGCGGCGGTCCGCCCCTGAGGGCTCGGGCCGCCGGCGCGGGTCAGACGCGCGAGGCGGTGCTCGGCGCCGATTCCCGCCTGAGCGACGGGCGCAGCAGGCGCTTCGCGCCGAGCGTCGTGACGAGCGCCAAGGCCTCGCTCACCGTGTGGCCGGACATCTTCGAGACGCCCTCCTTGCGGTCGACGAAGCGGATCGGCACCTCACGGATCTCGGCTCCGGCGCGCATCGACAGGTAGGTCATCTCGACCTGGAAGCCGTAGGAGTCGGCGCGCACGCTCGCGAGGTCGATCCGGCGGAGCAGGCTCGCCGCGTAGGCCCTGAAGCCGGCCGTCGAGTCCTCGACGCCGAGCCCGAGGAGCACCTTGGCATAGAGGTTGCCGCCGCGTGAGATCATCCGCCGCGAGAAGGACCAGTCCGGGATCTCCCCGCCGGGCACGTAGCGCGAGCCGATGGTCAGCTCGACGCCGTCGCCCAACGGCGCGACGAGCGACGGGAGCGCGGCCGGGTCGTGGGAGAAGTCCGAGTCCATCTCGACGAGGGCGTCGTAGCCGCGCTCGAGGCCCCAGGCGAAGCCGGCGCGGTAGGCCTGACCGAGGCCGTTCTTCTCGGGCCGGACGACCACGTCGACCTGCCCCAGACGCTCGGCCGCCTCGAGCGCCAGCTTGGACGTCGAGTCGGGGCTCGAGTCGTCGACGACGAGGACGTTCGCCTCGGGCAGCGCGACCCGCACCGCCTCCAGGATACGGACGATGTTCGCCGCCTCGTTGTACGTCGGCAGGACGACGAGCACGCGCACAGGCGCTAACCCTAGCCGGGCCGCACCGCAGGTCAGCTGGCGCCTCAGCGGTCGGCCGCGAGCCGCGCCGGGGCCCCGGGCGGGCCCTCGCCGGCGATCGGGGCGCCGGGGCGCGGTGCCCGCCCCGCTGGCACCTGGGGGAGCGAACAGCTGGCGCCGGGGCGCGCACCGGCGGTGGCACCCAGCGCCGCGAGCTGCGAGAACAGCGTCGCTCCTCGTCCGACGTGCAAGCATGGGGGGATGCCGGGACGAGGTGCGCAGCGTCGCGGGTCCGGCGCGTCGCCGGTGCCCGAGGTGCGCGGCGGCGGCCCGGCCGACGAGGGCGAGCCGCCCGCCGCCAAGGGCGTCCCCGACGCGACCGGAGCCGCCGACGGGCCCGACGCCGCCGCGACCGCGGAGATCGACGCCTCGGCCGCCACCGCCGAGGTCACGCCGGCGGCGGTGAGCGCCGAGATCGCAACGGCGTTCGGACCGGGCGCCACCCCCGAGACCGGGGGGCCCGACGGCGGGCCGAAGGCGCGCCGCAGCTGGCGGTCGATGATCCCCGCGCCGCTCCGGCACGGGATCGTCATCTTCATCGTCCTGCTCGTCATCGAGTACCTCGTCGTGCCGGAGTTCGTGCTGGCGAGGAAGCACCTCTCGCTCCTGCACAACCTCAACGTCGGCTGGCTCATCGCCGGGATCGTGCTCGAGGGCCTGGCGCTGTTCGCGTACGCGATGCTGACGCGCACGTTGCTCCCCGGCGGCGGCCCGGGGATCTGGACGATCTTCCGCATCGACCTCGCCACGACCGCGGTCGCGCACGTCATACCCGCCGGCACCGCCGGCAGCGCGAGCCTCGGCTACCGACTGATGACGGCCAACGGGGTGCAGGGCTCCGACGCCGGCTTCGCGATGGCGACGCAGGGGATCGGCTCGGCGGTGGTGCTCAACGTCATGCTCTGGTTCTCCCTCGTCGTCTCGATCCCCCTCGCCGGGTTCCACCCGATCTACGTCGTCGTCGCGCTGGTCAGCATGCTGGCGCTGCTGGCGGTCGGCGCGCTGGTCGTCGCGTTCACCCGGGGCGAGGACAGCGCGGCACGCATCGTCCGGGCGATCGGCCGCCGGATCCCCGGCGTCGGCGAGGAGCGTCTGGAGCGCATCGTGCGCCACATCGGGGGGTCGCTTCGCGAGCTGGCACGCGACCGCCGGCAGCTGAAGCGGGCGATCCTGTGGGCGATGCTCAACTGGCTGCTCGACGCGGCGTCGCTCCTGGCCTTCATCGGGGCGCTCGGTCGCTTCGTGAACCCGATCGAGCTCTTCGCCGCCTACGGGATCGCCAACGTCCTCGCGGTGCTGCCGATCACCCCGGGAGGCCTCGGCGTGATCGACGCCTCCGCACCCGCCCTCCTCGTCAGCTTCGGGCTGACGAAGTACACCGCCTACCTCGGCGTCATCGGCTGGCGGCTGGTCAACTTCTGGCTGCCGATCCCGGTCGGCGCGGCCGCGTACATCTCGCTGAAGGTCCCCCGCGGCGCCGGCCTCCGGGCGCGCCGGCGTGCCCTGCACGACATGGCCGAGGAGGCGAGCCCCGCGGGCTCGCCCGCCGGAGCCGATGAGCACGTCGGGGCGGCGCGCCGCCGGACGAACGGCGCCCGCAAGGGCGGAGCCGCTCCCGGCGCGCCCCGGGTCCGCGGCGGGCGCCCGCCGCCGGCCGATGAACGCACCGACGAGCCGTCCGCGAAGGAGGCGAAGCGCCCCGGTCGGCGGAGCACCGATCCCTAGGCCCGAACGACGGGGCGGCAGGTGGGCGCTGTCGCCCGGCCGGGCGGCCGGGCACGGGCCTCAGCCCAGTCCCGCGCCCTCGGCGTGGGCCAGGTCGAGATCGCCCCGGGCGATGCGCTCGACCTCGAGCGACAGCGACGTGTCGAAGTTGCGCTCGAACAGCTCCTGCTTGCGCCGGACCATCCACTCCTCGAGCTCAGTGTCGCCCCGCGCCCGCACGTGCAGGACGACGGCGTCCGGCCTGCCGTGCCTCGGCGGCGGCTTCCCGGCCCTCGCCACGGTCTCGACGACGGAGGAGTGCGTGGCGTCGAGCGCATCCGCGATCCGCAGCAGTGCCGTCAACGTGACCGCACGCGAGCGGTCCCCCGGCCCGAGTGCGCCGAACGGCTCGTAGCTCGGCTTCGGCGTGCCACGGATGTGGAAGCGACCGAGGACCGCGAGGATCCGTACCTCGTCCGGCGAGAAGCCCCGCAGACCGCCGTTCTCGATCAGGTACGCCGTGTGGCGGTCGTGGCCCGACCTGCTGACGTGCTCGCCGATGTCGTGGAGCAGGGCGCCGAGGTCGAGCAGCTCCCGCTCCTCGGGCCCGAGGCGATGGAGGTCCGCGGTCGCGTCGAACAGCTGTATCGCGAGCGAGGCGGCCTGGCGGGCGTGCCGTTGGCGCCAGTTCGATCGCCGGCAGAGGGCGAGGACGGACGAGCGGCGCAACGCACGGGGGTCGCTGCCGAGCTCCGCCGGGTCGTGCGCGCCGATCGCGGTGAGCACGATCCCCTCGCGAAGCGCCCACTCGCTGACCGTGAGCTCGCTCAACCCCGTCTCGGCCATGAGGTGCCCGAGCACCGAGATGCCGGCGGGGACGAGCTCGGCGCGTCGGGCGTCGCAGCCGGCCAGCTTGGCGCGCTCGTCGACGGTCAGCTCGAAGATCTTCGCCGACACCGCGGCCAGGTCCTTCGCGCTCACCGTCAGCTGGTTCACGGTCTCGGGCAGCGAGCCGTCCCGCATCGCCGCCGCCATGCGGGCGAGGGACACGAAGGTCCCCGAGGAGCCGATGAGCATCGTCGGCTTGAGGTCGGCGATCTCGGCGAGCACCGGCGCGAGCTCCGAGGCGATGCGCTGGTGCAGGCGCTCCCGGTCCTTCGCACCCGGCGGATCGGAGGAGACGAGCTCCGCGGTGAGCCGCCCCACCCCGAGGTGGAGGCTGGCCGCGAACGACAGCCCCGTGCGGTCGCCGACCATCAGCTCGAGGCTGCCACCGCCGAGGTCGGCGGCGAGCGCCGGCCCGGGGTCGATCAGCACGCTCGAGCGGATCGCGGTGAAGATCAGCCGGGCCTCGCGCACGCCGTCGACGACCTCGATCTCGACACCGGTCTCGGCGCGTACCGTGTCGACGAAGGCGCCCCCGTCGAGCGCCTCACGGATCGCAGCGGTGCCGAGCGCGACCACCTCGTCGACGCGCTGGGCATCGGCGAGCGCCTTGAAGCGCCGGATGACCTCGACCGCCGATCGGGTTGCCCGCTCGCCGATGCTCCCCGTGCGCGCGACGAGATCGCCGAGGCGGAGCATCTCCTTCTCCCGGGCGAGGGGGACGAAGCTCCCGTCGAGCCTCGCCTCCACGACGAGGAGGTGGAACGAGTTGCTGCCGAGGTCGAGCGCCGCGATCCGCACGGGTGCCGGATCAGACCAGCGACTCGGGCGAGCGGCGACGGCGCGCCCGCTCGACGGCGAGCTCCTGGAGGCGGTGCTGCGCGGAGCAGCCGATCCTCGTCGGGACCCGTTCCCAGGAGCCGTCGGGGCGCAGCGACCACGAGTTGGTGTCGTCGGCGAGATTGAGCGCGAGGACGTCCTCGAGGTGCGCGCACAGCCCGGGCTCCCGCACGGGCACGAGCGCTTCGATCCTGCGATCGAGATTGCGCTCCATCAGGTCCGCCGAGCCGATGAAGTAGCGGGCGGGACCCGAGCCGTGCGGAGGTCGGGGCGGGCCGGCGTGCACGACCGCCGGCGCCTCGGTCCCAGCGGCGGGCTCGGCCGCCCGGGCCGCTCCCGCGTCGTCGTGCCGGGCCGCGCCGTCGCGCTCGGCGCCGGGCGGGCCGCCCGCACCGTCGGTGTCGTGACGCGACCCGTCGCCCGGGCCGCCGACGGGGTCGCGCAGCATCCGCTGCGCCTGGACCTGGGCGGTCGGCGTGCCGAAGCGGAAGATCCGCGAGTGCTCGAGGAACCTGCCCACGATCGAGCGGACGGTCACCGTCTCGGACAGACCCGGCACGCCCGGGCGCAGCGAGCAGACGCCGCGCACCACGAGGTCGACGCGCACGCCGGCCTGCGCCGCGGCGTAGAGCGCGTCGATCACCTCGGGATCGGTGAGGCCGTTCACCTTGATCGTGATGCGGCCCGCCCGGCCGACGGCGCGCTCGGTCGCGATCTGCTCCAGCACCCATGGGCGGAACCGGTCCGGCGCGAGGATCAGCATCCGCGACCGGGACGGGCGCGAGAAGCCGGTGAGGTGGTTGAACAGGTCGGTCAGGTCGGCGCCGAGCGCCGGGTCCGCCGACAGCACCCCGAGGTCCTCGTAGGACCTCGCGGTCCCGGAGTTGTAGTTGCCGGTGCCGACGTGGCAGTAGCGGCGGATGCCGTCCTCCTCGCGGCGCACGACGAGCGCCGTCTTCGAGTGCGTCTTCAGGCCGACGACGCCGTAGACGACGTGGACCCCGGCCTGTTCCAGCTGGCGGGCCCAGAGGATGTTGCGCTGCTCGTCGAAGCGCGCCTTCAGCTCGACGAGCGCCGCGACCTGCTTGCCGGCCTCCGCGGCGCGGGCGAGGGCGGCCACGAAGGGGGTGTCGCCCGAGGTGCGATAGAGGGTCTGTTTGATCGCGAGCACGTCGGGGTCCGACGCGGCCTGGGAGATGAACGCCTCGACCGAGCTGGCGAAGGAGTCGTAGGGGTGGTGGACGAGCACGTCCTGCTCGCGGATCACGGCGAAGATGTCGACGGCCTCGTCCCCCATAGGCGCGAGGCGCGGCTGGGTCGTCGGCGTCCAGGCGGGCTCGGAGAGGTCCGGCCGGTCCATGTTGGCGATCTGCCACAGCTGGCCGAGGTCGAGGGGCGACGACGGCCGGTAGACGTCGGCCGGCTCGAGCTCGAGCTCGCGCAGCAGGAGGTCGAGCACGTCCTGGCCCATGCCGGGGTCGACCTCCAGCCGCACCGCACGGCCGAAGCGCCTCCTGCGCAGCTCGACCTCGACCGCCTCGAGCAGGTCGTCGGCCTCGCCCTCCTCGAGCTCGAGGTCGGCGTTGCGCGTCACTCGGAACGCGTGGTGCGCCCCGATCAGCATGTCCGGGAAGAGGTGGTCGAGGTGGGCGGCGATCACCTGCTCGAGCGGGACGAACCGCTCGCCGTCGGGGAGCGGCACGAAGCGCGGGAGCAGCGGCGGCACCTTCACCCGGGCGAAGCGGCGCTCGCTCGTCACGGGGTCCTCGACCAGCACGGCGAGGTTGAGCGACAGATTCGAGATGTAGGGGAACGGGTGGCCCGGGTCCACGGCGAGCGGGGTGAGCACCGGGAAGATGTCCCGCTCGAAGATCCCGCCGAGCTGGGTCGCTGCTTCAGGGTCGAGCGCCGGGAAGTCGACCAGATGGATGCCGGCCGCGGCGAGCGCCGGCACGATCCGGTGGGTGAAGATGCGCGCCTGGCGCTCGATCACGGCGGACGCCGCGATGCTCACGTCGCGCAGCTGCTCCGGCGCGGTCCTGCCGTCGGGCGAGAGCGCCCGCACGCCGGCCGCGAGCTGGTCCTTCAGACCGGCCACGCGCACCTGGAAGAACTCGTCGGAGCCGGTCGAGAAGATCGCCAGGAACTTCACCCGCTCGAGCAGCGGGATCCGCTCGTCCTGCGCCAGGTCGAGCAGGCGTGCCGCGAAGTCGAGCCACGACAGCTCGCGGTTCACGAATCGCTCCGGTCCGAAGGCCTGTGGCGGCCGGATGGCGGACGCGGGGGGTGCCCCGACGAGCCCGGGCTCGCGCCGTCCGACCTCGACCTCGACGTCGCTCGTCACGCGCGTCAGGCTACCTGCCCCGAGTGCCGTGTCCGCGCTCAACTAGCGTACGGAACGTGACTCTGCCTGCGTCGTTGCGCCTGGCGAAGCCGCGCCGACGCAGCGAGCTCGGCCTGCTCATCGTCGGCGGCGTCACCGTGCTGGTCGCGACGCTCCTCGAGTCGCTCGCGATGACGAACGCGCTCCCCCGCCACCTGGTCACCTTCATCGTCGGCCTCTGCCTCATCGCCGGCGGCGTCCAGGTCGTCAACCGCTGGCTGGTGCCCCACGCCGACCCGGTGATCATGCCGGTCGCCCTCGTGCTGAACGGCATCGGCTACGTGATGATCGAGCGGCTCGACCCGCACGCGGCGGGCCAGCAGCTCGCGTGGACCGGGCTCGGCCTCCTCGTCTACGCCGCCGTCGTGCTCATCGTGAAGCGCTCCCGCGACCTCGAGCGCTACCGCTACCTGATCGTCCTGCTCGCCTTCTTGCTGCTCGTGGCGCCGCTCGTGCCGGGCATCGGGCTCTCCATCAACGGTGCCCGGCTGTGGGTCCATCTCCACTCGATCGAGTTCCAGCCGATCGAGCTCGCGAAGATCCTGCTCGTGATCTTCTTCGCCTCGTACTTCATCGAAAAGCGCGAGCTGCTGACGATCCCGACGCGCCGGGTCGGCGATCACCTGCTCCCCGACCTGCGCGCCTTCGGCCCGATCGCCGTCGCGGCGGCGATGGCGCTGCTGATCATCCTCGCCGAGCGCGACATCGGCTTCTCGCTGATCCTGTTCGTAGTGTTCCTCACGATGCTCTGGCTCGCCACCGGCCGCTGGACCTACGTGGTGATCGGCCTGGTCGCCTTCGCGCTCGCCACCTTCCTCGCCGCCCACCTCCTCGGCCAGGTGAACGGTCGGATCGCGATCTGGCTCGACCCGTGGAAGTACTACAACTCGACCGGCTACTACGCCGGCTACCAGCCGGTCCAGGGCGAGCTCGCCTTCGGCCGCGGCGGGCTGTGGGGCACCGGGCTCGGGCTCGGGCTCGCCGCGAACGCCGTGCCGATCGCGACGAGCGACTTCATCTTCTCGGTCATGGGCGAGGAGCTCGGCCTGTTCGGCACCGTCGCGGTCGTCGTCGCCTTCCTGCTCCTGATCGGCAGCGGGCTGCGCATCGCGCTGCGGAGCCGCTCGGAGTTCGCCCGGCTCGCCGCGGTGGGCCTCACCGTGACGCTCGGCATCCAGGCGTTCTTCATCATGGCGGGCGACGTACGACTGCTCCCGCTGACGGGGGTCACGCTGCCGTTCGTCTCCTACGGCGGATCCTCGCTCGTCGCGAACTACGCGCTGCTCGCGCTGTTGATGCGGCTGTCCGACGAGGGCAATCAGCCCTCGGCGGTGCCGACCCCCGCCCGGTCGAGGACCTCGGCTGCCGTCGTGATCGGCGCCGGCAAGCGCTGACGGAGCGCGAGCGCGATCCCGTCGGAGGGTCGGCACGCGACGACGCGGGTGCCGGACGGCCCGGCGAGCACGAGCTCCGCGGAGAAGGCGGTCCCGTTGACGTCGGTGATCCGCACGACCTCGAGGGTGAGGCTGAACGACTCGAGGACGTCGGTGAACAGCTCGTGGGTGAGCGGCTTCGGCGTCGGGATGCGACGGGCGGCGTAGGCGATCGCCACCCCCTCGGGCGTGCCGACCGGGATGAGCAGCTGGCGGTTCGGGGCGTCGATCTCCTCCAGCACGACGACGGGGCTCGTGCTCGGGAGCACCATCGCCACCTCTGCGAACCGCAGCTGGATCTGGGTGTCCGGCCAGGCATCGATCCCCTCGTCGGCGCCCTCCTCACCGGGCAGGCTCGACCGGCTCCACGCCTCCGGCTCGTCCCAGGCCGCCTCGTCGGGCGCGTTCGTCTCCTCGTCACCCGCGTCGTCGTCCCCCGCGCCCGACGGCTCGTCGGCGGCGGCGTCCGCCTCGACGGCAGGGCCCCCGACCGCGCCGTCGGTGGTGGCGACCTCCGGCCCGAGGGCGCGCTCACCCACAACGGCCCCCTCCGGCGCCTCGTCGCCGGCGGCGGCCCTGCCTGCGCGTCGCGCGCTCATCGCATCCGGAAGCGGCGCATCTCGACGTTGGCGACGAGGCCGATCGCCGCGAAGAAGGCCAGCAATGCCGAGCCGCCGTAGGAGATGAACGGCAGCGGGATCCCCGTGATCGGCATCAGCCCCACGTTCATGCCGACGTTCTGGAACACCGAGAAGACGACGAACGCGAGCACGCCGCCGCAGATCAGCCGGCCGAGCGTGTCGCGGGCGACCTGCATGGCCCGGAAGATGCGGAACACGATCAGCGCGAACAGCCCGAGCACGACGGTGGCGCCGATGAAGCCGGTCTGCTCGCCGATCGCGGAAAAGATGAAGTCGGCGTAGGCGACCGGCACGTACTGCAGGGTCGTCAGGGGGCCGTGGAAGAGCCCGAGCCCCTTCAGGCCACCGGAGCCGATCGCCTCCTTCGCGAGCGTCAGGTTGTAGTTCGCGCTGGAGGCCGCCTGGCTCTGGTTGAAGAAGCTGTGGATGCGAGCCATCTGGTAGCCGCTCAGGAGATTGAACTGGAAGATCAGGGTGACCCCGAGCGCCACGACGGCGGCGGCGCCGACCAGATAGCGCAGCCTCACGCCGGCGAAGACGAGCAGCGCCGCGACGACGACCGCGATGACGATCGTCGTGCCGAGGTCGGGCTGCTTGTAGACGAGCGCCATCGGCAACAGCACCATCGCCGCCATGACGATCAGGCGCCGGGGACCGAGCTCGGTCTCGTGGCGGCTCGCGTAGAGGCCGACGGCGACGATCACCGCCAGCACGCCGAACTCCGACGGCTGGATGTGGATGGGGCCGAACTGGATCCACCGCTGGGTGTCGCCAGTGCTGGCGGCACCCGACCCCGCGGCGACCTGCTTTCCGATCGCGAACACCGCCAGCAGGGAGCACACGACGAGCCCGTAGAGGATGTAGCCCCACTGCTCGAGGCGCCGGTAGTCCACCACCATGCACATGAGCATCAACCCGACGCCGAGGACCAGGTAGACGACTTGGCGCTTCAGGTAGTAGGTCGGCTCGTAGACGAACACGTTGCGGGTGGCGGAGTACACCATGATCACGCCGAAGGCCGAGATCGCAAGCGTCGCCGCCAGCAGCACGTAGTCGACGTGCCGCAACGCCGTCAGCAGGGGGTTCTCGTCCCGGCGAGACCGCACGCGCGCGCCGCGCTCGAGCAGGTGGATCGCCACGCTGCGAAAGGATACTGGCCGGCGGTCGCCCCACAGTCGGCGCCCGTCAAAGCGCCGGTCGCGCTGGCGCCCGAGGGCCTCGCCGGCGGCCGGGCCGCGCCCCCTACGGCTCGACGGGCCGCCCCGCCGTCCGTCCCCCGACCGCCGCCCACATCGCCTCGAGCGGGGCGGACTCCCCGGTCCACAGCGAGCACTGGTGGGCGGCCTGGTGGACGAGCATGCCGAGACCGTTGCGGACCGTCGCACCCCGCGAGGCCGCCTCGGCGAGGAAGGGCGTCATCGGGGGGTGGTAGACGAGGTCGACCACCAGCTGTCCGGCGCCGAGGCGACGGGCGAGCGCGGCGACGGCGAGGCCTGGGCGCGCCGGCTCACCCGGGCGAGCCGCGCCCGAGGCCGCTCCTGGCATGCCGGCCGGCGTCGCCTGGACGACGAGCGCGACGTCGGCGAGCTCCCCGGGCGTGCCGACCCGGCCCGCCGACCCCGCGAGCGCGGCCGCCTGAGCGGCACGGTCCGCCGTGCGGTTCACCACCACCACAGAGCGTGCCCCGGCCTCCGCGAGGGCGAGGACGACGGCCCTCGCCGCGCCCCCCGCCCCGACGACCGCGCACCGAAGGCCGGACGCGTCGAAGCCGGCTCCCTCCCGAAGATCGTCGAGCAGGCCGACGCCGTCGGTCGTCTCGGCGACGGCGATGCCGGAACGCAGCACGACGGTGTTCGCGGCGCCGAGCCGCTCCACCGCGCGCGAGCGCTGGTCGGCGGCGCGGGCGATGGCCTCCTTGTGCGGCATCGTCACCGAGAGCCCGCGCAACCCGAGGGCCCGCGCGCCGGCCAGCGCCACGGCGAGCTCGCTGCGGGCGACGGGGAACGCCACGTAGGCCCAGTCGAGTCCGAGCGCCGCGAAGGCGGCGTTGTGCAGCAGCGGCGAGAGCGAGTGGCGGACGGGGTCACCGACGACCCCGACGAGCTCGGTCCGCGCGCCGGGCCAGGCCACCGCCGGCCGCCCGGCCGCCGCGGCGCTCGTCACCGCCCGCCGCCTGCCGCGTCGAGCCACGCCTGGAGCAGCACGGCCGCCGCGGCGTCGTCGACGACGGGGCGAGCCGGCCGCGGCCGCCCCGCCGCTCGCCCGGCGCGCCCGCCCCGCCCTCCCCGGCGCGACGCGTCGCGCTCCCCG
>DATKQY010000057.1:0-132194 GCA_035532475.1 Acidimicrobiales bacterium | reverse complement strand
GGGTTACGAACTGGTCCCGACGATCCACCTAAACGCCACCAAACGTGCGTACGCTCGTGCGCGTGAAGCTCGCCGAGTGGGCCCGTTCGTACGGCGTCCACCCCAACACCGCGTATCGCTGGTTCCGTGACGGCACGATGCCCGTGCCCGCGCGCCGGCTGGCTTCGGGCACGATCGTCGTCGAGCAGGAGCCGACGAAAGTGGCCAGCGGTCGGACCGTCGCCTACTGCCGGGTGAGTTCGCACGACCAGCGCGACGATCTCGAGCGCCAGGCCGGTCGGGTGACCCTTTGGGCGTCCGAGCGCGGCCTATCGGTCGACGAGGTCGTCACCGAGGTCGGCTCGGGCCTGAACGCGAAGCGCCCGCGCCTTGCCCGGCTGCTCGCGGATGTCTCAGTTGCAAGGATCGTCGTCGAGCACCGGGACCGGCTCGCGCGCTTCGGGGTCGAGCACCTCACTGCCGCGCTCTCCGCTCAGGGACGGAGCATCCTCGTCGTCGACGAGGGGGAGGTCGACGACGACCTCGTGCGGGACATGACCGAGGTGCTCACGTCGTTCTGTGCCCGCCTCTATGGGCGTCGCGGTGCACGCAATCGAGCGCTCCGGGCGATCACGACGGCGAAGAACACCGAGGTGGCGTAGTGCTCGTTCACCAGGCATTCCGCTTCGAGCTCGACCCGAACAATCGGACGCGTGCGGCGCTGAGCTCGCATGCCGGAGCGTCCCGCTTCGCCTACAACTGGGGCCTCGCGCTCGTGAAGGCCCGCCTCGAGCAACGTGAACAGGTCCGCCGGGCAGCGCTTCGCGAGCTCCTCCCCGACGGCGACGTCGAGCGCCTTGCTCGCACGATCGACGTGCCCTGGAACCTCCCGGCGCTCCGCAAGGAGTGGAACCGGGAGAAGGCCGAGACAGCTCCCTGGTGGGTCGCGAACTCGAAGGAGGCGTACTCGAGCGGCCTCGACGCTCTCGCCCGGGCGCTCGAGGGGTGGTCGAAGTCCCGTGCGGGCGCGCGGGCCGGCACGGTCGGGTTCCCCCGGTTCAAGAAGAAGCGGGTGAGGAAGTCCTGTCGGTTCACTACCGGCGCCATCCGCGTGCGTGACGACCGCCACGTTCAGCTCCCGCGCGTCGGTGTCGTGCGGGTAAAGGAGCAGACGGGAAAGCTCCGCGAGCTCCTCGACACCGGTCGTGCCCGGATCTGCTCGGCCACGGTCTCCGAGCAAACTGGTCGGTGGTTCGTGAGCTTCACCTGCGAGCTCGAACGCACGGACGCGCCCGCGAGGCTCCCCGATGCGGTCGTTGGCGTCGACCTCGGGGTGAAGGTCCTCGCGGCACTCTCCACCGGCGAGCTCGTGGCGAACCCGAAGGTCCTCGGCCGCTACGAGCGCAAGATGGCACGCCTCAGCCGCGAGCAGTCGCGGCGCCAGAAGGGCTCGAAGCGCCGTCGCCAGACGAGGGCCAAGCTCGCCCGCTGCCACGCCCGGGTGGCGAACACCCGCCGTGACGCGCTCCACAAGCTCACGAGTGCGCTTGCATCGAACTACGGCACGGTTGTCGTCGAAGACCTGAACGTCGCCGGCATGACGGCAGCGCCGAAGCCGAGGCCCGAGGCCGATGGTGGTCACGCCCACAACGGCCGGCGCGCGAAGGCCGGACTGAACCGCGCGGTGCTCGATGTCTCGCCGGCCGAGCTCCGCCGGCAGCTCACCTACAAGCTCGCTTGGCGCGGCGGCACGCTCGTCGTCGCCGACCGCTTCTTCCCCAGCTCGAAGACCTGCTCGTCGTGCCGAGAGACGAAAACCAAGCTCTCCCTCGCGACGAGGACCTATCGCTGCGAACACTGCGGCCTCGAGACCGACCGGGACCTGAACGCCGCACTGAACCTCGCTGCCTACGGGCGGCGGGTTCTCGAAGAATCGCACCACGTCGCCGGGAGTGGCCCGGAGACGGTAAATGCGCGTGGAGGAGGGCATCCCCGGCACCTGCCGAAGCCTCCGGTGAAGCGCGAAGACGGCACTGCTCGCGCGGACAAGGCCGTCACCGCCTCGTCGCAAGGCGAGGCTGCCTGACCGTGGTGGCATTTAGTCACGGTTCCGGTAACGGGAGCGTCCAGTCCGTCGAGACGTGCCGGATGAGCGACTGCCAGCTGTGCCGGTGCGTGTCGACGAAGCCGGGCAGAGCGATCCGGTCGGTGCCGTCGATCTCCGCGGCGTCGAGCGGGCCGAGATCCGGGGCGATCACGGCGATCGTCGAGCCTTCGATGAGCACGTCGGCGCGGGTCAGGTTGCCGACGGCCGGATCCTGGCTGAGGACGCGTGCCCCCCGGATGACGTAACGGGAACCTGCGCTCATCGAGATCGCCTCCTGGTGCCGTCGCCGGCGGGGCAGATTAGTGATGCCACACACTCAACGCCACTTCACCGTCGCTGCGCATCCGGCCGCGCCCGTGGCCCGCTGGTGGGAGCACGACGGGTGCCGGTAGCGTTCGGCGGGAGGCCCCGGCTCGTCGCCGGCGCAGGAGGACCGGTGCACGACTTCGAGCGCTACGGCAGGGCGCAGCTCTCCCGGCGGCGCGGCGAGAAGTGGTCCCGGGACGGGGGCAAGGTGCTCGCCGCATGGGTCGCCGACATGGACTTCCCCGTCGCGCCCGCCGTGCACGAGGCGATCGGGCGGGCCGTCGACACCGACGACCTCGGCTACCCCGCCGAGCGGCTGCGGGCCGAGGTGCGTGCCGCCTTCGCCGACCGCTTGCGCGCCCGCTACGACGTGGCGGTGTCGGCCGAGGACGTGCTGCTCACCTTCGACGTCGTCCAGGGCATCTGCGCCGCGCTGATGACGCTCACCGGACCGGGGGACGGGGTGCTCTTCCTCACCCCGGCCTACCCGCCGTTCTCCTCCTCGGTGCGAGAGACGGGCCGGCGTCCCGTCACCTTGGACCTCGAGGCGTCGGCGGCCGGCTACCGCTTCGACGCCGCGGCGCTCGAGCGGCTCGTCGTCGCGGAGGGCGTGCGCTGCCTCCTGCTCTGCAACCCCCACAACCCGACCGGCCGGGTCCTCCGCCGTGACGAGCTTGAGGCGCTGGCGCTGATCGCCTGCGCCCACGACCTCGTCGTCGTCTCCGACGAGATCCACGCCGACCTGACCCTGCCGGGGGCCGCGCACACGGCGCTCGCCACCCTCGGCCCGGAGATCGCCCGGCGCACGGTCACCCTCACGTCCGCCTCGAAGACCTTCAACCTCGCCGGGCTCGGCTGCGCGGCCGCGGTGTTCGGCTCGCCGGCGCTACGGGAGCGCTTCGCGGCGTTCCCCCCGCATCTGCGCGGCAGCCCGAGCTCGCTCGGGCTGCTCGCGACCCTCGCCGCGTACGAGGCGGGCGGGCCCTGGCTTGAGGACCTGATCGCCTATCTCGCGCGCCAGCGGGCGCTCGTGGCGGGGCGGGTCGCCGCCTGGCGCGGGGTGGCCCACGTCCCGCCAGAGGGGACCTACCTCGCCTGGCTCGACATGCGCGGCACCGGGCTCGGTGATGCCCCGGCCGCCGTGCTGCAGCGCGAGGCGGGCGTCGCGCTCCAGCCCGGCGGGTGGTTCGGGCCGGCGGGGCGCGGCCACGCACGCCTCAACTTCGCGACGCCCCGCCCCGTGCTGGCCGAGGCGCTGGACCTGCTCGAGGAGGCCCTTCGCCGCCTGGCGGCTCAGGCGCCGTAGCGCACGAGCCAGTCCGCCTCATCGAGCGGCGCGAGCACGGGGTTCTCCGCGCGCAGCACCGCCAGGGAGGCGCTCGGCTCGGGGGCGTAGGCGTGGCCAGGGAAGACCGCCGTCTCGCCCGGCAGCGGCGCCAGGCGGTGGATCAGGCTGTCGTAGAGGGCGACCGGGTCACCGCCGGGAAGGTCCGTCCGCCCGCAGCCGTGCAGAAACAGCGTGTCGCCGGTCACGAGGGTGCCGTCGACGAGGAGGCACTGGCTGCCTGGGGTGTGGCCCGGCGTGTGGACGAGCGTGATCGAACGGCCCCCGACGGTGACGGTGTCGCCGGGGGCGTGGGCGAGGAGCGAGCCCGCGCCGACACCGGTGGTCGCCGTCACCCAGCCGAGCTCGTCGCGCTGGACGTGGACGGGGACGTCGGCGTGCTCGAGCAGCGCGGCGATGCCGGCGATCTCGACGGAACCGATGTGCCCGCCGGCGTGGTCCGCGTGGTAGTGCGTGAGCAGGACCCCGCTCAGCGAGAGGCCGTCGGCTCTGAGCAGCGCGACCAGCTCGGCCGGCGCGTAGGCGGGGTCGACGAGGACCGCCTCGCCGGTCTCGCGGTCGCCGATCGCGTAGACGTAGTTGGCCATCTCCCGGGCGAAGCGGTCGTCGAGCGCGTAGTCCCTGCCCGCGAGGAGCTGGCGGAAGTACCGCCGGTCGCTCAGGAGGACGCCCCCTGCACGGCCGCCTCGGCGGGGTTCCACGCCGCCAGCTCGGCGAGGCGCGGGTCGTTCGAGAACACCTCGACGAGCGGCACGCTCAGCCCGAGCCGGCGCTGGAGGCGCTCGACGGCCAGCTCCTGGTCCCACAGCACCAGGGTCACGACGATCCCGCTCTCGCCGGCTCTCGCCGTCCGGCCGGAGCGGTGGAGGTAGGCCTTGTGGTCCTCCGGGGGGTCGTAGTGCACCACGACGTCGACACCCTCGATGTCGAGGCCGCGCGCCGCGACGTCCGTGGCGACGAGCGCGGGGAGCCGGCCGGCGGTGAACTCGTCGAGGGCCTTCTCGCGTATGCCCTGGCGCAGGTCGCCGTGGATCGCGGCCGCCCGGACGCCGTTCGCCCGCAGATCGTCGACGAGGCGGTCGGCGCCGCGCTTGGTGCGGACGAACACCAGCGCCTTCTCCGAGCCGCGCGCGATCGCGGCGGCGACCTTGGCCTTGTCCATCTGGTGCACCTTCAAGAAGCGGTGCTCCATCGCGTCGACCGTCTGGTGGGCCGAGGCGACCTCGAAGAAGACCGGGTCGCTGAGGTAGCGCTTGACCAGCTGGTCGACGGCGGAGTCGAGCGTCGCCGAGAAGAGCAGCGTCTGGCGCGGAGCCGTCATGTGCCGGAGCAGCCACTCGACCTGGGGCATGAAGCCCATGTCGGCCATGCGGTCCGCCTCATCGAGCACGAGGGTCGACACCGCGGCGAGCGAGACGGCCTTGCGGTCCTGGAGGTCGATCAGCCTCCCGGGGGTCGCGACCACGACGTCGATGCCCTTCGCCAGCTGCTTCGCCTGGCGCTCCAGGTCGGCGCCGCCGTAGACGGCGGCGACGCGGCGCCCGATCGCCTTGCCGAGCACCTCGAGCACCTCGGTGACCTGGACGGCCAGCTCGCGTGTCGGCACGAGGACGAGCGAGGCCGGCAGCTTCGGCTGGGCCTGCGGGGTGCGCATCAGCAACGGCAGGCCGAAGGCGAGCGTCTTTCCGGACCCCGTCTTCGCCTTGCCGCAGACGTCGCGGCCGCCGAGGGCGTCGGCGATGGTCAGGGCCTGGATCGGGAAGGGGGTCTCGATGCCCGACGAGGCCAGCACGGCGACGAGCGCCGGTGCCACGCCGAGGGAGGCGAAGGTGGCTTTGGAGGTCATCTGTTCTGGCTCACTCCCTTGAGTCTGCCACCTGCGGCCCGGTCATCCGGCACCTTGCGGTGTGTACCCTGGGTCTTCGCGATCTTTCTCGGGAGGAGAGCACGCCATGGTCAAGCTTGCGGCGGGTGACGAGGCCCCGGCCTTCAGCCTCCCCGACCAGGACGGCGAGCCGGTTGCGCTCGCCGATCTCGCCGGCAGGCGGGTCGTCGTCTACTTCTACCCCGCCGACGACACGCCGGGCTGCACCAAGGAGGCGAGCCAGTTCAACGAGCTGCTGGACGACTTCTCCCGCCTCGGTGTCGAGGTCCTCGGCATCTCGCCCGACGGCGCTGAGTCGCACCGGCGCTTTCGCGACCGCTACGGCCTGACGGTGCGCCTGCTGTCCGACGTGGACCACTCGGTGATGGAGCGCTACGGCGCGTGGGGCGAGAAGACCCTGTACGGGCGCACGACCGTCGGGGTCATCCGCTCGACGTTCCTCGTCGACCCCGACGGCAGGCTCGAGCAGGCCTGGTACCACGTGCGCGCCGACGGCCACGCCGCCAAGGTGCTCGCCGCGCTCGAGGCGTAAGGTCGCCCGCGTGCCTCCCGAGAAGCCGCAGTGGGCCGAGCTGTACACCGAGGTCGTGACGTCCGGGCTCTGCACCGGCTGTGCCGGCTGCATCGTCGCCTGCCCCTACGACGTGCTCCGCTACGACGACGCCAACGGCCGCTACCGGCCCTTTCACGTCGAGGACGCCGGCGGCCCGACCGACTGCACCCACGGCCAGCGCGGCTGCACCCTCTGCACCCGGGCCTGCCCGCGCTTTCGCTCCTGGGAGCCGGAGATCGACAGCTTCCTCTTCGGCCGGCCGCGCAAAGACGACGAGGTCTACGGCGTCGCCGACGACGTGGTGCTGGCGCGCGCGACCGACCCGGAGCTCCACGGCGCCGGCCAGGACGGGGGGCTCGTCTCGGCGATCCTCGTCTGGGCCCTCGAGCACGACGTCGTCGACGCGGCGCTCGTCTCCTACCTGGAGGGTGGCGCGGCGAGCTGGAAGGCGGTGCCGGGCGTCGCCCGCACCCGCGCCGAGGTGCTCGCCGCCTCGGGGTCGCGCTACACCTACTCCGCCAACCCGCTCGCCTACGCCGAGGCGATCGAGGGCGGGGCCGAGCGCGTCGCGCTCGTCGGGATGAGCTGCCAGGCGTCGGCACCGGCGGTGATGGCGGCCCGGAAGGCCGGCAAGGTCGCCCGGCGCTTCGCGCTCACGATCGGCCTGCTCTGCTCGAAGACCTTCGACGACGCCATCTTCCCTGAGCTGTTCGAGGCGCGCTACGGCCTCGCCCGCGAGGAGATGGTCAAGATGAACATCAAGGGCGTCTTCCAGATCTGGACGCGTGACGGCGGCTACCACGAGGTGCCGCTGAAAGAGGCCCACGCCTGGACGCGCGAGGGCTGCAAGGCGTGCCCCGACTTCGCGGCGGAGCACGCCGACATCTCGACGGGGGGCATCGGGGCCTTCGCCGACTGGACCCTCACCATCGTGCGCACCGCACGCGGCCGTGAGCTGCTCGCCGAGATGGCCGCCGCCGGGGCGATCGAGACGAGACCGATCGCCGACGACCCCGGCGCGGTGGTGCTGCTCGAGAAGCTGTCGCGCGTGAGCCGCCGCCGCTGGCCGGAGGCGATGGACGGCTCGCCCCGGCGGATCCCCGTCGTCGCGGGCTGAGCGCGGCGCGCGCCGCCCCGGGGTTCAGGCGCCGAGCTCGCGTGCCCGGGTGAGGACCGCGTCGAACATCGCGGGGGTCAACAGCCCGGTGAAGACGTTGCGCTGGCTCGGGTGGTACGAGCAGAGCAGCGTCCGGGACGGCCCGTCCCCGGGGACGGCGGCGAGCGGGACCTCCAGCCCGTGCGCGAACTTCGGCCGGCGGGCGCCGCGTCCCGCCCCGTCCGCCAGCACGGCGTGACCGACCGAGGGCTGGCGCACCAGCGCGTCGAGGGCGAAGGCGCCGAGCGCGAGCAGCACGCGCGCCCGCACCAGGGCGTCCAGCTCCGCGGCCAGGTAGGGCGCGCAGTTGTCCCGCTCGCCCGGTGCCGGACGGTTGTCGGGCGGCGCGCAGCGGACCGCGGCGGTCACGTAGGCGCCGCTCAGCCGGAGACCGTCGTCGGCGGACACGCTCTCGGGCTGGTTGGCGTAGCCGGCCCGCCAAAGCGCGGCGAAGAGGAAGTCGCCCGTCCGGTCGCCGGTGAACATCCGTCCCGTCCGGTTGGCGCCGTGCGCCGCGGGCGCGAGGCCGACGACGACGAGGCGTGCCGCCAGGTCGCCCCAGCCCGGCAGCGGCCGCTGCCAGTAGCGCTCGCCGGCGTAGGCGGCCCTCCCCGTCGCCGCCACGTCCTCGCGCCACGCGACGAGCCGCTCGCAGCGGCGGCAGCCGACGATCTCGGTCCGCAGCGCTCCGAGTCGGCCCGCCGCGTCCCCGCTGGCGGGGGCTCCGCCGGGGTCCGCCGGGGTCCGGTCGCGTCGGATGGGGGGCACGGCGTCCCACGCTACGTTGGGTTCCGTGCCGCGTTCGCGAGAGGTGAAGTCCCAGCCGACGGTCGTCTGCTTCGTCCGTCACGGGACGACGCCGACCACCGGCAAGGTCCTGCCGGGCCGCGCGCGCGGGCTGCACCTGTCCGAGCGCGGCCGTGAGGAGGCCGACGGGGCCGGCAAGCGGCTGGCCGCGCTCGGCACCGTGCGCGCCGTGTACGCCTCCCCGCTCGAGCGTGCCCGCGAGACCGCCAAAGCGGTCGCCGGCCACCTCGGGCTGGCTGTCGTCGTCGAACGGGGCCTGTTCGAGTGCGACTTCGGCGAGTGGACCGGCGAGGAGCTCGCCTCGCTCCGCAAGCGCCCGGAGTGGGAGGCCGTCCAGCGCCACCCGAGCGGCTTCCGCTTCCCCGGCGGCGAGTCCTTCGCCGAGGTCCAGGCGCGCATGGCCGCCACGGTCGAACGCTTCCTTTGGGCGCACCCCGGCGAGACCGTGGTGGCGGTGAGCCACGCCGACCCGATCAAGATCGCCGTCGGCGACGCCCTCGGCCAGCCGCTCGACCTCGTCCAGCGCACGGTGATCTCGCCGTGCTCGGTGAGCGTCGTCGCCTACGGAGCGGGATCGCCGGTCGTGCTCGCGGTGAACTCGACCGGCGATCTCACGGCGCTCGGCTTCGGGGCGAGCGCCGACGGCCGGCCGGCCGGCGGCCGCCGGCGCCGGGCAGGCGCCGGCGCGGCAGGAGGGGGGGCGGACGCGGCGGCCGGGAGCGGCGCGTGAGCACCGACTACGAGCTGAGCTCGCCCGAGCGCGTCACCGTCGGCACGGTGGGCCCCGTCGGCCAGCGGGCGTTCTTCCTCCAGGCTCGTGAGGGCACGACGCTCGTCACGCTGAAGCTCGAGAAGCAGCATGTCGGCGCGTTGTCCCAGCGCCTCGGCCAACTGCTCCAGGACCTCGCGCGACCCGGCCACCTCCCCGAGGAGGAGGCGCTCGAGCTCGAGGAGTTTGAGGAGCCCACGTTCGTCATCGGGACCCTGGCCGTCGCCTACGACGTCTCGCTCGACCGCGTCGTGCTGCTCGCCGAGGAGCTCGTGGGCGAGGACGAGACGGGCGACGAGGCGCGGATGGCCTTGCGGCGCGAGCAGGCGGCGGCGCTCGCGATCCGCGGCGCCCGGCTCGTCGACGCCGGCCGACCGCCCTGCCCGCTCTGCGGCTTCCCGCTCGACCCGAGGGGGCACGCGTGCCCGAGGACGAACGGCCACCGGCCTCCCCTGACCTGACGAGCGAGGCGTGGCTCGACCTCCTCCGGGAGGGCGAGGTGGAGCTCGAGGGCAGGATGCCGTGGAGCTCGAACGCGACCTTCCTCGTCACGGTCAGCTCGGGTGAGCTGGCGGCGCGCGCGATCTACAAGCCGGCGAAGGGGGAGCGGCCGCTGTGGGACTTCCCCGGCGGCCTGTGCCGGCGGGAGGTCGCGGCGTACCTAGCGTCGGTGGTGCTCGGCCTCGACGTCGTCCCCGAAACGGTGCTGCGCCCGGAGGCCCCCTACGGCGAGGGCTCGCTCCAGCGCTTCGTCGACGCCGACTACGCCGAGCACTACTTCAGCCTGATGGGGGAGCCGGGCCGCCACGCTGCGCTCCGCCGCATCGCCGGCTTCGACCTGCTCGTCAACAACGCCGACCGCAAGGGCGGCCACCTGCTGCTCGACGCCGGCGGGAGGATCTGGGCGATCGACAACGGGCTGTGCTTCCACCCGCGTCCGAAGCTGAGGACGGTGATGTGGGACTTCGCCGGCGAGCACCTGCCGGCCGACGTCGTCGCCGCCTGCGAGGCGGTGCTCGCCGGGGCCGCGGACGCCCTCGCCGAGCTGCTCGCGCCCGAGGAGTGCGCCGCGATGTGGCGCCGCGCCGAGCTGCTCCTCGCGGAGCCGGTCTTCCCCGAGCCGGACCTGGAGGACCGCCCGTACCCCTGGCCGCTCGTGTGAGGGCTGCGGGCGGTAGCTGACACGGTACGGGCCACGGCGAGCGTCGCGACGTGCCCGACCGACCACCTGGTGTCCCCCGAGGCGGTGCCGGCGGCGTCTTCGTCCGGGCGCCCCGCCTCGGGGCGCGCGACGCGGCCCGGCTCCTCCGGGCGCTCGACCAGCTGTCCCGACCCGGCCCGGCCGGAGTCGGGGACGTGGCGGGCCGTCGCGTGCCGACGCGGCCCGCTCGACCCCGGCCGTCCCGGCCGCGTCGGGGACGCGGTGGCGCGCCGGCCGCCGCCCGGCACGGCGAGCCCGCCACCTCGGGGCGCACCGCCCCGCCGTCGCAGCGGGCGCAGGAGCGCCTCGCGTCGGTCCGGGCCCGGCTCGCCGGCTCCGTCCGGCCGTCGTCCGGCGGGGCCGTCGAGCTCGAGCGCGGCCGCTGCCTCGATCTCGCGGCCGAGCTGGCCGATCTCGCCGAGGCGCTCCACCGCCAGGGTCGCGTCGTCGAGGCGCTGGCGCTCGAGGGCGTCGAGGCCCGGCTGCTCGACGCCCTCGTCGGCGCCGGACCGTTCGAGCCGGACGCGGTGGACGCGATCGAGCGCCGGTAGGGTCGCGGCCGTGACCACGGACGACACCACCGCAACCGGCCCGGGCGGACCCGACCGCGCCGAGCTGAGCGAGCAGGACTGGCGCGAACGCCTCACCCCTGAGCAGTACCGGGTGCTGCGAGAGAAGGGCACCGACCCGGCGTTCACGGGGCGGTTCACCCACCCCGAGTTCTCAGGGGTCTTCCGCTGCGCCGCCTGCGGCGACGAGCTGTTCGACGCCCGCGTCCAGTTCGACTCGGGCTCCGGCTGGCCGAGCTTCACCGAGCCGGTCGACCCCACCAAGGTGGCGCTGCACGAAGACCGCTCATACGGCATGAGACGCGTCGAGGTGACGTGCGGCCGCTGCGGCGGCCATCTCGGGCACGTGTTCGAGGACGGCCCGGGCCCGACCGGGCAGCGCTGGTGCATCAACTCGACGAGCCTGCAGCTCGCCGAGGGAGCCGAACGGGAGGAGCCCTGAGCCGGTCGACCCCCACCGTCGCCGGGCCGCACGCTGGACGTTCGGCACCGCGAGCGGTCGGGCGCGAGGTGCCCGTGGCACCGGGTCCTCGGGGAGAAACTGGCACGGAATATCGTCACGCGACTGCAATCCTGCCGCGCAGGACTCGTCGCACCCCGGGGGCATGATCGTGTTGTGGAAACGGAGTTGGTAGGCGCAGCGGCTGGCGGGAGGACCTCTGGAGCCGACGCCTCTGTGCTCGATCTGTTCGGGCCGAGCACGGATTCGTCGGGCCGGGACTTCCTCGTCCTGGAGTCATGCCACAGCACGTGGCTGTTCGACACGAAGGACAAGCGGTTCTGCCGTGTGCTCAAAGGGCCTCGGATGGAGTCGTCCGTCGCGACGGAGTGGCGCTCGTACGACCGGCTCGTGCTGCATCCCGACTCGGACGCGTTCGTCGTCTTCCTCGATGCCTCGGGCACGCGGTTGCTCCGCTCGTGGCGACACACCGCACGCTGCGACCAGTGCGGCGGTGACGCCACCGCGGAGATGTCCCTCGAGGACCTCCGCCGCGTCGCGCGCGCCTGAGCGGCGCTCCCCCCCTAGCCGCCGCGCGCCTCCCTCGGCGCCCTTCGGGGCGCCGAGGGAGTCCCGTCTCTCGATGTCTCCGCCCCGGGGCACCCCCGGTGGTTTCGCCTGGTGCTCGCGGGCAAGACGCCTCCTCGGTGACGTGACGTCACGCGAGCCGGGCCGGAGCTGCCAAGCCGCCCGTGAGTCACCGCCTGTCCGAGCGCGAAAGAATGGGACCATGACCGACCAGCAGCCCGATCCCAGCACGCCCGTCATCATCGTCACGCCCGAGCGCGCGGACGACGAGTTCGCCGCGGCGTTCGCGCCCGCCGCGGGCGCCGCCGACGGCGCCGGCTCGGAGACCCCGAGCGAGGCCGTCGAACGGCCGGCGAAGGTGATGCGGATCGGCTCGATGATCAAACAGCTGCTCGACGAGGTGCGCCAGGCGCCGCTCGACCGCGCGAGCCGCCTCCGGCTGAAGGAGATCTACGAGAGCTCGGTGCGCGAGCTGGCCGGGGGCCTCTCGCCCGACCTGGCCAACGAGCTCGACCGCCTGGCGCTGCCGTTCGACTCCGAGGAGCCGTCCGACGCCGAGCTGCGAATCGCCCAGGCGCAGCTCGTCGGCTGGCTGGAGGGGCTGTTCCACGGGATCCAGGCGACGCTGTTCGCGCAGCAGATGGCGGCGCGCGCCCAGCTGGAGGAGATGCGCAGGAACAGCCTCCCCGCCGGGGTCCAGCCCGACCAGACGGCGGCGAGGCCCGGGCCCTACCTCTGATCGTCGCCCGATCGCCGGCACCGGCCCGCGCTATCCTCGCCTCGGGCCGAATCACACGCCTGTAAGTCGTCCACAGCCGGTGGACAAGTCGTGTGGACGAGCTGTGGAGGCAGGCCGATGACGGCACCCGGGGCGGGGTCGCCCGGTGCTGGCGGGACAGGGTCGGGACGGTCCTTCGCCCACCTGCACCAGCACACCGAGTACTCGATGCTCGACGGCGCCGCCCGGATCAAAGACGTCGTCGCCGCCGCGGCGGCCGACGGCCAGCCGGCGCTCGCGATCACCGACCACGGCAACATGTACGGCGTCCTCGACTTCTACAAGGAGTGCCGCGCCCGGGGCGTCACGCCGATCATCGGCACCGAGGCGTACATGGCGGCGAACTCGCGCACCGAGCGCCCGGTGCGCCGCGGGCGCCTCGACGACACCGGCGGGGAGGGCGAGCGCGGCGAGAAGCTCTACTACCACCTGACCCTGCTCGCCGAGACGACCCAGGGCTACCGCAACCTCATGAAGCTCTCCTCCGCGGCCTACCTGGAGGGCTACTTCTACAAGCCGCGCTGCGACTGGGAGCTGCTCGAGCGCTACCACGAGGGCCTGATCGCCACGACGGGCTGCCTCGGCGGCGTTGTGCTCCAGGCGCTGCTCGCGGGGCAGTTCGAGGAGGCGATGAAGCTCGCCGGGCGCCTGCAGGACATCTTCGGGCCGGAGCACCTGTTCGTCGAGCTGCAGGACCACGGCATCGCGGACCAGCACCGGACGAACCCCCAGCTCGTCGAGATCGCCCGTGCCATCGGCGCGCCCCTCGTGGCGACGAACGACAGCCACTACTGCCGCCGTGAGGACGCGGTGGCGCACGACGCGCTGCTCTGCGTGCAGACCGGTGCCACGATCGACGACCCGAAGCGCTTCAAGTTCCAGGGCGAGGAGCACTATCTGAAGAGCGCGCTCGAGATGCGCCAGCTCTTCGCCGAGCTCCCGGAGGCCTGCGACAACACGCTGTGGATCGCCGAGCGGGCGAACGTCGAGATCGAGCTCGGCAAGCCGACCCTCCCCCAGTTCGCCGTCCCCGAGGAGTTCCGCCGCGCGACCTACGAGGAGGCGGCGAGCGCGTACCTGCGCCACCTCACCTTGGAGGGTGCCGCCGAGCGGTACGGCGCGCCGCTCCGGCCGGAGGTGGCCGAGCGGATCGACTACGAGCTCGGCGTCATCGCCTCGATGGGCTTCTCGGCGTACTTCCTCGTCGTGTGGGACCTCATCCACTTCGCGCGCACCTCCGGCATCAGGGTCGGCCCGGGCCGGGGGTCGGCCGCGGGGTGCTGCGTCGCCTACTGCCTGCGGATCGTCGACCTCGACCCGATCCGCTACGACCTGCTCTTCGAGCGCTTCTTGAACCCGGGCCGCAAGCAGATGCCCGACATCGACATGGACTTTGACGAGCGCTACCGGGGCGAGATGATCCGCTACGCCACGGAGCGCTACGGCTGGGACCGGGTCGCCCAGATCGTCACCTTCTCGACGATCAAGGCCCGTGCCGCCGTGCGCGACGCGGCGCGCGTGCTCGGCTACCCCTACGCCCTCGGCGACAAGATCGCGAAGGCCATGCCGCCGCTCGTGATGGGGCGCGACACGCCGCTGTCGGCCTGCCTCGAGCGCGTGGACGGCCACGAGGACGGCTACGTCGCCGCGGCGGACCTCCGCGAGATGTACGAGGCCGAGCCCGACGCGAAAAGGGTGATCGACGTCGCGAAGGGCCTGGAGGGCCTCCGGCGCCAGGACGGCATCCACGCCGCCGCGGTCGTCATCACCCACGAGCCGCTCACGGAGTACCTGCCGATCCAGCGCAAGCCCGAGCCGGGCGCCCCCGCCAGCGACGCGCCGATCGTCACGCAGTACGAGATGCACGGGGTCGAGGAGCTCGGCCTGTTGAAGATGGACTTCCTCGGGCTCAGGAACCTCTCGGTGATCGAGATGGCGCTCGATCTCATCGAGGAGCAGAGCGGCTCGCGCATCGACATCGACAACATCGCGCTCGACGACGAGAAGACGTTCGAGATGCTGCGCCGGGCGGAGTCGATCGGGGTGTTCCAGCTGGAGGGCGGCGCGATGCGCGCCACGCTGCGCTCGCTCGCGCCGACGTCCTTCGACGACGTCGCGGCCCTCGTCGCCCTCTACCGGCCGGGCCCGATGGCGGCGAACATGCACCGGGACTATCCCGAGCTGAAGAACGGGAGAAAGGCCCTCACCTACCTCCATCCGGACCTCGAGGGCATCCTCGGCGACACCTACGGCCTGATGCTCTACCAGGAGTCGGTGATGCGCGTGGCGCAGCGCTTCGCCGGCTACTCCCTCGAGGAGGCGGACAACCTCAGGAAGGCATGTCTGCCGGCGGGCAGCCTGATGTTGACCAGGAACCATGGTTACGTGCCGATCGAGCATGTGATGGGGCTCGCCGATCGGCGTGTCCAGACCATCGATACGACCAGCGCATCGTCGAGATTCGCCGAAGTCGCCGACGTCTGGCCGGTGGGTACGAAGCCCGTCTATCGACTCACTACCTCGACCGGCTATTCCATCGAGGCGACGGCCGAGCATCGATTCCTCGTCGAGGAGGACTGGAAGGAGCTGGGGGCCATCGCTCCTGGAGATCTGGTCGCAGTTGCAGCTCGTACGGTGACCGACGGCGCCAGCAAGGTCACGATGGCCCAAGTCGAGCTCGCGGCGCTTCTCATCTCCGAGGGCGACACGCCGGACCTGGTGAACGGCCCGCGACAGCTGCCCCACTTCTGCAATACGGACCCGGAGCTGATCGGGGCGTTCTGCTCTGCCTTTGTCGAGCACTTCGGCTACTCGCCCAGTCGGGTGCAACGTGTCGGCGGAGTGACGCGGGTTGCCTTGACCAACCACGAGCTCCTCGACTTGGCCGACTGCCTGGGCAAGCTGGGGCTTTCGGCGGACAAGACGATCCCGCTGCGCCTGATCAACGCTCCGCTCACCAAGGTGGAGCGTTTCCTTGGGCTCTACTTCTGCGCCGACGGTTGGGCCGATCGCAGTGGCGCCCACTTCGGCTCGAAGAGCAAGGACGTCTGTCTCGGCCTGAAGCGCATGCTGCTGCGCACCGGGATCCTGTCAAACCTGCATCGGCGGAGCGTCGATGGGCACGGCACCCATTGGACGCTCTCGATCGCCGACAAGGGACAGGCCAAGGCCTTTGCGCGGCTCGTATCACCGCACCTCACGGGGCTCAAGGCAGCAAGATTGGATCGCTGGCTCGTCGGGTGGGGCGAGCGCTCCAGTGCCACCAACATCGGCATCCCGTCGTCGTTCCTGTCGAAAGAGCTTGCTCGCGCGAGCCGGGTCACCGGAAAGTCGAAGCGGCGTCTGGGCATCGACGGTGGTGGCTGGGCGACGACTCGGGTTGTCCACCGCGACAGCCTCAATGGCCTTCTCTACTCCGAACGGCTCGAGGACCTGCGCAGCGGCGACTTGGTCTGGGACGCGGTGGCGTCGGTCGAGTACGTGGGCGACCTCCCGTGCTTCGACTTCGAGATGGCGCAGCCTGAACGTCCCTACGCCGTGGTCGAGGATTTCCTCGTGCACAACTGCGGGAAGAAGATCCGCTCGCTAATCGCCGCCGAGCGCGAGAAGTTCGTTGCCGGCTGCGTCGCCGAGGGCTACACGGAGAAGCTGGCCACCGAGCTGTTCGACATCATCGAGCCCTTCGCCGACTACGCCTTCAACAAGTCCCACTCCTACGGCTACGGCCTCGTCGCCTACCAGACCGCCTGGCTGAAGGCGAACCACCCGGTCGAGTACCTCGCCGCGTTGTTGTCCTCGGTGAAGGACGACAAGGACAAGACGGCGGTCTACCTCGCCGAGTGCCGCAACCTCGGCATCGAGGTGCACGTCCCCGACGTGAACCTGTCGTCGTCGAACTTCACCGCCAGGCACGCCGCGGAGGCGGGCACCGGCGGCTCGATCGTCTTCGGCCTCTCCGCCATCCGCAACGTCGGCGAGGGGCTCGTCGCCCACATCGTCGCCGAGCGGGAGAAGAACGGCCCGTTCGCCGACTTCCACGACTTCTGCTGCCGGGTCGACCCGAGCGTGCTCAACAAGCGCACCGTCGAGTCGCTCGCCAAGGCCGGGGCGTTCGACTCGCTCGGCCACCCCCGCAAGGGCCTCTGCCTCGTCTTCGAGGACATCATCGACGGGGTGCTCACCCGCCGCCGGGAGGAGGAGCTCGGGATCTCGACCCTGTTCTCGCTGCTCGGCGACGCCGCCGCCGACCAGGACGGGACCGGGTCCGCCTACGACGAGGCCCGCCGCGAGATCCCCGACGTCGAGTTCGACAAGGCCGAGCTGCTCGCCTGCGAGAAGGAGATGCTCGGCCTCTACGTGAGCGACCACCCGCTCCTCGGCATGGAGTCGGCGCTCCGGCGCCACACCGACGGCTCCATCCGCGACCTCATCGACCAGGCCGCGGCGGCCGCGGCGGGGACCCCCGCGGGCTACGGCGAGGGGGGCGGCGTCCGTGTCGTCGGCGGGGTCGTCACGTCCCTGTCGCGCCGCTACACGCGCCGCGGGGAGCTGATGGCCCAGTTCGTCCTCGAGGACCTCGAGGCCGCGATCGAGGTCATGGTCTTCCCAAAGGCGATGGCGGAGTACGGCATCCGCCTCGAGGAGGACGCCATCGTCTGCGTGCGCGGCCGCCTCGACAGCAGGGACGACCAGCCGAAGCTGCTCGTCCACGAGATCACCCGGCCCGTGCTCGTCGCCGACGACGCCAACACCCCGCTCGAGGTCAGCGTGCCGGTCAACTCGCTCACCGAGTCGGTCGTGCTGCGCCTTAGGGAGCTCGTCGTCGAGCACCCGGGCTCCGTCCCCCTGTACCTCCGCCTCGGCTCGAAGGTCCTCCGCCTGCCCGCCGAGTTCAACGTCGACCCCCGCGGGGGCTTCGTCGGCGCGCTGAAGGAGCTGCTCGGGGCCAACGCGCTCGCCCCCTGACCCGTCCTGCGCCGGGGCTGCGACGGGGGGCCGGACCCCCGAGGGGCGCCCCGCGGACCCCGTCGCAGGGGCGCTTGGCAGGGATGTTGCGCGTTCCCGTAGAATCGCGTGTCCCCCCGTCGTCGGAGCGGCGCGCCTTGTGCTCCCGCTGCTGCGCGAGCCGTGGCGTCCGAGCCGGCGGGCGGTGGGGCGACCGGCGGTGCGGTGTGACGACATCCGGACCGTCCGGCGGCAGGTAACCGAGCACCGAAGGGGCCGAGGGCAACGTGATCGACGTCGCGACGAAGGACTGCACGGCGCTCAGCGACGCGGAGCTCGCTGAGATGGCCGACCTGTGCACGGACGGCGAGTCCGGCTACGAGGTGGGCTTCCTCTCCAAGCAGCGCGAGGAGTGGGTCCTGGTCACCCACGCCCGCGAGACCGACAAGCTCCGGGGCTTCGCGTTCAGCACCCTGGAGCGCATCGGCGGGACGCCGAGCCTGCTCATCGGCGTCGCCTCCTTCGCCCGCTCCGGCGCGGCCGAGCAGGCGCTCAAGTCGGTGATGCGCGATCTCTACCGGCGCGCGGTGCTCGCCTTCCCCGACGAGGACGTCCTCGTCGGCACGAGGATGGAGGACCCGGCGGCGCTGCGCGCCTACGGCGGCCTCGACGACGTCGTCCCGCGTCCCGGGCACAAGCCGACGGGGGAGGAGCGCGCGTGGGGCCGGCGCCTCGCCAAGCGCTTCGCCGTGGAGGGCCAGCTCGACGACCGGGTCTTCACCGTCCAGGGCGACGGCGGGGCGTTCGGCATGCTCGACTACGCGCCGCGCAAGGCGGGCGACGCCGCCTCCGAGCTGGTCGAGCTGTTCCAGCCCCTCGATCGGGGCCGGCGCGACTGCCTCGTCGTCTTCGGCTGGGCGATGGCCGAGGACCTCGCGGCGGCGACGCTCCCCCGCTAGACCCACCAGCCCCGGGGACGGGCCCCACGCCGCCCCCGGTCCGCCGGCGCCCTACCTCGGCAGCACCGCCAGGACGAGCTTCGGGGCATGCCCGTCCCGGACGCGGCCGAGGCCGACGACGAGGAACCCGGGCTTGAACCCGAGCGCCACCGACAGCGGCTTCGCCCGAAGCGGCTGCGCCGCGGCGAGCGCCGCGGCGCGGGCCTCCGGATCGGCCACGGGGATCGTCCAGTCCACCCCGGCCCAGCTGATCGCGAGGACCGCCTCGCCGTCGGCGCGCGTGGCGAGCTCGACGGTGCGCGCCGAGACGCGGACGACCGTGACCGAGGGCGCCGTGCCGTCGAGGTCGACGAACGCGATCGACGGGCCCCGGGTGCCGAGGAGCGGCAGGCCCCGGCGCTCGGGGGCGGCGAGGCGCTTCAGCAGCCGACGCCCCCTACGACGGGTCAGCCGGCCGACCCGCTCGGGGAGCGCCGCCGGCACGACGGCCTCCGGCCTCGACGGGTCGAGGGGGTCCTCGTCCTCGCCGAGGACGACCATGACGACGTCGAGCGCCCGGTGCTCGCCGGCCAGCGCGGCCGTGTCGGCCGGGCGGACGCGCACGAAGGCCCCGGTGGCGAGGTCGACGGCCACCCACTCCTCGGGCCCGGGCGCCAGCACCGCGCAGGTGAGCCGCCGGCCCGGCTCGAGGACGCGCCGGGTGCCGGGGCGGATCCTGCGCGGCGGACGGACCCGGGTCGTGCCGCTCACCGGCCCGCCGCCGGGACGCCGGACGGGCCGTGACCGGCGCGGCGCGCCCCCTCGATCGCCGCCAGCAGCCCCGCGGGGTCGCCGACCGGCGCGAGGCAGGTCCCGGCCCGGCACACGTAGGCACGGTCGTCGTCGCGCCCCTCCCACAGCGGTGAGGGCGTCGGCTCGCCCCAGGCGAGGACGGCGTCGGGCAGGAAGCGGCTGCGCGCCGCGGCGACGAGGTCCGGCCGGTCGCCGGCGACGACGATCTCGAGCGGGCCCTCGTCGAGCAGCACGGCCGCGCCGACGAGGTGCGGGAACGCGATCGGCGACGAGACCAGGGCGGCGCCGGCCGCGGCAACGCTCCGGCGCGCCCGCTCCGCCAGCGCCTCGTCGCCGACGAGCGCCCCGAGGCGCGCCAGCGCGCTCGCCGCGACCGAGCCGGCGGCGGGGGTGACCCCGTCGTAGGTGTCGCGCGGGCGCACGACGAGGCGCTCCGCGTCCGAGCCCGTCGAGTACCAGCCGCCGTCCTCGGCGGAGAACAGCGCGACGAGACCGTCCGCGGCGGCGACCGCCTCCGCCGTCCAGCGCCGCTCGCCCGTGGACTCCCCGAGGCGCGTGAAGCAGTCGACGAGCCACGCGTAGTCGGCTGCGACCGCCAGGTGCGCCGCTCTGCCCGCCTGCCAGGAGCGCAGCCAGCGCCCGTCGGGGCGGCGCAGCGAGGCGAGCAGGAACTCGCCGATCCGCACGGCGGCGTCGCGCCAGTCCGCGCGCCCGGTCGCGGCGCCCGCCTCGGCGAGGACCGAGCAGGTCATCGCGTTCCACTCGGTGAGCACCTTGTCGTCGACGCCCGGGCGCACGCGCGACGAGCGTGCCTCGAAGAGCGCCGCACGGCAGGCCTCGACCGCCGGCGGCCGCAGCAGGTCGGCGCTCCCGGGTCGGTGCAGGATCGAGCGCCCCTCGAAGTTGCCCCCGGCGCTCACGCCGTACCAGTCGGCGGCGAGGCGGGCGCGCTCGGGGCCGAGCACCGCCTCGAGCTCGGCGGGGGTCCAGGTGTAGAAGCGGCCCTCCTCGCCCTCCGAGTCGGCGTCCTCGGAGGAGCGGATCGCGCCGCCGGGGTCGGCCAGGTCGCGGAGCACGTAGCCGAGCGTCTCGTCGAGCACCTGGGCCCAGCGCGCGTCGCCGGTCAGCTGGAAGGCGTGGAGGTAGACGCGGGCGAGGGACGCCTGGTCGTAGAGCATCTTCTCGAAGTGGGGCACCAGCCAGACCCGGTCGACCGAGTACCGGGCGAAGCCGCCGCCGAGGTGGTCGTAGATGCCGCCGGCGGCCATGGCGGCGAGCGTGGCCGTGACCATGTCGAGCGGGCGGGCGCCGGCCGGCCCGCCGAGCCCGCCGACCTCGGCGCACAGCAGCAGCTCGAGCATCGGGGCCTGGGGGAACTTCGGCGCCCGCCCGATGCCGCCGTGCTCGGGGTCGTACATCTCGGCGAAGCGGGCGACGGCCTGGCGCAGGAGCTCGCCCGCCGGCGGCAGGCCGGCGCCGCCGTCCTCGGCCGCCCTCGGCGGCGCGAGGCGCGAGGCGACGGCGCCGGTCAGCTCCTCCGCCTGGGCCACCAGCTCCTCCCGCCTCGTCGTCCAGGCGTCGCCGACCGCGCCGAGCACCGCGGTGAAGGCCGGCATCGCGTGGGTGGCGCGCTTCGGGAAGTACGTGCCGCCGAAGAACGGCCGGCCGTCGGGCGTCGTGAACACCGTGAGCGGCCAGCCCCCGTGACCGGAGAGCGCCTGGACCGCCTCCATGTAGACGGCGTCGACGTCGGGGCGCTCCTCGCGGTCGACCTTCACGGGCACGAAGCGGGCGTTGATCATCTCGGCGGTGGCGTCGTCCTCGAACGACTCGTGCGCCATCACGTGGCACCAGTGGCAGGCCGAGTAGCCGATCGAGACGAGGAGGGGCCGGTCGACCTCGCGGGCGCGGGCGAAGGCCTCCTCGCCCCACGGGTACCAGTCGACGGGGTTGTCCCGGTGCTGGCGGAGGTAGGGGCTGGTCTGGTCGGCGAGGCGGTTCACCGCGCCGCCCCGGCGCGGTGCCGGCCGCCCCCGGCGAGCTCGGCCCGCCGGATCTTGCCGATCGCCGTGCGCGGGAGCGCGTCGACGACCACGAGCTCTTTCGGCGCCGCCCAGGGACCGAGCTCGTCGCGCACGAGGGCCCGCAGCTCCGCGAGGGCCGGCACCGGCAGGCCGGGGGCGGGGACGACGTAGGCGACGAGGCGCTCCCCCCACTCGGGGTCCGCCACGCCCGCCACCGCGACCTCGGCGACGCCGGGGTGGCGGCCGAGCAGCGTCTCGACCTCGACGGGCCAGACGTTCTCGCCGCCGGAGACGACGAGGTCCGACAGCCTGCCGTGCACGACGAGCCGGCCGTCGGCGCCGAGCTCGCCGGCGTCGCCGGTGGGGAGCCAGCCGTTCGCGTCGCGCGGGTCGGTGCCGTCGCGGTAGGCGCGCAGCAGCATCGGGCAGCGCAGCATGACCTCGCCGCCCTCGCCGATTCGGACCTCGACGCCCCCGAGGGGCAGGCCGTCGTAGACGACGCCGCTGCCGGTCTCGGTCATGCCGTAGGTGGCGACGCAGTTCGGCGCCAGCTCCTCGGGCGGGGCCGAGCCGCCGAGGACGATGCGCCGGAACGCCGCGGCGCCCTCGCCGCCGAGCCGGCGCAGCGTCGTCGGCACGAGCGAGACCAAGGTGGCGCCCCGCCGCCGCGCGGCGAGCACCGCTTCCGCGTCGAAGCCTGCGAGGACCTCGAGCGCCGTGCCGGTGTGGAGCGCCCTCGTCACGACCGAGAGCCCGCCCACGTGGGCGAGGGGCAGGCAGCACAGCCAGCGGTCGGTGGAGGGGTCGACGCCGAGGTACGCGCTCGTCGCCTCCGCCGAGGCGGCGACGGCGGCATGGGTGAGCACGACGCCCTTCGGCGTGCCCGTCGTGCCCGACGTCGCCATGACGAGGGCGTCGCCCTCCTCGACCGGCAGGGCCCCCCGAAGGGCGCGTTCCTCGCCGTCGGAGCCGAGGACCGCGGCGGGCCGGAGCGCCTCGACGAGCCGCCGGCGCGCCGCAGGGGGCAGCCGTTGGTCGAGGGGGAGGACGGCGTCACCGGCGTCGAAGCAGCTGCGCATCGCGTCGACAAAGGTCCCGCCGGCGACGAGGTCGAAGGCGACGAGGCGGCGCACGGCGGGTAGCCTAACGGCCGCCATGAGCCACGAAGAGCCGCCACCGCCCGCCTGGAAGGCGGCCGGCAGCTACCGCGACATCCGCTACGAGACCGCCGAAGGCATCGCGAAGATCACGATCTGTCGCCCCGAGGTCCGCAACGCCTTCCGCCCACAGACGGTCGCCGAGCTGTCGGCGGCCTTCGAGGAGGCCCGCGACGACCCCGAGGTGGGGGTCGTGGTCCTGACCGGCCAGGGCACGGAGGCCTTCTGCTCGGGCGGCGACCAGAGGATCCGCGGCGAGGACGGCTACCTCGGCGACGACGAGGTCGCCCGGCGGGGCATCGGGCGCCTGAACGTCCTCGATCTGCAGATCCAGATCCGGCGGCTGCCGAAGCCGGTCGTGGCGATGGTCGCGGGCTACGCCATCGGCGGGGGCCACGTCCTCCACCTGGTCTGCGACCTCACGATCTGCGCCGACAACGCCCGCTTCGGCCAGACGGGCCCGCGGGTCGGCAGCTTCGACGCCGGCTTCGGGGCCGGGCTGCTGGCCCGGACGATCGGCCTGAAGCGCGCGAAGGAGATCTGGTTCCTCTGCCGCCAGTACGACGCGGCGCGCGCCTTCGAGCTCGGCCTCGTGAACGCGGTCGTGCCGCTCGAGCGCCTCGAGGCCGAGACCGTCCAGTGGTGCCGGGAGATGCTCGCCCTCTCCCCGATGGCGCTGCGGCTGCTGAAGGCCGGCTTCAACGCCGCCGACGACGGGCTCGCCGGCATCCAGCAGCTCGCCGGCGACGCCACGATGCTCTTCTACATGAGCGAGGAGGGCCAGGAGGGGCGGAACGCCTTCGTCGAGAAGCGGCCGCCGGACTTCTCCCGCTTCCCCCGGAGGCCGTGACCGGTGGGCTCGGCGCGCCGGTGCCGCGGTCCGGCCCCGCACCCGGCCGGCGCGTGACGAGCGCGCGCAGCTGGGCCCTCGGGGCGCGGCCCCGCACGCTCCCCGCGGCGCTCGTGCCGGTCGCCGTCGGTGTCGCCGTCGCGGCGGCGGCGGGCCGCGTCGTGTGGTGGCGCGCCGTGCTCGCCCTCGTGGTCGCGCTCTCCATGCAGATCGGCACGAACTACGCGAACGACTACTCCGACGGCAAGCGCGGCACCGACGAGGACCGGGTCGGGCCGACGCGCCTCGTCGCCGGCGGGCTCGCGTCCGCCCGGGCGGTGCGCCGGGCCGCCCTCGCCTCGTTCGGGCTCGGCGCCGCCGCCGGCCTCGTGCTCGCCGTCGCCACCTCCCCGTGGCTCCTCCTGGTCGGCGCCGCCTCGATCGCGGCGGGCTGGTTCTACACGGGCGGCCCCCGCCCCTACGGCTACCTCGGCCTCGGCGAGCTGTTCGTCTTCGTCTTCTTCGGCCTCGTCGCCGTGGTGGGCACGGCCTACGTGAGCTCGGGTCGGGTCTCGGCGCTGGCCTTCGTCGCCGCGGTGCCCGTCGGGCTGCTGGCGGTGGCCCTGCTCGTGGTCAACAACCTGCGCGACATCCCGACCGACGAGCTCGCCGGCAAGCGCACCCTCGCCGTCGTGCTCGGCCCGGGCCCGACGCGGGCCCTGTACGTCTCGTGCGTGGTCGTCGCCGTGCTGTGCTCGGCGGCGGTCGCCTCCTGGCGGCACTTCGCGCTCCTCGGGCTCCTCGCCGCGGCGCTCGCCGTCTCGCCGGTCCGGCGGGTGCTCGGCGGCGCCGAGGGCCGGTCCCTGGTCGAGGTGCTCGGGAAGACGGGCCTGCTCCAGCTCGGCTTCGGGGCGCTGCTCGCGATCGGCATCGCGCTGTGAGGCCCGGGGGCGCCGCCCGTTCAGCGCCCGGCGAGGAAGCGCCGCAGCTCGCCGACGAAGGCCCCCGGCCGCTCGAAGGCGACGGCGTGCCCGGCGCCCGCCAAAAGGGCGGCGCGGGCGTTCGGGCCGATCGCGCGGGCCATCCGCTCGGCCAGCGCGGCGAACTTGGCGTCGTCCTCGCCCGCGACGGCGAGCACCGGCATCGCGAGCTCTCCGAGGCGCTCCCAGCACGGCTCCTGGCGGCCCGTCCCGAGCGCCCGCAGCGCTGCGGCGAGCCCCGCAGCCGTGTTCACCAGGCGGGCCTCCCGGTCGGCCTGTGCCGGGGTGAGGTGGGCGAAGAGCGGGCCGGCCAGCCACTCGTCGAGGAACCCCTCGAGGCCGAGCGCCTCGATCCGCCCGGCCAGGGCCTCGTCCGAGGCGCGCCGGGCGGCACGCTCCGCCCCGTCCACGATGCCCGGGGTCGCGCCGACGAGGACGAGGCCCTCCACGAGCTCCGGCTCGGCGAGCGCGAGGAGGAGGCAGACCCGTCCGCCCATCGAGTAGCCGACGTACGTCGCCCTGCCGCCGGCCTCGCCGAGGAGCCGCGCCGCTTGGTCGAGGTCGCGCGCCGCGCAGTGCGCCGAGCCGCCGTGGCCCGGCAGGTCCACGGTGACGACCTCGTGCGCCGCCTCGAGCTCGCCGGCGACGACCCGCCAGGAGCGGGCGCTTTGCGTGAAGCCGTGCACGAGCACGACGCGGGCCCCGGACCCGGCCCGATCGGCCGCCAGGCCGCCGTCCGGCGGCGTCGCTCCCTCACCCATCGCCGATGACGGTACAGGCCGACTTCGCCGCCACGCTCGTCGACGAGTGGGTCCGCGCCGGGGTGCGCGACGCCGTCGTCGCGCCGGGCTCGCGCTCGGCGCCGCTCGCCACGGCCCTCCTCGCCGAGCGGCGCGTGCGGGTGCACGTCCGCCTCGACGAGCGCTCCGCGGCCTTCTACGCCCTCGGCATCGCCCTCGAGTCGGGCCGGCCGGCCGCCGTCGTCACGACGAGCGGCACCGCCTCGGTCGAGGTCCACGCCGCGGTCGTCGAGGCCGACCTGGCGGGCGTCCCCCTGCTCGTCTGCACGGCCGACCGCCCGCCCGAGCTGCACGGCGTCGGCTCACCCCAGACCGTCGACCAGGTGGGCGCGTTCGGCGGCGCGGTCCGCTTCGCGTGGAGCTTCGGGGTGCCCGACGACGCGGGGCGCGCCTCGTGGCGCTCCCTCGCCGCCCGCCTCGTCGCCGAGGCGGCGCACGGGCCGCGCGGTCCGGGCCCGGTCCACGCCAACCTGGCCTTCGCCGAGCCGCTCGTCGGCGCGCCCGACTCGCCCCCGCGTGGGCGAGTCGACGGCCGCCCGTGGCACGACGAGGTCACCGGGCCCGCCGCGCCCGAGGTGACCGTCGAGCGGCTGCTCGAGGTGGTCGCCGGCGTCGAGCGGGGCCTCCTCATCGCCGGGAGCGGCGCCGCCGGCGCGGAGCCCGAGCACGGGCGGGAGGCCGTCCTCGGGCTGGCCCGGGCGCTCGGCTGGCCGGTGCTGGCCGACCCGCTGGCCTGGCCCCGCGAGCGGTTCGGGCGACCCCACGTGGTCGTCGCCGCCGCCGACCAGATCCTGCGGAGCGAGCTCGCCAGGGAGCGCCTCGCGCCCGACGTCGTCGTCCACCTGGGCGCCCCGCACGCCTCCAGGGTGCTCGGCTCGTGGTCGGCCGACCTCGCCGCCGGCGGCACGAGACACATCCTCGTCGACCCCTACGGCCGCCACCAGGACCCGGACCGGGTGGCGGCGCTCGTGGTCCGCGCCGACCCGGGCCGTCTCGCCACGCTCGCCGCCGAGCGCCTCGACCCCCGCGATCCCTCCGCCGGCCCGTCGGCATGGCTCACGCGCTGGGAGGGCGCCGAGTCGGTCGCCCAGCGCGTGATCGACGCCGTCGTCGGGGCGCACCCCGGGCTGACCGAGCCAGGCGTCGCGCGCGCGCTGTTCGCGCTGGTGCCGGGCGGCGCCACCCTCGTCGCGTCCTCCTCCATGCCCGTGCGGGACGTCGAGTGGTTCGCCGCCCCGCGCGAGGGCGCCCCGCGGTTGCTGGCGAACCGGGGCGCCAACGGGATCGACGGCGTGGTCTCGACCGTGCTCGGCGTGGCGGCTTCCCGCCGCGGGCGGCGTCGCCGCCCCGGGGACCCGGCCGTGGCGGCCACGGTCGGCCTGCTCGGCGACCTCGCCTTCTTCCACGACCTCTCGGGGCTCGTCCGCGGCGACCTCGAGGACGTGCCCGACGCCGCCCTCGTCGTGGTCGACAACGGCGGCGGCGGGATCTTCTCGTTCCTGCCCTACGCCGGGGACCTGTCCGAGGAGACTTTCGAGCGGGCCTTCGCGACGCCCCAGGCCCAGGCGGTCGGCTCGGCCGCCCGTGGCCTCGGCCTGCCGGTCACCGAGGTGGCGACCGCCGGCGAGCTCGCCGGGGCGGTCGGGGAGCGGCTCGCCGGGGGCGGCGTCGGCGTCGTCGTGGCCCGCACCGACCGGCACGCGAACGTCCTCGCCCACCGCGAGATCGAGCGCGCGGTGACCGACGGCGTCGACCGGCTGCTCGAGGCCTGAGGCCGCCGGCCGGTGTGGCGCCGGCCCGGCGCCACGCTCCGGTGCGGGCCGCCCGCCGTGGAAGAACCACGCCGCGCGCCGCGTTTGACTGCTCGAGGCAGCGGGCGGAGGTGACCGGGCGACGGTCACGGCGCCCCGACGAGGGAGAGGTGGCGCCATGTCGGTCACGGTCGCGTACACGGCGGAGGGCACGGCCTGGGGTGGCCGCGAGGGCCGCGCCGCGTCCTCGGACGGCAAGGTCGACGTCCAGCTGTCGATCCCGACCGAGCTCGGCGGCCCGGGAGGCGAGGGCACGAATCCCGAGGAGCTGTTCGCCGTCGGCTACGCCGCCTGCTTCCACTCGGCCCTGAAGCTCGCCGCCGCCCGTCACCACGTCGACGTCTCCGACTCCGCCGTCTCGGTGCGCGTCGGCATCGGCGCCGACGACGCCGACGGCGGCTACGGGCTGGTCCTCGAGATCGCGGCCGAGCTGCCGGGCCTGCCCGAGGACGAGGCCCTCGCGCTCGTCGAGCAGGCCCACCAGACCTGCCCCTACTCCAAGGCGACCCGGGGGAACGTCCCGGTCCACCTGAGCGTCACCGGGCCCTGAGCCGGCCGGGCCCTGAGCCGGCCGGGCCGGCCGGCGCCGCCGCTCAGGCGAAGCGGCGGGCGTCGGCTGCGGCGTACTTGGCGACGGTGGAGTCGATCTCGGCCGTCCGCTCGACAGCGTCGACCATGGCGCCGAGCCCCTCGGCGGGGAGCGCGCAGGTCATCTCGTCCGCCGTCATGCCGGTGCGCGCCCGGGAGAGGGCGCATCCCACGCTCGCCGCCGGGGTCTTGCGCTCGGCGGCGAGCGCCACGATGTGGCACTGCGGCTTGCCCTCGATCGAGAGCCCGGGCAGGGCGTCGGAGAGGACCATCATCTGGCGGCCGTTCACCCGGAGCAGCACGACGTCGGGCTCGACCCCGTCCGGGGTGTCGCCGAGCGGGCCGTAGGTGATGGCGCCGGGGCGCCGGGTGATCGCCGGGATGCCGCCGACCGCCTCGGGCGTGACCCATCCCGAGCCGAGCAGCGCCGCGACGTCGCCGTTGCCGGCGACGTCCTCCAAGGTGGCGAGGCCGTGCGTCACCCGGCCGACGCTGCAGTTCCCGTGGTCCTCGGGGAGGGTGGAGAACGTGGCCGCGGCGGCGCGCACCCAGAAGACGCAGCCGGCCGGGACGCGACCCGTCCTGCCGTCCTCCGCCGGCGGGCTCATCGGCGCGTCGAACGCCGCGACGCCGCCCGGCGCCTCGTCCGAGAAGCTGATCGCGACCGGCGCCGTCGCGAGGTGCAGCGCGGCGGTGATCCGGTCGGCGAGCTCCCGCCAGTCGGTCGTCGTCACAACCATGTCGCTCCTCCCGTCGGGCGCGGGTCTGCCACGCCCGCTGCCGTCGTGGTCGAAGGCTTCCACGCCGCCCGCGCGCCGTCCAGTCCGGCCCCGGGGCCCCCGTGCCGGGGCCGGACTGCCGGGGGGCGCCGGGGGGCGCCGGGGGGCGCCGGCCGCCTATGGCAGGCTGGGAGGATGGTGCCGCTCACCGAGGACCTGGCGTTTCGCGGACTCGTCTACCAGCACAGCGACGACGCGCTCCTCCGCGAGCTCGACCACGGCCACCTGACCGCCTACATCGGCTTCGACCCGTCCTCGGACAGCCTCCACGTCGGCAACCTCCTCCAGCTCACGATGCTGCGACGGATGCAGCTCGCCAGCCACCGCCCGATCGCGCTCCTCGGCGGGGGCACCGGCTTCATCGGGGACCCCGGCGGCAAGACCGAGGAGCGGGCCCTGCTCACCCCCGAGCAGCACGCGCGCAACGTCGCCGGGATCGCCCCGCAGCTCGAGCGCTTCCTCGACTTCTCCCCCGCGGCGGGGGCGGCGCAGGCGGTGCTGCTCGACAACGCCGACTGGCTGCTGTCGCTCAGCCTCGTCGAGTTCCTGCGCGACACCGGCAAGCACTTCAGCGTCAACCAGATGATCGCCAAGGAGTCGGTGCGGGCGCGCATCGAGCGGCCCGAGCACGGGATCTCCTACACCGAGTTCAGCTACATGCTCCTGCAGGCCTACGACTTCCTCCACCTCTTCGACGGCTACGGCTGCACCCTGCAGATGGGCGGCAGCGACCAGTGGGGGAACATCACGATGGGCGTCGAGCTGATCCGAAAGGCGCGCGGCGCCACCGCCTACGCGCTCACCTCCCCGCTCGTGACCAGGCCCGACGGCACGAAGTTCGGCAAGTCCGAGTCCGGGGCGATCTACCTCGACCCGGGGAGGACGAGCCCCTACAAGCTCTACCAGTACTTCGTGCGCGCCGAGGACAGCGTCGTCGGCCGCTACCTGCGCTACTTCACCTTCCTCGACCACGGGCGCATCCTCGAGGCCGACCGGGCGACGGCGGAGCACCCCGAGCGGCGCGAGGCGCAGCGACTGCTCGCGCGCGAGATGTGCACGCTCGTCCACGGGGACCAGGAGACCGCCCGCGTCGAGCGCGCGGTGGCCGCCCTGTACTCCGAGGACGTGGCGTCGCTCGACGAGGAGACGCTGCTCATGGTGGTCGCCGACGCCCCCTCGACGACGCTCGCGCGAAGCGCCCTCGACGGGGACGGTCTCGAGCTCGTCGACGTGCTGGTCTCCTCGGGCCTCGTCTCCTCGAAGACCCAGGCGCGCACGACCATCTCGCAAGGCGGCGTCTACGTGGACAACCGGCGCGAGCAGGACCCCGCGGCCCGCCTCACCGGGAAGGACCTGCTGGCCGGGCGCTACGTGCTGCTGCGGCGGGGCCGGCGGGACCTGCACCTGCTGTGCTTCGCCTGACGTCGCCGTGAGGCGGGGGAGCGTCGCCGCGGCGCTCGTGGGGCTGGCGCTCGCCGCCTCGGCCTGCTCGGGCCCGGGCGGCGATCTCGCCCAGCGCGTCGCCGCGTGGTCGAGCGCAGCGGGCCTCGCCGCCAACGACGCCCAGATCGCCGCCGACATCAAGGGCATCGCCCTCGGGGTCGAGCGGCGCGAGCTCGCCCCGACCCGCACGGCCTGTGCCGCGTTCGTCATCGACGCCGGGACGGCCGAGGGCGTGCTCCCGACGCCCGACACCCAGCTCACGAACGCGCTCAACGAGGCGTACACCGACTTCGCCGAGGGGGCGGAGGCCTGCTCGCTCGCATCGTCCTTCTCCTCGCCGGGCTTCGCCCGCTACCGGGCGAGGATCGCCGCCGGCCAGGCGCACCTCGCGACGGCGGAGCGGCTCGTGAAGGCGCTCGGCGGCGGCTGAGGGGCCCCGGGCACCCGATCCCCGGGTGCGCCGGCCCGCGCCACGCCGCGCGCCCGGCCGCGAGAAGCAGCCCTAGTCGGGCGTGAGGTTGTAGCTTCGCCCCCCATGGCCCCGTACGCGCACCTCGTCGGGCCCGTGCCCGAGGGCGCCGATCCCGACGAGTACGACCGTGCGCGGCGCCGCGTGCTCTGGAAGCTCCCGTCCGGCCTCTACCTCCTCGGCAGCCGCTCGGGCGAGCGGCGCAACCTGATGACCTGCAACTGGGTCACCCAGCTCGCCACGGAGCCGAAGCTGCTCGGCGTCGGCGTGGAGGTCGGGGTGCACACCTACGGCCTCGTCCGCGAGGGCGGCGCCTTCACCCTCTCGTTGCTGGCACGCGAGGACCGTGGCCTCGTCCGCAAGTTCGTGAAGCCGGCCGAGCACGACCCCCGGGCGCGCACGCTGAACGGCGTCGCCTACCGCGACGCCGCCGTCACGGGCGCACCGGTCCCCGGTCCCGCTGTCGCCTTCCTCGACTGCCGCCTCGAGCGCGAGCTCCCGTTCGGCTCGCACAGCCTGTTCGTCGGCGAGATCGTCGACGCCGGTTTCGCCGACGGCGGCGAGGAGGCCGAGGTGCTGCGCATGGAGGACACCCGCATGAGCTACGGGGGCTGAGGTGGCGACGGGCCGGCAGCGGTCGGGCGGCGCACGGCACCTCGAGGCGGCGCCGGCGGTCGAGCACCGGCTCGTCACGACCGACGAGGAGCTCGGGCGCCTCGTCGACGAGCTCGTCGTCGCGCCCGAGTACGGGATCGACACCGAGTTCCACCGCGAGCGCACCTACTACCCCCACCTCGCGCTGCTCCAGATCGCCTGGGACGACTCGGTCGCGCTGGTCGACCCGCTGGCGGTCGACGTCGCGCCGCTCGCCCGGGTGCTCGCGGGCGACGGTGTCGCCGTGCTCCACGCCGCCGATCAGGACCTGGAGGTGCTCGAGCGCGCGTGCGGCCGCGCGCCGCGCGCCATCTTCGACACCCAGCTCGCCGCCTGCTTCCTCGGCTTCAGCTCGCCGTCGCTGCTCTCGCTCGTCGAGCGGGTGCTCGGGATCCGCCTCGAGAAGGGCGACCAGCTGACCGACTGGACCCGCCGCCCCCTCACCGACGCCCAGCGCCGCTACGCGGCGAGCGACGTGTCCCACCTGCTCGAGCTTCGTCAGCTCATCACGGAGCGGCTGGAGGCGGCGGGGCGCCTCGGGTGGGCCGAGGAGGAGTTCGCGATCCTGCTCGGCCGCTCGCGCGCGTCCGTCGTGCCCGAGGAGGCGTGGTGGCGGCTGAAGCACGCCCGCCAGCTGCGGGGGCGCCAGCGCGGCGTGGCACAGAGCGTGGCGGCCTGGCGGGAGCGGCGCGCCCAGCAGCTCGACCAGCCGACCCGCTTCGTGCTCTCCGACCTCGCGGTGATCTCGATCGCGCACCGTCCCCCGACGACGCGCGGCGAGCTCGAGGCGGTGCGGAACATCGACGGGCGCCACCTGGCCGGCGGCGGCGCGGCCGAGCTGCTCGCGGCCGTGGCCGAGGGGATGGAGCTGCCGAACAGCGCGCTGCGGCTGCCCGCCGGGGCGCCGACGGAGGCCGTGGCGCGCCCGGCGGCCGCGCTCGCCGCAGCATGGGTCGCCGAGCGGGCTCGCCAGCTCGAGATCGACCCGGCGATCCTGGCGACGCGGGCGGACCTCGTGGCCTTTTTCAAGGAGAACGCGGAGGGTCGGCTCGTCACCTCGTGGCGCCACGACCTCGTCGGCGAGCCGCTGCGCAGGCTCGCGGCCGGCGAGCTCGCCCTGGCGCTCGACGACGACGGCGTCCTCGTCCTCGAGGAGCGCTCGCACCGCATCGTCGCCAACGACGGCGTCGGACCGCTGCGCTGAGCGCCCGGGCGCTGCCCGGGCGCCCGCCGGGCTCAGCTCCCGGCGGCGTCCGCGGCGCCCTCGTCGGGCCGGGGGCGGAGGTCGACCTGCAGGGTCAAGATGCCGTCGTCGAGGCTCGCCGTGGCGTCGCCGAGCATCGCGAAGTCCATGAAGTCGAGCTGCATCATCTCGATGATCCGCTGGCGCTCGGCCCCCTCGACCGGGGGCAGCCCCCGCCGCCGGACGGCGGCCGCGCGCTCGCGGAACCTGGCGACCATCGCGTCGGGATCGAAGGCTTCGGCCACGGCCCCACGGTAGCCCGACCAGGACGATCCCGGTCCGGGCAGCCGTCGGGCGGAGGGCCGGCGGCGGTATGATGCTGCGGGTCACCAAGGACTCGAGGTGTGGTCGACCTCTGGTCGCGATGGACGGCGGTCACCGGCCGCTCGGTTCGGCGGTCAGGATTGCCCGTCGGCACATCGCCCGTCGACATGCGGGGAGCGGCTCGTGAAGAAGGGACGTCATCGACGCTTCGAAGAGGCGCGCAGCCTGAAGCGTGCCGTCGAGGTCGTCGCCGAGCCCTGCCCGGAGTGCGGCGCTGATCCCGAGGATGAGCACGCCAGCTGGTGCCTGTACGAGGCCGAGGGGATCGACGAGGAGACGGAGGGCGACCAGGCGCTCAGCTGAGCGCCGGCTCGCCCGTCACCTCGTCGCGCGACGTGTCGGCGCGCGCGTCCTCAGCACCGGGTGCGGGAGCGGCACGACGGTGCCTTTCGGGCCGAGCAGCGCCACCATCTTGGCGTAGACGGCCCTGCCGACGAGCGCCACGAGCTCGTCGGCCATGGAGACGTAGACGGGCACGGCGCCGCTGAAGGCCTCTGGCGCCTCGGTGCACCACCAGTGGAACTCCTCGCCGGCGGGCCCCCAGTGGCGCCGGTCCCACTGGGTCAGCATCGACGTGACGTGGCCGAGCGAGTCGGTCGACTCCTCGAGGCGCAGCGGCAGCTGCCAGCAGACGTCGGGCTTCAGCGTGACGGGGGACACGCCGCGCTCGAGCGCCACCTGGTGCAGCGCGCAGCCGGGCCCCGCTGGGAACCCCGGCCGGTTCAGGAAGATACAGGCGTCGTCGACCAGGCGTGTCGTGATCTCCTGCTTGCCCCGGCGGATGACGCCCTTGCGCCGCCCGGCGCCGCGGTGCTGCCACTGCTCCGCGGTGAGCCCCGCCGCCGCCTCCTCGACCCGGCGGACGTCGTCCTCACCGGTGAGGTGCGCGCCGTACGAACAGCACCCGAGCGCGAGCTCGGGCGCGGGGCCGGTGAGCACGCCCTGGCAGCCGGCACCGTAGATGCAGCGCCACGGGCTGGCGAGGAAGCTCACGTCCACGAGCCAGGTCCGGTCCTCGTCCGGGTCCTCGAAGCTGACCCACTCCCGAGCGTCGTCCGGCGCTTTCACGCCGGCAACCGTAGCGGTGGCGCGCAAGCCCTCACGAGCCCGCAGGCGAACGGCTGCCGGCGCGCCGCGCCACGCCGAGCACCACGGGCTCGCCGGGCACCGGCGAGCCGTCGAGCGCGGCGATCTGGCCGAGCTGGGCGGTGGTCGGCTCCGCGCAGCAGAACCACGTCTCGGTGAGGCGCGGGCGCTCCGGGCCCGGGACGGCACCGGCCGAGCGCAGCGGACCGGGCCCCGGGTCGGCGCGCCCGATGGCGGCGAAGACGAGGGCGCGCACCGCCCGGTAGGTCTGCTCGGCCGGCTCACCCGACGCCGCGGCCAGCTCCGTCCGCCCGGCGAGCACCTGGTGGAGCTCGTCGAGGCGCGGGTCGGGCGAGCGCCAGCCGAAGCCGAGCTGGGCGGGGTCATAGGCGCCGAGGCAGCCGGCGAGCACCTCGTCGGGCTCCTCCAGCAGCAGTGAGCCCGGTGGCAGGAGCAGGCGGATCCCGTACTGCACCGGGTCGACGTTCCAGACGAGGTCGTAGGCGCCGACGAGGTCGAGGATGGCGGCGAGGTCCTCGAGCGAGGTCCAGGGGGTGAAGGGCAGGAACGACGGGCGCGGCTCGATCCCCGACGACCGCAGGATCTCGACGGCCTCCGCGCACTGTGCGGCGCGGTGTCCCTTGTCGAGGCGGGCGAGCACGTCGTCGCTCGCCGACTCGAACGCCGAGACGACGAAGAGGCAGCCCGCCGCGGCGAGCTCGGGGACGAGGGCGCGGTGCCGGAGCAGGTGGGTCACCTTGATCGTGGCGTCGAAGGTGAGGTCGAGGTGGCGCCCGTGGAGCGCACGGACGATCTCGAGGGCGTGGCGCGGCCGGTTGAGGAAGTCCGGATCGGCGAAGTGGACGTGCCGGGCCCCCGCCGCGACGAGCTGTTCGACGTCGTCGAGCACGGACGCGGCCGGCACCACCCGGGTCCGGCCGCGGTAGACGACCGGCACGGGGCAGTGCCGGCAGGTGTGGCTGCAGCCACGCGTGGTCTCGACCGAGCCGACGAGGCGCTCCTCGCCGCCGAGCGCGAGCTTCGCGTAGCGGTCGAGCCCCGGCAGGCCCTCGCGTCGCGGCAGCGGCGACGACCGCCCGCCCGTCACCGGCGCCCGGCCGAGCTCGACGCGCACCGCCGGGCCGGCGGCGTCGGGGTCCGGCGGCGGGGAGCCGAGGCCGTCGAGCCACGCGAGGAGCAGCTCGTCGCTCTCGCCGGCGGCGGCGAGGTCCCGCGGGCCGAGCAACCCGGTCGTCGCCGCGATCGGCGCGTAGAGGCCGTGGAGCGCGACCGGCAGCCCCGGCCGCTCGGCATGCAGCCGCGTCACGGCCGCCAGCCCGAGGCGCAGCGCCGTGTGCATCGGCACCGAGCAGGCCGCCGCGTCCGCCCAGGCGACGTCGTCGGCCGGCCACTCCTCGACCGACAGGTCGCGGCTGCGCACCTCGTGCCCCGCGGCGCTGAGCGCCGCCGCCGGGACCGCGCAGCCGAGCGGCTGGGTGCCGAGCTCGTAGGTGGAGAGCAGCAGGACCCGCATCACGGCCTCACGCGGCGATCCGCACGTCGAGCTCGGCGTGGGCCGCCCGCAGCGCCGCCTCGACGAGCTCGGGGGTCGCGGCGCGGGCGAAGAGGAAGCCGAGATAGCGGTCCCCCTCGGGGAGGGCGCGCACGGGCCGGCCCGGGGCGATCGAGATCTCGATGCCCGTGACGTCGGCCACCGCGAGGGCGCGCTCCACGCCGCCGACCCCGACGAGTCGCCCCGAGACCGGGATCGGGAGCATCATGACCCCGGCGGCGGACCCCTCGCGTAGCGGCGCCCCGGCGGGGTGGCGGCCGAGCGCCTGGGCGAGCACCACCTGCTCCAGCGTCTCGCCGGTGGCGAAGCGGAGCACCGTCGCGCACCGCCCCCCGATCGTCCTGGCGGCGACCTCCAGCACGACCACCTCGGGCCGGCCGCCGCGCGGGTCGGGCCCGATGCGGGCCTCGCCGTGGACCGGGCCGTCGCTGAGGCCGAGGGCCGCCACCGCCGCGCCCACCGCCTCGACGACGGCGGCGATCGCCTCCGGGCGGTGGCGGGACGGCGTGACGTAGATCGTCTCTTCGAAGTACGGGCCGTCGAGGGGGTCGGGCTTGTCGAACACGGCGAGCACGTGCAGGCGACCGGCGTCGACGATCCCCTCGAGCGCGACCTCCCCGCCGGGGAAGAACCGCTCGACGAGCAGCGGCGAGGCTTGGGGCTCGCCGGCATCGTCGAGGATCGCGCGCACCCGCGCCGCCGCAGCCCTCGCACCGTCCCCGTCGTCGACGCGGATCACGCCCCGGCTCCCCGAGAGCGAGCAGGGCTTCACCACGGCGGGGAAGCCGATCCGCGCCGCCGCCGCGGCGACGGCGCCCGCGACGTCCGCACCGGCCTCCGGCCGCAGCACGGCGAACTCCGGCTGGGGCACGCCGTGGCGGGCGAGGAGCGCGCGCATGGTCGCCTTGTCGCGGGTCGCCGCGACGGCCGCGGGCGGGTTGTGCCGGAGGCCGAGGCGCTCGGCGGCGAGCGCCGCGCTGAGCCCGCCCTGGTCGTCGACGGCGACGACGGCGTCGAGCGGCACGCGGCGCGCGAAGCGGACGATCTCCTCGGCCGCCGCGTCCGGGTCGTGGAGCGGCAGCTCGACGAAGGTGTCCCCCATCACCCCGGCCAGCGCCTGGCGCTGCTCCGAGCCCGTCACGACCTCGACGCCGAGGCCCGCGGCCGCCGCGAGGAACTCGGTCGCGCGGTAGGTCGCCGTCGGGAGCAGGAGGAGGACGCGTTGCACCCGTCCATCATGCCGCCCCGGCCGGGCGCTGCCGCCCGTCGGCGGCGGCTCAGCGGTGCTCGACGCGCGGGGGGAGCGTGGCGACCTGCGAGAAGAGGCGCACGACGTCGCGCACCACCTCGGCGAAGCGGTCGAAGCCGACGGGCTTCGTGACGTAGGCGTTCGCCTGGAGCTCGTAGCTGCTGACGATGTCGTCGACGGAGTCCGACGTCGTCAGGATCACGACCGGGATGCGCCTCAGCACCGGGTCGCCCTTGATCTGGGCGAGCACCTCGCGCCCGCCGATGCGGGGCAGGTTCAGGTCGAGCAGCACGAGGTCGGGGGAGGGGGCGCTCGCGTAGCGGCCTTCGCGGTGGAGGAACTCCAGCGCGTCGACGCCGTCGCTCACGACGTGGAGGACGCACGGCGGCAGCAGGTTGCCGGCCCCCTCGTCGAGCGCCTCCTTCGTCATCAAGACGTCGCCCGGGTCGTCCTCGACGAGCAAGAGCTGCAGCGCCTTGCTTCGCCCGGTGTCAGCCATCGTTTCCACCCGTCCCTACGGCAATGGCGCTCGGCCACGACCACTCGATGGTCGTCCCCCGGGCGGCGCTCGTCCCCAACCAGATCCGCCCGCCGTGGAACTCGACGATTCTCCTGCAGAGCGCGAGACCGATGCCAGTACCGGTGTACTCGTCGCGTCCGTGGAGGCGTTGGAAGATGATGAAGACGCGGTCGCCGTACTGGGGCTCGATGCCGATCCCGTTGTCCTGGACCGAGAAGCGCCAGTGGTCGTCCTCGGGCGTCGCCCACACGTTGATCACCGGCGGGTCCTCGCTGCGGAACTTCACGGAGTTGGCGACCAGGTTCTGGAAGAGCGCCGTGACGAGCGTGGGGTCGCCGATGATCGTCGGCAGGTTCTCGTGGGTGACCGTCGCGCCGGTGGCGTCGATCTGCTCCGAGAGGTTCTCCATCGCCTGGCGCAGCGCGTCGGCGGTGTCGATCTGCACCATCTTGTGCTGGGCTCGTCCGATCCGGGCGAGGGCGAGCACGTCGCGGATCAGGTGCTGCATCCGCTTCGCGCCGTCCGCGGCGAGGTCCACGTACTGCTTGCCGCGGTCGTCGAGCTGGTCGCGGTAGCGGCGCTCGAGGAGCTCGCAGAAGCTCGCCACCTTCCGCAGCGGCTCCTGGAGGTCGTGCGAGGCGACGTAGGCGAACTGCTCGAGGTCGGCGTTCGAGCGCTGGAGCTCCTCGGCCTGGCGGGCGATCTCGTCCTGCGCGGCGCGCAGGCGGTCGAGCTCTTCGACGATGCGCCTCCGCATCTCCTCGACGTCGCTCGCGACCCTCGAGATCTCGGGCGGTCCCTGGGTGGCGATCTCGTGGTCGAGCGCTCCGCCGACGACCACCCGGACGTCGTCGCGCAGCGCCAGGATCGGCCGGGTCACCCAGCGCCGCAGGGAGGCCACCGACGCCGCCACCGCCCCGGCGATCAGCGCGCCGGCGACGATCAGCAGGATCACGAGGGTGCGGGTCGCGCCTTGGACCTGGCCCGTGGCGCTCGTGTAGGCGGCGGTGAGCTGCGCGCTGAAGGTCTTGAAGGCGCGGGCGACCACGCTGAAGCGGGTGTCGTCCGTCCTGATGGTCGCCGCGGCCGTGCGCTGCGGGGCGGTCTTCGCGAAGACGCCGGCCGCGGTGGCCGTCTGCCAGGTCGCCGCGTCGGTGAGCACGGTGTCGAGCGAGCGCAGGAGCTGCGGCTTGCCCGACAGGAGCGTGTGCAGCTGGCGCGCCGCGCCGAGCTCGGCGCGGCCGTCGGCGGCGTAGGCCGTCTTGAGCGGCGGGCTGGCCGTCGCGACGTAGGCGTCGACGTTCGCCTGCTGGCCGGAGAGCGACTCGATGAGGTCCTCGGCCGCCACCCGCGCGGGGTCGATCCGGGCCGTCTGGTCGTTGAGCGCCGAGTTGAGCGAGGAGACCGCGACCGCCGCGAGCGTGCCGGCGCCGGCGAGCGCCAGGGCGAGCCCGGCGGCGAGGACCACGACGCGTCGGCCGAGCGACCAGCGCAGCCCGCTCCAGCCGTGGGTCCCCCGGGCCGTCCAGCGCGAGCCCCCGTCCCTGCCCGGCGTGCCGTCGCGCCGCCCGGCGCCGTCGGTGACCGGGACCGCCTCCGTGCGCGGCGGCGACTCGGTCGACCCTGCAGTCACGAGCTCGGTCATACCGGCGCCAGGTTCGGCGAGAGCGCCACGATCGCGACGTCGTCGGAGAGGGCCGAGCGCTGGCCGTCGTGGAGGGTCGCGAGCGTGTGGTCGACGATGTCGGCGATGTCGTCGCCGCGGGCGACGCACGCGCCGACGATGGCGGCGAGCCCCTCCTCGCCGATGCGCTCCCGCTCGCCGTCGCGCTCGACGACGTTCTCGACGAGGCCGTCGGTGTAGAGCACGACCGACCAGCGTTCCCCGAGCTCGATCCGGCTCGCCTCCCAGTGCCCCGGCTCGAGCACCCCGAGCGGCGGCCCGCCGGGGGTCTCGACGCGCACGACGCCCCCGGGGTTGACGAGGAGCGGCGGGAGGTGCCCGGCGCGGGCGACGGTCATCGACTGGTGGTCGGCGGCGATCTGCACGTCGCAGATCGTCGCGAACAGCGAGCTCTCGGGTCGCTCCGTGATGAACAGGTCCTCCAGCGCGACGAGGGTGGCCGCGGTCCCGATGCCGGCGATGACGAGCGTCCGCCAGGCGACCCTCAGCCGAACGCCGAGGGCCGCCTCGTCGGGCCCGTGACCGGCGACGTCGCCGATCATCGCCCGGATCGTGCCGTTCTGCAGCTCGACCACGTCGAAGAAGTCGCCGCCGAGGGTGGACTCCTCGCCGCCCGGCTCGTAGAGGGTGATGCAGCGGATGGAGTTGGAGCGCAGGAGCGGGCGGGGCAGGAGGCCCCGCTCCAGCCGGTCGTTCTCCTCGGCACGCAGCTCGGCCTCGCGCAGGCGCGCCGCGGTGTTGGCGGCGCGCTTGCGCTCGATCGCGTAGCGGACGGAGCGCACGAGCAGGTGGCCGTCGACGGTGCCCTTCACGAGGTAGTCCTGCGCGCCGGCGGCCATCGCCCCGATGCCGCGCTCCTCGTCGTCGAGCCCGGTCAGCACCACGACCGCGGCGTCGGGGGCGAGGGTCACCACCCGGCGCACGGCGGCGTTGCCGTCCGAGTCCGGCAGCCCGAGGTCGAGCAGGACGCACTGGGGCCCCGCCCGCAGCGGCTCCTCCGCCTGCGCGAGCGAGCGCGCCCAGGCGACGCTTCGCGTGTCGCCGACCTCCTCGAGGAGTGCCTGGACGAGCAGCGCGTCGCCTTCGTCGTCCTCGACGAGCAGCAGCTCCGGCGCCTCGCTCGTCTCAGCGGTCATCGTCTCGGGACCTCCGGCGCCCCGCCCGGGCAGGTCACGGTCGTGTTCCGGCGCGGGCGGGTCGGTCTGCGCAGTCGCCGGTCTACCACGACCGATGCGCGTGGCGTCGAGGAAGCGCCGGGCGGTCACGACGCCATCCTGCCAGGGCTGACGTTCACGACGACCATGACGAACTCTGCACGCGGCCTACCCATCGTCGCCATCGTCCGACCCGCCGCTCGGCGCAGCCGTCTCCGTCGCGAGGTCGGAGCGATGGCGCAGGAGTGTATTACGTCCCCGCGCCGCGACGGCAGGGGCCCACGCCACCTACGATGGACCCATGGCAGTGGACCCCTCGGTGCCCGGCACCCCCCAGCCCGTGCTGCAAGTGACCGACGCCGCCCGGGAGCTCGTGCTGCAGACGCGAAGCGCCGAGGCGGACGCGGAGCGCCTCGCCCTCTTCCTCGAGGTGAACGGTGCCGAGGGCGACACGTACACCTACGACATGTGGTTCGAGGCGGGCGCCGACGCCGGGCCGCGCGACGCCGTCCAGCACCACGACGACCTGACCGTCGTCGTCCCCCTCGAGAGCATCGAGCGGATCCGCGGGGCGACCCTCGACGTCGGGCACCACGGCGGCCAGCCCGGGCTCGTCATGGTCAACCCGAACACGCCGCCGCGGCGGTCGGCCGGGCTCGGCCCCGAGCCCAAGGGAGACCTCGACAACGCGCTGGCGCTCGCCGTGATCGAGGTACTCGACGAGCAGGTCAACCCGCAGATCGCGGCGCACGGGGGTCGCGCCGACCTGGTGGCCGTCGACGACGAGGGCGTCGCCTATCTCCGCCTGTCGGGTGGCTGCCAGGGCTGCGGCCTCGCGGCGGTCACGCTCAGCCAGGGGATCTCGGTGGCGATCCGCGACGCCGTGCCCGGCATCACCGACATCGTCGACGTCACCGCCCATGCCGAGGGCTCGAACCCGTACTTCGAGGGCGCCAAGAAGTAGCCCCGGGGCGCCGGCAGTAGATTTCGTCGGATGCTGCGCTTCCTCACCGCCGGCGAGTCCCACGGCCGGGCCCTCGTCGTCATCCTCGAGGGCATGCCCGCGGGGCTGACGATCACCGCCGGGGAGGTCGCTGCCGAGCTCGCCCGCCGGCGCCTCGGGTTCGGCCGCGGCCCGCGCATGCGCTTCGAGCGCGACGAGGTGACCCTCATCGCCGGGGTGCGCCACGGCCGCACCCTCGGCTCGCCCATCGCCATCGAGATCGCCAACACCGAATGGCCGAAGTGGGAGGAGGAGATGTCGCCCGAGCCGGGCGCGCCCTCCAAGGTCCTCACGAGGCCGCGGCCGGGCCACGCCGACCTCGCGGGGATGCTGAAGTACGGGTTCGCGGACGCCCGCGACGTGCTCGAGCGGGCCTCGGCGCGCGAGACCGCCGCCCGCGTCGCCGCGGGGACGCTCGCGAAGGCGCTCCTCGCGCAGCTCGGCATCTCGATCGTGAGCCACGTCGTCGCCCTCGGCGACGCCGCCGCGCCGGAGGGCGCGCGCCCCGGACCCGAGGATCTCGCCGCGGTCGACGAGTCGCCGGTCCGCTGCTTCGACCCCGGGGCGGCCGAGGAGATGATCGCCGGGGTCAAGGCGGCGGCGAAGGTCGGGGACTCCCTCGGCGGCGTCGTCGAGGTGCTCGCCTACGGCGTCCCGGTCGGGCTCGGCAGCCACGTCCACTGGGACCGCAAGCTCGACGGCCTGCTCGCCCAGGCGCTGATGAGCATCCAGGCGGTGAAAGGCGTCGAGCTCGGCGACGCGTTCGAGGTCGCCCGGCGCCGCGGCTCGGAGGCCCACGACGCGATCTTCTACGACGCCGCGCTCGACACCTACGTGCGGGAGACCTCGCGTGCCGGCGGGGTGGAGGGCGGCATCTCGACGGGCGCGCTCCTCGTCGTGCGCGCCGCGATGAAGCCGCTCGCGACGCTGAACCGGCCGGTGCTGAGGACGGTCGACGTCGCGACGAAGGAGGAGGCGCTCTCGTTCAAGGAGCGCACCGACGTCACCGCGGTCCCCGCGATGGGCGTCGTCGCCGAGACGATGGTCGCCCTCGTGCTCGCCGGCGAGGCGCTGCGCAAGTTCGGCGGCGACTCGCTCGCCGAGCTGGTCCGCAACCGGGACGCCTACGAGCGGGCGCTGGCCGAGACGCCGTCCGCCGCCGCGCCGGCGCGTCCCGTCGGTGCCGGACCGGCGGCGGACCCCCGGTGAGCGGCGCCCGCACGCCGGGCGACCACGTCCTGCTGGTCGGGATGATGGGCAGCGGCAAGACGACGACGGGCCGGGCGCTCGCCGGGCGCCTCGGGCGCCCCTACTTCGACAGCGACGAGCAGGTGGAGCGGCGCACCGCCCGGGGCGTCGCCGAGATCTTCGCCACCGACGGCGAGCAGGCGTTCCGCGCCGAGGAGCGCCTCGCCCTCGCCGAGGCCGTCGCCTCCGGGCGCCCCGCGGTGATCTCGGTCGCCGGCGGCGCGGTGCTCGACGCGGCCAACCGGGCGCTCATCAGCGGCGCGGGCCAGGTGGTCTGGCTGCGGGCGTCGCCGGCGACGCTCGCGCGGCGCGTCGGCGACGGGCACGGCCGCCCGCTGCTCGAGCACGACGCCCCCTCGGCCGTCGCCAGGCTCGACGCGGCCCGCCGCCCCCTCTACGAGGCGCTGGCCTCCGCCGCCGTCGACGTGGACGGCCTCTCGCCGGGAGGCGTCGTCGAGCGGGTGCTCGGCGCGCTGCTCCGCCACGTGCCGGTCCCGCTCGGGGAGCGTTCCTACGAGGTCCTGGTCGGGCCCGGCGCCCGCCTCCGGCTGGCCGGGGTGCTCCCCCCCGGCGCGCGCCGGGCCGCGGTGGTGTCGCAGGCGGGGATCGACCTCGAGGTCGACCCCGGGGTCGAGACGTCCCGCTTCAGCATCGGCGACGGCGAGGGGGCGAAGACGCTCTCGACCGTCGAGGCGCTCTGTCGCGGCTTCGTGGGCGCCGGGCTGACCCGCGCCGACGTGGTCGTCGCCGTCGGCGGCGGCGTCGTGACCGACGTCGCCGGCTTCGCCGCCGCCTCGTACCACCGCGGGGTCGCCGTGGTACACGTGCCGACGACGCTGCTCGGCCAGGTGGACGCCGCGGTCGGCGGCAAGACCGGCGTGAACCTGCCCGAGGGGAAGAACCTCGTCGGGGCCTTCTGGCAGCCCCGAGCCGTCCTCTGCGACACCGACGCCCTCACGACGCTTCCCGAGCGGGAGTGGCGCTCCGGCCTCGGGGAGATGGCGAAGTACGCCTTCTTGGGCGTGGAGGACCTCCCGGGCCTTCCCCTCGTCGAGCAGATCGCGCGCTGCGTCGCGGCGAAGGCGGCGGTCGTCTGCGCCGACGAGCGCGAAGGGGACCGCCGCATGTCCCTCAACTACGGCCACACGCTCGCCCACGCGCTCGAGGCGTCGGCCTTCGCCGGCGCCGGAGACCGGCCGGCGCTCGACCTGCGTCACGGCGAGGCGGTCGCGATCGGCCTCGTCTTCGCGGCCCGCCTCGCGCACCTGCTCGGCCGCATCGACGAGGGCCGCCTCGAGCGGCACCTGGAGGTGGTCGAGGCCTACGGGCTGCCGGCCGCGATCCCGGCGGGCCTCGACCTCGACGCGCTCGTCGCGTCGATGGGCCGCGACAAGAAGGCGCTCGCCGGTCCGATCTTCGTGCTCGACGGCCCGGACGGGGTCGAGCCGGTCCGCGACGTGCGGCGCGAGCTCGTCCTCGAGGCGCTCGCCGCGAGCGTCGCCGGCGGGCCCGCGCGGGCGCCCTCGGCGCCCGGCGCCGAGGCGGTCACGCGGTGAGCGGTCCTGTCGTCCTGCTGCTCTCGGGCCCCAACCTCGCCCTGCTCGGGGAGCGCCAGCCCGAGACGTACGGGACGGAGACGCTCGCCGACCACGTCGCCCGCGCCCGCGCCGCGGCCGAGCGCCACGGGCTCGAGCTCGAGCACCTCCAAAGCGACGCCGAGTCCGAGCTCGTCGCCTCCGTCCACTCGGCGCGCGGGCGTGCCGCCGCGATCGTCGTCAACGCCGGGGCGCTCAGCCACTACGGCTGGTCGCTGCACGACGCCCTGGCGTCGTTCGAGGGGCCGATCGTCGAGCTCCACCTCTCCAACCCCGACGCCCGTGAGCCGTGGCGGCACCGCTCGGTCCTCTCGCCGGTGGTCGACGGCTCGATCGCCGGCTTCCGCTCGCTCGGCTACGAGCTCGCCGTGGACGCGGTCGCGGCGCTGCTCGCCGAGCATCGCCGCTGATGCGGCCGGCCTACATTCGCCCCATGAGCCAGACGATCGACCTCCATAGCCTGCCGGCCATGGACGTCGCCGGCCGCCTCGGCCGGCTGCGCGAGACCCTCGAGCCGGCGGGCTGTGACGCCCTGCTCGTCACCAAGCACGAGAACCAGCGCTACCTGAGCGCGTTCTCCGGCTCGGCCGGGATGCTCCTCGTCACCGCGGACGCCGCCCTGCTCGTCACCGACGGCCGCTACCGCGACCAGGCGGCCGAGCAGGTGGCCGCTGCCGGCGCGTCCGTCCAGGTGGAGATCGCCAACTCCGGCGGCCAGCTCGGCGCGCTCGGCCGCGCCGCCCGGGGACTCGGGCGGATCGGGCTCGAGGCCGCGTCGGTGACGTGGTCGTTCCAGCTGCGCCTGGCGGAGCTGCTCGAGGGGTCCGCGCTCGTCCCGACCAAGGCCCTCGTGGAGCGGCTGCGGGTCGTGAAGGACGAGGGGGAGCTCGCGCGCGTCGAGCTGGCGTGCCAGGTGGCCGACGTCGCGCTCGCCCAGGTGAAGAGCCGGATCACCGAGGGGTCCACCGAGTCCGAGGTCGCCGCGGAGCTCGAGTACGAGATGCGGCGCCGCGGCGCATCGGCGCCGGCGTTCGAGACGATCGTGGCGAGCGGGCCGAACGGCGCCATGCCGCACGCGCGCCCGACCGAGCGCCAGCTCGGCCGCGGCGAGCTGGTGGTCGTCGACTTCGGTGCCACCGTCGACGGCTACCGCTCGGACATGACCCGGACGCTCTCCTTCGGCGAGCCCGACGGCGAGCTGCGCGAGCTCGTCGACGCGGTCTTCGCCGCGCAGCGGGCGGGACTTCGCGCCGTGACCGAGGGCGTGAGCGGTGCGGCCGTCGACGCGGCGTGCCGGGAGTCGCTCAGCGAGGCGGGCTACGGCGAGGCGTTCCTGCACTCCACGGGCCACGGCGTGGGCCTGGAGATCCACGAGGCCCCGGCGGTGGCCGCCGGATCGGCTGATATCCTCCCCGCGGGCGCCGTCGTGACCGTCGAACCGGGCGCGTACCTGCCCGGCCGGGGCGGCGCCCGGATCGAGGACACCGTCGTCGTCACCCCGACCGGTGCGCGGGTCCTCACGAAGTCGACGAAGGACTACACCCTCTGATGGCCTTCTCCACCAACGACCTGAAGAACGGCATGACGCTCGAGCTGCCCGACGGCCTCTTCTCCGTGGTCGAGTTCCAGCACGTCAAGCCCGGTAAGGGTGGCGCCTTCGTCCGGACCAAGCTGCGCAACGTCCGGACCAAGGCGGTCGTCGAGCGGACGTTCCGGGCCGACGAGAAGGTCGAGCAGGCGCTCGTCGAGAAGCGGGAGATGCAGTTCCTCTACCGCGACGGCGACGCGTACGTCTTCATGGACAACGTCTCCTACGACCAGATCAACGTCGAGGCGTCCTCGCTCGCGGGCTCCTCGAGCTACCTGAAGGAGGGCGACTCGGCCGTCCTGCAGCTCTACGACGGGGAGATCGTCGACGTCGAGCTGCCCGCCGCGGTGGAGCTCGCCGTCGCCGAGACCGAGCCCGGCCTGCAAGGTGACCGGGTGTCGGGCGCCCGCAAGCCGGCGACCCTCGAGACGGGCCTCGTCGTGCAGGTTCCGCTGTTCGTCAACCCGGGTGACCGGATCAAGGTCGACACCCGGTCCGGTGAGTACCTCACGAGGGCGTAGCCGGGACGAGGAGCCGCCCGCGGGCGAGCGTCGACGTGCCCGGGAGCGCGCCCTCGGCCTGCTCTACGAGGCCGAGGTGAAGGGGCTCGCACCCGAAGCGGTGCTGGCGGCGCTGCCGTTCGCGCCCGAGCCCTACGCCGAGGAGCTGTTCCGGGGCGTCGGGAGCCGCTCGGCGGAGGTCGACCGGCTGATCGCGGCGCACGCGACGGACTGGTCGCTCGGCCGGCTGCCCGCGGTCGACCGCCAGCTGCTCCGCCTCGGCGCCTACGAGCTCCTCGAGCGCAGGGAGATCCCGGTCGCGGTCGTCATCGACGAGGCGGTGGAGCTCGCCAAGCAGTACTCGACCGAGGAGTCCGGGCGCTACGTGAACGGCGTGCTCGCGGCCATCGCGCGCGAGCTGCGCCCGGCCGAGACGAGGCCGGCGTGAGCGGGGAGGGCGGGGGGGACGCCTACCGTCAGGCCGGGGTCGACTACGCGACCCTCGACGCGGCCAAGCGCGCCGCGCTCGCCGGGGCGGCCGCGACCTCGCCGTATCCCGAGCGGCGCGGGGCGCACCTGGTGGACGCCTCGCGGGGCGAGCCGGCCTCGGTCCTCGAGCTCGGCGGGATGCGTCTCGGGTTCGTGCTCGAGTGCCTCGGCACCAAGTCGATGATCGCCCGGGCCTACGAGGAGGCGACGGGGATCGACCGCTTCGACGCCATCGGCTACGACACCGTCGCCGCGGTCGTGAACGACTGCTGCTGCGTCGGCGCCCTGCCCGTCGTGGTGAACGCCTACTTCGCCACCGGCTCGGCCGGCTGGTACGCGGGCGGCCGCCACGCCTCCCTCGTCGCCGGCTGGCGCCGGGCCTGCGAGGACGCCGGGGCCGCGTGGGGCGGTGGCGAGTCGCCCACCCTCTCCGGGCTGGTCGCGCCAGCCGAGATCGACCTCGCCGGCAGCGCCGTCGGGGTCGTCCCCGCGGGCGTCGAGCCCCTGCTCGGCGAGGCGCTCGCGTCGGGCGACGAGATCGTCCTCGTCGCCTCGAGCGGGCTGCACGCGAACGGCGCCTCGCTCGCCCGGGAGGTGGCCGACGGCCTGCCCGGCGGGCTCCGCCACCGGCTCGGCGGCGGCAGGGAGCTCGGCGACGCCCTTCTCGACGAGAGCGTCATCTACGTCCGCCTCGTCGAGCGCCTCCTCGAGGCCGGGGTCGGGGTCCACTACCTGAGCCACGTGACCGGGCACGGCCTGCGCAAGCTGATGCGCGCCGACCGCGACCTCACCTACCGCGTGGACCGGCTCCCCGAGGTGCCCGAGGTGCTGGCGTTCCTGGCCGGCGCCGCCGGGCTCTCTGCGCGCGAGGCCTACGGCACCTTGAACATGGGCGTCGGCCTGGCGGTCTTCTGCGCGCCCGGCATGGGCGCGACCACCGTCTCCCTCGCCGGCGAGCTCGGCTACGCGGCGCTCGTCGCCGGCCGGGTGGAGGCGGGGCCACGTCGGGTCGTCCTCGCCCCGGTCGGGGCCGAGTACGAGAGCGGGGAGCTCGACCTGAGGTGAGCCCCGCGGTGCCGACGCCGGGCCACCTGGCGATGTTCGACCTCGACAACACCTTGATCGACCGCCAGGGCGCCTTCGCCCGCTGGGCCGAGCGCTTCGCAGCGGCCGCGGGGCTCGGGCGCGAGGCGGTGGAGTTCCTGGTGGAGGTCGACCGCGACGGCTTCGCCACGCGCGAGGAGGTGTTCGCGCCGGCGAAGGAGCGCTTCGGGCTCGCCGGGAGCGTCAAGGAGCTGATCGCGGCCTACCGCGTCGACTACCCGACGTGCGTCGCGCCCGAGCCCGAGGTCGCCGCCGCCCTCCGGCGGCTCCGGGCGGCCGGCTGGAGGCTCGCCCTCGTGACGAACGGGCCGCCGAGCCAGCACGAGAAGGTGGCCCGCGCGGGGCTGGCCGGGCTGTTCGACGCCGCCTGCGTGTCGGAGGAGATCGGCGTCGCCAAGCCGGACCGGGCGATCTTCGACGAGGCCGCCAGGCGCTGCGGCGTGCGGTTGGACGGCCCGGGCGCGCTGGCGGGCTGGATGGTCGGCGACGCCCCCGGTCCCGACGTCGGCGGCGGGCGGGGGGCCGGCCTGCGGACGATCTGGCTGCACCGGGGGCGACGCTGGCCGCTCGAGGAGTACCGGCCCGACGCCTCGGTCGGCTCGCTCCCGGAGGCCGTCGAGATCCTGCTCTCCGCGTAGCTGCCCGCCTGCCACCCCACCCCGGGCGCCGCCGGGGCCGACGTCGAGGCCGGGGTTTCGGGGCGCGAAGCGCGATATGATGGCTGCTCGGACGTGAAACGGGTCCAGAGAGGCCCGTACGGACGACAGGGGAGTGCGGTGGGAGAACGAGAGCAGCGGTTGACGCGCCCGGAAGGGCGCGTTTTCGTTGCCCGGGCGTCGGTGATGTCCCTCGACGACGTGCGCCGGGCGCTCGTGCGGATCGCCCACGAGATCATCGAGCGCAACCACGGCACCGGGGACCTCGTCGTCGTCGGCCTCCAGACCGGGGGCGTGCCGCTCGCCGCCCGGCTGGTCGAGCTGCTGCGCGAGATCGACGGGACGGACGTGCCGTTCGGCACCCTCGACGTCGCCTTCTACCGCGACGACATCGGGCTGCGCCCCGTGCACCCCGAGAAGGCCACGAGCATGCCGTGCGACCTCGCCGGTCGCGTCGTGGTCCTTGTCGACGACGTGCTCTTCACCGGCAGGACCGTGCGCGCCGCCCTCGACGCGCTGCGCGACCTCGGGCGCGCCCGGGCCGTGCAGCTCGCCGTGATGGTCGACCGGGGTCACCGGGAGCTGCCGATCCGGCCCGACTTCGTCGGGAAGAACCTGCCCACCCGCCGGGACGAGGCGGTCGAGGTGAGCGAGGACGGCGTCCTCATCGGCGATCTGGGGCCGCGATGACGCCGTCTGCGACGACGGGCGCGGCGCGCGGCGCCGTGCCGGTCCGCCCGGCTCCCAGCGCGCCCCCGGCGACGGCCGCGCCCGGTGAGGCCTCGCCCGGCTCCCGGCCCGCGTCCCCGCCCCGTCGGCACCTGCTCTCCGTCGCCGACCTCGGCCGCGGCGGAATCCTCGAGGTGCTGCACCTGGCCGACTCCTTCGCCGAGGTCTCCGAGCGGGACATCCCGAAGGTGCCGGCGCTTCGCGGCCGGACCGTCGCGACACTGTTCTTCGAGAGCTCGACGCGCACCCGGCTCTCCTTCGAGGCCGCGGCGAAGCGCCTGTCGGCCGACACCATGACCTTTACCGCCTCGACCTCTTCGCTTTCGAAGGGGGAGTCCCTGCGCGACACCGTCGAGACGATCGACGCGATGGGCGTGGACGCGATGGTGGTCCGGCACGCCTCGGCCGGCGCGCCCCACCGGGTCGCCGGCTGGGTCGGGGCCTCGGTCGTCAACGCCGGCGACGGCCAGCACGAGCACCCCACCCAGGCGCTGCTCGACTGCTACACCATCCGGGAGGCGCTGGCGCGGCGCCGGGGCGGCGACGCGCCCGACGACTTCGCCGGCCTGCGCGTCGCGATCGTCGGCGACGTCCGCCACAGCAGGGTCGCACGCTCGAACGTGCTCGCCCTCTCAGCGCTCGGCGCCGAGGTCACCCTCGTCGCCCCGGCGACGCTGCTGCCGCCCTCGCTCGAGGGCTGGCCCGCGGTGGTCTCGGGCGAGCTCGACCCCGTCCTCGCCGAGACCGACGTCGTCTACCTCCTGCGGATGCAGTCCGAGCGCATGCAGGGCAGCTTCGTCCCCTCGCTTCGCGAGTACGCGGCCCGGTTCGGCCTGAGCCGCGAGCGCGCCGCGCTCCTCGCCGAGGACACCCTCGTCATGCATCCGGGGCCGATGAACCGGGGCGTGGAGATCGACGCCGAGGTCCTCGCCCGCTCCGGCGCGCTCGTCACCCGCCAGGTCCACAACGGCGTGCCGGTGCGCATGGCCGTCCTCTTCCTGCTGCTCGGCGCCGCGCCGGGCGGGGACGGCGCGGCGGAGGCGCCACGATGAGCCGCACCGTCTGCGTGCGGGGCGGGACCGTGGTCGACGAGACCGGCGAGCGCCGCGCCGACGTGCTGGTCGAGGACGCGAGGATCGTCGAGGTCGCCCCGGCGATCGAGCCGCCCCGGGGGGCGACCGTGCTCGACGCCGGCGGCTGCCTGGTCGCCCCCGGCCTCGTCGATCTCCACACGCACTTGCGGGAGCCCGGCGGCGAGGCCGCAGAGACCGTCGAGAGCGGGGCGCGCGCCGCCGCCCTCGGCGGCTACACCGCCGTCGTCGCCATGCCCAACACCGATCCGGCGATCGACAACGCCGCGATCGTCCGCGACGTCCTCGCGCTCGGCACGGGCGCCTGCGCCGACGTCGCGCTTGCCGGCGCGATCACGGTCGGGCGGGCGGGCGAGCGGCTGGCGCCGTTCGCCGAGATGGCCGCCCTCGGCGTCCGCCTCTTCACCGACGACGGCCGGGGCGTGCAGGACGCCCGGCTGATGCGGCGGGCGCTCGAGTACGCCGGGAGCCTCGGCGTCGTCCTGGCCGAGCACTGCGAGGACGAGGCGCTCGCCTCGGGCGGCCACATGAACGAGGGGGCATGGTCGAGCCGCCTCGGGATCCCCGGCCAGCCGGCGCTCGCCGAGGAGGCGATGCTCGCGCGGGACCTCGGGCTCGTCCGGCTCACCGGCTCGCCGATGCACTTCCTGCACCTGTCGACGGTGGGCTCCGTCGCGCTGCTCCGCGCCGCCAGGTCGGAGGGGCTGGCGGTCACCGCCGAGGCGACGCCCCACCATCTGAGCCTCACCGAGGAGAGCGTGGCGTCCTACGACCCGGTGTTCAAGGTGAACCCGCCGTTGCGCACCGCCGCCGACGTGGCGGCGGTGCGCGGGGCGCTCGCCGACGGGGTCATCGACGCGATCGCCACCGACCACGCGCCGCACCCGGTCGAGGCGAAGGAGGAGCCGTTCGAGAGCGCCCCCCCGGGCATGCTCGGGCTCGAGACGGCGCTCGCGGTGGTCTACGGCGCGCTCGGCCGGCCGGGCGGGGACGGCGGCGGCGGCCCGCGATGCACCGCCATCGAGCTCTTCGCCCTGATGTCGTGGCGTCCGGCGCGCATCGCGGCGCTCGACGTCACCGGGGGCCACGGCGGCCCGGTCGCGCCCGGCGCCCGGGCCCACCTGTGCGTGTTCGACCCAGCGGCGCGCTGGGTCGTCGACCCCGCCGCCGGGGCGAGCCGGAGCAGGAACTCCCCCTACGCCGGACGCGAGCTCACCGGCCGCGTCCGGCACACCCTGCTCGCCGGCGAGCCGGTCGTCCTCGGCGGGGAGGCGCAGCGATGACGCGGCCGCCGGGGCTCCTCGTGCTGGCCGACGGCGCGGTCTTCGAGGGCGAGGCCGTCGGCGCGCTCGCCGACGGGACGGTGCTCGTCGCGACCGGCGAGCTCGTCTTCAACACCGTCATGTCGGGCTACCAGGAGGTGATCACCGACCCCTCCTACGCCGGGCAGGTGGTCGCCTTCACGTACCCCCACATCGGCAACTACGGCGTGACGCCCGAGGACGACGAGAGCCGGCGGCCCTTCTGCCGGGGCATCGTCGTGCGTGACCTCGCCCGGCGGCCGAGCAGCTGGCGCGCCGAGGGGGACCTGGAGAGCTTCCTCACGCGTCACGGCATCGGCGGCCTGACCGGTGTCGACACCCGCCGGCTGACCCGCCACGTGCGCGAGGCGGGCTCGATGCCGTGCGCCCTCGGCACGGCGGGCGAGCACGAGCTCCTCGCCGCGGCGCGGGCCGAGCCGGGCACCGAGGGCGTCGACCTCGTCGGCGAGGTCACCGTCGACCGCCCCTACACCGTGCCGGGCGGCCCGCTGCGGGTCGTGGCGTACGATTTCGGGCTGAAGCGCACGATCCTGCGCCACCTCACGGGGATGGCTTCCGTCGAGGTGGTGCCGGCGTCGACGCCCGCCGAGGAGGTGCTGGAGCGCCGGCCGGACGGCGTCTTCCTCTCGAACGGGCCGGGCGACCCGGCCGCGCTCGCCCACCTCGTCGGCACCGTCGGCGGGCTGCTCGGCCGGGTGCCCGTCTTCGGGATCTGCCTCGGTCACCAGCTCCTCGGCGCCGCCCTCGGGGCGAAGACGTTCAAGCTCCGCTTCGGCCACCACGGGGGGAACCACCCCGTGCGGCGGATCGCCACCGCCAGGGTGGAGGTGACGAGCCAGAACCACGGCTATGCCGTCGCGGAGGGCACCCTCGAGGAGGCCGACGTCACCCACGTCAGCCTGAACGACGGGGTGATCGAGGGCCTCGCCTGCCGCTCGGTCCCGGCCTTCGGCGTGCAGTACCACCCCGAGGCCGGTCCCGGCCCCCACGACGCCCGCTACCTGTTCGAGGAGTTCCGCCGGTTGATGGAGGCCCGGAGTTGAGGGAGAGCGCTGCCTGATGGGACGGCGTGAGGACATCTCGTCGATCCTCGTGATCGGCTCGGGCCCGATCGTCATCGGTCAGGCGTGCGAGTTCGACTACTCGGGGACCCAAGCGTGCCGGGTGCTGCGCGAGGAGGGCTACCGGGTGATCCTCGCCAACTCGAACCCGGCGACGATCATGACCGACCCCGACACCGCGGACCGTACCTACGTCGAGCCCCTCGACGCGGACGTGCTGGCCGCGATCATCGCCCGGGAGCGCCCGGACGCGCTCCTGCCCACCATGGGCGGCCAGACCGCGCTCAACCTGGCGATGGAGCTCTCGGCGCGAGGCGTGCTCGACGAGCACCGGGTGGAGCTCATCGGGGCGAAGACGGAGGCGATCCGCACGGCAGAGGACCGCGACCTGTTCAAGAAGGCGATGACCGAGATCGGTCTGGAGAGCCCGGACTCGGGCTTCGCGCACGACCTCGACGAGGCCCTCGCCATCGGCGAGCAGATCGGCTTCCCGATCATGGTGCGCCCGTCGTTCATCCTCGGCGGCGCCGGCACCGGCATCGCCGCCGACCGGGACGAGCTGCGCCGCCTGGCCGCTGCCGGGCTCGCCGCCAGCCCCGTCTCGGAGATCCTCGTCGAGCGCTCGATCGCCGGCTGGAAGGAGTTCGAGCTCGAGGTGATGCGCGACCGCGTCGACAACTGCGTGGTCGTGTGCTCGATCGAGAACCTCGACCCGATGGGCGTGCACACCGGCGACTCGATCACGGTCGCCCCGGCCCAGACGCTCTCGGACGTCGAGTACCAGGAGATGCGCGACGCCGCCTTCGCCTGCATCCGGCGCGTCGGCGTCGAGACCGGTGGCTCGAACATCCAGTTCGCCGTGGAACCGCACACGGGGGAGCGGCTCGTCATCGAGATGAACCCGCGCGTCTCGCGCTCCTCCGCGCTCGCCTCCAAGGCGACCGGCTTCCCGATCGCCAAGATCGCCGCCCGCCTCGCGGTCGGCTACACGCTCGACGAGATCCCGAACGACATCACCCAGGCCACCCCGGCGAGCTTCGAGCCGACCATCGACTACGTCGTGACCAAGGTGCCGCGCTGGGCCTTCGAGAAGCTGCCCGGGGCGCCGGACCGCCTCGGCACCCGGATGCAGTCCGTCGGCGAGGTCATGGCGATCGGCCGGACCTTCCCCGAGTCGCTGCAGAAGGCGCTGCGCGGCCTCGAGCAGGGCCGGCTCGGGCTCAACTGCGACCCCGCCGAGGCCACCTACGCGACCGTGCCGACCGACGAGCTGCTGCGCCAGGCGGCCCTGCCGACCCCCCAGCGCCTCTTCCAGGTCGAGGCGGTGCTGCGTCGCGGAACCTCCGTCGAACAGGTCGCCGCCTCGACCGGCATCGACCCGTGGTTCCTCGACCAGCTGCAGGAGATCGTCGGGGCGCGCCGCTGGCTCGACGAGCTGGCCGGCGGGGAAGGCCCGCCGGCCGTGCCCGTCGACCGGCTCGCCCGGGCGGACTGGCGACGGCTGAAGCGGCTCGGCTTCTCCGACGCGCAGCTGGCCTGGCGTCTCGGCCTGCCGGAGGAGGACGTCCGGGCGGCGCGGCTCGGGGCGGGTGCGGCGGTGACCTTCAAGACGGTGGACACCTGCGGCGCCGAGTTCGCGGCGGAGACGCCCTACTACTACTCCACCTATGAGGACGAGGACGAGGTGCGGCCGGGCCGCCTGCCGCGGGTCGTGATCCTCGGCTCGGGGCCGAACCGCATCGGCCAGGGCATCGAGTTCGACTACTGCTGCGTGCACGCGAGCATGGCGCTTCGCGAGGCGGGCTTCGAGACGGTCATGGTGAACTGCAACCCCGAGACCGTCTCGACCGACTATGACACCTCCGACCGCCTGTACTTCGAGCCGATCACCGAGGAGGACGTGCTCGCGGTCGTCGACGCCGAGCAGCGGGCGGGCGGCGGCGGCGTGGCGGGCGTGATCGTCGGCCTCGGGGGCCAGACGCCGCTGAAGCTCGCCGGGCGCCTCCCCGCCGAGCTCGTCCTCGGCACGAGCGCCGCGGCGATCGACCTCGCCGAGGACCGGGAGCGCTGGAGCGCGCTGTGCGCCCGGCTCGAGATCCCCCAGCCCGCGGGCGGCACGGTCCGCAGCCTCGACGAGGCGCGCGCCGTCGTCGACCGGATCGGCTACCCGGCCCTCGTCCGCCCGAGCTACGTCCTCGGCGGGCGCGCGATGGAGATCGTCTACGACGACGAGGGGCTCGAGCGCGCCATGGCGGCGCTCGCCGGCTTCGACGCCCCGGCCGCCGGCGCGGGCGGCGGCGCGGGCTCCCTCGGCCGCGAGGGGGGGCTCTCGGCGGAGCGGCCTGTGCTGGTCGACCGCTTCCTCGAGGACGCCATCGAGGTGGACGTCGACGCGATCCGCGACGGTGCCGGCGAGGTGCTGATCGGCGGGGTCATGGAGCACGTCGAGGAGGCGGGGGTGCACTCTGGCGACTCGGCCTGCGTCATCCCGCCGCCGACGCTCGACGCCGCGACGATCGCCGTCCTCGAGGGCTACACGCGTGCGATCGCCGACGCCCTCGAGGTGCGGGGCCCGATCAACGTGCAGTACGCGGTGAAGCAGGGTCAGGTGTTCGTGATCGAGGCGAACCCGCGGGCCTCGCGAACCGTCCCCTTCGTCGCCAAGGCGACGGGCGTCCCCCTCGCCAAGATCGCCGCGCGCGTCATGGTCGGCGCGACCCTGGCGGACCTGCGCCACGAGGGGCTGCTGCGGGCCCCAGGCCCGGACCGGCCCGGCCACGTGAGCGTCAAGGAGGCCGTGCTCCCCTTCGACCGCTTCCCCGACGTCGACGCGCTGCTCGGCCCGGAGATGCGTTCGACCGGCGAGGTGATGGGGATCGCGGACACCTTCGGTCTGGCCTTCGCCAAGTCCCAGATCGCGGCGGGCAACCGCCTGCCCCAGGCCGGAGCGGTCTTCTTCTCCCTGGCGGATCGCGACAAGGCGGCGGGCGTGCTCGCGGCGCGCGCCTTCGTGGACCTCGGCTTCACGATCGCCGCGACCGAGGGGACGGCCGCGTACCTGGAGCACCACGGCGTCCCCGTCGACGTGCGCGTCGCCAAGCTGAGCGAGGCGCAGGCGGCCGCACCGGCCGCCGATGCCGTCGAGCTCATCGCGAGCGGCAAGGTGCAGTTCGTGGTGAACACGCCGCGAGGCCGCGGGCCGCGAGCCGACGGCGCGTACATCCGCCGCGCCGCCTCGGCGAACGGCGTCACGATCGCCACGACCGTGGCGGCGGCGCGCGCCGCCGCGGCGGGCATCGCTGACTGGGCGCGCCTCGGGTTGAGCGTGAAGAGCCTCCAGGAGCACCACGAGGGCGCGTGGTGGCCGTCGACCTGAGCGCCCGGGTCGGCTCGCTCCGGCTGGCGAGCCCCGTGATGACCGCGTCGGGCACGAGCGGCCACGGGGCCGAGCTCGCCCCGTTCTTCGACCTGCGTCGCCTCGGCGCCGTCGTCGTGAAGTCCCTCGCGGTCGATCCGTGGCCCGGCAACCCGCCGCCCCGGGTGCGGCCGGTGGCAGGCGGGATGCTGAACGGCGTCGGGCTGCAGGGCCCCGGCGTCGCCGCGTGGCTCGAGCACGACGCGCCGAGGCTCGAGGCGACCGGCGCCGTCGTCGTCGCGAGCATCTGGGGGCGGACGGTCGAGGATTTCGCCCGTGCGGCCGCGCTGCTCGCCGCGGCCCCGGCCTGTGTCGTCGCGGTCGAGGTCAACGTCTCCTGCCCGAACGTTGAGGACCGCAGCAAGATGTTCGCCCATTCGCCGAGCGCGACGGCCGAGGCCGTCGACGCGGCGGCGGCGTGCCGGCGGCCGCGCTGGGCGAAGCTCTCGCCGAACGTCGCCGACATCACCGAGATCGCCGGCGCGGCGCTCGGTGCGGGAGCCGAAGCGCTGACGCTCGTGAACACCCTGTCCGGCATGGCGATCGACCTGGAGGGCCGCCGCCCGGCGCTCGGAGCGGGCGGCGGGCTCTCCGGCGCGGCGCTCCACCCGGTGGCCGTCCGGGCCGTGCACGACTGCCGGCGGGCCTTCCCCGACGCCCCGATCGTCGGCGTCGGCGGGGTGAGCCGGGGCGCCGACGCCGTCGAGCTGCTCCTCGCCGGCGCCGATGCGGTCCAGGTGGGGACGGCGACGTTCGCCGACCCGCGGGCGCCCCTCAGGATCCTCGACGAGCTGGAGCGGTGGTGTGTCCGCCACGGCGTCGGTGCCGCCCGCGAGCTCGTCGCCGCGGCGCACGGGCGCGGAGCCCGGGCGGGAGGCGAGCCCGCCCCCGTCGCCGACCCGCCGGCCCCGACCACCGGCCGGGCCCGATGAGCGCCGCCCCGCACCCGTCGGGCCACCCGGCGCGCGACGTGCTCGCCCTAGCCCTCGACCTCGACGACCTCGACGAGGCGCGCGCCCTCGCCCGGCGGCTGGCCCCGTACTTCCGCGTCGCCAAGGTCGGCCTCGAGCTCTACGCCGCCGCCGGGCCCCGCGCCGTCGAGCTGCTCCGGGCCGACGGCTTCGACGTCTTCGTCGACGTCAAGCTCCACGACATCCCGACGACCGTCGGGCGCAGCGCGCGGGTGCTCGGGCGGCTGGCGCCGGCCTACGTGACGGTGCACACGGCCGGTGGCGGCGCCATGGTGCGCGCCGCGGTCGAGGGGCTCGCGCAGGGCGGCGCCGACGCCGGGGCAGCGCGCACGCCGATGGCACTCGGGGTGAGCGTGTTGACGAGCGACCCGCGGGCGGCGCCGACCGTGCTCGAGGAGCGGGCGCGGCTCACGGTGGTGGCCGGCTGCGGGGGGGTGGTCTGTGCCGCGACCGACCTGGCCCTGGTGCGCCGGGTCGCGCCGGGCCTGCTCGCCGTCGTGCCCGGCACGCGCCCGCCGGGCGCGCCCCACGACGACCAGGCGAGGGTCGCGACCCCCGCCGAGGCCCTCGCCGCGGGTGCCGGCCTGCTCGTCGTGGGCCGCTCGGTGACCCGCGCGCCCGATCCGGGTGCCGCCGCGGCGGCGCTCGCCGAGACGCTCGCCCCGAGCTGAGGGGTGCCCCGCACGGGGGCTGGGGGGCCAGCTCCAAGTTACGAACGCGCTACGGTTTCGGACACTGGCGCGTCGGGGGGCCGCCGTGTCGACCGCTCCCGCCAGCGTGTCTCTGTCGACCCGGTGGGCCGTTGACCTCTCAAACCGACATCGGAGCAGCTCTGCGCCGCAGGTCCCGGCGGCGCGCGTCGCTGGCCGTCTCCACCGCGGCGCTCCTCGCGTCGCTGGCCGCCGGCACGGGCTGGGCCGGAGCCGCCGCGACGCGTCCCGCCGGCGGCCCCCAGCCGGCCGCACGGCTGCCCGGCGGCACGGCGACCTTCGCCGAGGCGGTCGGGACGCCGCCGGACTACATCTTCCCGTTCGAGGGCTCGGCCTTCTACAGCCAGAACAACACGGCCCAGTTCCAGTACCTGATGTTCCGCCCGCTCTACTGGTTCGGCGCCGCCGGCCAGCCGGTGCTCGACCCCTCCCTCTCGCTCGCGAGCCCGCCGGCGTACTCGGGCGGGGACACCCGGGTGACGATCGAACTCCGCCACGAAGCGTGGTCGGACGGCGAGCCGGTCCAAGCCGCCGACGTCATGTTCTGGCTGAACATGCTGAAGGTCGAGAAGCAGAACTGGGGGGGCTACGTCCCCGGCGCCATGCCCGACGACATCCAGTCGGTCCGGGCCCCCGACGCCTCCACCGTGGTGATCACCCTGACGGGTCGCGTCAACCCCGAATGGTTCACCTCCGACGAGCTGTCCCAGATCACCCCGCTACCCCTGGCCTGGGACATCTCGGCGACCGGGCAGCCGAAGGGCACGGCGTCGTGCGCCTCGGCCGCGTACTCGTCGGTGACGCTCACCTCGAAGGGCTCGCCGGCGTCGGCGGCGGCGAAGTCGTGCGCCGAGGTGTTCACCCACCTGTCCGAGCAGGCCGGCTACGACCCGGTCGCGGCGAAGGAGTCGAGCGCCGCCCTCGCGACGTACGCGACGAACCCGCTGTGGCAGGTCGTCGACGGGCCATGGCACCTCGTCAGCTTCACGGCGGACGGCCTCGCCGTGTTCCGCCCCAACCCCCGCTACACGGGCCCGGTGAAGCCGACCCTGACGAAGTTCGTCGAGCAGCCCTTCACCTCGGCGAAGGCGGAGTTCCAGGCCCTCGTGGCCGGCAAGGTCACCGTCGGCTACCTGCCGGCGCAGGACGTCACCTCGCCGGCGAGGAGCGCCCAGGTGGCCGGCCCGAACAACCCGCGTCTCGCGGCGCGCTACAAGCTCGTCCCCCTCTACAGCTGGGGCATCAACTACTTCCCCTACAACTTCAACTCGAAGGCCGACGGTGGGTACGCGGGGTCGATCTTCAGCCAGCTCTACTTCCGCCAGGCCTTCCAGTCGCTCGTCGACCAGTCCGGCATCATCAAGAGCGTCGACGACGGCTACGGCGTGCCGACCTACGGCCCGGTGCCGGTCGTTCCGGCGAACCAGCTGGCGACGAGCACCGTGAAGAAGAACCCCTACCCCTACGACCCGGCCAAGGCCGTCCGGCTCCTCCGCGCGCACGGCTGGAACGTCGTGCCCGGGGGGATCACGACCTGCGCGAACGCAAAGGAGTGCCACGTGCCCGCGGGCACGCCCCTCGCGTTCGCGATGGAGTACGTGGACTCGGGCCCGGGCGCCGCCAGGGAGGCCCAGACCGAGCAGCGCGCCTGGTCGCTGGCGGGCATCCGCGTCAACCTGACGGCGGCGAGCTTCGACACCGTCCTCGGCGACGCCACGGCCTGCTCGGGCAGCTCGTGCACCTGGGAGCTGGAGGACTGGGGCGAGGGCTGGACGTACGCGCCGGACTACTACCCGACCGGCGAGGAGACCTTCCTGTCGTCGGCCACCTCGAACGTCGGCAGCTACCTGAGCGCCCGCAACGATCAGCTCATCCGCTCGACGGTGTTCTCCCCGGACCCCAAGCACACCACCCTGGCGAACTGGCAGAACTACCTCGCCGTGCAGCTTCCGGTGGTGTGGCAGCCGAGCGCGGCGTACTCGCTGACCGAGGTCCAGCAGCACCTCGCGGGCGTCGTGCCGCAGAGCCCGCTGCTGACCATCACCCCGGAGAGCTGGTATTTCTCCGGCTGATCCGGCCGGAGATCCGCCGCCGGCACCGGCCGGCGCAAGCGTGCGCCGCGCGGTGCCCCGGGACCGCCGCACTACGTGGCGCGTCCGCTGCGCTATGTACAGAACATTACGAACGCGCTACGTTAATTGCCATCCCCAGGCTCCTCACAGTGTCGTGAGGCCGGGTTGCGGCCGAAGCAGAGGGAGAACTCCTGCGAGGCGGCAGACGTCAGGAGGCTAGAGATGGGACGTGCCCGAAAGCGTCACGCGCTGCTGTCGGCGACAGCGGCGGTGGTGGCGGCCGGATCTGTGATGGTCGGCCTCGCGGCCACCTCCGCGGTGAGCTTCGCATCCGCGAAGTCGCATGCGACAACGCACGCGGCGAAGGTGAAGGGCGGCACGGCGTACTTCGCCGAACCGCCCGGTGCCAGCCCCAACTACATCTTCCCGTTCATGCCGATCCAGTTCTTCAGCATCAACAACATCACGCAGTTCCAGTACCTGATGTTCCGCCCCCTCTACTGGTTCGGCACCGACACGCAGCCGGTCCTCAACACCGCGCTCTCGCTCGCCAACCCGCCGACCTACACGAACGGCAGCCGGGTCGTGCACGTCACGCTGAAGCCGTACAAGTGGTCGAACGGCGAGACGGTCACGGCTCAAGACGTCCTGTTCTGGGTGAACATGGAGAAGGCCGAGAAGCAGAACTGGGCGGGCTACTCCGCCGGCGCCTTCCCCGACGACGTGACGAACGTCACGATCAACAGCCCGACGTCGCTGACGTTCACCTTGAACGGCCCCGTCAACTCCTACTGGTTCACCTACAACGAGGTCGCGCAGATCACGCCGCTCCCGATGGCCTGGGACGTCTCGGCGACGGGCCAGAAGGCGGGCTCGCAGCTCTGTGGCACCTCGTCGTTCACCGCGGTGCGCACCGCCGGCAAGACGAACGCCCCGGTGACCCCGGCGGCGCGCTCGTGCGTCGCGGTCTTCGACTTCTTGTCGAAGTCGTCGGGCTTCAACCCGGCCAACCCGAAGGCGGCGAACAACGCCCAGGCGACCTACGCCACGAACCCGCTGTGGCAGGTCGTCGACGGGCCCTGGCACCTCACCTCGTTCAACTCCTCCGGCTACGCCGCGATGAAGCCGAACCCGAAGTACTCCGGCCCGACGAAGCCGACGCTGTCGCAGTTCGTCGAGGAGCCGTTCACCTCGAACTCGGCGGAGTTCAACGCTCTCGTCGGCGGCAAGCTCAGCTTCGGCTACATGCCTTTCGAGGACATCACCTCGCCGGCGAAGAGCACGACGGTGGCCGGGCCGAACAACCCGCGGCTCGGCAACTTCAACCTCGTCCCGTGGTACAGCTGGAGCATCAACTACTTCCCCTACAACTTCAACTCCACGGGGAACAACGGGATGACGGGCAAGATCCTCCACCAGCTCTACGTCCGCCAGACGTTCCAGAGCCTGATCGACCAGAACCTCTACATCAAGAAGCTGTACAAGGGCTACGCCTCGCCCACCTACGGGCCCGTGCCGACGACGCCGAAGAGCCTCTTCGCCACCCCGTTCGAGCAGAAGAACCCGTATCCGTACAACGTGTCCAAGGCGAAGCAGCTCCTCACCTCGAACGGCTGGGACGTGAAGCCCGGCGGCGTCACGACCTGCGGGCGGGCGTCGGGCTGCACCGGCGGCATCCCGAAGGGGACGCAGCTGGTGTTCAACCTCCAGTACCGCAGTGGCGACGCGACCCTCACGTCGCTGATGAACGCGGAGGCCTCGTCCTGGGCGCAGGTCGGGATCAAGGTCAACCTGTCGACGGCGACCTTCAACACCGTCATCGGCAACGCGACGCCCTGCTCGGGCGCCTCGTGCACCTGGGAGCTGGCGTTCTGGGGCGGAGGCTGGATCTACGCACCGGACTACTACCCGACCGGTGAGCTGATCTTCCAGACCGGTGCCGGCTCGAACGTGGGCAGCTACTCGGACCCGACCAACGACTCGCTCATCCGGGCGACGAACACCAAGGCCGGCCTCACGACGCTGTACACCTGGCAGAACTACCTCGCCAAGCAGCTCCCGTTCGCGTGGCAGCCGAACGAGGCCTACCAGCTGAACGAGGTCCAGAAGAGCCTGGCCGGCGTCGCGGCGGCGAACCCGATGCTGAACCTGAACCCGGAGAACTGGTACTTCACGAAGTAGCGCCGCGGCGGGATCGCCGACCTCCACAGGTCAGAATGCGCCTCCGGCGCCGGGAGAGCCCCTCAACGCTCGTCCCGGGGCCGGAGGCGCTGGCCTGCTCGGCGCGCGCCGATCAGGGCGGAAGGACTACGGTCCGGGGAATGGGACGGGGCGTGCGACGCACGGTTGACTCGCAGCGGGAGGGCTGACCACGTTCGGCTACATCATCCGCAGGATCGTGCAGGCGTTCGTCGTCCTGATCGGCGTCACCCTGCTCGTCTTCCTGCTCTCACACCTGATCCCGGGCGGCGCCGCGCGCGCGGCGCTCGGGCCGCGGGCGCTCCCCTTCCAGATCCGCCAGTTCAACCAGGCGAACGGCTACAACCTGCCGCTGTGGGACCAGTTCTACCAGTACGTGAAGGGCCTGGTCCTGCACTTCAACCTCGGTTACTCCTACAAGAACAACCAGACCGTCAAGGCGCTCATCTCGAGCCATCTCACGAAGACCCTGGTCCTCGTCGGCATGTCCACCGTGCTCTCGGTGATCGTGGCCGTGCCGCTCGGGATCTTGCAGGTCGTGCGGCGCAACCGGCCGGTCGACTACGTGCTGACGGGCGCCTCGTTCCTCTTCTACGCCATGCCGGCGTTCCTGCTCGGCCAGTTCCTCATCCTCTACTTCGCCATCGACCTGCACTGGTTCTCGGTCTCGGCGCCCTCGGCGACGACGGTCGGCGGCATCCTCGCGGACCCCCGGGCCCTGGTGCTCCCCGTGCTCACGCTGGCGGCGATCACCATCGCCTCGTTCAGCCGCTACATGCGCTCGTCGATGATGGAGGCGCTGACCGAGGACTACATCCGCACGGCCCGCGCCAAGGGCGCGAGCCCGCGGCGGGTCCTCTTCCTCCACGCGCTGCGCAACGCCCTGATCCCGATCATCACGCTCCTCGGCCTGTCCATCCCGACCATCGTCGGGGGGGCGGTGATCACCGAGACCGTCTTCAACTACCCGGGGATGGGGCTGCTCACCACCCAGGCCGCCCAGAACACCGACGTCCCGCTGCTGCTCGGGACGACGTTCGTCGCGACGATCGCCACGGTCGTCGGCTCCTTCGCCGCCGACCTGCTCTACGCCGTCGTCGACCCGAGGGTCCGCTATGGCTCGCGCTGAGCGGGGGGAGACGAGCAGATGTCGACCCTGAACGAGGCGGAGTCCGTCTCCCCCGAGACCCTCGACGTCCTGGCCGGCCCGGCGGCGGACGGCGGGAACGTCGTGCCCTCCGGCGGGGAGGCAACCTCAACGGGGAGCCTGACTCGCCAGCTCCTCCGGGTCTTCGCCGAGAACAAGCTCGCGGTGGTCGGCGCAGCCCTCGTCGTCCTGATGGTGCTGTTCTGCTTCCTCGGGCCGCTCTTCTACCACACGAACCAGACCAACGCCCAAGAGGCGCTGCTCAACTCGACCCAGAACTCGGCGCCGAACGCCACCAACCCGCTCGGGACCGATGCCAACGGCTTCGACATCCTCGGTCGCGTCATGTTCGGCGGCCAGGTCTCCCTCGAGGTCGGCTTCGCCGCCGCTGCGATCGCGACGGTGCTCGGCGTGCTGTGGGGGGCGATCTCGGGCTTCTTCGGCGGCTGGGTCGACGCGCTGATGATGCGCATCGTCGACACGCTGCTCTCCGTGCCGTTGATCTTCCTGCTCATCACGCTCGCGGTGATCTTCCAGACCTCGCTGACGTTGTTGATCTTCATCATCGGAATGACGGCCTGGCTCGTCCCGGCGCGCCTCGTGCGCGGCGAGACGTTGGTGCTTCGCGTCCGCGAGTTCGTCCAAGCGGTCCGGGTGATGGGTGGCAGCAGCCGGAGGATCGTCGTGCGCCACATCATCCCGAACACGATCGGCACGATCATCGTCAACGCGACCTTCCAGGTCGCGGACGCCATCTTGCTCCTCGCGGCCCTCGGCTTCCTCGGCCTCGGCGTACCGGCGCCGCAGACCGACTGGGGGTCGATGCTTTCGAACGGCGTGAACTACGCCCTCGACGGCTACTGGTGGGAGATCTACCCGACGGCCATCGCCATCGTCCTCGTCGTCGTCGCGCTCAACTTCATCGGCGACGCCCTGCGGGACGCGTTCGAGGTGCGGCTCCAGCGCCGCTGAACCCTTCGCACCGCCCCGGCCGGCGGGTGTCGCGCCGGCGTGGGCCGGTCAGCGCTGCGCCGCGGCCATCCCCGCGCTCTCCTCGGGCACCGGGGTCTGCAGCGGGAAGTGGCATGCGGCGACGTGACCGGGGCCGAAGACGCGAAGCGCCGGCTCCTCTTCGGCGCAGCGCTCCTGCGCGAAGGGGCAGCGGGTCCGGAAGCGGCAGCCGCTCGGCGGGTTGATGGCGCTCGGCAGCTCGCCGCGCACCGCGGCGTGCTTGCGCGCGCGGGCGGTCACGGGATCCGGCGCCGGGATCGTGTCGATCAGCCCCCGCGTGTAGGGGTGGGCGGCCCGGGCGTAGAGCTCTTCGGCCGGCCCCTGCTCCACGAGCTTGCCGAGGTACATCACGCCGATCACGTCGGCGAGGTACTTCACGACCGCGAGGTCGTGCGAGATGACGACATAGGTGAGCCCGTGGCGCTCCTGCAGGGTGCGCATCAGGTTCAGGATCTGCGCCTGGATCGAGACGTCGAGCGCCGAGACGGGCTCGTCGGCGACGATCAGCTTCGGGTTCAACGCGAGCGCACGTGCCAGCCCGATCCGCTGGCGCTGCCCGCCGGAGAACTCGTGCGGGTAGAGCTCCGCCGCCTTCGGCGAGAGGCCCACCTCGACGAGCAGCTCGGCGACGCGCGACCGCTGCCCGTCGCCGGAGCCGATCCCCTGCACGACGAGCGGCTCGCGCACGATCGTGCCCACCCGCATCCGCGGGTCGAGGGACGCGTAGGGGTCCTGGAACATCAGCTGGAGATCGCGCCGGCGCCGCCGAAGGTCGGCGCCCTTCAGCGAGGCGAGATCGGTGTCCTCGAACGAGACGGAGCCGCCGCTCGGTCGCTCGAGCGCCACGGCGAGACGGCCGATCGTGGTCTTGCCGCAGCCGGACTCGCCGACGAGCCCGAACGTCTCGCCCTCGTGCACCTCGAAGGAGACGTCGGAGACCGCCTTCACGCTGCCGAGCCTGCGCTGCATGATGGCCCCGGAGGTCACCGGGTACTCCTTCACGAGGTTCTCGACGCGAAGCACCACCGCGCGCGTGGTCAGCTCGTCGAGCCTCGCCGCCGGTTTGGCGACCTCCGCGGGCAATGCGAGGCCGACGTCGTCCGGCGTCGCGGCGGCGGCGCCGGTCTTCGGCTCGGCTTGCGGCCCGGACACGGGATGGAAGCACGCGTAGACGTGCTCGGCGGTGCCCGGGTGGGCGAGGGCCCAGGCGTCGCCGGCGCCCTCGCCGACCCCCGCTCGCTCCCCGCTCGCGTCGGGGGCGAGGAGCGGCTCCTCGGTCCTGCACCGCTCCGAGGCATAGCGGCAGCGCGGCGCGAACCGGCAGGCCTTGACCGTGCTCGACAGGTCCGGTGGCAGGCCGGGGATGCTGAAGAGGGGCTTCGAGCGGTCCTGGTCGAGGCGGGGGATCGAGTTGAGGAGCGCCTCGGCGTACGGGTGGCGCATCGAGGTGAACAGCTCGTCGGTGCTGGCGGCCTCGACGATCTTGCCGGCGTACATCACCATCACGCGGCTGGTGCGCGCCGCGATCACGCCCATGTCGTGGGTGATGAGGACCACCGCCATGCGCAGGCGCTCGCGCAGCTCGTCGATCAGGTCGAGGATCTGCGCCTGGATCGTCACGTCGAGCGCCGTCGTCGGCTCGTCGGCGATGAGGAGCGTCGGCTCGCAGGCGAGCGCCATGGCGATCATCACCCGCTGGCGGAGACCGCCGGAGAGCTGGTGCGGGTAGTAGCCGATGCGCTCCGCGGGCCGGGGCATCCCGACGAGCTCGAGGACCTCGAGGGCGCGATCTTGCGCCTCGCGCTTGGAGACGTCGCGGTGGAGCCGGACCCCTTCGGCGATCTGGCGGCCGATCGTCCACGTCGGGTTGAGCGACGTCATCGGGTCCTGGAAGATCATCGCGACGTCGTTGCCGCGAACCTGTTGCATCTCGCGCTCGGAGAGCGCCACGAGGTCCCGGCCGAGGAGGCGCATCTGCCCGGCGGTGACGTGACCGACGTTCGGCAGGAGCTTCATCACCGACAGGCCGGTGGTCGACTTGCCGCATCCCGACTCACCGACGAGCCCGACGCACTCGCCCGCCGCCACGCTGAAGCTGACGCCGTCGACGGCGTGCACGGTCGAGTGGCGGAGGTGGAACTCGGTGCGGAGCCCGACCACCTCGAGCACCGCGCCCGGCGCCGCCCCGCCCTGAATGTCTGTCATCTGCGGGCCCCTCCCTGGCGGCCGACTCGTCCGACGCCCCGTGCCGGTGGCAAAGGGAAACGGCTCCCGGCCAAGGAGGTCGCGACGGGCGTCGCCCGGAAGCGTGGTGCGCCGTGAACTGCCGCGCTATCGTACCGGCTCATGCCCCAACCTCCCAGCCTCACCCCAGAACAGCGCAGGGCTGCGCTCGAGAAGGCCGCCAAGGCGCGCAAGGCCCGCGCCGAGCTGAAGGACCACCTCAAGACCGGGCGCGTCAGTCTGAAGGACCTCCTCGACAAGGCGGACAACGACGAGACCGTCGGCAAGATGAAGGTCCTCGCGGTGCTCGAGTCCCTCCCCGGTACGGGGAAGGTCAAGGCCCGTCGCCTCATGGAGCACGTCGGCATCAGCGAGACGCGCCGCCTCCAGGGACTTGGCGCGAAGCAGCGCGACTCCCTGCTCGAGGCCGTCGAGCGGCCCTGATCCTCGTCGTCTTCGGCCCTGGCGGGGCCGGCAAGGGGACGGTGATCCGCCGTCTCGTGGAGCGCGATCCGCGGCTGTGGTTGTCGCGGTCGTGGACCACCCGGCCACGCAGGCCCGGCGAGCGCGAGGACGCGTACAGCTTCGTCGACCGAGAAGAGTTCATCCTCCATGCCAAGGCTGGCGGCTTCCTCGAGTGGGCCACTGTGCTCGGCGAGTACTACGGGACGCCGATCCCCGAAGCCCCGCCGGGCCACGACGTCGTGCTCGAGATCGACGTCCAGGGCGCGCAGCAGGTCCTCGCCCGGGGCGTCGACGACGTCCTGTGCGTGCTCCTCGTCCCGCCGTCGGTTGACGAGCAGGAAGCCCGCCTGCGTGGCAGGGGCGACTCGGAGGCGCACGTGCTCCGTCGGCTCGAGCTCGGCCAGCGCGAGCTCGAGCTCGGCCGGGAGATCGCCGACGCCGTCGTCGTGAACGACGACGTCGAGCGGGCTGCCGACGAGCTCGCCGCTATAGTTGAGTCAGGCCGCCAGCGCGGCTCGCAGTAAGCCGCGGGCAGCGGCCGGCTGATCGGGCCGCGCTGTGCTGCCGAGGGTCCCGGCAGCGGGCCGTTGCACGCCGACAGGAGAATCCGATGGCAGAGCCGCGTAGCACGATGATCTACCCGCCCATCGAGGACCTCCTCGACAAGGTGGACTCGAAGTTCACCCTCGTCACCCTGGCCTCCAAGCGCGGCCGCCAGATCAACTCCTACTTCAACCAGCTCGGCGAGGGTCTCGGCGCCATCGTTCCGCCCCAGGTGACCTCGGTGGCGCGCAAGCCCCTCTCGATCGCCCTCGAGGAGATCGCGGCGTCCAAGGTGCGCGCCGGCTACCCCGCCGAGCCGGTCGAGGAGGGCGACGAGGGTGCCGAAGCCGTCGAGGGCGCTGTCGGCCTCGAGATCGTGGACGGCTCCGACGACGACGCGGGTGCCCCCGGGGCCGCCGGGGACGCTCCGGCCGAGTAGCCGGGACCCGGCGCCGTCAGGGACGGCCCGGCGGGTGAGGGCGGCGCACCTGAGGCGCTCCGTCCGGGGGTGGCGCTGACCGGCGTCGGCGACGCCGACCGTCCGGGGGCCGACGGGCTCGGCGCGCTCGCCGGCGCGTTCGTCGTCCTCGGCGTGACCGGTGGCATCGCCGCCTACAAGGCCGTCGACATCTGCCGCCGGCTGGTCGACGCGGGCGCCCACGTGGCCCCCGTGCTGACCGAGGCGGCGACGCGCTTCATCGGAACGGCGACGTTCTCGGCGCTCGCGTCGGAGGTCGCGCGGACCGAGCTGTTCGGTGGCGACGACCCGATCCCGCACACCCGTCTCGGCCGGCGCGCCGACCTCGTTCTCGTCGCGCCGGCGACCGCCCGGACGATCGGCGAGTACGCCGGCGGCATCGCGCACGACCTCCTCGGTGCGACGCTGCTCGCGACGGCGGCGCCCGTCGTGGTCTGCCCCGCGATGCACACGGAGATGTGGCAGCACCCCGCCGTCCGGGAGAACCTGGCCACGCTGGTGCGCCGTGGCGTGGTCGTGGTGCCGCCGGAGGCCGGGCGCCTCGCCGGCGGCGACGTCGGCGAGGGGCGCCTCGCCGAGCCGGCGACCGTCGTCGCGGCGGCGGCGGGCGTCCTCGCCGCGGCCAGGGCACGCCGGGGCGATCTCGCCGGCGTGCGCGTCCTCGTGACCGCCGGCGGGACCCGCGAGCCGCTCGACCCCGTCCGCTACCTCGCCAACCGCTCCACCGGCACCCAGGGCCACGCCCTGGCCGCGGCCGCGGCCGGGCGGGGCGCCGAGGTCGACCTCGTCACGGCCTCCGAGCTCGCCCCCCCGCCGGGCGTCGAGGCCGTCGCGGTGGAGACGGCGGCGGAGATGGCCGCGGCCGTCCTCCGACGCGCGGCGGCGGCCGACGTCGTCGTGATGGCGGCGGCCGTGGCGGACTTCCGCCCGAGGTCCCCCGCGGCCGGGAAGCTGAAGAAGCGCGACGGGGTCCCCGAGATCGTGCTCGAGCCGACCGAGGACGTCCTCGCGGAGCTCGGGCGCCGCCGCCGGCCGGGCCAGGTGCTCGTCGGCTTCGCCGCCGAGACCGGCGAGGCCCTCGAGCGGGGCCGGGAGAAGCTCAGCGCGAAGGGGCTCGACCTGGTGGTGGTGAACGACGTCAGCCAGCCCGGCGCGGGCTTCGGGCGCGACACGAACGCCGTGACGGTCCTCGACCGCTCCGGCGGGCGCACCGACGTGCCGCTCGGGCCGAAGCCGGCGGTCGCCGAGGCGATCCTCGACATCGTCGTGCGCTGGCGCGCTCGCGACCGCTGACCGGCGGGTGACGGCGACAGGCCGCGGCCCGGCGGCCGGTCGGGCGGACGCGGCGCCGACCGGCAACGGGGCCAGCGGAGGGCGGTCCCGCACCGTCTCGGTGCTCCCCGACGTGAGTGGCGTCGACCGCGTCTTCGACTACGAGCTCCCGGGCGCGCTGGCCTTCGAGGTCGGACTCGGCACCGTGGTACGCGTCCCGCTCCACGGCCGGCGGGTCCGGGGCTGGGTCGTGGGCCTCGACGCGCCGCCACCGGCCGGGGTGACGCTTCGCGCCGTGCTGGAGGTCGTCTCGATCGGTCCCGCGCCCGACGTCGTCGCGCTCGCGCGCTTCGGCGCGTGGCGCTACGCGGGGCGGCTGCGCCCTTTCCTCGTCGCGGCCTCGGCGCCCCGGCTCGTGACGGCGCTGCCCGCGGCGCCGCCACGAGGCGGGGCCCGGGCGGCAGCTCCCCCCGAGGTGGCCGGCGGTGCCGGCGCCGCCGTGGCGGAGGCGACGCGCCTCGCGCTCGGCCGCCCGCGCTCGGTCATCCGCCTCCCCCCCGCGGGCTCGCGTCTCGCCCTCGTCGAGACGGCCCTCGCCGAGCTGTCCGGGCGCGGGGCGGTGCTGGTGCTCGTCCCCGAGCGGCGCGACGCGGAGACCCTGACACGCCGGCTGGCCGCGAAGGGCCACGGTGTCGCCCTCCAGCCCGACGGCTGGGCGCAGGCGGCCGCCGGTGCTCCGGTCGTCGTCGGCACCCGGGCCGCCGCCCTCGCCCCGGTACGGGGGCTCGGGGGGGTCGTCGTGCTCGACGCCCACGCCGAGGCGCTCGTCGAGACGCGCGCCCCGACCTGGAACGCCTGGGTCCTCGCCGCCGAGCGGGCCGCCCGGGCCGGGGCGCCCTGCCTGCTCGCGAGCGCCTGCCCGAGCCTCGAGCAGCTCGACTGGGGCGAGGTGGTGGCGCTGCCCCGCGCCGCGGAGCGCGCCGGCTGGGCGCCGCTCGAGGTGCTCGACCGCAGGCGGGACGACCCCCGCTCCGGTCTCTACTCGGAGCGACTCGCCCCGCTCGTGCGCGCCGCCAGGGCCGAGGAGCCGGCGCGCCAGGTGATCTGCGTGCTGAACCGGACCGGCAGGGCCCGCCTGCTCGCCTGCGGGGCCTGCGGGGAGCTCGCGCGCTGCGAGACCTGCGGCGCGGCGCTGGCGCAGCGTGAGCGCCCCGCGCCGGGCGAGGCCGGCCGGCTCGAGTGCCCGCGCTGCGGTGCCGGGCGGCCGCTCGTGTGCGCTTCGTGCGGGTCGTCGCGCCTGAAGCTGCTCCGGGTGGGGGTGCAGCGGGCGGCCGAGGAGCTCGCCGCCCTCACCGGCGAGGAGGTCGCCGAGGTGAGCGGCCCGGCCGCGCGCGGCGAGGCGCTGCCCGGGGCGCCGGTGCTCGTCGGGACCGAGGCGGTCCTCCACCGGGCCCCCCGTGCCTCCGCCGTCGTCTTCCTCGACTTCGACCAGGAGCTGCTGGCGCCGCGCCTTCGCGCCGCAGAGCAGGCGCTCGCGCTCCTGGCCCAGGCCTCGCGCCTGGTCGGGGGCCGCCGGGCCGAAGGCAGGCGGACCGGTCTCGTGGCCGTCCAGACGCGCCTCGCCGACCACGAGGTCGTGCTGGCCGCGCTCCGCGGCGACCCCGATCTCGTCGCGCGCCCCGAGCGGGAGCGACGCGAGGCGCTGCGGCTCCCGCCGGCACGCGCCCTCGCGCTCGTGTCGGGCGAGGGGGCGGCCGAGCTCATCGCGGGGCTCGCGGCGCAGCGTGTCGGTCCGGGCGGGGCGGCCGTGGAGAGCGCCGCCCTCGGCCCGGACCGCTACCTCGTGCGTGCCCGTGACGCCGCGGCGCTCGCCGACGCGCTGGAGGCGGCCGGGCGGCCGGTCCCTGGGGTGCGCGTCGAGGTCGACCCCTGGCGCTACTGAGCGACCGGACCGCCCCGGCGCTGGGCGCGAGCACCGGGAGGGCCCGAAACGGCGGCGGGCTGCTACGATGTCCATGTCGGCCCCTGGCCGTCCCGGCGCGGGCAGCCGCCCCGCCGGATCCGCCCTCCGGCTGCTCGGACAGTCGTCCGACCGGCTGGCGCACGAGATCAGCGAAGGTCTGCGTTCTGCATGCCCGACAAGACGGCGACGATCACCCAGTACCGGCTCCATGAGACGGACACCGGCTCGCCCGAGGTCCAGGTTGCCATCCTCACGGAGCGGATCAACCACCTCACCGAGCACCTGAAGCTCCACCGCGGCGACCACCACACCCGCCGCGGGCTCATGAAGCTGATCGGCCGCCGCCGCCGCCTGCTCGACTACGTGCGGGCGAACGACGTCGGGCGCTACCGCGACCTCATCGCGAGGCTCGGGATCCGCCGCTAGCCGACGGGCGCCCGTCGACCGGCCGGGAGGCACCGGCGGGCGGAGGGTGCCGGGCACGCAGCGCGTCGCCCGGCGCACATAGGACGGCGCGGTGCGCACCCCGAAGGCCGGGGTAGGGCGCCTCCCGTCGACAACCACCGGCGCTCGCCAGCGTCAGCTGCCAGTCGCCGGGTCCTCGGCCCGACCGGGTGCCCGACGACTGGGAACTGACCGGTGCGGGTGCCATGAACACCGAGGAGTGACATGGCGGATGCCATCACCGTGTCGGCGCCCATCAGTGGGACCGACCGCACCCTGTCGTTCGACACCGGCAAGCTCGCCGGCCAGGCCGACGGGGCCGTCGTCGCCCGGATCGGGGACACCATCGTCCTCGTCACGGCGACGGCGAACCGTAGGGTCCGGGAGGGCCAGGACTTCTTCCCGCTGACCGTCGACATCGAGGAGCGGATGTACGCCGCGGGGAAGATCCCCGGCTCGTTCTTCCGGCGCGAGGGCCGCGCCACCGACCAGGCGACGCTGACGGCGCGCCTGATCGACCGCCCGCTGCGCCCCTCGTTCCCCGAGGGCTTCCGCAACGAGGTCCACGTCGTCGGGACGATCCTCGGCGCCGACCAGGAGAACCCCCACGACATCGTCGCCATCAACGGCGCCTCGGCGGCGTTGATGCTGTCGGGGATCCCCTTCGAGGGGCCGATCGGCGCGGTACGCGTCGCCTACTCGACCGACGGCGTGTGGAACCCGCACCCCACCTACCAGGAGGGCGACGCCTCGACGTTCGAGCTCGTCGTCGCCGGCAGGGCCCTGTCGGAGGCGCCCGACGCCGACATCGCGATCATGATGGTCGAGGCCGGCGGCACCGAGAAGGCCTGGCAGTACTACGAGGCGGGCGCCCCGAAGGTCACCGAGGAGGTCATCGCCGGCGGGCTCGAGGCGGCGAAGACCTGGATCCGCGAGTCGATCGCCCTCCAGCGCCAGCTCGTCGCCGAGGCCGGCGCCAAGCCGACCATCTCCTATGAGATCTTCGTCGACTACGCCGCGGAGGTCCACGAGCGTGTCGTCGCCGTCGGCGCCGACCTGATCACCAAGGCCAACGCCATCACGACGAAGGCCGAGCGCGCGGCCGCGCTCGACGCCGCCACCGAGGAGATCCTCCTCACGCTCGCGTCCGAGTTCGAAGTCCGCGAGCGCGAGGTGCGCGCCGCGATCCGCTCGTTCACCAAGCAGGTCGTGCGCCGGCGCATCGTCGAGGAGGGCGTCCGGATCGACGGCCGCGGGCCGTCCGACATCCGCCCGCTCTCGGCCGAGATCGGCCTGATCCCGACGGCGCACGGCTCCGGCCTGTTCCAGCGTGGCGACACCCAGGTGCTCAACATCACGACGCTCGGCATGCCGAGGATGAACCAGCTCCTCGACACGATCGGCATCGACGAGACGAAGCGCTACATGCACCACTACAACTTCCCGCCGTACTCGACCGGCGAGACCGGCTTCATGCGCGGCCCGAAGCGGCGTGAGATCGGCCACGGCCTGCTCGCCGAGCGGGCGCTGCTCCCGGTCATCCCGCCGGACGACGAGTTCCCCTACACCTTGCGCCTCGTCTCCGAGGTGCTCTCCTCGAACGGGTCGACCTCGATGGCCTCGGTCTGCGGCTCGACCCTGTCGCTGATGGACGCCGGCGTGCCGATCAAGGCGCCGGTCGGCGGGATCGCGATGGGCCTCGTCTACGCCGAGGGCAAGTACACGACGCTCACCGACATCCTCGGGGCCGAGGACGCCTTCGGCGACATGGACTTCAAGGTCGCCGGCACGCGTGACTTCGTCACCGCGCTCCAGCTCGACACGAAGATCGACGGCCTGCCGGCCGAGGTGCTCGCGCAGGCGCTCCGCCAGGCCTACGAGGCGCGCATCCTCATCCTCGACGTCATCGCGGCGACCATCGCCGAGCCGGCGGCCGAGGTGAAGCCGAACGCGCCGAAGATCGTCAGCATGGAGATCCCGATCGACAAGATCGGCGAGGTGATCGGGCCGAAGGGCAAGGTGATCAACGCCCTGCAGCAGGAGACCGGAGCCGACATCAACGTCGACGACGACGGGATGGTCGGGCGCGTGACGATCGGCGCCAAGCTCTCGAGCGCCGTCGACGAGGCGCGGCGCAGGATCCAGCTGATCCTCGAGCCGCCGAGCGCCGAGGTCGGCAAGGTCTACCCGGGCAAGGTCGTCAACATCACGAAGTTCGGGGCGTTCGTCAACATCCTCCCCGGACGCGACGGTCTGCTGCACATCTCGCGTCTCGGAGCCGGTCGGCGCGTCGAGCGCGTCGAGGACGTCCTCGAGCTCGGCCAGTCGGTCGACGTCATCGTCGACGACATCGACCCCCAGGGCAAGGTCTCGCTCTCGCTCGTCGACGAGAACGGCGAGCGGATCGGCGGCGGCAAGGAGTCCTCCTCGTCGGCCGCCCCGGCGCCGGCCGCTCCGCCCGAGACGTCGCGCCCGGCCCGAGCCGACTCGGCACCGGCGGGCGAGCCGTCGTCGGGGGCGAAGCGCGTCTCGTTCGAGGACGAGTTCGCGGTCGAGATCGAGCGCGAGTTCGGGGACCTCGGACCCGCTGAGCCGGCGCGCAGCGTCGGATCGAGCCCGCGCGGCGAGCGTGGCCCCCGCCGCCGCGGCGGCCCCCGTCGCTGACCCCCGCACCGGTGGGCACGCCGGCGCCCGGGGACGGGGCGCGATGATCACGATCTCACAGCTCGACTGCGGCATCCGCCTCGTCAGCGAGACGATGCCGGGCGTCCGCTCGGCCTGTCTCGGCTTCTGGGTCGGGACGGGCTCGCGCGACGAGTCGGAGCGCCAGGCGGGCGTCTCGCACTTCCTCGAGCACCTGCTGTTCAAGGGGACGCCGACGCGCTCGGCGCGTGCCATCGCGGAGGACATCGACGCCGTCGGCGGGGACATGAACGCCTTCACGACGAAGGAGTACACGACCTTCTACGTCCGCACGCTCGCCGACGACCTGCAGCTCGGGCTCGACATCCTCTCCGACATCATGTCGGACCCGGCGCTCCGCCCCGACGAGGTGGACGCCGAGCGCCAGGTGATCCTGGAGGAGGTGCTCATGCACCTCGACGAGCCGGCCGACGTCGTCCAGGAGCGCTTCTGCGAGGCGATCTTCCCGGGACATCCGCTCGGGCGCGAGGTGCTCGGCCTCCCCGAGGTGATCACCTCGGTGACGGTGCCCGAGATCCGCGCGTTCTTCGACCAGCACTACCGGCCGGGGAACATCGTCGTCGCCGCGGCCGGCGACGTCGACCACGCACGCCTCGCCGACGCGCTCGAGGGCCGCTTCGCCGGCGCGGACAGGGGCGGCCCGCCGCCGCGCACGCCCCCCGGCCCCGGGCTGGAGCCGATCGACGTCACCACCCGCGACACCGAGCAGGCGCACCTCGTCGTCGGCGTGCGCGCGCCGGACCGGCGCTCGCCGGAGCGCTACGCGCTGATGCTGTTGAACCACAGCCTCGGAGGGGGCATCTCGAGCCGGCTGTTCCAGAAGATCCGGGAGGAGCGCGGCCTCGCCTACTCGGTCATCTCGGACCGGACCGCGTACGCCGACGCCGGGGCGCTGTCGGTGTCGGTGGGGACCTCGCCCGACCGGACCCACGAGGTGCTCTCCCTCGTGTTAGCGGAGCTCGACGCGATGGCCTCGGCGGGCGTGACCGATCGCGAGCTCGCTCTCGCGAGGGGGCACGTGAAGGCCGACACCCTGCTCAGCCTCGAGGATTCGGGGGCCAGGATGTCGCGCATCGGCGCGAGCCTGCTGCTGCACGGCGAGGTGCTGAGCGTCGAGGAGATCACCGAGCGGATCGACGCCGTGACGGTGGAGGAGATCGCCGAGGTGGCCAAGCGGGTGCTCTCGGGGCCCCGCACGCTCGCCGCGGTCGGCCCCTTCGGTGCCGAGGAGCTCGTCTCGGCGCTGCGGTGAGGCGGCGCAGGGCGCCGGACGCGCCGGCGGGCGGGGCCCGCCGGCGGCCGGGGCCGGCGCGACCCCCCGACCCGGGCGTCACATGACCGGGACGATCTCGTACACCTCGACGCTGCCGCCACCGTGCAGGACCGGGCAGCGCTTCGCGAGGTCGGCCGCTTCGGCGAGGCTGTCTGCCGAGATGATCGAGTAGCCGCTCAGCTCCGAGGGAGCGCCGTCGCGCACCGTCCCGTCGGCCGAGACCGACGCCGAGGTGCCGAACGGGTTACCCGCGTCCACGACGCCGTCGCCGATGCTGTCGAACCAGGCGCCCCAGGCGGCCATGACCGCCCGGCGCTCCTCCTCGTCCTCGGACATCGAACCGCCCGTGTATGCCAGTGCGTACTTCGCCATCGGGTTCGCTCCTTCGGTTGGTGGTTGGTCAGCACCGGCCGGCCGCGGGCGCCGGACCGGAGGGGATCGGTCGTCGCCGGGCGCCCCGGTCCGCCCGGCGCGGCGGCGGTGCGCCCTCAGCCCGCCCACTCGCCGGGCCCGGGGTCGTGGCCCGAGGCGACGGCGGCGAGGCGAGCGAGGTAGTGCGCCCACCCCTCGTCGTGGGGGGCGACGGTCGGGCCGGGCAGGTCCCGGTGGACGAGGCGCACGATCGTGGCGTCACCGTCGGGGGTGAGCGTCACCTCGACGGTGCTCGATCCGGGCGGGACCGCCGCCCCGCCCTGCTCCCAGCCCCAGCTGAACACGACCCGGCTCGGGTGGACCACCTCGACGAAGCGGCCGCTCGCGATGTCCCGGCCGTTCATGTCGACGCGGAAGTGCCCGCCCGGCGCCGCGTCCAGCTCGACCTTCGTCCCGATCCAGCTGACCATCCGCACCGGGTCGACGAAGTAGTCGAACACGACCTCGGGAGGTGCCTCGATCCTGATCTGGCGGTCGACGACGTCCTCAGTTCCTGGCATGTCGCGTCCCTCCGCGCTCGCGTTCCACCACTGCCCGCAGCTCCTCCAGCCGGGCTCCCCAGAAGTCGTCGAGGTAGGCGCGCACCTCGGCGAGGCCCTCGGGGCGTGCCCGGTAGATGCGGCGCGTCCCGTCGCGCCGCTCGCTGAGGAGGCCGGCGTCGAGGAGCACGCGCAGGTGCTGGGAGACGGCCGGCCGGGAGATCGCGAAGTGCGAGGCGATCTCCCCGGCGGTCAGCTCGGCGTCGCGGACGAGCCGGAGGATCTCCCGCCGTCGCGGCGGAGCGAGCGCCCGGAGCACGGCTTCCACGGGGACAGTGTAAACAGCACCTTACGTAAGGCACAAGTGACGACAGTGTGACGGCACGCCGCCGCCGGGCAGCGGAGCGGCCTGCGACGCCCGTGCCCGGCCGCCACCGCAGCGCACGGGGTTCGGGGCCTGCTGGCCTGGCCGCAGCTTGCGGCGGGGTCTTCGTGGCGCTTGGGCGAGGATGCGGGCCGCGGGCGCCGCGCGCGCACGGAGGGCCTCCCATTGACCGCCTGGCGGGCCCGTGAGGAGCGGCGCGCCGGCGCGCGCGGCGGAGGGCGGCTGGCGCCGCGCAGGCCGCGCGCCGCCCGGCGCGCCCGGGGGGATCCTCAGGCGGGCGCGGGGACCGCGTAGCCGCTGTAGGGGGTTCCGAGGTAGGGGAAGCTCGGTAGGTAGGTGATGTCGCTGCCGTCCAGGGACGAAGAGGACCGAACCCGGCCCGACCGTCGTGTCTTGCGTGGTGCTCGTGAAGCGGCCCGCGCCGGTGGTGACGACGTAGATCTCGTCCTCTCCGTGCGGGACCTGGCCGTCGGCGCGCCGGGCGGCGATCGAGTACGTGCCGACGCTTAGGTGCGCGCTGCGGAGGTGCTCGACCCAGTGGGTGCCCTCGGGCCCCGGGTCGGAGAAGCGCCCCGCACGCTCGACGATCTCGGCCACCGCCGTACGCTAGCGGCGCGGCCGGCCACGTCGGCGCGGCGCGGCGCTGCGCGTCCGGGTTTCAACGCGGGTCTGGGCGGTCGAGGTTCCAGTGGCGGGTCACGCCGATGAGCCACTCGGAGCCCTCCTCGCGCGGGGAGACCGTGAAGCGGCTGATCGTGCGCTGCCCACCGTCGTGGTCGCTGTAGAGAAGGTCGACCGTGAAGATCTCGCGGTTCTTCACGACGTCGGTCATCGCTTCAAGCGCCGGGTCGTCGGGCTCGCGGATCGCCGCCTGGAAGAAGCTCACGTCGCCCGGCGGCACGTACTGGTCGCGTGACAGCGTCCGGAAGTCCGCGCCCGGCGCGTGCGCGGGCTCGGAGCTCTGCCATTCCGGCCAGACGTACCAGCCGTGCAGGACGGCGATGCCCGAGCCGACGTTGCGGAGCGACATCGCGAGGTACACGGTCCCGTCGAGTGCCTCCACGCTGGCGCGCCCCCCGACGACCTGCGCCCAGTGGCGGTCCGCCCACATGAGCTTCTCGGGCGGATCGTCGAGGCGCGACGGCATGAGCAGCGGACGGAGCCCGATCTGGAGGGCGCGCTCGGCCGTGCGTGCCGCCCGGTTGGCCGAACGGACGGAGTAGAAGGTGGCCACCGCGAGGACGAGCGTGCCGCCCGCGGTGGCGAATGAGGCGACGGATGCCAGGTCGGCCATCGCCGCGCAGGCTAAGCGATCCCGCCGAGCTGCGCGACCTCGATGATGCGCGTCGTCTCGACGGTTTCGAGCAGCCGGCGGTCGTGAGAGACGAGCAGCAGGGTCCCGGTGTAGCTCGCCAGCGCCTCCTCGAGCTGTTCGATGGCCGGCAGGTCGAGGTGGTTCGTCGGTTCGTCGAGCACCAGCAGGTTCACGCCACGCGCCTGGAAGGCTGCCAGCTCGGCCCGGGTCCGCTCGCCCGGCGAGAGCGAGGCGACCGGGCGGCCGACGTGGTCGGCGCCGAGGCCGAACTTCGCCAGGAGCGAGCGGGCCTCGGCGATCGTCATGCCGGTGCGGGAGGTGAGCGCCTCGATCAGGTCGCGCTGGCCGGCGAACGCCCGGCGGGCCTGGCCGAGCTCGCCGACGACCACGCTCGGGCCGATCCAGCGCCCACCCGAGGCGAGCGGGAGCTCGCCGAGCATCGCCCGCAGCAGGGTCGTCTTGCCCGAGCCGTTCGGCCCGGCGAGCAGCACCCGCTCGGCCCAGTCGAGCTGCAGGTCGACGGGCCCGATGCGGAAGGCTCCCCGCTCGACGACCGCACCCTCCAGCCGGAGGACGACCTGTCCCGAGCGCCCCGCGTCCTCGATGGCGAAGCGGAGCTCCCAGCCCTCCCAGGGCTTGTCGACCCGCTCGACCCGCTCGATCGCCCGCTCGGTCGAGCGGGCGCGCGCGGCGAGCTTCTCGGTGCGGTTCAGCCGGAAGTCCCGCTGCGCCTTGTCGGCGTCGCGCGGGGCGCGCTTTTCGCGCGCCACCCCCGAGGTCGCCCACTGACGCTCCCGCCGGGCGCGCGCGAGCAGCGCGTCGCGCCTCGCCTCGTAGGTGGCGTACGCCTCCTCGGCGTGGCGGCGGGCGGTCGCGCGCTCCTCGAGGTACGCGGACCAGCCTCCCTCGAAGAGGCGCCCCCGGCGGTCGTGCTCGTCGAGCTCGAGCACCGAGGTGATGGTGCGGTCGAGGAACGAGCGGTCGTGGGAGACGATGACGATCCCGCCGGCGCGCCCGGCCACGAAGCGTTCGAGGCGGGCGAGCCCGTCGAAGTCGAGGTCGTTCGTCGGCTCGTCGAGCAGCGTCAGGTCGAAGCGGCTGAGGAGGATCGCCGCCAGCGCGACGCGGGCCGCCTGCCCGCCCGACAGCTCGACGGTGGCGAGCGGGAGGAGCGCGCTCGACAGGCCGAGCTCGTCGAGGACCGAGCCGATCCTCGCATCGAGGGTGTCGACCCCGAGCGAGCTCCAGCGTTCGAGCGCCGTGGTGTAGCGCTCGGCCGCCTCCTCGCCCCCGGTGGCGAGCAACCCCGCCGCCGTGACGAGCTCGCGGTCCGCGGCGTCTGCGCCGGTGCGCCGGTAGAGGTGGTCCCGCACCGTCTCGGTGCCATCGCGGTCGAGCTCCTGGGCGAGGAGGCCGACGGTCGCCTGGGGCGGCTGGAGCTCCACGGCGCCGGCGTCGGGCCGCAGCGTGCCGGCGAGCACGCCCAGCAGCGTCGACTTGCCGACCCCGTTCGGTCCGATGACGCCGATGCGGGAGCTCGGGCCGACGCTGAGCGAGACGTCGTCGAGCACCGGGCGCGCGCCGCGCTCCACGCGGACGTGGCTGGCGACGAGCGTTGCGGCGAGTGTGCCGTGAGCGGGCATGGACGGGACCCCCGGGGTGGAGAGCGAGCAGTGAGGCGGGAGTCAGGCGCTCATCGCACGTCCTCACGATACCGCCGCCCGCGGGCGCGGCCGTCCACGGCGGGACGGGTCGCACGAGCCGGGCACGGGTAGCGTTGCCCACCGTGGTGCGCGTGGGTGTCCTCGGTGCGGGCGGGCGGATGGGCTCGACGGTCTGTCGCGCCGTGGCCGGCTCGCCGGCCTGCGAGCTCGTCGCGGCGGTCGACCCGAACGCGGCCGGGCGCCGCCTCGCGGAGCTCGCCGGGCTGGAGGAGAGCGCGCTCGAGGTCCAGCCGACGCTCGAGGCGCTGGCCGACGCCGGGGCGGAGGTGGCGGTCGACTTCACCCATGCCTCGGCGGCCGTCGCCAACATGGCGTGGTGCGCCGGTGCCGGGGTCCACGTCGTCTGCGGCACGACCGGGATCGGGGCCGACGACCTCGGTCGACTGCGCGAGCTCTTCGAGCCCGCCGCCGCGCCGAACTGTGTGCTCGCCCCGAACTTCGCCGTCTCGGCGGTGCTCATGATGCGTTTCGCCGAGCTCGCCGCCCCCTTCCTCGACGGCGTCGAGATCGTCGAGCTGCACCACGACGCGAAGCGCGACGCGCCGTCCGGCACCGCGCTCGAGACCGCCCGGCGCATCGCCGCGGCGCGCCAGGCGTCCGGAGCCGGCCCCTTCGTCGCGGACCCGACGGCCGAGGAGGTCGTGGCGGGAGCGCGTGGCGCCCTCGGCGCCGGCGGCGTGCGTGTCCACGCGGTCCGGCTCCCCGGGCTCGTCGCGCACCAGGAGGTCCTGTTCGGCGCGCTCGGCCAGTCCCTCACGATCCGCCAGGACTCCTACGAGCGCAGCTCGTTCATGCCGGGCGTGCTCCTGGCCGTGACGAAGGTGGCGGCCATCCCCGGCCTCACGCTCGGCCTGGAGGCAGTGCTCGGTCTGTGAGCCGTCGGCGCGCCGCGGCGTCTCCCGGCCCGCGGCCGGGGCCGGGGGACCCGGGCGTCGGCGAGCACGCTGCTGGTAGCCTCCGCTCAGTGGAGCACAACCTGCGAACCCCCCGCTTCGGGAGGGTCCTGACGGCGATGGCGACGCCGTTCGACGAGTCGGGGCGTCTCGACCTCGACGGCGCGGCCCGGCTCGCCCGCCACCTCGTCGAGCACGGCAACGACGGCTTCGTCGTCACCGGCACGACCGGGGAGGCGCCGACGCTCAGCGACGACGAGCGGGTCGCGATGTGGCGGCGGGTCGTCGAGGCGGTCGACGTCCCCGTGATCGCCGGATCGACGTCGAACGACACCGCGCACTCCGTCGAGCTCACCCGCCGGGCGACCGAGGCCGGGGTCGCCGGCATCCTCGCCGTCACCCCCTACTACAGCCGCCCCTCGCAGGCCGGCCTGGAGGCGCACTTCCGCGCCGTCGCGGCGGCGACGCCGCTGCCGGTGGTCCTCTACGACATCCCCGTGCGCACGGGCCGCAAGATCGCCACCGACACGATGCTGCGCCTCGCCCGGGAGGTGCCGAACATCGTCGGCGTGAAGGACGCCGCGGGCGACCCGGCCGCGACCGCCCGCCTCCTCGCCGATGCGCCGGCCGGCTTCGAGTGCTACTCGGGCGACGACGCGCTGACCCTGCCGCTGCTGGCCGTCGGCGCCGTCGGGCTCATCGGCGTCGCCACCCACTGGTGCGGGGCCGAGTGCGCCGAGATGATCGGGCGCTTCCTCGGAGGAGACGTCGCCGGGGCGATCGCGGTCCAGGCCGCGCTGCTTGAGAGCTTCGCCTACGAGACGGGTGACGAGGCGCCGAACCCCTTGCCCACCAAGGCGATGCTGCGCGTGCTCGGCCTCCCCGCGGGCGAGTGCCGCCTGCCGCTCGGTGCGGCGCCGCCGGGCCTCGAGGACCGGGCGAAGTCGGTGCTCGCCGAGCTCGAGTCGTGGCGAGGATCGCGGGCGCTCGATGGCTGAGGCCGTCCGCGTCGTCTTCCTCGGCGGTCTCGGGGAGATCGGGCGCAACTGCGCCGTGATCGAGCACGGAGGGCGCCTGCTCGTCCTCGACTGCGGTGTGATGTTCCCCGATCCGGAGATGCCGGGCGTCGACCTCGTGCTCCCGGACTTCACCTACCTGCGCGAGAACGCCGGGCGCATCGAGGGCGTCGTCCTCACCCACGGCCACGAGGACCACACGGGCGGTCTCGGCTTCCTCCTCCGGGAGGTGTCGGTGCCGGTGTTCGGCTCGGCGCTCACGCTCGGCCTCGCGCGCTCGCGCATCAACGACGCCGGGCTCACCAACGTGGAGCTCGTCCCCGTCGCCGACGGGGAGCGGCGGAGGATCGGCCCCTTCGACGTCGAGTTCATCCCGGTCACCCACTCGGTGCCGCACGGCTTCGCCACCGCGTTCCACACCCCCCAGGGGGTGATCCTGCACTCCGGCGACTTCAAGCTCGACCTGACGCCGGTCGACGGACGCCGGACGGACCTCGCGAGGATCGGCGCCATCGCCTCGGGGGAAGGCATCCGGCTGCTCCTCTCGGACTCGACCAACGCGGAGGAGCCCGGCTTCACGAGGAGCGAGAGCAGCGTCGGCGAGACGTTCCGCCAGATCTTCACCGAGCACCCGGGCCGGAGGATCATCGTCGCCTGCTTCGCGAGCCACGTGCACCGCGTCCAGCAGCTGTGCGACGCGGCCGTCTCGAGCGGCCGCAAGGTCGCGCTGCTCGGCCGCTCGATGCTGCGCAACGTCGCGCTCGCCCGCGAGCTCGGCCTGCTCAGCATTCCGGAGTCGGCGCTCGTCGACGTCGAGGACGTGGACAGCCTCGACGCCGGCGAGACCTGCGTCATCTCGACCGGCTCCCAGGGCGAGCCGATGTCGGCGCTCGCGCTGCTGGCCTCCGGCGAGAACCGGCGGCTCGAGGTGCGTGACGGCGACGTCGTCGTGCTCTCGAGCCACGCCATCCCCGGCAACGAGTGGGCGGTGGCCAAGGTGATGGACGGCCTGGCGCGGCGCGGGGCCGAGGTCGTCCACTCCGGGATCGCGCATGTCCACGAGAGCGGCCACGCCAAGCAGGGCGAGCTCGCGACGCTCCTCGCCGTGGCGCGCCCCACATGCTTCATCCCCGTCCACGGCGAGTACCGTCACCTCCTCCGCCACGCCCGGCTGGCGATCGAGATGGGGGTGGCGGAGCAGAACGTGCTGCTGTGCGAGGACGGCGACACCGTCCGGCTGACCGACGACACCATCGACTTCTCAGAGGTCGTCCCGGCGGGCTACCTCTTCGTCGACGGCGTCGTCGGCGACGTGGGCAGCGGCGTGCTGCGGGACCGCCGGGTGCTCGCCGAGGAGGGCGTCGTCGTCGTCGTCCTCGCCGTCGACCTTCGCTCGGGGGACATCATCACGGGGCCGGAGATCATCACCCGCGGCTGGGTGCACGCGCCGGAGGCGGAGGAGCTGATCGAAGACGCCCGCGCCGCGGTGGTGAAGGCGGTGGCGGAGGCGGTCGGGAGCGGCTCGTGGGACGCCGACACCCTGAAGCGGGTGACGCGGCGCGCCGTCGGCCGGATCGTCAGCGACCGGACCAGGCGCCGCCCGATGATCGTGCCCCTCGTGATGGAGGCCTGAGCCACCTCCGACCCTCCGGCGCCGGCCAGCGGGCCGGGCGCACCGGCTCCTCCCGCCTCAGCGTGTTAGCCCCGAGGCCCGTTCTCGCGCGTTGCTGGTGTTAGCGTTGTGCTCATTGTGGCTGTTGCGAAAGGTGCGCCCCCCACACGGGCCCGCAGCTCGAGGTCGGCGTCCGGTACCTCGCCCCGGCCGCCGGCCAAGCGCGCGCCGGCGAAGCGCACGGCGGCGGGCGCAGGACGCTCCACCCGGCCCGCGGCGCGCCGCGCGCCGGCGCGCCCCTCGGCCGTCCAGCGCGGCGGGGCCTTCCTCGCCCGCCAGCCGGACGACGTCTGGGGCTGGCTGCTGCTCGTCCTCGGGGTGCTCTTCGTCCTCGGGGTCCATCTGGACGTGCTCGGGCTCGCCGGCCGCTACGTCCGCCGCTACGGCGCCGACGGCCTCGGCTGGGGCATGGACGTCGTGCCCGCGAGCCTCCTCGTCACCGGCGTCACCCTGATCGCCGGGCGGGCCCGGCGCGGCGTCGCCGGAGCGCTCGTCGCCGTCGGCGCGCTCGCGCTCGCCTCGGCGGGGCTCGCCGACCTCGCAGGTGGCCTGCCGTCGGCGCACGCCGGCGCCGCGGTGCTCGACGGCGCCGGCGGCGTCGTCGGCGCCGGGATCGGCAGCGCCCTGCACTCGTTCCTCGGCGTCGCCGGCGCCGGCGTCGTCCTCGGAGCGCTCGCCTTCGTGGCGGTCTGCGGCTGCCTCGCGCTGTCGGTCCGCTCGGCCCTCGCCGGGATCGGCCGGGCCCTCGCCGGTGCCGGGCGCACCGCGGTGGCCCTGCTCGAGCTCCGACCCCTGCCCGAGGGCGGGGGCGGCGCGCCCGCCGGGGGGGCGCCAGCCCCGGCGCAGTTCGTCGACTGGCCCGTGGACGGACCGGCCGTGCCGCCCGACACCGGGCTCGTCGGCACGGCCGACATCGCCGCGCTCGTCGCCTCGACGCGCGTGGACAACCGGCCCGTACCAGGCCTCCCCGGCGACGGGCCCGGCTCCGGCGATCCGCCCGCAGGCGAGACGGGCGCCGCGGAGCCGGGCCGTGCCGGGAGCGCCGACGGCGCCGAGGGCGCTCCCGATCCCGGCCAGGAGGTGCGCGACGCCGCGCTCGCGGTCGCCGGACTCGCCGGCGTCGCCCGCCAGCCGCTCCGCCACGAGGGGATCGGCTCTCGCGAGGCCGACCAGGCCCGCCGGGATGCGCCGGCCGAGGCGGGTGGGGAGCAGCTCGGCCTCGGGATCGTCCCGCCGCCGAGCCCGTGGCGGCTGCCGGCCCAGAAGCTGCTCAAACGGAGCAAGGAGCAGGGCCTCGACCGCCGCGAGATCGAAGAGCGCGGGACGGTGCTCGAGCGGGCGCTCGGCGCCCACGGTGTCGACACGCACCTCGTCGGCTTCACCGTCGGGCCGACGGTGACCCGCTTCGAGCTGGAGCTCGGCCCGGGCGTGAAGGTGGCCCGCGTCACGAGCCTCGCGAAGGACATTGCCTACGCGATGGCCTCGCCGGACGTGCGCATCCTCGCGCCGATCCCCGGCCGCTCCGCGATCGGCGTCGAGGTGCCGAACCACAGCCGCCAGCTCGTGACGCTCGGCGACGTCCTCGCCTCGCCCGAGGCCCGCCGGGCCACCCACCCGCTCGAGGTCGGGCTCGGACGCGACATCGCCGGGCGCTCGGTGATGGTCAACCTCGCCGAGATGCCGCACCTGCTGATCGCCGGGGCGACGGGGGCCGGGAAGTCGTCCTGCATCAACTCGCTGATCACCTCCGTGCTGATGCGCTCCACGCCCGAGCAGGTACGGATGATCCTCGTCGACCCGAAGCGGGTCGAGCTCGGGCAGTACAACGGGCTGCCGCACCTGCTCACCCCGGTCGTCGTGAACCCGAAGAAGGCCGCCAACGCGCTCGCCTGGGCCGTGGCCGAGATGGAGCGTCGCTACGACCTTCTGGCCGAGGCGGGGATGCGCGACATCACCGGCTACAACGCGGCCATCGACCGCGGCGACTTCGCCGCGAGCCCCTTCGACGGCGGGCGGGTGGTCGGCGATCTCGCCCCGGACCAGGCCGACGAGGCCCCCGCGGAGGACGCCGAGGCGGCCGCCGCCGGCGAGGTGCCGGGCACCGGCGAGCTCCCGGCGGTCGTGGCCGACGAGGCCGGGAGCGGCGGCGGCGGCGACGGCGAGCCGGTGCCCGGCCCCGAGGAGCCCTCGCGCTACCAGCGCCTGCCGTTCGTGATGGTCGTCGTCGACGAGCTGAACGACCTGATGATGGTCGCCGCCCGCGACGTCGAGGAGTCGATCTGCCGGATCGCCCAGATGGCGCGGGCGGTCGGCATCCACCTCGTCATCGCCACCCAGCGCCCGTCCGTCGACGTCATCACCGGCGTGATCAAGGCGAACATCCCATCTAGGCTGGCCTTCTCGGTCTCCTCGCTCGCCGACTCCCGGGTCATCCTCGACCAGCCCGGTGCCGAGCGACTCGTCGGCCGGGGCGACCTGCTCCTGCTCACCGCGTCGTCGAGCGTGCCCCGCCGCATCCAGGGGCCGTGGGTGACCGAGGACGAGGTCCGCACGATCGTGGGCCACTGGCGTCGCCAGAGTGGTCCCCGCTACGTCGAGGGCGTCGTCGGCGAGAACGAGCCCGAAGGCGGCGCCTTCGGAGGCGACGACGACGACGACGAGCTGCTCCGCCAGGCGCTGGAGCTGGTCGTGCGCTCGCAGCTAGGCTCGACCTCCATGCTCCAGCGAAAGCTCCGCGTCGGGTTCGCGAGAGCCGGCCGCCTCATGGACCTCCTCGAGCAGCGCGGCGTGGTCGGACCCTCCGAGGGCTCGAAGGCGAGGGCGGTCCTGATGGCGCCCGACGAGCTGGACCGAGGCTGAGCGCGCGGGCCTCGAGCGGACGTGCCACCGTCCCCCGACGGCGCCCGCCGCCCGCCCCCGCTGCGGGGCGGGGCGGCCGCTGAGCCGCAGGCCGGCGTGCCCGTGCGGCAGCTCCCCGCAGCCCCGCAGCACCCACCCGGCGGGGGGCGCCCGATCGCGCAGCACCGGCGCCGGCTGAGCAGCGCGCGCGTGAGGCGCAACCGCATGATCGCCGGCTCGATGCTCTCGGTCACGACCGGCCTCGCCCTCTACGGCGTGTTTGGCGCGTCCGACCCGGCGGCGCGCGCCGCCCAGCAGGACCGGCCCCTCCCGACCTTCACCTCGCTCGTCGCCCGCCACGTCACCGTGCCCGGCCGACGCCCGGTCTTCGCCTGGCCGGCCAAGGGTCAAGGTGCCGTCTCCGTGCTCGGCATCGGCCTGATGGGTGCCTCGCCGCACGAGCGCGTCGTGCCGATCGCCAGCCTCACGAAGATGATGACCGCCTACCTCATCTTGCGCGACCACCCCCTCGTGCCCGGCGAGGCCGGCCCGAGCCTGCGGATGACGGCCGCCGACGTCGGCGCCTGGGCGGCGGACTCCCAGGCCGGCGACTCGAGCGTGCCCGTGCGCGCCGGCGAGGTCCTCTCCGAGTACCAGCTGCTGGAGGCGCTCCTCATCCCGTCGGCGGACAACATCGCCGACCTGCTCGGCGACTGGGACGCCGGGAGCGACGCCGCGTTCGTCGCCAAGATGAACGCTGCGGCCCGCCAGCTCGGGCTGCGCTCGACGCACTACGCCGACGCGAGCGGCGTGAACCCCGGCTCGAGGAGCACCGCGGCCGACCAGTCGCTGCTCGCCGCGGACCTGATGACCGAGCCCGTCGTGCGCGGGATCGTCAGCCAGGCCCACGTCGCCTTCCCGGTCGCCGGCACGATCTGGAACTACAACCCCGCGCTCGGCGTCGACGGGATCGTCGGCGTGAAGTCCGGATTCACCCAGCACGCCCAGGGCTGCCTCGTCACCGCGGCGTTCCGCGCCGTTGGCGGGCGGCGGGTCCTCGTCGTCTCCGCCTCGGTCGGCCAGCCCGACGGCCTCTACGGCGCGGCGCGCGCGGACGAGGCGCTGCTCGACCGGGCGACGCGCGCCCTCGTCGCCTACAGCGTCGTGGCCCCGGGCGCCGGCGTCGCCGAGGTCAAAGAGCCCGGCAGCGCCGCCGCGCTGCGGGCGGTCGCGCCGGCGAACGTCCCGGCCGTCGTGGCGTGGGCGGGGCTCAGCCTGCGCGACGTGGTCGTCGCGGCGACGCCCGGCTCGAGGTCGGCGCGCGCCGGCTCGATCGGCACGCTCGAGGTGCACGCGCCCCTCGGCCTGCTGGCGGCGGTGCCGCTCACCGAGGCGGCGCCGTCGGGAACCGCGGCACCCCCAACGAGCTCGCCGGCGACCTCGTCGACCGGGCCGGCCAGCTCGTCGCCGACCGTCACGACCGCTCCAGGCTCGGCGACGCAGCCGGGCTCGTCGACGGCCACGCAGGGCAGCGGTTAGACATGCGTCCCTGATGCGAGCGCGCGCCCCCGCCTCCTCCGCGAACCTCGGCCCCGGATTCGACGTCCTCGCCGTCGCGCTCGACCTTCACGTCGAGGTGCAGGTCCGGGCCGCGCCGCGCCTGATCGTCCGCTCGGAGGGCGAAGGGTCCGACCTGCCCTCCGACGAGAGGCACCTGGCGGCGCGCATCGCGATCCCGGTGGTCGGCCACGACCGGCTCGAGATCGTCGTCCGCTCGACCATCCCGGTCGGCCGGGGGCTCGGGTCGTCGGCCGCGCTCGCGGTCGCGGCCGCCGCCGCGTCGGGTGCCGACGACCCCTTCGCCGTCGCCGCTGAGAGCGACGGGCACGCCGAGAACGCCGCGGCCTCGACCCTCGGCGGCCTCGTCGCCGCCGCCATCGTGGACGGGCACCCCGTGGCCCGGCGCCTGCCCCTCGACCCCGGCCTCTCGTTCGTAATGCTCGTGCCGGACCACTCCCTCGTCACCGAGGCGGCGCGGGCCGCGCTGCCCCCGATGGTGCCCTTCGCCGACGCCGTCGCCAACCTCGGGCGGATGGGGCTCCTCGTCGCCGGGCTCGCCGACCGGGCCGCGCTGCTCGCCGCGGCGGGGGAGGACCGGCTCCACCAGGACGCGCGCAGCGCGCTCTTCCCCGAGGCTCCCGCGCTGCTGGCCAAGCTGCGCGAGGCCGGGGCGCGCGTCGCGTGCTGGTCGGGCGCCGGGCCGAGCCTGCTCGGCATCTGCGACTCGCGCGCCGCGGCGTCCAAGGTCCGCGACGCCGGCGAGCGGGCGCTCTCGGTGCTCGGCGTCGCGGGGCGGGCGGTCGAGCTGCTCCCCGAGCTCGCCGGCCTGCGGGTCTGGCCCGACTGATCCGCCGGCGCCGGGTGGCCGCGCGACGATGGGCCGATGCCCGTCCCGGCGACGCTCGCCCGACACTGGCCGCTGTTCGACCTCGTGGTGCGCACCCCCGAGCTGGAGCTGCGCTATCCCGACGACGCCCTGCTCGCCGCTCTCCTCGAGCGGATCGCCGAGGGCATCCACGAGCCGGGCGCGTCGCCGTTCGGGCGGGCCTGGGCCGAGGCACCCTCGCCGGGGAGGGAGTGGGACACGCTGCGGTGGTGGTGGGGATGCCGGTCGCGCTGGTCCGTGGAGGAGTGGTGGCTCTCCCTCGTGGTGCTGGTCGACGGCGAGCCGGTCGGCGTGCAGGACATCCGGGCCAAGCGGTTCGTGCCGACCCGGTCGGTGACGACGGGCTCGTGGCTCGTGCGCCGCGCCCAGGGTCGCGGCCTCGGCGCGGAGATGCGGGCCGCCGTCTTGGAGCTGGCCTTCGCCGGCCTCGGAACGCAGGAGGCGCACTCGTCGGCGTTCCAGATGAACGCCGCCTCGATCGCCGTGTCGCACAAGCTCGGCTACGAGCCGAACGGCGAGGAGCTGGCGCTGCGCGACGGCGCGGTCGAGCGGGCGCTGTGCTTCCGGCTGTCGCGGGAGCGATGGGCGGCGGCACGGCGCGACGACATCGCGCTCATCGGGCTCGAGCCGTGCCTCCGGCTGTTCGGCCTCGGGCCGGGGCCCGGGCCGGCGTCGCTCGACGAGGACGCCTGAGCCCGCGCCGCGCGGGCGCGGCCGCCTCAGGACGCCGACTCGTGCAGGCTTCCGCCGCCGCTGGCGGTGTCGTGCCAGATCTCGTCGACGAGCCGCAGCAGGCGGCGCGGCAGCGCCTCGGCGCCGAGCCGCTCCTCGTCGGTCGCGCCGGACCGGGCGATCCGGCGCAGCCGGACCGTCAACCCGCCCGTCCGCCCGCCGCCGGCCTCGCCCTCCTCGAGGGTCAGCTCGACGACGAGGTGGATCGGCTCGTCCTCGTCGGGGACGGCGAACTCCACCCGCAGCTGCGTGGTGGCCGCGCCGCCGGGGAGCGAGACGAGCCCCGTGCCCGTGCCGCCGGCGAGCAGCGCGTCGCGCAGCACCTCCATCTCGCGCTCCACGGTGCGCAGGGTGAAGTGGTGGATCCCGATCGGCGTGCGCCGCTCCTCGAGGACGCCGATCAGGCCGACGCCCTCGGCCGCGAACCCGTGCAGGATCGCGCCGGCGCGGGCGCGCTGGGCGAAGCCGGGCCGCAGCACGTCGTCGAGGCGCGGGTCGATCGCCGAGACGATGCCGACGAGCGAGGGCGTCCGCCGCAGGGCCACCACGATCGCGAGGTCGCCGTCGAGGGGGATCTCGAGGGGCTCGTCCTCCGGGCCGTCCGCGTCGCCGTCGACGTCGTCGGGCCGGACGTACCCGCGGGCGACGAGCCCGCGAAGGGCCGTCGAGAGCGCCGCGGTCAGGGGGATCGGGCCCATCGAGGTGAGGCGCTCGCTGATGACGAGGCCGCGAAGCGGGCTGTCGGCGCCGACGGCGACGAGCTCTTCGCTCGTGAAGGCGGCGAGAACTAGCTCGCGCTCAGCGAGCAGCCGTTCGATCAGTGCCGGCAGTTCGCTCATCGACAAGCCCTGCCCTGCCCCAGGGAGTCCTCACCTCCGAGGCCGGGGCGTCTCCCCGACCCGTCGTTCGGTGTCCGGACAGAGGGTAGCCTCCGCGGCCGCGCCAGGCCGCGGCGCGGGCCGCCGGTGTCGGGCGGACGCGCGGCCCGAGACCCTAGAGATCGATGACGGCGAGGGACAGGCCGCCCCGGGCGGCGGGCTCGGTCGCGACGGCGGCTGCCACGGCGGGCAGCGGGTTGCCTACGGAGAAGGCCTCCCGGGCGACCGAGCGGATCGCACGCCCGAGCGACTCGATGCTGCGCAGCGGCCGGGGCGGGACCGCCCGGAGCCAGCTCGTGGTGAAGGCGGGCTGGTCGCCGAGGTCCCAGCCGACCCGCTCGCGGCGAAGGGTGACGACGGTGGTGCCGGTGGCCGCCCGCGCGGCGCCGAGCAGCGCCAGGCCGGCCAACGCGCCGGCGGCGGCCGGGGCGAGCGGGACCGAGCCGCTCAGGGAGGGGAGGCCGTGGCGCACGGCCACGCCCTCGTGGGCGCTCGCCTCGAGCGCGTTGGCGAGGCGTGCGGCGGCCTGGCGGTAGCGGGCCCACGCGTCCATCGCGAGGGTCTGGGCGGCGCTCAGCACCGGGTCGACGAGCTGGGTGGAGGCGAGGCCGGCCGCCGCGGCCGGGGCGGCGTAGCGCAGCGAGTCGTCGCGCATCAGCTGGGCGCGGCGCAGGTCCTGCTGGGACTCCTCGAGCACGACGGCGAACGCCGACAGGGCGTGGGAGGCCTCGAGCAGGCCGTGCCCGGAGCGGCGTTGGCCGGCGGCCAGCTGGCCGACGACCTCGGTGAACCGCTCGGAGGCCCGCCCGCCCCAGGCGTGCGGGCCGAGGCCGGACGGGACGTTCGCGAGGCGATCGGCGCTCGTCCCGACGGCGGCGGCCGCGGAGGCGAGCCGGCGGGCCGCGCCGGAGATCGCCGCGGGATCGCCAGGGATCGGCTCGAACAGGTCGACGCCCATCACCGGACCTGGCCGATGTGGCGGGCGACCGTGTGGTCGGTCGAGGAGTAGGCGGAGGCGGCCGCGCGGGTGCGCTCGACGAGCCGCTCGGAGGTGGTCGTCAGGTCGTCGATCGCGTGGCGCCACGCCGTGACGGTGGCGCCGAGCGAGGAGGCGACTGCCGGGTCGCCGACGGCGGACTCGGCGTCGCCGAGGGCGCGGACGGCGTCACGGGCCGCTTCGGCGGCATCCGCGGTGGCTGCGTGCATCGAGGAGACGGCTCCCGCCATCTCCTCGTGTGATACCGCGAGCGGAGACCCTTCGGACATGCGGTGAGGGTAAAGCATCGACGGGTCGCGCGCTAGAGGTTATTTTCCGCGCAACACCGTGACGCTTGGGCGCCTGAACCTCCTTTACCCTCCCCGGCGGGGTTCAAACGTGGTTCGGAGAAATTTTTCTAGCAGACCCGCGCGCGCCGGTGGCGGATGCGCCACGGCCGCCGAACCAGCCCGCTACCTGCCGGTTCGCGCCGGAGCCGGCGGGCGGGCCGCAGAGGGCCGTCGCATCGGCGCCCGCCGGTCCGACGGCGCCGCGTCGGGCAGGAGCCGCCGCGCGCGCCCGGCGCAAAAGGGCCGTTCAGCCCTGATGGAAGGTCGAGATGATCTGCTGCTCGGTGGCCTCGTAGGCGGTCGCGGCACGTGCCGCGATCCCGGCGATGCCACCGAGCGCCTCCAGCAGTCCCTTCGCGTCGTGCTGCCACTGCGCCCACAGCTCTTGGAACTGGACCTGCCCGGCACCCACCCAGTCGGTCTGGAGCGGCGCCGCGAGGGCCGCGAGCTGGGAGAGGACGGACTCGACCTCCGAAGCGCCGGCCTCCAGGCGAGCCGCGATCGTGAGCAGCTGCTCGGGGCTGACGGAGATGTCACCGGCCATGGCGGGCGCTTCCTCTCGTGCTCGGGTCGTCCGGGCGGACCGGCGCCGGCCGCACGCCTGCGGCCGGCCCCCTCCTCAGGAGAGCCTAGGTTCGGACGATTCGTCGTCGAGCGGCACCTGGACGAGGAGCTGGGTCCCGTCGAGGAGCAGCAGGCCGCGCCCGGGGGGCCCGGGGAACAGCGCCGTGCGGGGCAGCCGGACGCCGAGCAGCTCGCCGTCGGCCGGCGAGCCGGGGCACAAGAGCAGCCCGGCCCGTGTCTTTCGCACCTCCGGAACGAAGCCGCGGAACCCGGCGGCCAGGTCCGCCGTCGTCCCGCCGACCACCATCGCGCTCTCGTGGTCACGCGCCGCGCGGGCGAAGCGGGCGAGCGCCTCGGCGGCGGGCGCGTCGCTCAGCAGCTCCGCGTCGTCGACGATCACGGCGACGCGACCCGCCGCGACCTCGACGCCCGCCAGCATCGCCACGAGCGCTTCCGACGGGGCGTCGCGTCCGCTGAAGACGCCGAGGACGCCGGCGGCCCCTTCCAGCGCGCTGAGCACCGACCGCCGTGGCGCCACCGCGATCACGCGCACCTGGCGCTCGAGCAGGGAGCGTGCGATGACGTCCAGGGCGTTCGAGCGCCCCGAGCGCGCCGGACCGCCGACGAGGAAGCCCCCGCCGTGGGCGAGCAGGTCGACGTGCTGGGGGACGAGGCGGTCGCCGCCGACGCCGACGAGGGCGACCAGCGCGCCCGGGCCCGGGTGCTCGGGATGGGCCCCGGACGCGACCTCGGCGCGGACCGTCGCGAGGGAGACGCGTTGGGGCAGCACGCCGATCGGCTCGGGAAGGGCGCTCACCAGCAGGCCGGCGGCGCGCGTGCGCGCCTCGGCGGCGATCCGCCCGAGCGCCGCCACCTGTGCGGGGCCGGCCGGGTCCGGGTCGAGCAGGGCGATCTGCAGCTCGACGCCCGACTGCGCACGAAAGCCGCGGCCGGGCGTGATCGAGTCGGGGAGGTCGCGGGGGTTCAGCCCGCCGAGGGAGTAGGCGGAGCGGTCGTTCAGCCGCAAAAGGACGATGTTCTCGACGAGCGAGGCGAGGCGCCCCGACAAAGCGCTGCGGTCGCCCGTCAGCACCACCCGCACCCCGACGCCCGGCGCCTCGCGCATCAGCTGGAGCAGCAGGGTGACGAGCCGGCCGTTGTCGACGGTGTCGAAGGCGGCGACGAAGCCCTCGAAGCGGTCGAGCAGGAGCACGATGTAGGGCATCGTCTCGCCCGCCGCCACCGCACCGCGTTGGTCCGAGATGCTGGCGAACCCGCCGAGGGCGAGGCGCTGCTGGCGCCGTGCCACCTCGCCGAGCAGCTTGGAGAGGAGCCGGTCCACCCGCTCGGGCTCCACCCGCGAGACGACCGCGCCGCAGTGCGGCAGCTCCGACAGGGCGAGCAGCGCCCCGTTCCCGCAGTCGATGCCGTAGAGGTGGACGTCCTCCGGCCCGCAGCGTTCGGCGAGGGAGCCGGCCAGGGTGCGCAGGAAGGTGGAGCGCCCCGACCCGGCGTCGCCGGCGGCCAGCAGGTGGCTGGCGTGCTCGAGGTCGACGTGGGCGACGCCCCGGGACTGCTCGCTCGGCAGGTCCTCCAGCCCGTAGGGGACCTGCAGGCGCGACCGGTCTCCGCCGAGCTCGTCGAGCATGACGAAGTCGGGCAGCGGTGGCAGCCACGGGCTCGGCACCGGGCGGGTGCCGAGGGCGGTGCTCGCCTGGCGGACCGACTCCACGAGCTCGGCGAGGTCGGTGGCCTCGGCCGCGTCCGGCCCCGGCGCGGCGCGCGGCGGCTCCTCGCCGAGCATGCGCCAGCCGACCTCGTGCACCGCGACGGCCTCGTCGGTCAGCGCGGCGAGCGGCCGGCGCCCGCCGATGCGCGCCGCCTGGAACTCGCTCAGCTGCTCGTGGCCGACGCGCACGAAGCCGCGCCCCGGCGCATCCTTCGGGATGCGCGCCGCGAGCGGCGAGTCGATCACGTCGATGCTGTCGCCCGCGTCGGTGACCCGCATCGCGACCCGCAGGTTGGTGTTCGTCTTGATCGCGGGCGAGACCACCCCCGACGGGCGTTGGGTCGCCAGCACCAGGTGGATGCCGAGCGAGCGGCCCCGACGGGCGAGGTCGACCAGCCCGTCGACGAAGCCGGGCAGCTCCTCGGCGAGGGCGGCGAACTCGTCGATGACAAGGACCAGCCGGGCGAGCGTCTCGCCGCCGCCGGCGGCGGTCGCCCGCCAGTAGTCGTCGATGTCCTTCGCCCCGGCGAGCTGGAAGATCCGCTCGCGGCGCCGGAGCTCGGCGGCGAGGGAGACGAGGGCACGCTCGGTCAGGTGCCCGTCGAGGTCCGTCACGGTCCCGACGGTGTGGGGCAGCTCCGCGCAGTCCTTGAAGGCGCTCCCGCCCTTGTAGTCGACGAGGACGAAGGTCATCGCGTCGGGGCGGTTGGCGAAGGCGAGGCTGGCGATGAGCGTCTGGAGGAACTCGCTCTTGCCCGATCCGGTGGTCCCGGCGACGAGGGCGTGGGGGCCGTCCCGGCGGAGGTCGATGCCGAACGCCCCGGCCGTCGTCGCGCCGACGACGGCCGCCGTCGTGCGGCCCGCCGCGTTCCACGACGCCACCACCGCGTCGGGCGACGGCGGCTCGATGCCGAGCAGGTCGAGGAGGCGGAGCGACGTGGGCAGCACCGCGGCATCGTCGCTCCGGCGGCTGAGGCGCACCGGCGAGAGCGCCCGGGCGACCTGCTCACCCCACTCGGGCGCCACGAGGTCGGCGAGGACGTCGGAGATCGGCGCCTCGCGCGTCGCCCGCAACGCGCAGCGCGTCGGCTCGTCGGGCGAGAAGACGGCCGTCGTGCGGCACTCCTCGGGAAGGAGGCGCTCCGACTCGTCGAGGGCGATCGCGACCACCCCGACCTCGGGGCCGTGCCGCAGCAGCCTCGTCACCGCCGGGTACGCGCCGAGGCGGTAGGCGCCGTCGAGGACCACCAGCACGAGCGGGTCCTCCCGCCCGCCCCGCTCGCCAGCGAGCTCGCGCGCCCGCAGCCGTTCGTCGACCATCGCGGCGAGGCCGGAGGCGACACGGACGACCGAGGTGTCGGTGTTGCCGATCCGGACGAGGACGCGCGAGTCCTCCGCGCGGAGGTGGGGGAGCCAGCGCGCCCAGGACCAGGCCTGCTGCTGGTGCTCGCCGGTGAGGACGGCGATCGCCAGGTCGTCCGGGGCGTGGAAGACGGCCGCCTGCCCGACGAGCCAGCGGGCGAGGGCCTGGCAGGACTCCCGGGGGCCGGCGATCCCGAGCACGCCCGACTGGGCGAGGTCGAGCGTCGCCGGGACCTGGCGGAGCACGGCGTCGGCGTCGTTGTCGGCGACCCCGGCGAGGGCCTCACCGGCGCGCCGCCCGGCCCCGGCGACGGGGGCGCCGGGCGCCGGCGCGCCGTCGTCGGCCCCGCCGACCACGTCGACCGAGGCGGGCCGGTCGACGAGCCCGAGGCGGACGACGGCGAAGTCGTCGTCGACGCGCCGGCGCTCCCACAGGCGCGACCGCGGGACGCGGGCCACGCTCGCCACCTCGGCCGGGTCGGGGAAGGCCCCGCGAAGCTCCGCGGTCTCACGCTCGACCGCGGCCCGCAGCTCGGCACGCGCCCGCGCCCGCTCCTGCTCGAACTCGGCGCGTTGGTTGCGGAACGAGCGGGTGCCGCGCCGGCGGTCGGCGAGATGGTTGGAGACGGCGATCACCGGGCTGAGGAGGGTGAACAGGAGGTACGCGGCCTGGTGCAACGCGAGCGCCATGACGATGCCGAGCGCGAGCGGCGCGAGTGCGGCCGCGATCGGGAAGGCCGCCCGCGGCCGCGGCACGGGCGGCTTCGGGAGGGCGACGGGCGGGCGTGCGGAGGCCGCTTCGATGCGCGGGGGCCGGTTGAACCGGAGCCCGCCCGCCCGGTCCGGGACCATGACCGCGTCCTGCTCGGCGGGCCACGCCCAGGAGAGCACGGACTCGCCGAGCTGCACGTTCTCGCCCGGGGCGATGTGCGCCTCCTGCGCCCGGCGGCCGCCGACGAGGATGCCGTTCGCCGAGCTGGCGTCTTCGATGTCGACGCCGTCGAAGGTGACGGTCACGATCGCGTGGCGCCGCGAGGCCTGGACGTCGGCCCCGAGCTGCAGGTCGGCCTCCTCGCCGCGCCCGATGACGTAGCGCCCAGGCGCCAGGCGCCAGGCCATGCCGGCGTCGGGTCCGCCGACGACGCGCAGCTCGACGAGGCGGTCGGCGGCCTCCCGGGCCGTGGTGACGGTCGGCCCGCCGCGGACGAGCACGGCGCCGTCGCGCAGCGCGTCGGCGACCCGGGCGTCGCGCGGCACCAGCCGGCCGTTGACCCGCCACGGGTCGGTCTCGGTGCCCTCGGGCTCGACCACGTCCACCAGCGCGCCGAGGGTCGCGTCGGGATGAGCGTCGACGACGACGTCTCGAGCCCGCGCCGCCCATCGGTCTTCGATCGTGAGGAAGGCCCGCACACCCTACGTCGTAGCCGTTCCGCGGGGCCGGGGCGAGCCGTTCACTCTCGGTGGTCGCCCGCGCCCGGTGAACGGCAGGGATCTCCCTGGTAGTCTCGTTGTGGTCCCGCATGGCGCGGCGCCGGCCGAGCCGGCCGTCGTGCTGCTGGAGCAGGGGAGCGGCGTGCACCGTCGCCGCCCCGGCGGGCGAGCGCCGGCCGGGTCATCTTCCCCGAGGAGAAGGTCGGAGTCGAGCCCAGATGCTGAAGCGCAACCGGCGCAGCAACGAGAGCGAGCTCTTCCCGGGCTTCAGCGACGTCGTCGAGATCGGTGACGGCGGCTTCTCCACCGTCTACCGCGCCCGGGAGATCGACACCAACCGGCTCGTGGCGCTGAAGCTCCTGCGCATCGCCCCGGACGTCTCCGAGCACGCGCTCGAGTCGTTCAGACGCGAGACGGTGGCGCTCGGGGCGCTCAGCGCGCACCCGAACATCGTCACCCTCTACCGCACGATGACCACCTCGTCGTCCCGGCCGGTGCTGGTGCTCGAGCTCTGCACCGGGTCGATGGCCGAGCGCGTCCGGGCGGCGGGCCGCCTCCCCGTCTACGAGGCGGTCGCGACCGCGGTGAAGATCGCCGGCGCGCTCGAGACCGCGCACCGCTCGGGGATGTTGCACCGCGACGTCAAGCCGCAGAACATCCTCATCACCGAGTACGGCGAGCCCGCGCTCGCCGACTTCGGCGTCGCCCGGCTGCAGACGAAGGCGCTCGTCACCGGAGGCGTCTTCGGCTTCACGACGCTCCACGCCGCTCCCGAGCTGCTCGAGGGCTCGAAGGCCTCGCCGGGCACGGACGTCTACGGGCTCGCCTCCACCCTCTACCACCTCGTCGCCGGCCAGGCGGCCTTCCGCGCCTTCGACGGCGAGGCGCCGGCCGCGGTTGCGCTGCGGATCCTCCGTGACCCGGTGCAGCCGATCCTGATGGAGGGGGTGCCGATCGCGCTCTCGGACCTCCTCGTCCAGGCGATGTCGAAGGAGCCGACCGACCGGCCCGTCTCGGCCGCCGCGTTCGCGGACCGGCTCCGGATGATCGAGTCGGAGTACGGCTGGCCGGTGACGACCTACACGGTCGCGGGCGGCGCGGCGCCGGTCATGCTCCCGGGCGCACGCATCGCGCCGATCGCCCCGCCGTCGCGCTCATCGTGGTCCCCGCCCCAGATCCCCCTCCCGCCGCGCATGCTCCGCGAGGACGCCCGGCGCGCGGCGCCACCGGTGGCGCCAGCCGACGCGGACCTGCAGCCGTCGGAGCTCTCCCAGGTCGGCGTCTCGATCGTCCGGCCGCCCTCGGGCCAGCGCCGCATCGTGGTCCCGACGCCGTTGCGGCCCCGCAACGCCGCCTCGACCGTGCCGCTCTTCCCTCCGGCCGCCGGCGCCCAGCCGGGCGCGCCCGACGAGCTGGCCGAGGACGCCGCCGGCTCCCCGGCCCCGCCGACGGTGCCGGGCGCGGCCGAAGCCCCCGGGGCTGGAGCGACGGGCGAGTCCTGGCCGGCACGGGCCAGGGCCTCGGCCCCGGCGGCGGCTCCGCCCGGCGTGCTCCGCCCGAACTCGCCGACGCTGCCGCCGATCCCGGGGATGACACCGGCCTCCGAGCGCCGGCCCGACGAGCCGCCGTTCCTGCCGAGCGGGAGCAGCGGCGGCGCCGTGCCGGACATCGGCTCCACCCCCCTCCCGCCAGGCACCACGTTCGGCTATCCGTCGCGGCGGGCCACGCGTCACTCCCTCGAGGAGACGGTGCTGCGGCCGGGCCAGGAGCCGGCACCGGCCGAGCCCGTCGAGCAGCAGCCCCCCGCCGGCCGCTTGAAGGGCATCCTCGGGCGGCGGCCGAAGGCCTCCGGCACCTAGGCGGGGCGCCCCCCGCCCCCGCCCTCGGGGTTAGCGCCTCGGCGAGCGCGCCCGCTGCTGCTGGCGGGCGATGGCGAAGGTCGCCCGCAGGCGCAGCCTGAACGGCAGCGCTTCGCTCACCGCACGGCGCAGCGCGTCGAGCTCGGACCAGGTCGACTCGGCCTGGGCCCGGTCGATCAGCGGGCGGGAGGAGAAGGTCGCCGCGCTCGCCCGCTCGGCCACCGCGAGGGCGTGACCCGCTGCGCCGTCGCCGAAGCGCTCCCTCGTGCGCTCCACCACCTCGCGGTTCGTGAGCGGCCCGAGGTCTTGCAGGTCGGCCTCGTCCAAGGTGTCGAGCGCTTCCAGCCAGGCAGCCGTGACGCGAAGCGTCGGGTCCGTCAGCCGCCGCCGCCGGCGGCGGCGGCGCAGCTTGGTGAGGATGATGCCGGCCGGCAGGGCGGCCAGGAGGACGACCACGCCCGCCAACGCGGCGAACAGGCCGGTGTTGTCGGCGGTGTTGTGGGTCTTCGGGAAGACCGTCGGCTTCGCCGTCTTGCGGACGCTCGTCTGGGGGTGGCTCGCCGAGCGGATCTGGGGGGACGTCGTCGTGGTCGATGCCGCGCGCGGCGCCGCGGTCGGCACGACGGGCGTGCCGGTCTTGGAGGGCGTCGGGTCGGCCACGACCCAGCCGAGCCCGTTCACCGGGAGCTCGACCCAGGTCCACGCGTCCGCGCTCGTCACCGTGTAGGTCTTGCCGGGGACCGTCGGCGCGGGCGTCGAGCCGGGACCGGCCAGGCGGAAGCCGGTGACGAGGCGTGCCGGGACGCCGAGCTGCCTGGCGATCAGGGCGAAGACGGTGGCGAACTCCTCGGGGGTCGCCTTGTGGTTCGTGACGACGGCGTTCACGGCGTCCGCGAAGGTCGTGTCGTTCGCCATGCTCGGGGCGAGCCGCCGGTACTGGGTGCGGAACTCCTCGGCGACCGCGTGGAGGAAGGTCAGCGGGACGGCCGCCGTCGCGCCGGTCTGGCGCTGGAGGATCTTGATGACGCCGCTCAGGCTGGCCTGCTCGTCGACGGGGACGAGCGTGTCCGCTGGATCGGGCGAGGCGACGAAGCCGAGGTTGAGCTGGCCGGCGCCGAGCGTGGCGAGGGTCACCGCCGTCGGCTGGGAGACGACCGTGTAGGTGGCCCCTGCTGTGAGCGCGCTCTCCGGGACGATCATCCCGGTGAGCGCGTCGAAGCCGAAGCCGGCGGGCAGCCCCGTGACGTTGGCCGGCCGGTCGACGTAGGGCATCCAGGGGAAGTCGAGGGTGCGGAGGATCTTGTAGTGCCCGGTGGCGAGCGGCTGGCGCAGGTCGGCGAACGCGCCGACGGCGGGCGGCACCCGTCCACCGGTCGGGTGGAACGTGCGCGTGAAGCTCCAGATGCTCCCGTCGTAGGCGTCGAGCCCGGCGAGGCTGACGTAGCCCGACGTCGGGCGGTTGGCACTGAAGTCGAACAGCGGGCTCGGCTGCCTCGGGGTGAGGTTCCGCAGCTCCACCATCGTCGCCGTCGGGGTGAGGGGTGTGCTCGCCGAGACGGGCGGCTGGCGCGCCGGCGTCACGGGCTGCGCCTTCAGCGCCGGGACGGCGGGGATGGCGAAGATCCCGATCAGCGCGGCCGCGGCGAGGCTCGCCGCGCCGAACGCGAGCGGCCGCGCGCGCAGCCGCCGCCCGCCCGGCGCCCCCTCGGTGGAGTCCGGGTCGACGGTCGTCCCGAACAGGTCCGGCAAGTAGCGGCGGAGCGCGACGAGGAACCCGGCCACGACGACGAGCACGACGGCCCAGCCGACGTCGTTGCCGGGGGCCCCCGCGGTGACCGAGAAGGCGAGGGCGAAGGAGGCCGCCCAGAAGAGGGCGGCGACGCCCGACCCGGTGTCGCGTGTGAGCAGCTCGGAGGTTGCGGCGCCGGTGAGCCAGGTGAGCGCGACGGGGGCCACGTAGAGCCAGCGGGGCTGGGAGACCGGCAGCGCGACCGACAGCAGGCGGGCGAGCCCCTGGGTGAAGCCCCGCAGCAGCATGTCGAAGGACCCGATGTCCTGCAGCGTCACCCCGAGCGCGTAGACGAGGAAGACGACGATCGACAGCACGATCGAGATCGTCGCCGAGCGGCGCAGCCCGAGCGCGACGAGCGGCGGCAGGACGACCGAGATCGCTGCCGCGCCGAGCAGGAGGGGGACGAGCGTCGCGACCGGGAACGCCCGCCACCACGGCGCCGAGGCCACGAAGGTCGCGACGAACGCGAGCAGGCCGCTCAGCGAGATGCTGAGGACGCGCCTCGTCACCGCGCCGCGTCCAGGTTCCACAGGCCGGTGAGCTCGTCGCCGTCGGTCGCCGTCAGGACGTGGACGCCCGGGAACTGGATCGGGCGCTGGGACTCCGGGACGATCGAGGCGACGACGAGTCGCTGGAACCGCCGTCTCAGGCTCGCGACCACGGGCAGGTCCCCGACGTCGAGCACGCCCGTCACGACGACGAGCGCGGTCCCGCCGCGCTCGCGGCGCAGCCGCAGGAGGTGGTTGGCGAGCGAGTTGGCGGGATCCGGCTGGACGCCGGCGAGGTGGTCGACGAGCGGCTGGGCCTCGCGCGTCTCCGGCCCGCCGAGGCGCTTGCCGTCCGTCGTCTGCAGCTCGACCGGTGAGCGGCCGAACGTCGAGCAGTTGACCACCGAGGCGGCGACGTCGACGGCTGTCTCGAACGTCTCCTCCGAGTACACCGCGGGCCGCAGGTCGAGGACGACGACCGTGTACGGCTGGGAGGTGTCGACGTTGTGGCGGACCATGAGCTTGCCGGCGCGCGCCGTCGACTTCCAGTGGATCATCCGCAGGTCGTCACCGGTCTCGTACTCGCGGATGCGGTGGAAGGTGAGGGTCCCCTCCTGGGCGGTCTCGGAGGTCGGGCCCTCGAGGGAGCGGTTCACGCCGGTCGGCAACGGCCGGAGCGGGAGGATCCGCGGGTAGACCCAGATCTGGTCGTTCCCGCCGTGGTGCTGGGTCGAGCGCACGAGGGCGAAGGGGTCGCCGCGGGTGAGCTCGAGCGGCCCGAGCTGGAAGATGCCGCGCCGCATCGTCGGGAGCCGGTAGGTGCGGACGCCGACCTGGCCACCGGCGAGGCGGGGGAGGGCGAGGCGCACCTCCCCGAGGCCGAAGGGCTGCAGGGCAACCATCGGCGGCACGTGGGCGCGCCCGTGGTTGGTGAACGTGAGGTACGCGATCGCCGGCGTCCCCTTCGGGACGCGCGCCGGGTGGATCGAGCGGTCGATCTCGAGGCGGGGCTTGCGCCTCGTGTAGCCCATCGCGAGCGCGACGAGCAGCAGCGCGCCGAACCCGAGCACGACGAGCGCGGGCCAGACGAGGACCCAGCCGACGACGGCGAGGACCACGCCGCCGACGAGGGCGCCGATGCCGGTCCGGGTCATCTCGCCGGCACCGCGCCCGGCGCGGCCGCGCCACTGCCGAGGCTCGCCGCACCACCGCCTCCCGTGCCGCTCATCGCCGGTCCTCCGCCACCTTCGGGCTCGTCTAGCCGACGGGGACGGTGCGCGGCACGGGCACGCTCTGCAGCGCCCGCTGGATCATCTCCGCGCTCGTCCTTCCCTGCAGCTCGGCCTCGGGTCGCAGCAGGACCCGGTGCGAGAGGACCATCGTCGCGACCGCCTTCACGTCTTCTGGCGTGACGAACGGCCGGCCCTCCGCGGCGGCCGCGGCGCGGGCCGCCTTCACGAGGGCGAGGCTCCCGCGGGGCGACACGCCGAGGCGGATCTCCGGGGCGGTGCGGGTGTGGGTCGCGAGGCTGATGACGTACTGCTCGATCGCCGGCGTCACCTCGACCGTCTTCACGTGCTCGATCATCCGCAGCAGGTCGTGCACGGTCAGCACCGCGTTGAGCTGCTCGACGGTCGCCCCGTTCTTCTGCGAGCGCAGGATGAGCGCCTCCGCCTCGGGGGCGGGGTAGCCGACGGACAGGCGCATGAGGAAGCGGTCGAGCTGCGCCTCGGGGAGCTGGTAGGTGCCCTCCATGTCGATCGGGTTCTGGGTCGCGATGACCATGAACGGGCGCGGGGCCGGGTAGACGATCGCGTCGGTCGTCACGGTCCGCTCCTCCATCACCTCGAGCAGCGCGGACTGCGTCTTCGGCGAGGCGCGGTTGATCTCGTCGCCGATGACGATGTTGGCGAAGACCGCGCCCGGCCGGAACTCGAAATCCGTCGTCGCCTGGTTGAACACCGAGACGCCGGTGACGTCCGAGGGCAGGAGGTCCGGGGTGAACTGGATGCGGTTCCACGTGAGGGACACCGAGGCCGCGAGCGCCCGCGCCAGCGTCGTCTTGCCCGTGCCGGGCACGTCCTCCACGAGGAGGTGGCCCTCGGCGAGCATGCAGATGATGGCGAGGCGGATGACCTCGTCCTTGCCCTGGATGACGCGGGCCACGTTGCCGCTCAGATGCTCGAAACGCTGGGCGAAGTGCGCCGTCTGCTCGTAGTCCTGGCTCACCGGGCTCGCGCTCCTTTGGTCGTCGTTCGGCTGTGTCGGATCCGCCGGTTCATCGCGTTCCCTAGCTGGAGGATGTGGCGGGGGTCGTCGTCGTGGTCGTGGGCGTCGTCGTCGTGGTCGTCGCCACCGTGGTCGTGGTCGTGGTCGTGGTGGTGGTGGTGGTGGTGGGCGGCAGCGTCGTGGTCGTCGTGGTCGTGGTCGTGGGCGGCAGCGTCGTGGTCGTCGTCGTCGTGGTGGTGGTGGTCGTGGTGGTCGGGCTCGGGACGGGCGCGATGTTAGGGAGCACGAGCTGCACCGTCACGCCCAGGTAGGTCCACTCGATCGTGACGCCCGCCGTGATGTTCGTCTGGTTCGCCAGATTCGGGTTCAGCCCCAGCTTGTTCAGGCAGGCCGACATGTCGACGGTCACGTTCTGGAAGCTCCCGCTCGACACCGGCTGGAACGACGTCGAGCACGAAGTGCCGGTGGTCGAGACGGTCCCCTGTACCGCCCAGTTCACCCCGAGCGTGGCGAGGACGTTGCTCGAGGCGACCGTCACCTTCCCGGAGAAGGAGCCGCCGCCCGTCGGGTCGAAGCTCGGCAGGCCGCCGGTCGCCCAGCCGTAGGAGAAGTTCGACGCAGCGGGCTGGGTGGCCCCGACCGGCGTGAACGCCGCGCTCAGCATCGGCGAGGGACCGCCGTGGTAGTTCGTCGTCGTCTCGGCGACCTTCAGCGAGAGCGTGCAGCTGCCGCCGTCGGCGGTCAGGTCGAACTGGTTGAACGTGACCTGGCCGTCGGCCCCGGTGCCCGTGGGCACGACCGGCAGGTTGAGGAGCGGGGTGACGACCTGGCCGCAGAGCGCCGTGCCCGTCGCGGTGAGGGGCGTCGCCGCCTTGATGCCCGCGTAGACGTTGGAGAGGGTCGCGGTGAGGGTCCCCTGGTTGGCGTTCGAGGGGCTCGCCGTCGCGCTGGCGTCGAGCGCGAGCGCGGCCGGCCAGGGGCTCGTGATCGAGAGGGGCGGGCCGTTGATGGTCACCGAGGCGCCCGGATGGCCCGCCGGATAGACGGTGACCGACGTCGGGTAGTTCATGCCGGCGGTGAAGCCCGGGATGCTCACCTGCTGGGCGCTGGTCGGCCCCACCGTCTGGCCGCCGACGGAGTAGACGAACAGGGTCGAGGCGCTCCCGAAGGCCTGGGTCGGATCGCCCGCCGTCAGCACGGAGAGGCTCGCGGTGACGCTCGCGTTCGGCCCCGCGGTGCCGCCGGCCTGCAGGCTGATGAGCGCCGAGTTGGGCGGTCGCCAGCCCTGGGTGCAGCTGCCGTCCTGGGTCGGGTTGCCGACGAGGCCGTCGGCGCCGATCCCCTGCACCTGGAAGCTCATCTGGTCACCGACGAGGGCGGGGTAGGAGGAGAAGCTGACCTGGGCGCTCTGGGCGCCTCCGGAGACCGAGATGACCGGCGGGGAGCTGACGAAGGAGCCGCCGCAGGCCGTCCCGGTGATCCGCCACTCAGCGACGGTGTCGCTGCTCTTGCACTGGTCCTGCGAGCAGGTCGTCCAGCTCACCGTCCACCCCGTGGCGCCGTCGGCGCTCGTCGTCACGCCGGTGGGGGCGTCGGGACCTTCGGCCTCGGTCGTGACCGCGAGCGGCGCCGACGCCGTCGACGCCTTGCCGATGTACGCCGACACGACGAAGAGGTACGTCGTGTTGGAGCGCAGGCCCGGGAAGGCGAAGGTCGTCCCGCCGTTCACGACGTACGACGTCTGCGCGGGCGCGGGGGCGCCGGCCTGCGGGGTGGCGGTGACGACGTAGGAGGTCGGCTCACAGTCCTCGCTCGTGAGCAGCGGATAGGTCCACGACAGCTGGACGGAGTTCGTCGCGGGCACCGCCGGCAGCAGCTGGGGCTCGTGGGGCTTCTGCTTGGTGTTGCTGCAGCTCTGCAGGACGGTCACCCGCTGGGGGGCGACCACCGGCGGCAGCGAGGTCGACGTCGTGGCGCTCGGGACCGTGGTCGCGGTGTTCGTCGGGGTGCTCCCCGTGGAGCGGGCCGGCGTCGTCGTCGTGGTGGTGGTGGCGGAGTGCACGCTCTTCACGCTCACGGTGGCGCCGAGGGCGCCCGGGTCGATCCTCGGCGACGACTCCTTGTCCACCTTGAGCGGCGGCGCGGAGTTGTCGGTGAACACGACGACGGCGAAGTCGCTGTCGGGGTTGTTGATGATGACGCGCGGGCCGATCGCGAGGATCTCCGGGGTCTTGAACGTCGGCGACTCGACCTTGATGCGCGGATACGTCGGGACGCCCCGGAGCGGGGCGACCCTGCCGGTCGCCGGGTCGACGACGACGAGCGGTGGCGTTGGCGAGCCGTCGTCGACCAGCGCGTAGACGGCGCCGTTGGCGAGCACGGGCGAGCGGAAGGTGCCCCGGGGCGCGTCCGAGAGCGCGAGCGGGCCGACGAGCGCGCCGGTCGCGGGATCGACACCGACGAGGCGGTCCGTCGCCGGGCCGCGCTGGTAGACGAACCAGAGGTCACCGGCCGAGTTGCCGACCGGCACGATCGTCGTGGTGGCCGCTCCGTCCGGCACCGTGGTTCTGTGCGGAGGACGGCCGGGCACGAAGGTCTCGATGCTTCCCGGCGTGGCGAGCGCGACGCCCGCGGTCCTCCCGGCCGGGGTGAGCGGACCCGAGCTCAGCGCGGCGACGGTCCCGCCGGCGAGCTGTGCGGTCACGCTCCGGCTCAGCTTGTCGCCCGGGACCTGGGCGATCTCGACGAGCCTCGTCACGTGGCCGGTGTTGACCAGCGCGTAGAGGCTCCCGTTGGCGGTCACGACCTGGCCCGGCAGGTAGGGGGCGCTCGCCTGGCTGGCGATCGAGCCGCCCGCGGTGGCCGAGCCGAGCAGCTGGACCGGGCGGTTGACGGTGGTGTGCTTCGACGCGGCGTTCGAGGTGAGCTCGGCGGCGATCTGGACGGTCGCCTCGCTCACGAGATCGATCGTGGCCGCGTGCGGGGCGTAGCGCACGATGTACGCATCGGGGCCGGCCGCGAACGCGGCCGCGCCGGTGATCCCGGCTCGGGGTGGCAGGCCGACGCCGCCGCCCGTCGTCTTCACCAGGACGCCTCCTTGGCCGAGGAAGTTGAAGCTCCCGGTGAGGTTGTCGAGGAGCAGCGTGCCGCCCTCGACGGGCACCACGCTCACCTGCGACGGCGAGGCCGAGGGCGCGCCCACCTCCGCGGGCACGCCGGCCAGCTGCAGCGCCGCCTGGCCGGTCGCCAGGTCTAAAACCACGGGGTCGTGGGTATCGTTCAGGACGACGGCGCCGCCGAAGAGCGTGGGCTGCTTCGCCTGTGCCGGCGTGCCGTTGGCGGCGAAGGAGGCGCCGGCCCCGAGCAACGCGAGCGCGACGAGAGCACCCCCGATGCGCTGCCGCCGGCGGAGCCGGACAACGCCATCGTTCTCCCTGGTCGCGAGACCGAAGTCCGCAGCGGAACGCATTCTGTTCTCTTAACGGCCTCGCCGTCGCGTCACTGTTGCCTGGGCTCCGGTCGACCCGGGTGAACGGGCCCGAGGGTCCGCCGCCGGCTCAGCCGGAACCCCCGGCGCCCGCCTCGATCTCTTCGAGCCCCTGGGCCAGGGTGTTCCATGACAATGTCGCGCATTTGATGCGCACTGGGAACTTTACGACTCCCTGGAGCGCTGCGAGCTCACCCAGGGACTCCGGGTCCACGATCTCGGCCTCGGTGCCCTCGTCCGGGCCGCCGCCGTCGCTGCCGAGCTGCGCCTCGTGGATCGACATCATGGCCTTGAACGAGCGCATCAGCCGCCTCGCCTCGGCGACGGGCTTGCCCTTCACGGCCGCCGACATCATCGAGGCCGAGGACTGGCTGATCGAGCAGCCCTGACCGGAGATCTTGAGGTCGGCCACGACGTCGTCCTCGACGTCGAGGAAGAGGACCACCTCGTCGCCGCAGAGCGGGTTGAACCCCTCGACGCGGTGCGCGGGCGGCGTCGGGAGCTCGCCGCGGTTGCGGGGGGAGCGGTAGTGGTCGAGGATGATCTCGCGGTAGAGGTCTTCTAGGCCTGCCATGGCGCTGTGTCCCTTCGGTCGGCGCCGTCAGGCGAAGAGCTGTCGGACGGCGGCGAGCGCGTCGACGAGCGCGTCGACGTCCTCCTCGTCGTTGTACAGGTAGAACGACGCCCGCGTGGTCGCGCTGACCCCGAGGCGGCGCATGAGCGGCTTGGCGCAGTGGTGACCGGCGCGCACGCAGATGCCCTGCTGGTCGAGGACCTGGGAGACGTCGTGGGGGTGGATGTCGCCGAAGGCGAACGAGATCACGCCGGCCCGGCGCTCGGGGTCCGGGGGCGGGCCGAAGATCGTGATCTCCTCCCCGTAGCGCTCGGTGAGCTGGACGATGGCGTACTCGGTGAGCGCCGCGACGTGGCGGTGGATCCGCTCGAGCCCGACCCCGTGGAGGTAGCGGATCGCCGCCCCGAGCCCGACGGCCTCGGCGATCGGCGGGGTGCCCGCCTCGAACTTCCAGGGGATCTCGTTCGTCGAGAAGCCGTCGAGCCTCACGTCGCGGATCATCTCGCCGCCGCCGAGGAAGGGCGGCATCGCCTCGAGGAGGTCCTCTCGGGCCCACAGCACGCCGATGCCGGTCGGGCCGACCATCTTGTGGCCGGTGAAGCCGAGGAAGTCCACCCCGAGCTCCGCGACGTCGACCGCGCGGTGCGGCACGAGCTGGGCGGCGTCGGCGAGCACGAGCGCGCCCGCGGCATGCGCCGCCGCCACGATCGGAGCGAAGTCGGGCACCGTGCCGAGCACGTTCGAGGCGCACGTCAGCGCCACGAGCTTGGCGCCGTCGACGAGCTGGTCGAGATCGGTGAGGTCGAGCTGGAAGTCGTCGCCGACGGGCAGGAAGCGCAGCTCGACCCCCCGCTCCTCGGCCAGCATCAGCCACGGCACGAGGTTGGCGTGGTGCTCGATCTCTGAGAGCACGATCGCGTCGCCCTCGTGCAGCTCCCTGCGGCCCCAGGAGTACGCGACGAGGTTGATGGCCTCGGTCACGTTCTTCGTGAACACGATCTCCCTCGCCGGGTGCGGCGCGCCGATCAGGCGCCCGGCCAGCACCCTCGACTCCTCGTAGCGTCGCGTCGCCTCCTCGGCGATCGCGTAGACGCCGCGGTGCACGTTGGCGTGGGTCGTCGAGTAGTACTCGTCCATCGCGTCGAGCACGGCCTGGGGCCGCTGGGACGAGGCCGCGGAGTCGAGGTACACGAGGCGCCCGGACTCCCGTCGGCGTGCGAGCAGCGGGAACTCGGCCTTCAGGGCCCGCACGTCGAGCGGTGCGGAAGGCGGCACGGCGGATCCGGCGCCGGCCGCACCGGCTCCGGCCGGCGGCGCGCCGGTCTGGTCGGTCCGTCGCGCGCCGGTCAGCTGCGCCATGCCTCGTACCCTTCGCGCTCCAGGCGGTCGGCGAGCTCGGCGCCGCCGCTCTCCACGATCCTCCCGCCGACCAGGACGTGGACCCGGTCAGGGGTGAGCTCCTCGAGGATCCGCCGGTAGTGCGTCACGAGGACGACCCCGAGCTCGGGCTTCACGCGGCGCACCTCGGTCACCCCACGGGCGACCGTGCGCAGACCGTCGATGTCGAGGCCGGAGTCGGTCTCGTCGAGCACGGCGAGCTCGGGCTCGAGCAAGGCCATCTGGAGGATCTCGTTGCGCTTCTTCTCGCCGCCGGAGAAGCCGTCGTTCAGGTGGCGCTCGGCGAAGCCGAGGTCCATGCCGAGGCGCTCGAGCCACTCCCGCAGCTGCACGCGCACCTCGAGGACCGAGACCTCGGTGCCGCGCCGGGCGGCGACGGCCTGCCGGAGGAACTGGGCGACCGGCACGCCGGGGATCTCCTCGGGATACTGGAAGGCGAGGAACATCCCGGCCTTGGCCCGCGCGTCGGGCGCGAGGTACGTGACGTCCTCGCCCCGGAACAGGACCCGCCCGGCGGTGACCCGGTAGCCGGGGCTCCCGAGAAGCGTGCTGGCCAGCGTCGACTTGCCGGAGCCGTTCGGCCCCATGATCGCGTGGAGCTCCCCGTCGGCGACCGTGAGGTTCAGCCCGCGAAGGATCTCCGCGCCCTCGGCCTCGACGTGGAGGTCCTCGACGACGAGCAGCGGCGCGACGCCGCCCGTCTGCCCGGCGATCTCGGCGGCGTCCGCTGCCCGGGGCTTGTCGGCCATGACCCTCATGCTAGGCGGCGTCCGGGATTAGCACTACAGCGGTAGTGGAAATACCCACGGCGGGCGCGCTCACCAGCCGCGCTCCACCCATTCGTCCAGGTGGGGGCGCTCCGCGCCGATCGTCGTGGCGTCGCCGTGGCCGGGCATCACGATCGTGTCGGGGGCGAGCGGAGCGAAGAGGCGTTCCTCGATCGAGCCGATGATCGTCGGGAAGTCGCCGAGCGGCGTCGCGGTGTTGCCCGGGCCGCCCGGGAACAGCGTGTCCCCGGAGAAGAGCACCGGCGAACCCTCCACCAGGAAGCAGATCGAGCCGGGGGTGTGGCCCGGGGTATGGATCGTGCGGAGTCGCACGCGCCCCACGTTGAGCTCGCTGTCATCCTCGAGGAGCAGGTCGTAGGAGGCCAGCATCGCCGCGTCCTCCGCCCGCACGGCGACCTCGTAGCCCGCGTCGCGAAGCGCCGGCACCGCTTGGATGTGGTCCCAGTGGCCGTGCGTCTCGACCACCTGGCGCACGCCGAGCTCCCTGCAGCACGCCAGCAGCCGGTCGTGCTCGTTGGCCGCGTCGACCAGCAGGGCCTCGCCCGTCTCCTTGCAGCGCAGGACGAAGACGTTGTTCGCGATCGGGCCGACGACGAAGCGGTGGATCTGGAGCTGGGAGTCCTCATAGTCGAGCGCCATAGCTGCAGGTTAGGGCGTGCGGGCGGGACCCGCGACCCGGGGCCGGTGTGTAACGGGCCGATGAATTCGCGCCGGCACCGCTGCGATGCCACCGGTTGCGCCGTTCCCGCGGGTATCGTGGCCGCACCAGAGAAAGGAGGTGGTCCAACTGAGTAGTCAACCATTTGGGACCCTGGAGGTGGCTGGCCGCTAGGCGGCACGCTGGACCACCTGGTGAATCCGAACCAGACACCCTTGGTTGTGCCGGTCGGGAGTTGGTCCCCCCCGAGAGCATTCCGGCACGCCGAGCCTTTTTCCAGTGAAACGTTCGGTCCCGTTCGTCGGGACCGGGACCGGGGGGCGCTCAGGCGCCCCCCGGTCGCGTCCGGGGTTGCGTCGCCGCCCGAGTGTCGCCCGAGCAGGCGCCGCTACGGTCCAGCGGTCTCGAGGGCGCGCTCGACCGCCTCGGTGAGCCGACGTGCCGCGGCCTCGGCGTCGTCCGCCTCGGTGAGGTAGCGCACGACGACGAAGCGGGTGGCCCCCGCGGCGGCGAGCGCGCCGACGCTGTCGGGCGTGACGCCGCCGGTGACGAAGAACGGCATCGGCGCGCTCCGACCGGGCCACGCGGCGCAGCGGGACGCGGCCTGCGTGACGTAGTCGATCCCGGTCCCGGCGCGACCGGGCTTCGTGGGCGTCGGCACGACCGGGCCGGCCGACACGTAGTCCACCGGCTCGCCCGCGGCGGCCTCCAGCTCGGCAAGGCGGTGCGTCGAGAGCCCGACGATGCGCTCCGGACCGAGGATGCGGCGGGCCAGGGCCGCCGGCGCGTCGTCCTGTCCCACGTGGACGCCGTCGGCGTCGGCCTCGAGCGCCAGGTCGGGGCGGTCGTTCAGGATGAACGGCACGCCGAGGCCGGCGCAGACGCGTCCGGCGAGCCGCGCCCGTCCGAGGAGCGGCCTCGCGTCGAGCAGCTTCTCCCGCAGCTGGACGACGTCGACGCCCCCGCGGACGCAGGAGGCGACGAAGCGCTCCAGGTCCGGGCGGTCCGGGGTGCACAGGTAGAGGCGGCGCCCCGCGAGGCACGGTCCCCGGCCGGTGCTCAACGCCGCTTCGAGCGACCCGCTGCGGGCGCGGCCGCTCCTGCCCGGCGCTCGGGGGGCGGCGCGTCCACGCCCGCGGCCGCCTTCGCCGCGGCCTTCATCTGCCGCTTGTGCTCGCGCACCCGGTTGAGCGCCTCGACGCTGTCGATGTCCGCCACGGAGACGAACGAGCCCTTCTCGCCGTAGGGGCCAGCGGCGCGCTGCCAGCCCCGCGGGCGGACGCCGAGCCGCTTGGCGAGCAGCGCGAGGAAGATCTTCGCCTTCTGCTCGCCGAATCCGGGGAGCGAGCGCAGGTTGGCGAGCAGCTCGGCTCCGTCGGCCGCGCTGGCCCAGACGGCCGCGGCGTCGCCGCCGTACCGCTCGACCAGGATCCTCGCCACAGCCTGGACGCGCTCGGCCATGGCGGCCGGGAAGCGGTGCAACGCCGGCTTCGCCGAGAACGCCGCGGCCAGCTCGTCGGGCGCCATCGCGGCGATCTGGCCGACGTCGAGCTTGCCGCCGAGGCGGTCGCGCAGCTCCTTCGGGGCGGAGAAGGCCCGTTCCATCGGGACCTGCTGGTCGAGGACCATGCCGACCAGGAGGGCGAACGGATCGTCCTCCAGCAGGCGGTCCGCGTCGGCATCCCCGGTCAGGTAGAGCGTCATGGCCCCGAGCGTACCGAGCGGGTGCCGGCCCGGCACCCGGCCGTCGGCGGCTCCTCCGGACGCCCGGGGAATCCCGTCGGGGATCAGGTGGTGCGCGGGTCGGGCGCCTCGGTGTCGATGCCGAAGGTCGCGATCGCGCGCGACACCTCGTCCTCCTTCGCCTGGCCCGTCGAGACCAGGGCGGAGAGCACGGCGACGACGATGTGAGCGGCGTCGACCTCGAAATGTCGCCGGAGGGCCTCCCGGGTGTCGGAGCGGCCGAAGCCGTCCGTGCCGAGTGGCGTGAAGGGTGCCGGCACGTACCGGGCGATCTGGTCCGGCACCGCCTTCATGAAGTCGGTGACCGCGACGATCGGGCCGGCGGCCTCGCCGAGCGCCCGCGAGACGTAGGGCTCGCGCGGCGTCGTGCCTGGGTGGAGACGGTTCCAGCGCTCGACCTCGAGCGCGTCCTCGCGGAGCGACTTGTAGCTCGTCACCGACCAGGTCTCGGCGGCGACGTTCCAGTCCCTGGCGAGGATCTCGCGAGCTTCGGCCGCGGCGCTCCACGCGGAGCCGGAGAACAGGATCGTCGCTCGGCGGGGGGCGCCGGCTCCGAGGAGCTCGGCGCGTGCGGCGACCTCCGCCGGTGCGGCGAAGCGGTACAGGCCCCGCACCGCCCCTTCACGGATGCGCTCGGCGTCCTCGCCCTCGGGCAGCGCCGGCATGGGGTAGTTCTCGTTGTAGAGGGTGACGTAGTACATGACGTCCCGGGCGTTCGGACCGTACATGTCCTCGATGCCGTGCTCGACGATGGCCGCCATCTCGTAGGCGAAGGCCGGGTCGTAGGCCTCGACGCTCGGGTAGGTCGATGCGAGCAGCAACGACTGGCCATCCTCGTGCTGGAGGCCCTCGCCGCTCATCGTGGTGCGCCCGGCGGTCGCCCCGAGGAGGAAGCCCCGTCCCCGGGCGTCGGCGCACTGCCAGATGAGGTCGCCGATCCGCTGGAAGCCGAACATCGAGTAGTAGAGGAAGAACGGGAGCATCGGTCGGGACCACGTCGAGAACGAGGTAGCGGCGGCGGTGAAGCTCGCCATGGCGCCGGCCTCGGTGATGCCCTCCTGGAGGATCTGCCCGTCCTTCGCCTCGCTGTAGGCGAGGAGCAGGCCCGCGTCGACCGAGGTGTAGCGCTGGCCGCCGGAGGCGTAGATCTTGACCTCGGAGAACAGGGCGTCGAGGCCGAACGTGCGGCCCTCGTCGGGGATGATCGGGACCACGTAGGGGCCGACCCCGGGGTCGCGGAGCAGGTTGCGCAGCAGTCGCGCGAAGGCCATCGTCGTCGACACCGACTGGCCGCGCGAGCCCTCGCGGAACTCGGCGAACGCCTTCGCCGCCGGGGCGGGCAGGCCGGCGCGGCCGGCGTCCCGCACGATGCGGTTCGGCAGCGAGCCACCGAGGACCCGCTTTCGTGCCGTGAGGTACTCGTAGGCGGGCGAGCCCTTGTCCGGCCGGTAGTAGGGCGGCTCGTCGGCGTCGAGCGCCGCGTCGGGGATCTCCTCTTCGAGGTAGAGGCGGGCGCGCAGCGCCCGCAGCTGGTCGTGGTTCATCTTCTTGATCTGGTGTGTGGCGTTGCGCGCCTCGATCTCGGGACCGAGCGTCCAGCCCTTCACGGTCTTCGCGAGGATCGCCGTCGGCGAGCCGGTGTGCTCCGTCGCCGCCTTGTAGGCGGCGTAGAGCTTGCGGTAATCGTGGCCGCCGCGCGGCAGCGACTGGAGCTCCTCGTCCGAGAGGTGCTCGACGAGGGCGCGGAGGCGGGGGTCGGGGCCGAAGAAGTGCTCGCGGATGTACGCGCCCGACTCGGTCGCGAACTTCTGGAAGTCGCCGTCGCGCGTCGTGTTCATCTTGTTGACGAGGACGCCGTCCACGTCGCGGGCGAGCAGCTCGTCCCAGCGCGAGCCCCAGATCACCTTGATGACGTTCCAGCCGTTGCCCCGGAAGACGGCCTCCAGCTCCTGGATGATCTTGCCGTTGCCGCGAACCGGCCCGTCGAGGCGCTGCAGGTTGCAGTTGACGACGAAGATGAGGTTGTCGAGCTCCTCGCGCGCCGCGAGGCTGAGCCCGGCGCTGGTCTCGGGCTCGTCGAACTCGCCGTCCCCGACGAACGCCCAGACCCGCGAGCCGCTCGTGTCGAGCAGGCGCCGGTTGAGCAGGTACCGGTTGAACCGGGCCTGGTAGACCGCGGCGAGAGGGCCGAGTCCCATCGAGACGGTCGGGAACTCCCAGAACTCGGGCATCAGGCGGGGATGCGGGTAGCTGGACAGCCCGTTGCCGGCGACCTCGAAGCGGAAGTTGTCGAGCTGCTCCTCGTCGAGGCGCCCCTCCACGAACGCCCGGGCGTAGATGCCCGGCGAGGCGTGGCCCTGGAAGAAGACCTGGTCGCCCGCGGCACCGGTGTCCTTGCCGTGGAAGAAGTGGTTGAAGCCGACCTCGTAGAGGGAGGCCGAGCTCGCATAGGTCGACAGATGGCCGCCGATGCCGGAGTACCGGGCGTTCGCACGGGTGACCATGACCGCGGCGTTCCAGCGGATGTACGCGCGGATCCGGCGCTCGGTGTACTCGTCGCCGGGGAACCACGGCTCCTGGTCGGCCGGGATCGTGTTCACGTACGGCGTCGAGACCGTCGCCGGGAAGCCGACCTGGGCCTCGCGGGCACGCTCGAGGAGCTTCATGAGGAGGAACCGGGCGCGGGCCTTGCCCCGCTCGTCGACGACCGCGTCGAACGAGCCGAGCCACTCCTCGGTCTCCTGCGGGTCGATGTCCGGAACCTGGTGCGCGAATCCGTCGAAGATCACGTCCCCCAGTCTCGCGCCAGCTCCGGCGGATCGTGCACCTGGCGCCCGTGAACCTCGTGTGAACCGTCGCCGAGTTCCTGGTTACGGTGGCATGACCGGGAAAGGAGCAGTCCTCCCCGGCCGGATCCTCGACCGCCCTGCGCTGGGCGGCCGCCGGCTCGTGCAGACTGTCCGCCGTGGCGGGCGAGAGCGTGGTCTTCACCGACGGGGCGTGCATCGGCAACCCGGGCCCCGGCGGATGGGCGTGGGCGCTGTCGGCCGAGGAGTACGCGAGCGGCGCCTGGCCTGCGACGACGAACCAGCGGATGGAGCTCACCGCCGTCATCGAGGCGCTGGCCGTCGTCACCGGGCCCGTCGAGATCGTCTCGGACTCGACGTATGTCGTGAACTGCTTCCGGGACCGGTGGTGGGAGGGATGGCGCCGCCGCGGCTGGCGCAACGCGAAGGGGGAGCCGGTCGCCAACCAGGACCTGTGGCGCCCGCTCATCGAGCTGGTCGTCGATCGCCGCCAGGGCGAGGTGCGCTTCCGCTGGGTGAAGGGGCACGCCGGGGACCCGATGAACGAGCTCGTCGACCGCCTCGCGAACGACGCCGCGCGCCTGCAGGCCGGTGTCTCGGCGCCTGGCGGCGGGTAGCGGCCGGCCGTGGCGGGGTTGCCAGACGGCGCGCCGGGTGGCACCCGGGCGGCCACCTGGTCCGGTCGGAAAATATGACTAAACTGCTCGGAGTTTCATGACCTACCAGCTCACGCACCTCGACGCGCTCGAGTCCGAGGCGATCCACATCATTCGTGAGGTGGTCGCCGAGTTCGAGCGGCCCGCGCTCCTCTTCTCCGGGGGGAAGGACTCCGCGGTCCTCCTGCACCTCGCGTCGAAGGCGTGCTGGCCGCAGTCGATCCCCTTCCCGGTCGTCCACGTCGACACCGGCCACAACTTCCCCGAGGTGCTCGACTTCCGCGACCGGCGCGCCGAGGGCCTCGGCGTGCGCCTCGTGGTCGGCTCGGTGCAGCAGGCGATCGACGCCGGCGAGGTCGTAGAGGACCCCACCCCCGGCGCCTCGCGCAACCGGCTGCAGACGCACAGCCTGCTGAAGACGATCGAGCAGCACCGTTACGACGCCGTCTTCGGCGGCGGCCGGCGTGACGAGGAGAAGGCTCGCGCCAAGGAGCGCGTGTTCTCCTACCGCGACGAGTTCAGCCAGTGGGACCCGCGCAATCAGCGACCGGAGCTGTGGAACCTCTACAACGGCCGGCACCGCGCCGGCGAGCACTTCCGGGTCTTCCCGCTGTCGAACTGGACCGAGCTCGACATCTGGCAGTACATCGAGCGTGAGGAGCTCGAGCTGCCGTCGATCTACTTCGCGCACAGCCGGGAGGTCTTCCGACGCGACGGCATGCTGCTCGCGATCGGTCCGTACTCGACGCCACGCGACGGCATCGCCGAGGAGGAGCCGTTCGTCGCCACGGTCCGCTACCGCACCGTCGGGGACATGACCTGCACGGCGGCCGTCGAGTCGGTCGCCGCCACGACGGCGGACGTCATCGCCGAGACCGCGGTCGCCCGGATCTCCGAACGGGGGGCGACGCGGGCCGACGACCGTTTCTCGGAGGCGGCGATGGAGGACCGCAAGCGCGAGGGCTACTTCTGATGGAGCTGCTCAGGCTGGCCACCGCCGGATCGGTCGACGACGGGAAGTCGACCCTCATCGGCCGGCTGCTCTACGACTCGAAGCAGATCTTCGAGGACCAGCTCGACGCCGTCGAGCGGACGAGCTTCGCCCGAGGCGACGACTACGTCGATCTGGCCCTGCTCACCGACGGGCTGCGCGCCGAGCGCGAGCAGGGCATCACGATCGACGTCGCGTACCGCTACTTCGCCACCCCCCGGCGCAAGTTCATCATGGCGGACACCCCCGGCCACATCCAGCACACCCGGAACATGGTCACGGGCTGCTCGACCGCGGACCTGGTCGTCGTGCTGGTCGACGCGCGCAACGGCATCACCGAGCAGACCCGGCGTCACGCCTTCGTCGCCTCGCTGCTGCGCATCCCGCACCTGGTGGTCTGCGTCAACAAGATGGACCTGGTCGGCTACGACCAGCGCCGTTTCGAGGAGATCCGCGCCGAGTTCCAGGAGTTCGCGACCCGCCTCGAGATCGCCGACCTGACCTTCATCCCGATCTCGGCGCTGCAGGGTGACAACGTGGTCGACCGCTCGGCGGAGATGCCCTGGTACGGGGGGTCGTCGCTGCTGCACCACCTCGAGGAGGTGCACATCGCCTCCGACCGGAACCTGATCGACCTGCGCTTCCCCGTGCAACGGGTGATCCGCCCGCGCTCGAACGACGACCACCGTGACTTCCGCGGCTACGCCGGGCAGGTCGCCGGCGGGATCCTCGAGGTGGGCGACGAGGTCCTCGTGCTGCCGTCGGGCTTCACGACGACCGTCGAGGCGATCGAGACGGCCGACGGGCCGCTCCAGGAGGCCTTCCCTCCCATGTCGGTCGTGGTGCGGCTCGCCGACGAGCTCGACATCTCCCGGGGGGACATGATCTGCCGGGCGCGCAACCAGCCGACGATCGGTCAGGACCTCTCGGCGATGGTCTGCTGGATGTCGGACGCGACGCTCAGCGTCGGGAGCAAGCTCGCGCTGAAGCACACGACGCGCTGGGTGCGCGCGCTCGTGCGCGACCTGCACTACCGCCTCGACGTCAACACCTTGCGCCGCGACCGCTCGGTGGCCGGCCTCGGGCTGAACGACATCGGCCGGATCGATCTCAGGACGACGGCGCCGCTCTTCTACGACGACTACCGGCGGGACCGCACGACGGGGAGCTTCATCCTCGTCGACGAGGTGACGAACGCCACGGTCGGTGCCGGGATGATCCTCCGGCCGGCGCCATGACACCTGGCGCGACGGTCTGGCTGACGGGCCTGTCGGGCGCCGGGAAGTCGACGGTGGCCGGGGCGCTCGACGGTCTGCTGGGGGCGCGCGGCGCCCGCTCGTACCTCCTCGACGGCGACGACCTGCGTGAGGGGCTCAACGCGGATCTCGGCTTCTCCGCTGAGGACCGGGCGGAGAACGTCCGCCGGGTCGGCGAGGTCGCCCTCCTCTTCGCCCGCGCGGGCTACGTGGCGCTCGTGAGCGTCATCAGCCCCTTCGCGGTGGGCCGCGACCGGGTCCGCGCCCGGCACGAGGCGCACGGCGTGCCCTTCCTCGAGATCCACGTGGCGACGCCGCTCGAGGTCTGCGAGGCGCGCGATCCGAAGGGTCTGTACGCGCGGGCGCGGGCGGGCGAGATCGAGCGCTTCACCGGCGTGTCCGACCCCTACGAGGCACCGGTCGCGCCGGAACTCGTCCTCTCCACCGACGGTCACCGCCCCGAGGACTCGGCGGCGGAGGTGCTGGCGCTCCTCGGGGCGCTGGCCGGCCTCGACGCCGTCGGCGCGGCCGCCGATCCGGGCCGCGCCTGAGGGCGCGACTAGCCGAGGAGGGCGATCACCTCGGCCTGCATCTCGAAGCGCGGTGGCAGGTCGATCTTCAGGGTGTGGCGCGCCGGGCGGCTCGTCTCGTCGGGGAAGGCCTTCAGCCACTCCGGGTCGATGAAGGAGCGCACGGCCCGGTCCCGGACGAAGAAGGTCATCTTCACGACGTCCTCGAGCGAGCCCCCGGCCGCCTCCATCACCCGCGCCACGTTCGCGAAGATCCCGGCCGCCTGCTCGCCGGGGGCCGCGGGGATCTCCCCGGTCGCCGGGTCGGCGCCGGAGATGCCGCCCGACACGAGGAGGTTGCCGACGACGCATGCCTGGGGGATCGGCGTGTCGTGGTGGAGACCGGGGACCTCGATGGATCGCCGCCTGCTCACTGGTCGTGCTCCTTCCGCCACTGGTGTCCGCTCGGGCTGGCGCGCCCGCGTCGGTCGCGCCGCGGTGACGGCGCCGCGGATGGCCCGCGCCGCCGTCACCGGGCGATCGTATAGCGCAGCCCGCCGCCGACCGTGTTAGATGGCGCCGCGGCGCATCGATCCGTGCCGTCGCGCTGGCGCCGGCTCGTCGGGCGAGGTTCGAGGAGGACGACGCACATGACGGAGACAGCACCGGGCGGCACCGCGCCGGGCAGCACGCTCGGCGCGCCGGCGTCGGCCGAGGTCGCCGGCGGGATCGTCGGCCGGCTCGTCGCGCTCGACACCTGCGCGGTCTCCGATGCGCTCGACCGGCTCGGGCTGCCGAGCGGCGTCGCGGGCATCGTGGCGTTGAGCGTGCGCCGGCGCATCGCCGGCCGGGCGATCACCGTGAAGCTCGGCCCCGCCGACGACCGCGGCCCCGCGTCGAGGCACCTGTGCACCGCGGCCATCGAGGCGGGCGGTCCGGGGACGGTCGTCGTCGTCGAGCACCCGGGTGGGGCCGGGGCCGGATGGGGCGGCATCCTCGCGCTCTCCGCCGTGGTTCGCGGCATCGAGGGCGTCGTCGTCGACGGACCGTGCCGGGACCTCGACGAGGCGGTCGCCGTGGGCTTCCCCGTCTACGGACGCTCGCCGACGCCGGTGACGGCGCGTGGGCGCCTCGTCGAGCTCGACTGGAACGTGCCCATCGTGTTCGGCGGTCTCGTCGTCTCACCGGGCGACCTCGTCATCGCCGACGGCAGCGGCGTCGCGTTCGTCGGAGCGGGCAGGGCCGAGGAGGTCGTCGAGGCGGCCACCTCGATCGCGGCCCGCGAGGCGGAGATGGCGGCCGCTGTGCGCCGCGGCGAGCCGCCGTCGTCTGCGATGGGCGCCAGCTACGAGCGGCTCCTCCAGCGAGCGCCCGCCGAGGACGCGCGAGGCGAGCCGTGAGCGCCATGCCGGGGGAGCGGCCGGGCGGAGACGACCAGCTGACCCTCCTCGCCTCGCTCGGCACCTCCGCCGTCTCCGACGCCCTCGACCGCGTCGGCATCGCCGGGCAGTGCCTCGGCATCGCGCCGCTGGACCGGACGTTCCGCCTCGCCGGCAGGGCGTTCACGATCCGTTACGGCCCGGTCGGCCAGGACGGGGGAACGGTCGGGGACTACATCGACGATCTCGGACCCGCCCAGGTGGCCGTCCTCGACAATGGCGGCCGACTCGACGCCACCGTGTGGGGCGACCTCCTCACGGTGACGGCCACGCGCCGCGGCGTCGCCGGCACGGTGATCGACGGGGTCTGCCGCGACGTCGACCGGGCGCTCGAGCTCGCCTACCCGATCTTCTCGCGGGGGAATTGGATGCGCACCGGCAAGGACCGGGTCCGCGTCGAGGCGATGGAGGTCGGGGTGTCGGTCGGGGGGATCCGGGTCGAGCCTGGCGACCTCCTCCTCGGCGACGGTGACGGCGTCGTCGTCGTGCCGGCGGGGCGTGCCGGCGAGGTGCTGGACGCAGCGGCTGAGGTCGACGCCGCCGAGGCCCGCATCAGGGAGGCCCTTGAGGCGGGGTCCTCGCTGCGCGAGGCGCGCGCCTCGGTCGGCTACCACCAGCTCCAGACGCGCCGCTGAGTGGCGGGCGACGATCCCACCGCCCGCTGCCCCGGGGCTCGGGCGGCCGTCGGGCGACGCGCCGGGCGCCGGACCTGGCGGCGAAGCGGTTTCGCCGCTGTTCCCGCCCGTCGTTAGGCTGTCCTCCGAGCGCCCGACCGGGTGCGCCGGTGGCTGGGGCAGTCGCCTGGCGGGACGAGCAGGGAGGTGGTTCCGACGCCTGAAGGTGAGGGGACGAGCGAGCACTACGACGTCGTCATCATCGGCGGCGGCCCGGGCGGATACGCGACCGCCCTGTACGGCGCCGCGGCGGGGCTGTCGATCGCGATGGTCGAGAAGGACAAGGTCGGCGGCACCTGCCTGCACCGCGGCTGCATCCCGGCGAAGGAGTTCCTGGAGACGGCGAGCGTCTACCGCTCGGTGGCCGGCGCGAAGGAGTTCGGCATCCAGGCGGGCCAGCCGACCGTGGACTTCGCCGTCAGCCTCGACCGCAAGGGCAAGGTCGTCGAGCAGCTCTTCCGGGGGCTCTCGGGCCTCCTGCGCGCTCGGAAGGTCACGACGGTCGCCGGTGTCGGCCAGCTGCTCCCCGGCAACGTGGTGCGCGTCAGCGCGCCGGACGGCACCAGCCGCGACATCAGCGGTACCCACGTCGTGCTCGCCTCGGGCTCGGTGCCCCGCACGATCCCGGGCTTCGAGCCCGACGGCAGGGTCGTGCTCACCTCGGACGAGGTGCTCGATCTCGCCGCGATCCCGGCCTCCGCCGTGGTCATCGGCGGCGGCGCCATCGGCTGCGAGTTCGCCTCGATGATCGCGGATCTCGGCGCGCAGGTCACGCTGCTCGAGGTGCTCCCGAGCCTGCTGCCCGGTTGCGATTCCGACGTCTCCGACGTCGTCGTGCGGTCGTTCAAGAAGCGCGGCATCGAGGTCCGCACCGGGGTGGAGGTCCGTGGCCACGAGCCGAGCGAGCGCGGCACGACCGTCCTGTTCGGTGACGGCGAGCGCGTCGACGTGGACGTCGTCATCGTGTCCGTCGGTCGGCGCCCGCTCTCCGACGGGCTGCTCGCCGAGGGCACGGGCGTGCAGCTCGACGAGCGGGGCTTCGTCCGCGTCGACGAGTGGATGCGTACTGGCGTGGACGGCGTCTTCGCCGTCGGGGACCTGGTGGCGACGCCGCAGCTGGCGCACGTCGGCTTCGCCGAGGGCGTGCTGGTCGTGAAGGAGATCCTCGAGGAGCCGGCCGTGCCGGTCGACTACGGCAAGGTTCCCTGGTGCATCTACTGCCACCCCGAGGTCGCCTTCTGCGGGATGACCGAGCAGGGGGCCCGCGACGCCGGCTACGACGTCGTCGTCCAGAAGGACCCCTTCGGGGGGAACGGCCGGGCGCGCATCATCGGCGAGACCGAGGGTCTCGTGAAGGTGATCGCCGAGCGCCGGCCCGACGGTCGAGCCGGGCGCCTGCTCGGTGTGCACATGGTCGGGCCGTGGGTCACCGAGCAGCTCGGCCAGGCGTACCTCTCCGTGAACTGGGAGGCGACGCCGGACGAGATCGCGCAGTTCATCCAACCGCACCCCTCGTTGTCCGAGACGTTCGGCGAGACGGTGCTCGCACTCACTGGAAGGGGCCTCCACGTTGGCTGACATCACGATGCCGCAGCTCGGCGAGACGGTGACCGAGGGGACGATCATCCGCTGGATGAAGGCCGTCGGTGATGCCGTTGCCCAGGACGAGCCGCTCTTCGAGGTGTCGACCGACAAGGTCGACTCCGAGGTCCCCTCGCCGGTCGCCGGCGTACTCCAGGAGATCCTCGTCCAAGAGGGCGAGACGGTCGACGTCGGCGCGCGCCTGGCGGTGGTCGGCGAGGCGGGTTCGGCCGCCCTCCCGTCGGCCGCGCCCGCGACCCCGGCCACCGAGGCCCCCGCCGCACCCGCCGCCGAGCCGCCGCCGGCACCCGCGGCCGCGACACCTGCGCCCGCGCCGGCACCGGAGATCCCGGCCCCGGCGGCCGCATCTGTGGCGGAGGCGCCGGCACCGGCGTCGGCACCCGCGGCCGCGGCACCTGCGCCCGCCGCGGCATCCGCCGCGGCATCCGCCCCCGTGGCCTCCGCCACCGCCGGTACGCCGGACGGGAGCGGCACCGACCGCAGCCGCGGCGCGCTCCTCTCGCCGGTCGTCCGCAGGTTGATCACCGAGCACGAGCTCGACCCGTCCGCGATCCCGGGGACGGGGATGGGCGGCAGGATCACGCGCGAGGACGTCCTCGGCTTCATCGACACCCGCGTCGCGCAGGGGTCAGCGGCGGCCCCGGCCGCCCAGGTTGCGACCGCGCCCGCTCCGGCACCCACCCGGACGGCCGTGACTCCGGCGCCGTCCACCGCCGCGCCGGTCGCCTTCCCGGCGACGGCCCCCGCGGCTCAGGCCGCGCCGGCGAACCTGTCGCCCCCGCCCCCGCCCCTCGGGCTCCGTGACGAGGTCCTGCCGTTCACGACGATCCGGCGGGTGACCGCGGAGCACATGGTGCGCTCGAAGGCGACCTCGGCCCACACCCTGATGGCCATCGAGGTCGATTTCGAGGCGGTCGAGCGCGTGCGGCGCGCCAACCGGGAGCGCTTCAAGGCGGAGGAGGGCGTGAGCCTCACGTACCTGCCGTTCATCGCGCGGGCGACGATCGACGTGCTGCGGAGCTACCCGCACCTCAACTCCTCGGTCGGCGACGACGCCCTCGTGCTGCACAAGGACGTGCACCTCGGTGTCGCAGTCGACCTCGACGGCGAAGGACTGATGGTCCCGGTCATCCACAACGTCGACGGCCAGTCGCTGCGCGGTATCGCGCGCTCCGTCGCCGACCTGGCGTCGAGGGCCCGCTCACGCAAGCTCTCGCTCGACGACATCTCGGGTGGCACCTTCACGATCACGAACCCCGGACCGTTCGGCACGTTCGTCAGCTTCCCCATCATCGCCCAGCCGCAGGTGGCGATCCTTTCGACGGACGGGGTCAAGCGCAAGCCCGTCGTCGTGACGGACGCCGACGGTTCCGAGTCGATCGCGATCCACTCGGTCGGGATCCTCGCGTTGTCCTTCGACCACCGAGCGGTCGATGGCGCGTACGTCGGGGCGTTCCTGCGCGACCTCGCGAACGTCATCGAGACGCGCGACTGGCCGGCAGAGCTCTAGGCGGTCCGGTGTCGAGTCTCGGCCCGCTCCGGGTTCGCTGGCTCGGGCGCGTCCGTTACCAGGACGCGCACGCGCTCCAGCACGCCCTGTTCCGCAGGAGCGGTGACGACCATCTGCTCCTGATGGAGCACCCGCACGTCTACACCCTCGGCGTTCGGGCGAGGCCGGAGCACGTCCTCGCCGATCCGGGCGAGGTGGGCGCGGACCTCGTCCGGGCGGACCGCGGGGGCGACGTCACCTACCACGGGCCCGGCCAGCTCGTCGGCTACCCGATCCTTTCGATCCCGATGGGACCGGGCGCCGTGCCCCGCTACGTCCACAGCCTGGAGCAGCTCGTCGCGGAAGCGCTGGCCGACGTCGGCCTGCCCGGGGCGGGGCCGCTCGACGGCTACCCCGGCGTGTGGGTCGACCCGGGCGGTGCCGACCCGCGCAAGATCTGCGCGGTCGGCGTGCGCGTCAGCCGCGGGCGCACCATGCACGGCTTCGCGCTGAACGTCGCCCCCGACCTGTCGATGTTCGAGCACATCGTCCCGTGCGGGATCCACGACCGGTCGGTGACCTCCCTCGAGGCGGAGGGTGTCCGCGCGACGGTGCGCGACGTCGCCGACGCGGTCGTCGCCAGGGCCGCCGAGGTGCTCGTCTTCGGCCCGCGCTCCACCCTCCGGCGCATCGAGCGCCAGGACGTCCCGAGCGCGGACCACCGCCGGCGGACGGCGCCGGTCGAGCCGGTGGCCTCGTCCGGGACGCCTGCGGTCGTGCCGGTCGCGCTCTCGGCCGGCGCCCGCCCGCTCGAGCGGCGCCTCGCTGCCGCGGGGGTCGACCCCGCCGCGGGGGTGGCCATCTCCGAGCGCAAGCCCGACTGGCTACGGGTACGGGCGGAGATGGGCGGGAGCTACCTCTCGCTGCGCCGGACGATGCGGGAGCTGAAGCTGGTCACCGTGTGCGAGGAGGCCGGCTGCCCGAACGTCTATGAGTGCTGGGCCGACGGCACGGCGACGTTCATGATCAACGGCGAGCGCTGCACCCGGGCGTGCGGCTTCTGCCTCGTCGACACGCGCCACCCGCTCCCGCTCGACCCCGACGAGCCGGACCACGTCGCGGAGGCCGTCGAGCGGATGGGCCTCGCCCACGCGGTCGTCACGGCGGTGGCCCGCGACGATCTCCCCGACGGGGGCGCGGCCGCGTTCGCGGCGACGATCGCCGCGGTGCGCGTCCGGCGGCCCGACACGACCGTTGAGGTCCTGATCCCGGACTGCAAGGGCGATCCCGCGGCGCTCCAGACGATCTTCGACGCGGCTCCCGACGTGCTGAACCACAACCTCGAGACGGTGCTCCGGCTCCAGCGCGCCGTGCGGCCTTCGGCCTCCTACGCGCGCAGCCTCTCGGTGCTCGGTCGCGCGAAGGCGGCCGGGCTGACCACCAAGTCCGGCATCATCCTCGGCATGGGCGAGCGGGAGGACGAGGTGCTCGGGGCACTCGCCGACCTCGCCGGCGTCGGGGTGGACATCGTCACGCTCGGCCAGTACCTGCGGCCGTCGACGACGCAGCTTCCCGTCGACCGGTGGTGGGCACCCGAGGAGTTCGGCCGCCTGCGCGCCGCCGCGCTCGCGATGGGTTTCGGCCACGTGGAGGCGTCGCCGCTCACCCGCTCCAGCTACCACGCCCGCCAGGCCGCCGAGTCGAACACCCGCCGGGCGGGGAACGGGCGCGCCGAAGCGGCTGGGCCGGCCTGAGCCGGGGCCGGCTCGCTCCCGTGCAGCTCGATCTCGCGCCCCCCGACCCGGTCGAGGCGCGCCTCGTGCGCGCGGAGCGCGTGCGCGCGGCGATGCGCGCCCAGGGCCTCGAGGCGCTCCTGTTGTCGATCGGCGCCGACCTTCCCTGGCTGAGCGGCTACGAGGCGATGCCCCTCGAGCGCCCGACGGTGCTCGTCTTCCCCTCCGACGCACGGGCGACCCTCGTCGTCCCCCGGCTCGAGGCGCCACGCGTCGCGGTGGACGAGCGGCTCTTCGCGCTCCGTTCCTACGCGGACGGCGAGGACGCCGTCGCGCTCGTCGCGAGCCTGGTCGGAGCCCGGACGTCGCTCGCCGTCTCGGACCGCTGCTGGGCGATGCTGCTGCTGGAGCTGCAGCGGGCGCTGCCGCGGGCCTCCTGGCGCCGGGCGTCGGAGGTCACGGCGCGGCTTCGGGCCGTGAAGGACGCCTCGGAGATCGCCGCGCTCGTGGCCGCGGGGGCGGCCGCCGACCGCGTCGCAGAGGCACTGCTCGCGGGGGAGATCGCGCTGATCGGTCGGAGCGAGGCCGAGGTCTCCGCCGAGCTCGCCGTCCGGCTCCGTGCCGAGGGGCACGCCAAGGTCAACTTCGCCATCGTCGGCAGCGGGCCGAACGCGGCGAGCCCGCACCACGAGGCGGGAGACCGGCGCATCGGGCGCGGCGAGACCGTGGTGTGCGACTTCGGCGGCACGCTCCACCTCGGCGGTGACGTCGGGTACTGCTCCGACATCACCCGTACGGTCGTGACCGGGGAGCCGGACCCCGAGCTCGAGACGCTCTACGGCGTGCTGCAAGAGGCCCAGTCGGCCGCGGTCGCGGCCGTGAGGTCGGGAGTCGCCTGCGAGGAGATCGACCGCGTCGGGCGCCGGGTCATCGCGTCCGCCGGCTACGGCGACGCCTTCATCCACCGGATCGGTCACGGGATCGGGATCGAGGAGCACGAGGACCCGTACCTCGTGGAGGGGAACTCGACGCCGCTGCGCTCCGGTCACGCCTTCTCCGTCGAGCCCGGCATCTACCTGAGCGGACGGATGGGCGCGCGGATCGAGGACATTGTCGTCGCCATCGCGGGGGGCGCGCTCGCCTGCAACACGGCCGATCACGACCTGCACGTCGTCGAGGCCTGAGGTAGCCGCAGGCGGGCCGGCCGCGCGGGGTGCGGGCGGGTTCACCGCGGCAGCTGCGCGAGGCGCAGGTGGGGGTGCCCGACCCGGCGAGCGGCCGCCCGGGGCGGGGTGCAGACACCGGGGCGGCAGGCGACGCCCGGTCGACGAAAGGAGCTTTGCCGATGGATCTCGGGCTGACCGGGAGGGTGGCGCTCGTCACGGCGTCCTCGAAGGGTCTCGGCCGCGCCTCCGCCGAGGCGCTCGCCGGCGAGGGCGCCGCCGTCGTGATCTGCGCGAGGAGTTCCGAAGCTCTCGGCGACGCCGAAGCGGCCATCCGCGGCAGGGGCGGCGAGGTGCTCGCGGTCCCCTGCGACGTCACGGAGGAGGCGGTGCCGGCCCGGCTCGTCGAGGCGACGCTGGAGCGCTTCGGCCGCCTCGACATCGTCGTCGCGAACGCCGGCGGGCCGCCGCCGATGCACGCGCTGGACGTCGACGACGCCGCCCTGCGCAAGGCCGTCGAGGCCAACCTGCTGACCTCGGTCCGACTGGTGCGTGCCGCCCTGCCGCACCTGCGCGAGCGGGGGTGGGGCAGGCTCTGCTGCATCGCCTCCTTCTCGGTCGTCCAGCCGATCCCCGGGCTCGCGCTCTCGAACGCGGCGCGGACCGGACTGTGGGCGTGGGCGAAGACCGCAGCGTCTGACCTGCGGGGCTCCGGCATCACGCTGAACCTCGCCTGCCCCGGACGGCACGCCACAGAGCGGCAGGTCGCGCTCGGGGGCGCCGTCGGGGGCGGCGACCCGGCCGACTTCGGCCGCGTCGTCGCCTTCCTCTGCTCTGAGCCGGCGAGCTTCGTCAACGGCGCGGCGATAGTCGTCGACGGAGGCGACACGCTGGCGCTTTGAGCTGGTCGTTCCGCCTGCTCCCGGGCGCGCCGTCGTGGCCGGGACGGCCCGGGTGCGCGCTCGCGGCGTGAGCGAGCGCGCACCCGGGCGGGCGCGACGCCCCGGCGCGGCGGGTGTCCGTCCGCAGGCGGGGTGTCCGGGCTCGGTTAGCCTCTCACCCGTGCCACTCGCCGAGCGACGTCCCGTCGTCCCGCCGGAGCGGCCCGTCCTGGTGATCGCCATGGAGGGCTGGATCGACGCCGGCTTCGCGGCGGCGACGGCGATGAGCACCCTCCTCGGCTCGATGCACACCGAGCTGCTCGCCACCTTCTCCGCCGACGAGCTCATCGACCACCGGGCGCGCCGGCCGCGCCTTCGGATCGACGACGGCGTGCGCGGCGCGATCACCTTCGCCGAGCCCCAGCTGCTGGTCGGGACCGACCGGCTCGGCTCAGGCGTGGCGTTCCTCGTCGGGCCGGAGCCCGACTACCGCTGGCGCTCCTTCTCGGCGGAGGTCGCGGGCCTCGCCCTTGAGCTCGGGGTCCGGCTCGTCGTCGGCCTGGGTGGCTTCCCGACGGGCACGCCGCACACGCGTGCGGTACGCCTCGCCTCGACGGCCTCCAGCTCGGAGCTGGCTCGCAAGGTCGGTTTCGTGCCCGGCGCCCTCGAGGTGCCGGCCGGCATCGGCGAGGTCATCGCGGCCGGGTGCTCGGAGCTGGGCATGCCGTCGGTCGGCCTGTGGGCCAGGGTGCCGCACTACGTCTCGGCGATGCCGTTCCCGGCTGCCGCCCTCGCGCTGGTCGACGGCCTGGCCAACGTCTCCGGGCTGGTCATCGACACCGACGACCTGCGCGAGACCGCCGAGGCGGGCAAGCGCCGTGTCGACGAGCTGATCGCGGAGTCCGCCGAGCATGTCGAGATGGTCCGCCAGCTCGAGCAGCAGGCGAACGAGAGCGACGTCGAAGGCGATGGCTTCGGCGCGGAGATCCCCTCCGGCGAGGAGATCGCGGCGGAGCTCGAGCGCTACCTGCGCGGCGAGGTGTAGGAAGCGGGCGGTGGGAACGACGACGCCGACGGCGTCCCCGGCGGCGCCGGATCCTCCACGAAGGTCCCGGCCACAAGCGCGCGGGTCGCGCTGGCCGGCGGCCCGCGCGGCCATCTTCGACATGGACGGTCTGCTCGTCGACTCCGAGCCCTTCTGGCGGCGGGTCGAGACGGACGTCTTCGACGCCCTCGGTGTCGACATCCGCCCGCTCATCGCCGGTGGCGCGACGATGGGCATGCGGGTCGACGAGGTCGTCGGCTACTTCCGGGAGCTGCTCGATTGGGGCGAGCCGGGCGACCCCGAGCTCGTGCGGCGGATCGCCGACGGCGTCGTCGCCGCGGTCTGGAGCGAGGGCGCGCTCATGCCCGGCGCGCTGGACGCGCTCGACTACATGGCCGAGCGCGGGCTGACCCTCGCGCTCGCGTCCGGCTCGACCCACCCGGTCATCGAGGCCGTGCTGGACCGCTTCGACCTGCGGCCCAGGTTCGCCGCCGTGTGCTCGGCCGACGACGACACCCTCGGTAAGCCCCACCCGGCGCTGTTCTTGAGGACCGCCGCGACGATCGGCGCAGGCGCGCTCGAGTGCGTCGTGCTCGAGGACGCTGTGAACGGCTGCATCGCCGCGAAGGCGGCGCGCATGCGCGTCGTCGCGGTCCCCGATCCCGAGCACTTCGCCGACGCTCGCTTCGCCATCGCCGACGCGAAGCTCGCCTCGCTCCTCGAGCTCGAAGACGGCCGGGTCGAGCGGCTGCTGGGGCTGCGCCTGCGGCCGGAGGCCTCGCGCGAGGCGTCCTGACGGGACGACGCCCCGGCCGGGCGCCGGTTGCTCAACGGACGATGTTCACGAGGCGCGGTGGGCGGGCGACGACGCGTGCCGGGGGCTTGGCACCGAGCAGCTCTGCGATCTTCGGGCTCGCGAGCGCCAGCTTGACGGCCTCGTCCTCGCCGATCGACGCGTCGACCTCCAAACGGTCGCGGACCTTCCCATCGACCTGCACGACCATCGTCACGGTGGGCTCGACGAGGAACGCCTCGTCGGCGACCGGCCACGACTCCTCGTGGACGTGGCGCCCGTTGCGACGTTCGTACGCCTCGGCGGTGAGGTGCGGCACGAGGGGGGCGAGCAGCATCAGCAGGGTGTCGATCGCTTCGTCGACCACGGCACGCTCGACGCCGGCGCGCTCGGCGTCGAAGATCGCATTGGTGAGCTTCATGCACGAGGAGACGACCGTGTTGAAGCCGTAGCTCTCGAGGTCGCGTGTCACGTCTCGGATCGTCCGGTGCGTCATCCGCCGAAGCGTCTCCGCCCCCCCGTTCGCGCTGGCTCGAGCGGCCCCGGCCTCAGCGGTCTCGGCCGGCTCCTCCTCCGAGCCCGTCGCGTCGCCGACGGCTAGGCGCCAGACGCGGCGCAGGTACTTCGCGCAGCCCTCGATGATGTGGTCGGTCTGGTCGGTCCAGTCGATGTCCTCGACGGGGGGGCCGAAGAACAGGTGCGCCAGGCGCAGCGCGTCGGCGCCGACCGAGCGGAAGTACTCGTCGGGCGAGACGACGTTGCCTTTCGACTTCGACATCGCCTTGCCGTTCAGTCGGATCATCCCCTGGCAGAAAAGCTGGGCGAAGGGCTCCCGGGCCTCCGCTGGCGCGAGGCCGAGATCGCCGAGGGCGCGGTTGAAGAAGCGGGCGTAGAGGAGGTGCAGGATCGCGTGGGTGATCCCGCCGATGTACTGGTCGACGGGCATGAAGTGCCGCGCCACCTCCACGTCGACGGGTCGATCGGGGTCCCAGGGGTTGCAGAAGCGCAAGTAGTACCAGGACGAGTCGACGAAGGTGTCCATCGTGTCGGTCTCGCGCGTCGCAGGGCCATCACAGCGCGGGCAGCTGGTGCGCAGGAAGCCCTGGTTGTGGCGGAGCGGCGACTCGCCCGTCGGCAGGAACTCCACGTCGTTCGGCAGCAGGACCGGCAGGTGATCATCGGGGACCGGCACGATGCCGTCATTCGGGCAGTAGACGACGGGGATCGGGCAGCCCCAGTAGCGCTGGCGGCTGATCAGCCAGTCGCGCAGGCGGTACTGGACGGTCCGTTCGCCGAAGTCGTTCGCCTCCAGCCACTCGACCGCCGCCTGCTTCGCGCGCACGACGTCGAGGCCGTTGAGGAACCCGCTGTTGATCTTCCGGCCGTCGCCCGAGAAGGCGCCGCCCTCGAAGCCCTCCGGCGGCTCGACGGTCCGCACGATCGGGAGGCCGTAGGCGGTGGCGAACGCGAAGTCACGCTCGTCCTCGGCGGGCACCGCCATGATCGCCCCGGTGCCGTAGCTGATCAGGACGTAGTCGGCGACGTAGACCGGCACCTTCTCCCCGTTGAAGGGGTTGACGGCGTAGCTGCCGGTGAAGGCGCCGCGCTTTTCGATCGCTCCCTCGGTCGAGAGACGCTCGATGTCGGACTCGTGCGAGACGCGGCTGCGCAGCGCATCGATGGCGGCGGCCTGCTCCGGCGTCGTCAGCTCGTCGACGAGGGCGTGCTCGGGCGCGAGGACGACGTAGGTCATCCCGAATCCGGTGTCGGGGCGGGTCGTGAAGACCTCGATGCGAAGGTCGGGACGGCCGTCGACGGGCAGGGCGATCTTGGCGCCCTCCGAGCGGCCGATCCAGTTGCGCTGCATCGTCTTCACCCGCTCGGGCCAGTCCAACCCGTCGAGCGCGTCGAGCAGCTCGTCGGCGTACTTGGTGATGCGCAGGAACCACTGCTCGAGGAGGCGGCGCTCGACCAGGTCGCCCGAGCGCTCGCACGTACCGTCGGCGAGCACCTGCTCGTTGGCGAGCACCGTCTGGCAGCCCGGGCACCAGTTGACCGGCGCCTCCGACCGGTAGGCGAGGCCGGCCTCCAGCAGGCGGGTGAAGATCATCTGGTTGGAACGCATGTACTGCCAGTCGTGGCTGCGCAGCTCCCGTCGCCAGTCGTATACGGCACCGAGGCGCACCACGCTTTGTGAGAGCTCGAGGATCCGCGCCTCCGTCCAGTCGCGCGGGTGCGCCCCGCCCTTGATGGCGGCGTTCTCAGCGGGCAGACCGAAGGAGTCGAAGCCGAAGGGGCTGAGCACCGCGTAGCCCTGCATCGTGCGGAAGCGCACGAGGACGTCGCCGAGGGTGTAGTTACGGATGTGACCCTGGTGGGCGGGCCCGCTCGGGTACGGATACATCGAGAGCACGTAGTAGGGCGGGCGCCGGTCGTCGTTGTCGACCTGGTAGGTCCCCATCTCGAACCAGCGGTGCTGCCAGGTCGCCTCTACCAGCTCGAAGTCGTAGGCCTCGGTCACGGCCACAGGTTACCGATCGGTGCCGACCTCCCCGGATGGCCGGCCCGATGCCCCCGGGCCTCCGAGCGCCGCGGGCCCCCGGCCCCACGGACCCCGTCGTCGGGGGCGTCCGTCCGTAGCATGGAGAATGGACACCTGCGCGGAGTGCGGCTACGACTACGCCGCACTCGGACGTGTTGAGCTCCCGGTGACGGTGGGGTCGCTCGGCGGCGAGTACGCGGCGAGACTCGCCGCGTCCCCGGCCGAACGCCTGCGGGCACATGTGCGCGACGGGGTCTGGTCGGCGCTCGAGTACGCCTGCCACGTCAGGGACCTGCTCGACGTTCAGCGCTCACGGATCGGGCTGGCGCTCGTCGAGGACGTGCCCGCGTTCGCCCCGATGCGCCGCGACGAGCGCGTCGCCGAGGAGCGCTACAACGATCAGGATCCCGCGACCGTCCGGTCAGCACTCCTCGGGGCCGCCGACGGGCTCGCCGTGGCGCTGGAGCACCTGGACGAGGGCGGCTGGCGACGGGAGGGCCACTACAACTGGCCGGTGCAGGCGGTGCGAAGCGTGGAGTGGATCGCCCGCCACACGGTCCACGAGCTCGTCCACCACCTCCGTGACGTCGAGAGCGTGCTCGGCGACGCCGGCTGACGCAGTTCAGTCCCCGACGGCTCCGTCGATCGACTGGCGGATGAGGTCGGCGTGACCGTTGTGTCGCGCGTACTCCTCGACCATGTGGACGAGCACCCACCGGAACGACAGCACCTCACCTCGTCGCTCAGCGGTGACGTCCAGGGAAGGCAGCGACGCGGCGACCCCTCGCGAATGCTCACACTCCTCGTGCCAGGTCGCGAAGTCCTCGGCGACCTCGGCGGTCTCGACGTCGTCGAACTCACCGTCGTCGCGGTCGCCGTCGGCGGTCCGCGCGCAGTAGAGGTAGGGGGCGTCCTCGCCGCCGAGAAAGCGACGGAACCAGGCGCGCTCCACCTCCGCCATGTGGCGGACCAGCCCGAGCAGCGACAGGGTGGACGGGGGCACGGCGCGCTCGCGCAGCTGGGGGTCCTCGAGGCCGTCGCACTTCATGGCGAGGGTCGCCCGGTGGTAGTCCAGCCAGCTCTCGAGCATCGTGCGCTCGTCGGCGACGCCGGGCGGGTCGATTCGGTTGACATCCATGACACCATGCTGCCCCGTCGCGCCGGTCCGTGCCGGACGAGCCCGGCGGCTCATGCCGGTGCCTCGTCCTCCTGCATGCGCCGGCTCCGAGAACCTCGCCGGGAACGCGTTCGCCTGCCGGGCGGGTCGCCGAGGTCGCTCCGGGGACCCTCAGGCCTGCTGGTAGGATCGTCGAACCCCGGGGGCGTAGCTCAGTTGGTAGAGCGCTTGACTGGCAGTCAAGAGGTTCGAGGGTTCGAGTCCCTTCGCCTCCACCGGAAGAAGCCTGCTAGACAGATTAAACCTCTTGACTTGTGAGAGGAAGATCCCCTCAGATTTCCACTCACCGGTTGTGAGCTGTACCCTTTTTCCCCATGCCAGGGAAGCGCGCAGCCACCGGCGATGGAGGGAGGAAGAGGTCGTCGAAGGGGCCGTTCAGG
>DATKQY010000056.1:0-157743 GCA_035532475.1 Acidimicrobiales bacterium | reverse complement strand
GGACCGAGCACCGGCAACCAGAACCGCTCGACGTACTCAGAGCGCGGGTCATGGCCGAGCGCGTCGACGACTGGGTCCTCCCAGGCCCTGATGGTCAGTGCACTCCCCGTCACGATGGCCTCGAGCGTCGCAGGCATCCGGTCCTCCTCTGTCCGTGCTGTCGGAGCCCGTCCTCAGACGGGACCCGGACAGCGTGGAGAGCCGACCTACCCGGCGACCTACCGGATTACTTGTACGGGCGTCGCCCGAGGTGTCGAGCGCACGGGCGACATCGTGCGGCCGCGACACGCTTCACGCTCGACGGCGAGGTCCTCGCCGCCCGGCTCAGCCGCCCCGCGTGTCCGCGGCGACCGCCGGTCCCGGCGACGGCAGCGCGTTCACCGCCTGCAGGTTGAGCGCCGTGTAGTGCTCGAGTCGCGCCCGCCCGCGTGGCGTCAGGTGGTCGCAGACCCAGTCCCAGTGGAGCGACACCACATCGCCCGGCGCGACGTCCTCCACGAACCCGACGCCGCCGACGCCCCGGCTCGCCACCTCGAGGCGTTCCTCGCCGAGCACGAGGCGGCTCCCGGCGAAGCGGAGCGGGCGGGAGCGCACGACGACCGAGTCGCCGGACACTGCCTCGACGCTGCCCCAGCGGATCCGGCAGCGGTCGAGCACGGTGAGCGGGGCACCCTCCATGCCGACGCGCAGAAGGCCGAGCCACGGGTAGACCGCGAAGACGTGGAAGCTGTGGTGGGGGATCCCCCCGAGGGGGACGACCGACGTGGCGATCGATGCAAAATCCCGGCGGGTGCGCCGTTCGAAGCGTTCGTCGAGCGAGGCGACGAGCACCGACGGCGGGACGCGATCGAGCAGCGCGTTGCCGACCCAGTAGGCCTCCACGACCCGGCGGTCGAGCGGGTCGGCGATCCCGTTGCAGGTCGCGATGAGCCGGAGGTAGGGCCAGGCGCCCTCGAACCGGCCGGCGAGCTGCTCCAAGGTCGCGAGATCGCTCCCGTCGCTCGCCGCGCCGAGGAGCGCCGCGGGGTCGGCCGGACCGCAGTAGCCGAGGGCGTTCGGCGGGTAGGCGTAGCGGGCGAACAGGACCGGCCCCGGCGCCGGCACGACCGGCCGCCCGCCAGCGTCGCGGCGGGGGGAGCCGTCGTGCGCCGTCGGGCCACCGGGGCCCGAAGCGCCGCTCACGCCATCGCCTGCCGGGGCCAGCCCCACAGCACCGCGGCGGTGCCCGCGACGACGAGGCCGAGCCCGGCGAGCTGCGGCACGAGGGACCCGTGCCCCGCCGCCGCCTGGAGGAGCGCCGTGACGACGACGCTCGCCACCAGCACCGCGGTGACGTCGACGGCGCGCGCCCGGGCGAGCGCCGTGAGCCAGGTGCCGACGTAGGCGGCGAGGAGCGCGCCGGTGAGCACCGCCCAGGCGAGCTGGTGGGCGTCGAGGGCGAGCAGCGTGGGCAGCTGGCCGGTGGCGCCGAGGTAGGCGACGAGCACCGCGGCGCCTCCGCCCATGCGGACGAGGGCGATCGTGCCGGCCGAGTAGGTGGCGAGCAGCCGCTTGGCGACGACCACCTCGACCGCCCAGAGCAGCGTGGCGCCGAGCACCATCAGCTCCCCGCCCCCGGCGACGAGGTGGCCGACGCCGCCGGCGGCAAGGGCCTGCCCGGTGACGAGGAGCCCGACGGCAGCGATGTTCCACACGGAGAGTCGTTCACGGAGCGCGGGCCACGCGAGCACCCCGACCCAGACGATCAGGGTGTCGTGGAGGAAGGCTGCGGGTACTGCGCTCGTCCGGGCGAGCCCGCTGAAGAAGAGGACGAAGGCGAGGCCGCCCCCGATCGCCCCGACGTAGGCGAGGGCGGCGGCGCGCGCCAGGTGAGGGGGCGCCGGTGCGGCCGAGGGCGCCGGTCGGCCCGTGACGGCACCGGGCGAGGAGGCGTCTCCGCCGAGGCTCCGGGAGCGCAGCGCGGGGATCGCGACGACCGCCGCGGCGAGCAGGACCGCGGCGACGAGGTTCTTCGCGCTCGTGTAGACGGCGGCCGTCGGCAGCGCGTGCACGCCGTAGGCGTTCACGAAGACCGACACACCGCTGATCAGTGCGGTCATCCCGGCGACGGCCACGCCCGACAGCCGCCGAGGCGCTCCTGCGGGGCCTCTGGTGCTCATTCCGCCCCCTCCTGCACTCCCCGTCGCTCCGACGTTGCCAGCTCGGCCGCCGCCAGCTCGGCGAGGATGGCTTCTGCGTCCTCGGCGTCGACCCGGTCGAGCGCGTAGCCGCTGTGCACGACGAGCCAGTCGCCGACCACGGGGGGCGGCCCGTCGTAGGCGAGGAGCGAGACGACGTGGCGCCGGCGGTCGGCGTCCTCCACGCACACCGTCCCACCGATCGGCCCCTGCACCACCCGCTGCAACCGCTGCTGGCACATCAGCGCACCTCCGTCACGAGCTCGAGGACGTAGGCGGCCGCCTCCGTCACGGAGCGTTCGACCGCTGGGCACAGCCCGATCCCCAGGCCGAATCGCTCGCCTTCGATGCCGACCACGACGACGTGGTGCGGCGCCTGGCCGACGGCGCGGGCGAGGCGGAGGACCCCGGCGATCCCGATGCCGTGCGTGCTCGACGGACCCGCGTCCCCGCCGCGCCCCTCGGTGCCAGCGGACCCGTCCAGGTCGAGATCGAGGAGCTGGATCGTGCCGGGCGCCGCGCCCGAGCGCGTGGCGTCGACGATCACCGCGAGGTCGGCGCCGTCCCACCGGCCGAGCAGGTCGAGGGGCTCGCCGAGCGGGCCGACGTCGACCACTCCCGCCGCCGACATCGCGACCGCGCGGGCGACCGCCACCCCGGCCCCGTCGTCTTGTCGGTACTCGCTGCCGATCCCGGCGACGATCACCGCCCGGCGCGTGGTCTCGGTCATGAGCGCACCACCTCGACGTCGAGGAAGTGGGCGGCGCAGGAGATGCACGGATCGTGGTTCCGCACCGCCTGCTCGCAGCGCCAGGTGAGCGACTCGTCGCTGAGGTGAAGGCCACCCTCGACCACTCGGCGCAGGTCGGCCTCGATGCTGAGCTGGTTCTGGGACGTCGGGGGCACGATGCGCGCCGAGGTGATGAGGCCGTCGGCGTCGAGCTCGTAGCGGTGGAACAGCAGACCTCGTGGCGCCTCGGTGGCTGCGACGCCCACGCCGGAGCGCGCTGGCACGTCGACCGCCGGCGGACTCGGCGGCTCGTAGGAGGTGACGAGCCGCAGCGCCTCGTCGCACGCCTCGACGAGCTCGACGCTTCGCACGACGATGCTCCGGAAGGGATTGCGGCAGGTCTCACCGAGACCGGCGGCGTCGGCGGCCTGTCGGGCCAGCGCGCCGAGCTGGTCCCGGTTGAGCGAGTAGCGCGCCAGCGGACCGGTCAGATAGGCCTCACGCCCGTCGAGCCGTGCGTGGAGCGCGGTCGAGCGGGCGACGTGCTCCTCGATGACGGCGGCGTCGAAGCCGGCAGCGGTGGTGTCGAGCCCGCCCGAGGACCGGACGCGCCCCGACTCGATGGCGTAACGGTCCGGCTCGTGCAGGGCGACGAAGAGGTAGTCGCTCTCGACGTCGGGGAAGTCGAACCCGGCGGTCCAGGCGACCGTCTCGAGCGCGAGGTCGCGCGCGGCGCGCAGCGGCTCGGCGAGCGCGGCGATCTGCTCGGCCGACGGCGCCCGGTAGAAGCCGCCGACACGCACGTTCACCGGGTGGATGGCGCGCCCGCCCACCGTCTCCATCAACAAGTTGCCCGCCTTCTTCAGCCGCAGCCCCCGCTCGACCGCCGTGCGGTCACGCTCGGCGAGCTCGACCGCGTCCTCGCAGCTGAAGAAGTCCGGAGCGTGGAGCAGGTAGACGTGCAGGGCGTGGCTCTGGATCCACTCGCCGCAGTAGAGGAGCCGCCGCAGCGCCGAGATCGGTCCGCCGACCTCGACGCCGCAGGCGTCCTCGATGGCCCGGCAGGCGCTCATCTGATAAGCGACGGGGCAGATGCCGCAGATGCGAGCCGTGATGTCCGGCGCCTCGACGTGGCGCCGGCCGCGGAGCAGCGCCTCGAAGAACCGGGGTGGCTCGAAGATGGTCAGCTCGACGTCGGAGACGGTGCCGTCGCGCACCACGGCGCGAAGCGACCCCTCGCCCTCGACCCGGGCGAGGCCCTCGACGGCGATCGTGCGCTCAGTCGGCCGGGCGCCGTGGGTCATGGGCGAGGCTCTCCTCTCGGAAGGCGGGGGCGTTGGCGTTGAACGTGCGGAAGAGGCGGGAGACGTCGCCCGGCGCCGTGCCGAGCTGGAGCAGGCGCCCGGCGAGCGACGCGGTGTTCGCCGTCTCGGCCGGACCGAAGCAGCCGAAGCAGCCGCGATCGACCGCCGGGCAGAGCGCGCCGCAGCCCGCGCGGGTCACGGGTCCGAGGCACGCGATCCCCTTGCCGACGAGGAGGCAGGTCGTGCCGCGCGCCTTGCACTCCTCGCAAACGCTGTGACCGGGGATGACCGGCTTGCGGCCCGCGAGGAACGCGCTGAGCACCTCGACCAGCGCGGACCGGTCGATCGGGCAGCCGTGGAGCTCGAAGTCGACCTGGACGTGGTCGGCGATCGGCGTCGAGGTGTCGAGCGTCGCCAGGTACTCCGGATGGGCGTAGACGGTCGCCGCGTACTCGCCGCCCGCGGCGAAGTTGCGCAGGCCCTGGATCCCGCCGGCCGTCGCGCAGGCACCGATGGTCACGAGCGTGCGCGAGGCGGCGCGCACCTCGCGGATCCTGCGGGCGTCGTCTTCGGAGGTGATCGAGCCCTCGACGAGGGAGAGGTCGTACGGCCCCTCGACCGTTGCGCGCGACATCTCGGTGAAGTGGGCGATGCGCACCGCGCCGGCGAGCACGAGGAGCTCGTCCTCGCAGTCGAGCAGGCTCAGCTGGCAGCCGTCGCACGAGGCGAACTTCCACACCGCGACGCTCGGGCGGCCGCCGCCGACCGCCCCGGAGGCCGTCATCGCTCGCGCTCGGTCATCAGCTTGGCCACGCGCCGGTAGGGGAGGACTGGACCGTCGCGGCACACCAGTAAGGGCCCGAGCTGGCAGTGGCCGCACAGGCCCACGCCGCACTGCATGTTGCGCTCGAGGGAGACCCGGATCCGTCCCGGGTCGACGCCGCGATCGAGCAGTTCGCGGGCGACGAAACGCATCATGACCTCCGGTCCGCAGACCATGGCGACCGTGCGGGCCGGGTCGAAGGCCATCTTGGGCAGCAGCGTGGTGACGAGGCCGACCGGCCCGACCCATCCGGGGGCCGCCGCGTCGACCGTCAGCGCCACCTCGGCGCCCGCCTCGCGCCATGCGATGAGGTCGTCGCCGAAGACCACCTGATCGGGAAGGCGCGCGCCGACGGCGACGAAGAGGCGCCCGCCCCCGGCGCCGATGCGTCCGGCGACCGTCCAGACGGCGCCCCGGAGCGGCGCGAGGCCGATCCCGCCGGCGACGACGACCACGTCGGCGTCGCCGACGTCGTCGACGCCCCAGTCGGTCCCGTAGGCGCCGCGCACGCCGACGACCGAGCCGACGGGCGCGCTGCAAAGGGCGTGGGAGACGGCACCGACGTCCCGCACCGTGTGGCGGAGCGGTCCCTGCTCGCCGGGAACGCCGCTGACCGAGATCGCCACCTCGCCGACGCCGAAGGCGGTGAGCATGTTGAACTGCCCGGGGCGCCAGGTGAGCGAGGCGTCCGGTGGGGGCTCGAGGAGGAGCGTCACGACGTCGTCGGTCTCGGTCCTTCGGCCGACGACGCGGCAGGGCGAGGGGACGAGCGGCCCCGGCGCGCCGGTGACCGGGTTCGGCGCCCCGCTCCGCAGAGCCGGTGCCTCAGATGGGGAGGCGGTCACTGCCGTAGAGGTCGAGCAGTCGGAGCCGTGTCGCCTGGAGCCGGTCGAGCAGCACGGCGGTCACTCGCTTCATCAGCTCGTAGCCGAACGCCGGGTCGGCTTCGGCCTTGTCCCGCAGGCACCTGGCGTCCACGGCGATCGCGCCGACCGGCTCGAGGGCGCGGGCGTCGAGGTGCCACCGGTACGGCGGGAAGAGCCACGACCACCCGACGGCCGCGCCCGCCTCGAGCGTCTCGATGACGAGCGCGCCCCGGCCTGGCGAGTGCACCTCGAGGGCGACCCGGCCGCGCCGCAGCAGGTAGAGCGTGTCGGCCGGCTCGCCCTCGGCGAGCAGGAGCGCGCCGGTGTCGAACGCCACGTTGTGCGCACAGCCGGCGACGAGCTCGGGGATGGCGCCGTGCAGGCCCTCGAGCAGCGGGTGCCGGGCGACGAGCTCGGCCAGGTCCTCGATCATCTGTCGCCTCCTCCTGCGATCGGGGAGAGCGCCGTCTGGCCGTCGCCCGCCCGGATGGCCGCGACCTCCTCGGTGAGGTCGATGCCGACCGGGCACCAGGCGATGCAGCGGCCGCAGCCGACGCAGCCCGAGGTGCCGAACTGGTCGTGCCAGGTCGACAGCTTGTGTGTCGCCCACTGGCGGTAGCGCGAGGAGGTCGAGCTGCGCACGGGCCCGCCGTGGAGGTAGGAGTGCTGCAGGTCGAAGCAGGAGGCCCAGTGGCGGCGGCGCTCGATCGTGCCGGCGAGGTCGGTGACGTCGTCGACGTCGCTGCAGAAGCAGGTCGGGCAGACCATCGTGCAGTTGCCGCAGGCGAGGCAGCGCTCGGCGACCTCGGCCCAGCGCGGATGCTCGAGGTTGCGGGCGAGGAGCGCCGGGAGGCCGTCGGTGTCGAGCGACCGCCCCATGCGGGCCCTCGCGCCTTCGAGGAGGGCGTCGCGCGCGGAGAGCTCCTCGGCGGTCGCCGCCCGGTAGGGGGTCTCGTCGAGGACGGAGGCGCCGAGGTCCGAGCCCACCCGCACGACGAAGCGGTGGCCGTCCGCCGCGGGCGAGCCGCCCGCCGCACCGTGCCTGCCGGGCGTGCCGTGGCCGTCGCGGCTCCCGCCGAGCTCGGCGATGGCGAGGTCGAAGCCGCCGTGCGCGGCCGGCCCGGTTTCCATCGAGGCGCAAAAGCAGGTGGCGGAGGGGGTGCCGCACTCGGCCACGAGCACGAACGCGCCGGCCCGTCGCGCGGCGTAGCGCGGGTCGGTGTACGGGCCGTCGGCGAGCACGCGGTCGAGCACGGTGATCCCGGCGAGCTCGCACGGCCTCGCGCCGACGATGGCGAGGGGGGGAGTGGGATCGGCGGCCTCCTCGACGACGCCGCGGTCCTCGGGGCGCGCGCGCCAGAGCGTCTCGGCCGGCGGGTAGAGCTCGGGCTTCCAGGACTGGGGGCCGACCGCCCAGCCGAATAGCTCGTCGCAGCCGTCGTGGCGCAGGCGGTACGAGCCGGGGGCGTGCTCGTCGTGCCATCCCGCCGGGAGATCGGCGGCCGCCGAGACGGTGCCACGCACGATCGCCCCGTCCTTCGCGACGGGGCCGAGCGTCCGGTAGCCGCGCTCGTCGAGCACCGCGATCAGCCGGTCGAGGCCGGCAACGTCGATGACCGCAGTGTCGCCCTTCCGGGCCCGTGTCATGAGGCCGATGCTAGGCAGGTCGCCGTCGCGCCAGCTAGGGCCGAACGACCTGTGGCCGGACGCACCCGCCGCTGGCGCGAACACTCGAGCAGAACGGTCGCCACGCGTGCAGAATGTCGGCACCGTGCCGGCGCTGTCCGGTGCTTCCGACGAACGGGGAAGGGGTAGTCGATGCAGGCAGAGGTGAGGGGAACGACGCTTCCGGTGCTCGATGTGACGCTCGATGCCGGCGATGCGGTGATCTCGACCCACGGTGAGCTGTCGTGGATGACCGCCAACGTGCAGATGTCCCAGACCGTCAACACCGGCGGCACTAAGGGCTTCATGGCGGGACTGAAGCGGATGGCCGGCGGAGGCGGGCTGTTCCTCACCCGTTACGAGAGCACCGGTGGCCAGGGATCGGTCACCTTCGCGGCGAAGATGCCCGGCCGGATCTTCCCGATCGAGATCACCCCCCAGGGCGGCTTCTTGGTGCACCGTCACGGTTGGCTGTGCGGCACCCCCGGGATCAACCCGACCGTCGGCCTGCAGCAGACGTTCCGCGGCGGGATGTGGGGTGGCGACGGCTTCATCCTGGAGAAGCTCGAGGGTCAAGGGACGGCGTGGGTCGAGCTGTCCGGCGAGATCATCAGCTACGACCTCGCCGCGGGCCAGACGCTCCTCGTGCACCCGGGGCACGTCGGCGTGTTCCAGGACACGGTGAGCTTCCAGATCACGCGCGTCCCCGGCATCGCCAACAAGCTCTTCGGCGGCGACGGGTACCACCTCGTCGTCCTCACGGGGCCCGGCACGATCTGGCTCCAGAGCATGCCCCTCGCGGTGCTGGCACGCTCGCTCGAGCCCTTCCTCGGGCGCGACGTCGGCGTCGACACGGCGGCGGGCGCCGGGCTCGGAGGCGTGCTCGGCGGCGTGATCGGGCGCAACATCTAGCGCGGGGCCGCCGCCTCGTCGCGGCAGCGAACGCGGGGGCAGGCCGCGCCGGCGGTCTGCCCCGTGCGACCGTGGCTCAGCGGGCGCGGAGCAGCGCGCCGTACAGCGTGAGCCCGGGTCCGAAGGCGAGGGCGACGACGTAGCGCCCCGGTGCCGGCGCGCCGAGGCGCTGGAGCTCCTCGAGCACCAGGAGCACCGTCGCCGACGAGCAGTTGCCGTGCAGGGCGAGCACCTGACGCGACGGCGCCAGGGCGTCGTCGCCGAGGCCGAGCCGCTCTGCGACGACGTCCAAGATGCGCGGCCCCCCCGGGTGCACGGCCCAGGCGCCGACGTCGTCGCGCCGGATGCCGTTTCTCGCGAGGAGTTCGCCGACGATCGGCCCGACGTGGGCGGCGAGGACGTCGGGCACCTGGCGCGACAGCCCCATGCGGAAGCCCAGGTCGGTGACGTCCCAGGTCATGTAGTCGGCCGTGGCGAAGTCGGTTCTCGCCGCAATGTCGACGACCTCGAGCCCCCCCGGCCGCCCGGCGTGGCCGGCGGGCGACCCGTCCCGATCGGCAGGCTCGACCACGAGGGCCGCGGCGGCGTCGCTGAACAGCGCGTGGGCGACGATCTGCTCGACGTCGTCGGTCGGCGGCTGCGCGTGCAGGCTCGGCAGCTCCACGCACACGAGTGCGGCGGGACGGCCGCGCGCGGCGACGAAGTCGGCCACCGCGCCGAGGCCCGGCAGCGCGGCGAAGCAGCCCATGTGCCCGACGAACAGCCGCTGCACCGTCTCGGCCATGCCGAGGTCCCGGCTCAGCTGGACGTCGACGCCGGGCGTCGCGTAGCCGGTGCAGGAGACGACCGCGAGCAGCCCGACCGCCGCCGCCTCGAGCGCCGCCGCGTCGAGCGCACCGGCGAGCGCGGCCTTGCCGAGCGGCACGGCCTCGGCGACGTAACGCTCCATGCGCAAGCCGGTGGACCAGCGAGAGACGTCCTCCACGCGTGGGTTGGCGACCGCGTGGCGACGCTCGACCCCCGAACTGGCGAAGATCCGAGTCGCCATGCGGCTGTGGCCGAAGTGCGGCCCGAAGTGGTCGCGCCAGAGATCGCCCTGGAGCTCGGAGCCCGGGAAGGAGCTCGCCGCCCCGGTGACGAGCGCCCGCCCGGGCGCGCTCACCACCGGGGCACCGCGGCGTCGCTGTCCGGGTCGCCGCCGAGGGCGGCGACGCCGAGCCAGTCGGCGCAGACGTCGGAGGTCGCCGGCTGCAGGGCGCCGCAGCGGGCGTCGCGGTAGAGGCGCTCGAGCGGGTGCCCCCGGCGGGTCGCGGCGGTACCGGCGGCTTCGAGCATTGACGCCGCCACCTGCACCGCCGTGTCCCCGGCGAGGAGCTTGGCGCGCCAGACCGCGCGGGCCGTCTCGCGTTCGCCGGGTGCCGCGTCGACGCGCCGTGCCGCTTCGCGCACGGCCAGCTCGGCGCCCGCGACAGCGGCGTCGGCGCGGCCGACCCGAGCGCGGACCGCCGGGAGGCGGTCGAGCCCGCGGGACCGTAGGTGCTCCACGGCCGCGGCGATCGCGGCGCGGGCGACGCCGACGTAGACGGCGGCGTAGCTCGCCACCAGCCACTGGGGCATCGTCCGGGCGATCAGCAGCGCCAGTCCCTCGACGCCGCCGACGAGCGCGTCGGCGGCGACGGTGACGTCGAAGCTGACGTCGTCGCTGCACGTCGCCCGCATGCCGAGCGCGTCCCAGCAGCGCTTGACCGCCACGCCGTGACCCGCGGGGACGAGGAAGTACGACACCCTCGCCGGTTCCTCGCCGGCGGCCCGCGCGGCGACGAGGTAGGCGTCGGCGGCGCCGGCGCCCGAGACGAACGACTTCGTCCCCTTGATGTGGAAGCCGTCCGGGGCCCTCGTGTACGAGGTCGCCATCGCCGACAGCCGGGAGCCCGCCCCCCGCTCGCTCATCGCGACGGCGTAGAGCGCGCCATCGAGGGCGCCGAGCAGCACCCGGTCGCGGGCCGCGAAGAACGAACTGCTCGCGCCGAGCGCTTCGGCGAGCGCGTCCGGCGCGAGGGCGAGCGCGCCGGTGATCGAGGCGTGCATGTTGAATACGAGGCCGCTGGCGCCGCTCGCCTCGCCGAGGACCAACGCGACCTCGGCGTAGTCGGCGAACGAGGCGCCCGGCCCGCCGAGGCGCCGGGGGACCATCAGCCCGAGCAGGCCTGCCGCGCGAAGCTCGGCGAAGTCGGCGGCCGGGAACTCGCCGGTCCGGTCGTGCTCGGCGGCCCGGCCCGAGAGCGCGGGGGCGAGCGCTCGCGCCCTCGCCACGGCGCTGTCCGCCCCGTCGAGGCGAGCCGGCGCCGAGCGGGGCGGCGCCGATGAGCGGGCGTTCGTCGGCATCAGGCCTTCACGCCGACGCCCTGGAACAGGACGGCGGTGGTCCAGCTCGGAACCATGCGGACGGCAGGACGCCGCCCGGCGAGCCACGAGACGAGGTCGGGCAGCGCCGGGCGCAGTCCGCGAAGCGACAGTCGCACGCCGCCTTGCGCGCACTGATCGATCAGCACACCCCTTTCTACGAACAGCGCCGGGTCGTGGATGCCCGGAGGTGCCCCACCAGGAACTCGCTCGGCGACGGTCACCGCGGCGAGGCGCGCCACGCGGGTGGCGGCGATCGTGTCGAGCACGAGGGTCCCCCCCGGCCGCAGCACCCGGCAGGCCTCGCGGACGACGCTGGCGAGGTCGGTGACGTGCTCGAGGATCTCGCCGGCCGAGACGACGTCGGCGGAGCCGTCGCTGAAGGGGAGGGCGCCGACGTCGCCGCGGACCGTCGTGACGCCGTGCCGGGACGCGGCGGCGAGCGCCGAACTCGTGAGGTCGACGCCGAGATGGCGGTAGCCCTTGCCCTCGAGGTGTGGCGAGAGCAGGCCGCCGCCGCAGCCGAGGTCGACGAGGAGCGCGCCCGGACGGCGAGCCGGTGGGACGAGGGCCGCGCGGGCGGCCGCGATCCAGTGGAGCATCGCCAGGCGGCCCCGGGGCTCCCACCACTCCCCGGCCAGCTCGTCGTACTGACGGGGGTCGTTGCGCGCCAGCGCACGCGGCGCGCTCACCACCGCTCCCGGTGCACCACGTCGTCGAGCGTCCGCCGCGCCCGGCGTGACGGCGAGGTCCTCGGGTCGGGCGCGGCCGGGTGCCCGAGCGCGACGGCGCCGATCGCGCAGCGTCCCGGAGGAACGCCGAGGCCGGCGAGGACCGCGTCCGGATCGCCGTGGAGCCGGAAGAACAACGACCCGAGTCCCGCGCCCTCGGCCGCCAGCAGCAGGAGCATCACCGCGAAGGCGGTGTCGACCAGCCAGTAGGGCACGGGCCAGGTTTCGGGCTCGAGCCCGGCGAGCCCGGAGGCTGACTTGTCCGCGTCCGCGTAGCGGGCCGCGTAGGCGGCCGGCTCGGCGACGGGGAGGACGAGGACCGGTGCGGCCATCAGTCCGGCGGCGCGCCCCCCCGAGGAGCGCCAGCGTGGGTCCGAAGCGAGCTCCCAGAAGCGGGCCCGCCGCTCGGGACCCTGGAGGACGACCAGGTCGACTCCCTGGGCGAAGCCGGCGGACGGGGCCCGCAGCGCCGCGGCGAGCACCTGGTCGACGAGGCTCGCGTCCACCGACGAGCCGCAGAAGTTCCTCGTCATCCGGCGCCGGCGGACGGCCTCTCCGAGCTCCACCTTGCGGACGCTAATGGTCGCAGGCGGTCGAGGCACCGGGCACCGGCCGCGACCGGGCAGGAATGTTGACCCGGCTGGTAGTGTTTCGGACAGCGTCAGATGACCGCCAGGCGGCGGACCGCGACGGGAATCGCGGCCACCCCGGACGGAGCGATGAGGGGAAGGGGCGCAGCGGTGCCGAGCTTCAGGGACTTGCTCTCCCAGGTCAAACAGCAGATCACCGAGGTCGAGCCGACCGAGGCGGAGCAACGCAAGGACGGGCCCGCCTTCCTCGACGTCCGGGAGGCGGACGAGTACGCGCAAGGTGCCATCCCCGGCGCCCTGCACCTGCCACGCGGCTTCCTGGAGGTCCAGGTCGAGGGTCGGCTGCCCGACAAGACCCGGCCGATCGTCGTCTACTGCGCCGGGGGAACGCGTTCCGCGCTCGCCGCGAAGGCGCTCCAGGACCTCGGCTACGCCGACGTCGTGTCGATGGCCGGCGGCTTCAACCGCTGGAAGGACGAGGGCCGTGATTGGTCGGCGCCCCGCGTGCTCGACGCCGAGCAGCGCAACCGCTACCACCGCCACCTGCTCCTTCCCGAGGTGGGCGAGGCCGGTCAGCAGAGGCTGCTCGAGTCGAAGGTGCTGCTTCTCGGCGCGGGTGGGCTCGGTTCGCCGGCCGCGCTGTACCTCGCCGCGGCGGGCGTCGGGACGATCGGCATCGTCGACATGGACGTGGTCGACGCCTCCAACATCCAGCGCCAGATCCTCCACAACACCGAGCGCATCGGTGACCGGAAGGTCGATTCGGCGAAGAAGACCCTGACGGCGATGAACCCCGACGTGAACGTCGTCACCTACGACGTGCGCATCGGGGCTGACAACATCGTCGAGCTGTTCTCGGGCTACGACCTCGTCGTCGACGGGACCGACAACTTCCCGACCCGCTACCTCGTGAACGATGCCTCGCTCCTCACCCGCACGCCGGTCGTGCACGGCTCGATCTTCCGTTTCGAGGGCCAGGCGACGGTGTTCGACCCGTACAGCGGGCCGTGCTACCGCTGCCTCGTCCCCGAGCCGCCGCCGCCGGAGCTCGCGCCCTCGTGCGCCGAGGCCGGCGTGCTCGGCGTGCTCTGCGGCATCATCGGCTCGCTGCAGGCGGTCGAGGCAGTGAAGCTGCTGCTCGGGATCGGCGAGCCGCTGGTCGGGCGGCTCCTCGCCTACGACGCGCTCGCCGAGGAGTTCCGCACCTTCAAGGTGCGCCGCGACCCGTCGTGCCCGGCGTGCGGGAGCGACGCCGGCGAGATCGTGATCGCCGAGTACGACCAGCTCTGCATGCCGCACCCGAAGCAGGCCCCCCTCGTCGGCTCGGCGTAGCCAGGGCGTCCGCGACGACGACCGGGTGGCACCCCGGTGGGTAGCCCGTGCCCGTCCGGCAGCTGCCGACCTGGTCAGGGGATCATCGCGACCGACGTCGACGGCGTCTGGAGCGTGAGCCGTGAGATCGTCCAGCTGAAGGCTGCATCTGGGCAGCCGGTGGTGCCGCAGCGGCCGAACTCGGACCCGACCTCGAGACCGACCAGCTGCTCCGAGGCGATCGGGTTGCTCGGCAGCAGTGCAGCTGTCTCGGCGACGAAGTCGCTGAGGTTGACCGTGATCGAGCCGGTTGCCACTGGGGTCGGCGAGGAGAGCACGAAGTGGACGGTCTGGGCCTTCGCGCTCCCGCACCCCACGTAGACCTGCCACACGGCGCCCGATGAGTCCGTGAAGCTCGGACGCGGGGCGCCGCATGCCGAGAAGGTCGAGTACGGCGTGATCATGATCTCGGCGTCGCCGCTTTGCGGGCCGAGGCCCGACAGCTGCTGTTCGAGCCAGAGGTCGTAGGTGAGATCCATGGGCTGGGTCGGCGTGACGATGCTGTAGTCGATGGTCGTGAGGTACTTCGATCCGGGCACGAACGCGCTCACCGGGATGGGGAACGGAGCCGTCGGACACGGAAATTGGTCGAGGCTGCAGAATCGGCCCCCGTACGAGCCGTAGCCATAGCCGGCTTCGGTGAACCCGTAGGGTGCGCCCGCGAACCCGCCCTGTTGCACCGAGGACAAGTTGACGTTCTCGGTCAGGCCCCCTGCGGGGTCGTAGCACTGCAGGACGGACCCCGAGGACGACGAAGTGTTCCAGAGGTTCGGGGTCGCATCCCCAAGGGACAGATCGAGGAAGGACGTCACACCGCGGGCGTTGCTGGCGCCAGGATCGCTGATCGTGGCGCAGTGCGCGGTGAAGCGCGCGCCAGTCAGGGAGGCGCCGAACATGTTCGCGTTCCCCAGGTAGCTGTTGAGGAGATTGGCGTTCGAAAGGTCGGCATTCGAAAGGTCGGCGTTGATGAGGTTGGCGGCGTACAGCGTGGCGTTGGCGAGATCGGCGTTCGCCATATCTGCGCCGTACAGGTCGGCACCGGACAGGTTCGCTCCGGACAGGTTCGCGTTCGCGAGGTTCAATCCCATGAGGTTGCAGTCGGCCAGCAGCGCGCACGGAGACTGAGACACGACCTGCGTCATCGTCGGCGAGGCGCTTGGAGCGAATCCGGGTGAGCCGCTGTAGGTCGCGACGATGTTCTCGGCGCCGAGGGCGGCGTAGCTCGTGGTGCATGTCGCGATCCCCGCGGATACCGCCTGCGCGAGGCACGCCGCGATCGGCACGCCGTTGTCGGCGAAGGCGACGGTCCCCCCCGACGGCGTCGGGAGCACGGTCGCGGACAAGACGATCGCTTCTCCGCTCGTGGAGGGATTGAGCGACGACGACACCGTGATCGCCGTGGCCGCCCCGGCGTCCGCCGCCTGGCTGTCGATGGCCGGCCAGGCCGTCAAGAGGCCGAGCGCGACGACGACGATCGGAGCGGGTAGCGCGAGGCGCCTCACGAGCCGTCGTCGAGGCGACTGAGCGTGGGCGTGACGAGCGCTGCTTCGGTGAAACCGCATTTGGGTCACCCCCGCAATCAAGACCGCCCCGAGGCGATGGGATGGGATGTGCGATGACCGTACCGATCACGTGACTGCACGCGGACCGCATGAATCCACGGCGCCAGCCAGCTTGCCGCCCGCCAAGGCTAGCAGAGCGCGAGTGCCGAATAGCCCGGGAAAGGGGCCGACTTCGCTCGCACCAGGGCAGGTCCGAGCCGAGCCGGGTGGACCGCCGGTCCCGACGCGTCCGATGACCCGGGACTGCCCCGGCGGCCGCCAGATCGCGACGGTCGGGGACCGTCGCGCCCGGACCGACCCCCCGTCGACGCGCCGCGACGGCGCACTCGAGCACCGTGTCGTCCGGTATGCGGCGGCACAGGCCTCGCGCGGCTCCGAGCGCATGCGTTGTCCGTCGCCGTAATGCAACGGCGGGAGGATTGGCTACCGCGATCGTGGGAAGCAACACCGCCCCACACCTGCCTATACTCCGCGGACAATTCGCTGTTCAGAGCAGTTAAGTGGCACCGTAATAGGGGCACCACCGCACTGCAGCACCACGCTGTGTGAACCATCGGCCTGTCATCATGATGCTCTTGTTGTTGTTCGGTCGTGTCGCGCAATACCGCGGGGTCAGTCGTCGAGAAGTGCGCCACATCGGTCGTCGTCCGCCTCGCGCAAGTCAGCACCCCTTCCTCGTAGTTCGCGATGAAGTCGCAACCCGCTCCGTCCGATGTTGCCGCGCATCACCGCGGCTCGCGCAGTTGCTGGTGCTCAGCTGGGAAGGTGCTGGCTGGCGCACATGGATCGATCGGCGGATGCGAGTCCGCACTGCAGAAAGGTACCGCTCTCGTGGCGTTCACTCACCGCTGCGCGCACCCCGACGATGTTTGACGACGCGGACGGCCAGCCGCCGCATCGGCAACGGCTGCTCCGCCGACGGCGCCCGAGCAAGCTGCACCTCCGGAGGCGACCGCCCCGCCTGAGTGCGCAAGCGGCGCGGCTCATCCGTTACGGTGCCTGCTCGGTGGCATCGATTCTCCTGACGGAGGCGCTGCTATTCATCAGCTACGGAATCCTCCGTCTTGCCTCTGCGGCCGTGTGCAACGTGCTCGCGTCGCTCGCGGCAGCGATCCCCGCCTATGCGTTGTATCGGAGATGGGTGTGGGGATTGAGCGGACGCTCGCGAATGTCGCGCGAGGTCATTCCGTTCTGGATCACGACGATGGTCGGCACCGCCGTCTCGGCCTCGGCCGTCGACCTGATCAGCCATCTGGTCCGTTCGGCGACGATGAGCCGGGACCTTCGGGCCGCGATCGTCGACGGGACATCGCTTGTCGCGTTCGCGCTCCTTTGGGCCGCGCGCTTCCTCATCCTCGATCGTTGGGTGTTCGGGAGCCGGCGGCAGCAGGTCGGCGCGCCGAGCGAGCAGCTGGCTGCCAGCAATGCAAGCTGATGATGGGTGACCGCCGGGTCAGATCCTGAGCCGCGGAGCCGCGGAGCCGCGGAGCCGCCCACCGACGTTCGACGCCGGAAGCAGGGCTCGCCGACGGAGGACGTTCGAGCCCATCGGGCTCGGCCGGTCGCGAGGGATCCCGTGGCCTCAGCCCAACGCCACACCGGTGACGACGAACCCACCGGAGCGGAACGCCCGCTTGAGCACTGCCGCAGAACGGGGAAAGTTCCCGATGCCGTGGTCGACGCCCCCGTCGTCGATCCCGTTGTAGTCGAACCACAGCTGGGCCTGTACCAGTGGATGGTTCCTCATCCACGTTAGGAACGCCGACACCGCGCTCGGGTCGTCCCCGGTGCCGGGAGTGCTGAGCGCCCACTCGGCGATCATCACCGGCCGGTTCCGCTGCGCAGCGAAGGTGTAGTCGTCATCGAGCGCGTTGCGGCCGTGCTGCATCGCCTGCCAGCTCACAGATCCAAGATAGACGTCGAGCCCGACCCAACCGACGTACGCAGCGCCCGGGTACCAGTTCCGGAGGCGCATCGACGGTCCTCGCAGGGAGCCGACGATGGCCGGGCACCATACGAACGAGACGTTGAGATCGCCGCGGAAGAGGTTGACGACGTGGCGCCACGCAGCGACGTATTCCTTCGGGCTGTTGCCGGGGGAGTGTTGGCGGTTCTTGCCGACGGCTGACCACGGGTACCACGTGCCGTTGAACTCCCAGTTCAGCCGGATCAACAGCGGTCTCCCGAACGCGCGCACCTCGGTAGCGACGGTCCGGATGTACGCGTCATACCGGCCGGACGCGATGGACCACTGGGTGCCGTTCCCCGGGAAGTTCCAGCTGATCACCCCCGTCACATCCGCCCGGCTGAACTCGTCCAGGATCCAGCCGAAATCGCCGTTGGGCGTCGTGAACCTGTTGATGAGCGCCGCTCGGCTCAAGCCGACGTAGTGGAGGAAGGAGTGGTACCCCTGGCCGACATTCGGGGGCGACACCCCCACGAGGACCTTGCCGTCGCCCGGAGCGAACGTTCGCATCGGCACCGGGGCGATGTCCCCGGTGCCACGGTGCGCCGAACGGGGCCTCGCCGCCGCCGTCGCTCCGCCGGCGACGCCGAGACAGAGGGCGAGCACGAGGACGGGTGCGAGTGCGTAGAGATGTCGGGATCGTCGCCGGGGGTGCATCGCTGCCGTCCGTGAGCTCGAGATCTGCCTGACGTTACCCGAGCCCCCGAGGTCGGCCGCCGTGCTGAGCAACCGGGAGCGCTCGGCGGGGGGAAGGACTCAGCAGCCGAGCGCGCCCCTCGGTTTCCGGTCGGAGAGCCGGCTTATCCCTTGCGGTGCTTCGGTGGGGGGGCATAGATGAGGATCAACCGGACCCGCTGCAGGTGCGCGCCGCGCGGCGCGATCCAAAGGTAGAGGACGAGGTGGCCGTGGCTCAGGAACAGGTCGTGGCGGCCGAGCGCGTCGAGCGTCATCGCGACGTGCGTCAGCGCCCCCGAGCGGATCGCGTATCTCGCCCGTGAGAGGACGAACGTCTTCTTGCGCAGGACCAGCCCGTGGCGGGCGCGGACACGCACCCTCGAGCGGTACGTGAGACGCATCGCGCCGAGGCACGCCTTGTACCGGCACAACACGAGGATTCTCAGGTGCCCTTTCGACACCTCGACGATGTGGTCGCCGACACCGATCAGCGCAAACTGGTGCTGGCTCGGTGCCACCACGGGTCCCGGCGACGAGGCGGATCCCCCGGAGGACTGGCTGCTGCCGCCCCGGCTGCCGGCCGTGGTGGTGGCGGTGGTGGTGGTGGTCGTGGTGGTGGTGGACGTGGCCGTCGTGGTGCTGGTGGGCGCCGCCACGGCGGTGCCCGACACCGCGACCAGCTGGGGACCGCTCCCGTCGTTGGCCGTGATCTGCCAGCCGCCCGATGCCGGACCTGGCGCCGTGGGTGTCCACTGGACGGTCTCGGTGACCGAGCTCTGGGCCGGTATGACCGTGCCTGCGGGCATCGAGGTGACCGCCGCGAAACCGTTGGCCGCGGGCGGGCTCGACTGCTCGATGGTCAGGGGCGACCCGCCCTTGTTCCCCACCTGGAACGACAGCGTGGCGGTCTGGCCCACGGTGACGGTGCCGAAGTCAAGGGACACGGGGCTCACGGCGAGCACGGGCGGCGGCGCCGCCGTTCCCGACAACGGGACGCCGATGACGCCCGACGAGCTCTGGAACGAGACCAGGTCGGTGAAGGTGGTCGCGAAGTCGCCGCCGGTCGGTGGTGGCGTGAACGTCACGTCGAGCGTCAGCGAGTCACCCGCCGAGCCAGCCGGTTGCAGCACGACCGGGAAGGTGGTCGGCGGGTTCGGCACGGAGAACGGGGCAGACGGCGACGTGATGCCCGTCAAGCTCACCGGAGCGGGGGTCGCGTTCGTGAAGGTGACCGGCTCGGTGACGGGACTCCCCCCGGCGAGCTGCAGCGGGAACTGCAGGATCGGGGGAGTGGCAGAGACCGCCGGGGAGCTGATGCCCGTGCCCGCGAGGTTGACGGAATAGGACTGCAACGTCGTGTTGACGCTGAGCATCCCGCTCGTGGCGCCGAGGGTCGTCGGCGTGAACGTGACCGGTATCGTCACGGTCTGACCGGCCGCCGTCAACGTTGTGGGCAGGCTCGGCGTCGCCGTCCCGGCGCCGAAGGCCCCGCCGGCGACGGCGATGCCGGTGACGGTCGCCGGGGTGGAGGCGGTGACCGACGCGGTCGCGGTCAACGTCACCATGGCGGTCGTGGACTGGCCGACGGGGGTGTTGGCGAAGGTCGGGATGACGGCGGTGAGCTCAGGCGGCGCGGTCGCTCCGAAGCCGTAGACGATCCCGTCTCGGCTGCCGACGTAGACCATCCCGCCGTCGGCGACCGGTGAGGCGAACTTGGAGGCCGTGCCGATCGGGGCGCTCCAGAGCAGCGGCAGCTGCCCCGACTGCGGCACCGCGCCGAAGGCCTCGAGGGTCGCACCGACGCCCGAGGCGCCGTTTGTGTGGACGATCCAGACCACGGCCGAGCCCGGCGTCGTGCCGTTCGAGGTGACGATCGGAGCGCTCGAGCCGAAGGGGAACGAGGCGAGGGTCGCGACGTGCTTGAGCGAGAGGTTCCCGCTGGCGTCGACGGTCCGCTGGAAGACGTCGAGGCTGCCGATGCCCTGGCCGGTCCACCCCGGAGGCGACGCCGTCGGCAGGTACAGGTAGCCGCCGCCGTCACCGGGCCAGACCGCGGGCCGCGACCAGACCCCGCCCAGGTTGCCGACCTCCTCGACCACGTTGTCGGAGCCGCTCGGGGCCTGGGAGGTGACCGGGCCCTGGTCGGTGCCGCCGAGGTTGCTCTGGTCGAGCACGTAGAGGGTTCCGCCCTTGCCGGCTACGACGAGCAGGTTCGGATGCTGAGGCGTCCCGAAGCTCGCGGGCAGGAGGACCGGTCCGCCGGAGGCGAGGTCGCCGTCCCACACGTTCATCTGGGCGGCGTTGTACGGGGTGAACCAGTCGGTCACCTTGAGAGCGCCGCCGGAGGTGCTCAGCTTCACGACGGACTGCGCCAGGCCGCTCGGCTGCGGCTGGCCGAGCGCCGGCCCTGGCGCCGGGATGAGCCCGGTGCAGGTCGGGTTCACCTTCTCGTTGCAGTTGGCGTTTCCCGTCGCGACGTACAGGTTCCCGGCGCTGTCCGCGACGATCGGGCCGCCCGACTGCCAGGTGCCGGCGCCCCCGCCCGGGGGGGTGTGGCTGGTCTCCGCCGACCACATCGTCTGGATGGCACCCTTCCCGGTCACCCCGACGACCCAGCCTTCGTAGGGCGTGTTGTCGCAGTAGGAGCCGAAGGCGGCGTAGACGGTGCCGTTGACCAGCGCGAGACCGGGACGCTGCGCCTCGTGGAGCGCGTTGAACGTCGTGGTCGGATCGTTGTCGGCGTGTCCCGAGATGGTCACGGGGAAGCCCGCCTGCTCCACTCCCGAGACGATGCTCACCGCGTGCATCTGCCACTCGACCACGCCCGAGACGACGGACTTCGCAAGGAAGTACGCGGTCTCGGTCGTCGGATCGATGACGGGTGTACCGGTGATGCCGATCGAGGGGACCAGGTCCCCGCAGCTGATCTTGTCGGCGGTGTCGAGCGGGTTCCAGGGCGTGCCGAGGGAATCGTGCCAGTTGACCGCACCGGTCTTGGCGTTCAGCCCGTAGGCGTTGTCCGTCTCGGTGACGACGAGGAGCGTCCCCTGGCTGACGAGCGGCTGGGCGTAGATCTGGCCGTTCAGCTGCGAGGCGAAGATCTGTCCGAAAGTGCCCGGTTGGACCGTGGACGGCGAGATCCCGGCGGTCGGGTACCACCCGGTCGCCGCCGGATCAGCCGCCTCGACGGTCGTGTCGGCGAGGACCGAGCTGATCGGGATCGCGCCGAGCCCGAGGGTGAGGATGACGGCACCGACGGCGACCCGTGACGCCGCGGAGCGGGGCCGACGCGCATTCGCAGAATTCGGGTGCGCAGGGCGATGCAGTAATCGGCGGATCCCGGCCCTTGGATTCATCACTTCTCCGTCGCCTCATTTTGCGTGTCACGGCCCATCGACGAACGATTCCATGACTTCGTCGCGGCTCCCCCGCGACTCACCTATGAAGGGCCGGATAAGGACTGAAACTGGCCGAGCTCCCGAGCCGACAACCGCAACACCACCGGACGCACATGTAGCAGCTGAAGTGCGTCCGGATCGCGGTGAAACGCTAACATTCAGGCAGCAGAGGTTCTTCCGCCATTTGCATGATCTTGGACCGGGGCGGATATGAGCGACCTGCCCGCCTCGGCGTCGGAGTGCCGTTCGATCGCACCAACTCGCTCGCCACGGAGGCTGGCGGAGCGCGTCCCTCAGCGGGTCGCCGAGCCCCAATCCCGCGCCAGCGCGGACCGCATCGCCGCCACCGATGTGGCCGAGGTGTCGATGGGCCAATCCGCCCTTCCGTCGAACTCGGACCATACGAAGCCCACGACGCGGGGCTGAGTGGCGAGGTAGCCGAGGAGCTCGCCGATCCAGGCGGCCTTGCTGCCGCCGTGGCTGCTGGATCCGGTCTCCGTGATGAGGATCGCCCGGTCCGACGCGAACGTCTCGATGTCCGCCAGGGTCCTTCCGAAGACCTGTGCCGGCGAGGACCAGCGGCTATAGGACGCGCTGGTGCCGGCGTTGTAGCCGTCGATGCCGATCAGATCGACGTAACGCGCCCCCGGATACATCGCGGCGAGCGAGCCGGATCCTCGCCAGATGACGTTCGGGCTCCAGATCCACGAGACGTCGGTGGCGCCCGCGCTTTCGAAGGTGGCGTGCAGGTGTCGGTAGGCGTCGACATAGTCACGAGCGGTGTTGCCGTTGACGCCGATACCCCACGGGTACCAGTTGCCGTTCATCTCGTGCGCGAACCGCAGCAGCAGTGGTCGCTTCCACGCCGCGGCCGCGAGCGCCCAGCTTCGGGTGTAGCCGTCGAACGCCCCCGAGGCGATCGAGGCGAGCGGGAACGTGTCCTGGTGGACGCCGAGCTGGTAGTCCCAGGGCTCCCAGGTGATCTCCGGCACGGCTCCGGTGGCGGCGATCGCGTCGACGGCCTGGGCGGGGAACGGCGACTGCCATCCGACGAAGATGTTGACGACGTTCAGCGGGTGACCGAGCCGCCGGGCCAACGCGGTGACGTCGTTGAGCTTGGTGATGCTCGCCACGGAGAATCCGAGCATCCGGGCGCCGGCCTCGCCGCGAGCGCCGTTTTGGAGAACGGTCTCGAGCGTCACGGGGGACTGCCTTCGGTGTCGCACGTTCGGGCGTGGCGCGCCTCGGCCGACACGGGCGAGGGACGTGCTGGCGGGCACCGACCGCGGCCGGCCGGGCGTCTGACCGCCCGCGGCGCTTCCCGACGCGGCCACGAGCACGCAGAGCGTGACCAGCCCCGTGGAGGCGCGGCTGCATCGCGTGGCCATACAGCCACTGACGGCGCGATTGTCCTACGAGTTGAGCGGGTACGACGCCCCAGCTCGACGGCCGGCTGCCTGGGCTGCCGCGTCATCGCGGACCGCTAGTCGGTCGTGGCCGGCGTGACGGCGAGGTCCGGTGTCGCCGAGATGCCGTCGTCCGCGGCGCTGTTGTCCGCTCCGGCGCCGATCACCGTCGGTTCAGGCAGGAGGCGGATACGCGGCTGCCGGTCGCTGATCGGATGCCGGCCGAAGCCCAGATAGCGGAAGCCGGCGAGGTGCACGGTTTCGGGGTCGAGCATGTTGCGACCGTCGAAGATCCAGTCACCGTCCATCACCTGACGGAGCCGTCGGAGGTCGAGGTCGAGGAACTCGGGCCAGTCGGTTGCGAGCAGGAGCGCGTCAGCGCCACGCGCCGCGTCGTACGGGTCGCTCGCGATGCGCAGGTCGGGGAGGTCCTCGGTGGACTTGACCATCGGGTCGAAGGCGCTGACGAACGAGTCGCGGGCGAGCAGACGCCGACAGACATCGAGACCGGGCGAGTCACGAGTGTCGTCGGTGTAGGGCTTGAATGCGAGGCCGAGGACACAGATCCTCGCACCTCGCAGCGACTGCAGGCTGGTCAGGAGCCGCTCGATGACGAGCTGGCGCTGACCGTCGTTCACGGAGATGGACGCTTCAAGCAGTCGCGGCCGGTACCCGTACTCGCTGGCGGTCGTGAGCAGCGCCTGGAGGTCCTTGCCGAGGCAGGAACCGCCCCATCCCATACCGGCGTCGAGGAAGGCGGGCCCGACCCGCCGATCGAGACCCATGCCCGCGGTGACCTCGGTGACGTCGGCGCCGACGTACTCGCACAGCCGTGCGATCTCGTTGGCGTAGCTGATCTTCGTGGCGAGAAAGCCGTTGGACGCGTACTTGATCATCTCGGCGGTGGCGAGGCCCGTGTCGACCAGGGGCACCGATGCTCGACCACCGACGTAGCCGGGGATCCGCTGCTCGAGGATCGGGCGGTAGACCTCGGCGACGGCCTGTCGCGCGAGGTCGTTGTTGCTGCCGAGCACGACGCGGTCAGGGTGCAGGAAGTCCTGCACGGCGTGTCCCTCGCGGAGGAACTCGGGGTTCGAGACGATGCCGAACGGCACTGCCTCCGCTGCTCGCGACGAGAGCCGGTCGGTGATGATCGAGCTGAGCCAGCGGCCGGTGCCGATCGGGACGGTGCTCTTGGTGACGATCACCTGGCCGGCCCGCAGGTTGTCGGCGATCACGCGCGCCGCTTCTCTGAGCGCGCTCAGGTCGGGTTGGCCGTCAGCGGCCGAGGGCGTTCCAACACAGAGGAACAGGACGTCGCAGGTGGCCACGGCGTCGGCCAGCGCGCCGCTGAACGACAGGTTCCCCGCAGCGAGGGACTGCTCGATCAGCGCATCGAGGCCTGGTTCGTAGAAGGGGGCCTGTCCCGACTCCAGCTGCCGCAGCTTCTTCGGGTCCGATTCCACGCCCACCACGCGGTGACCGATGTGAGCGAAGCACGCGGCTACGACCGAGCCGACGTAGCCGCTGCCGACGACGGCGATGCGCTTCGGTGTCGATCTGCGGTCCTGGATGCCGCCGTCGGAGGTAGACGACTCCTGTCGTCGACCACCCGCCCGGCGGGGGGCACCCCCGCTGACCATCGGAGATCAGCTCTCGGACGCCAGGCGGCGAGCCTGGGCCCCGGACGCCAGCACCATCGCGATCACACCGGAATACAGCACCCCCGCAAAGAGGAGGAAGCTGAAGGACACCGGGTTGTACTGGGTCATGCGGAATGCCGACGCGCCCACCCAGACGGCGCTGGTCGTGCATCCCCAGACGAGGATCGCGATCCAGACCCGGTTCGTCTTGCGTCCCGTGGCATGCCCCCCCGTCGGCTGCCACCCGAGCGTGCGCTTCCGGAGGGCGTCCCAGATCGCGAAGAGGTGCGCCCACCCGTAGAGGGTTTTCGCCATCAGCGCTTCCGGGCCGTAGCGCCCTCGGTTCCAGAGGGGGAAGACGATGAGGTTGTAGACGGTGCTCGGGATGATCCAGAGGTAGTTCTGCAGCTGGACCCGCTCCGGCATGGCGACGACGAGGACGATCGGGATGAGCGGCGCCACGAGGCTGAACACCGCGGTGTGCAGGTAGTAGCAGAAGCCGGAGAAGTAGCAGAGCCTTGTCGAGATGGCGAGTCGGGTGCGCCAGAACTTGCGCGAGCTGAGGAGGCTCATCGACCCGGAGCACCAGCGGTACTGCTGCGAGATGAAGGCGTCGGGTTCGCTTGGGCAGAGCCCCGTCGCCAACGGCAGCGGGACATAGCGCAACTTCCAACCTGCTCCGGCTAGGTCGAAGCCGGTGTGCACGTCCTCCGAGTGCTCGATCAGGGCTGTCCCGCCGATCGAGTTAAGCGCCGCCCGCCGGTAGACGGCGCAGGAGCCGACGCAGATCGCCCCGTTCAACCGGTCGCGCGAGACCTGGACGACCCGGTAGAAGAGCTCCTGGACGGCGCCGGCGCCGCGCTCCATCCACGACTGCCGCTTGTCGAATCTGAAGTACTGCGGCGACTGCACGATGCCGAGCTGGGGATCGTCTGCCATGTACGGGAGCAGCTCATTGAGAAAATCAGGTCGTGGAGCGAAGTCCGCGTCGAAGATGACGACGAATTCGCCGGAGGAGAGCTGGTAGCCGTGGCGCAGGTTCCCGGCCTTCTTGAACCATCCTCGGTTGGCTCGGACGCTGTATTGGAAGTCGAAGCGCCCCGCGAGCGCCCGCGCTTCGGGGCTGTCGCCGTCGTCGAGGACGTAGACCTTCAGATCGCCTTTGTAACGGCTCCGAAGGGCTTGGACGTGGGTCCAGGTGTTCGACAGCACCGCGGGCGACTCACCGCAAATGGGCAGGAGGATGTCGACGCTTGGGAAGGAGGTCGGGTGCCAGCTCGTGACGAGCTTTTCGTGGAGGACGAGATCGAAGTCGTGGCTCGTCAGGTTCACCCGGAGCGAGATGAGGAAGTATGCGACGGTGAATGTGAGGAACGGCGCGAACAGCAGGAGCCACCGGTTCAGACCGAGGAAGTGGGCCTGGCTGATCAAGAGCATGCTCATGCTCAACAGGGAGGAGCCGACCAGCACCGGCAGATCGCGGTGGACGTAGGACGTCTTCTCGGTGTCACTCGGCGGAACCGGCAGCACGAGGCCCGGAACGGATTGAAGGGCGTCAGGCGGCGCAGGGCCGGTGCCGTTGCTGGCGATCGGCTCCGGGCTGCGGGTCTCAAGACTCGTCATGTGTCCTCACGTGCGCTCGAGCCGCCAGATGACATAGGCCGAATTGCCAAGGGCGTTGTGCGAGAACACCTTGGTGTAGTAGTGGTAGCGGTGGTTCAGCGAGATCGCCTGCGCGACCGCGGTATCGACCGGTTTCGCGTCGCCCCAGTCGAGCGCGATCACCGAGAAGTAGCTCTCGCGGACCGCCGCAAGGTAGGCCGGAATCCCGACCAACGCGGGACCCGAGGGGCTTGCATGGAAGCTCAGATAGAAGGTGCCGACCCAACGCAGCGGGTTGATGCCCGCGCCGAGGTAGTACTCCGGAACCGAGACATCGTCGACGAGCACCGGGCCGGAGTTGTGGTCGACGAGCGGTCGAAGCGTCGCGATGAGGCGCGTCGAGTTGAACCAGTGGCCGAACTCTGAGCTTGCCTGGTCGGAGCCGGCGACGAGCATCGGCACAAGGAGCGGCATGAGCAACAGGTAGCGCCAGATGCTGCGCCAACCGTGGCCCACGACGTACGAGAGCAGGATCCCGGCGAGAACGGCGCCGAACCACGCACCGAAGTCGACATGCTTGCTGAGCGACGTCGTCGTTTGGATCCGAGCCTGGTTGAGGGGAGCCAGGAGCGTGGCCGCCGCCAGTACGAGCCCGAGCAGCGCGACCGCCCAGGTCACGCGGTGGCAGAAGGCGGCGACGGTGAGTGCGACGGCGGCGAGGACCGCGAGGACGATCACGGAGCCGATCCAGCCGAGGGACTCGTGCAGGACCGCCGAGGCGCTCGCCGTGCCCTTCGCGCGGCTGGTCGTTGTCGAGGTGATCCCGACGATGTAGCTCCGCCCGGCGAATGCCAGGAGTGCGGCGACGATCGCGACGGCGATCGACGTGAGGGTGGCGGTGACCCGGACCGCAGTACGCCAGCCGGAGCTGTGTGCGAGGACGAAGAACGCGACCGCCAGGATGACCGGGTCGTAGATCGCCGACGCATATTTCGTCGCGTTGGCGAAGATCATGACCGGAGCCGCCGCGTAGATCCACGCCCGCGGCCGTGGTCGCGCCGTTCCGGCACGGACGACGATCCATGTCGCCATGGCGACCAAGCCCAGTGACATGGCGTCGAAGGTCGCAAAGGCGCCGAGGAACTGCGTTCCTTGGAGGGTGCAGAACACGCCCGCGGCGAGCCATCCTGCGGCCGTTCCGGCGAGCCGTCTCCCGCTCGCGTACGCCAGGACGGTCGCGCCGAGCATCACCGCCATGCTGAACAGACGGGCGGCCTCGAGGCCACCCAGGCTGTCGAACAGGGCGCCGATGACGGGATAGATCACCGGGGCACCCGAGAAGTACGTCGCGTAGTGGAGGTCAGGGCCGCCGTGCAGCCACGCATGCAGCAGCTGATGGCCGGCGCCCAGGTACGTCGCCTCGTCGAGGAAGGCGGTGTTGCTCGAGATGAGCCGATAGGAGAGGAAGGCCTGCAGGGCGAGGATCGCGCCGAGCGGCACCAGGCGCCGGAGCGTCCGGACTCGCCGTGGGAGCGATCGCGAGGCCGCGGCGATGGGCGCAGGTGCCTTTCGGACGGTCCGAGGCGGGGGAGCCTCGAGGGTCGGAGCGAGTACGGACGTCGCCATGCTGTGTGATGCTCCTGCCTTTGAGCGCCCGCCGGCCCTCAGCTGCCCTGGCTTGCCAGGGACGACGAGTCCAGCAATGCCCTCGAGTCGGGCTGGGGACCGATCCATGCGACGTACGCGACGTTATGACCCAAGTTCTGGGGACTCTCTGCTCGGCGTGTGGGGGTGATGCTGCGTGGCGGTTAACTGCACACCGTGCGACCTGATGCGAGGGTAGTTGTGCGCCAGCTGTACCGCTTCCGCCATCGGCATGACGCGACTACCGCAGCTGGTAGGCGGGCATTCCTCGCGCCGAGCGTCCGTGCGTGGGCGGCGCGCTGCGACCCGCCGTCGTCGGGAGCTTCTCGCCGTGACGCGTGCGGTCGCGCAACCCCTCGCCCGGACCGTGTGGTCGGGCCGACCGGCGGTCAGGCTCTGCGGTAGGCGCTCGCGAGGAGACGGGCGCGCTCGTCGTCGTCGAGCGCGAGGTCGATCGCCGTCCAGGCCATCGCGGTCGCGCCGTCGAGGACCGCTCGGTCTGCCGCCGGGCTGATGCAGTGCGCGGCGAACGCGGCCTGGTGGTTGACGGCCGGGAGCGAGTCGATGCCGAGCGTCGGGTGGATCGCGGGGATCGCCAGCGAGACGTTCGCCATGTCCGTCGAGGCCGGCACCGCGTGCTCGGGCGGGTCCGGGAAGCGCCGGCCGAGTGTCTCGGCGTTCGCCTGGTAGCGCCGCGCGATCGCCAGGTCGGCGCGGAACTCCGAGTACACCGGTCCCTGCGGGAGGAGCTCGACGCTCGCACCGGTGGCGAGCGCCCCCGCCTCAAAGCAGTGCCGGATGCGCGGCTCCCACTCTGCGAGGCGCTCGAGGCTGCGGGCGCGGACGTAGTACTTCGCCTCGGCCCGGCCCGGCACGATGTTCGGCGCCGAGCCGCCGTGGGTGACGATCCCGTGGACCTGGTCGCCCGGCGAGGCGTGCTGGCGCAGGAGGCCGATCGCCACCTGCGCGACGGTGAGCGCGTCAGCGGCGTTGATGCCGAGCTCGGGGAAGGCCGACGCGTGCGCCTCACGCCCGGTGTAGCGGACGTCGAAGTGCGAGACCGCGAGGCAGGGCATCTGGATGAGCTCCGTGGGCCAGGGGTGGACCATCATCGCGGCGCTCAGCCCGTCGAAGGCGCCCTGGTCCAGCATCGTGATCTTCCCACCGCCGCCCTCTTCGGCAGGCGTGCCGAGGATCCGGATGGTGATCCCGATCTCGTCGGCGAGCGGTGCGAGGGCGAGTCCGGCACCGACCGCCGCGGCGGCGATGACGTTGTGCCCGCAGGCGTGCCCGATGCCGGGCAGCGCGTCGTACTCGCAGCAGATCCCGATCTCGAGGGGTCCGCCCCCGGCCGTCGCGGAGAACGCGGTCGGCAGCCCGGCCACGCCCGTCTCGACGGCGAATCCGCCGCCGGCGAGCGCCTCGGCGCACCACGACGAGGCGAGCTCCTCCTCGAAGGAGAGCTCAGGATGGCCGTGGATCCGGTGCGACAGCTCGACGAGCGCCGCTGCCGAGCGCCCGACGTCGGCGCGGACCTCCTGCTTTGCTCCACGGCCGGCGCTCATCGGACCACGGCGACGACGTCGCCCGGACCGAGGGCGTCACCTGGGGCCACGCGCACCTCGGCGACGGTGCCGGCGGTCGCGGTGCGGATCGGGTTCTCCATCTTCATCGCCTCCAGTACGCAGACGAGGTCCCCGCTCTCGACGCTGTCGCCGACGGCGACGAGCACCTGGATGATCGTTCCCTGCATCGGCGCCGTGACCGTCCCGTCGCCGTGGATCGCCCCGCCGCCGGGCGCCCGGCGGCGCCCCGGTGCAGCCCCCCCGCCGCCCGGCACGCCCGGCGCTTGCTCGGGGACCCAGAGCCGTACCCGGTAGCGGCGGCCGTCGACCTCGGCGTCGACGCTGCGCAGCACCCGGCCGTCGTCGCGGCGGGTGCCGTCGAGGGGAGCCGGGGACGTGAGCCCCGAAAGGTCGACGCGCTCCTCGACGAAGCGGGTCGAGTGCGTCGCCGCGATGAAGTCGGGATGGGCGAGGATCGCCTCGGCGGCGGGGATGGTCGTGGCGACGCCGTCCACGACCATCTCGCCGAGGGCGCGCAGCATCCGGTGGCGGGCGTCCTCCCGGTCGGTGCCCCAGACGGCGACCTTGGCCACGAGGTTGTCGAAGTGCGGGCTCACGGTGTCGCCCGACTCGTAGCCGCTGTCGGTGCGCACGCCGAAGCCGCCGGCGGCGGCGAGGCGCGTGATCGTGCCCGGGCTCGGGAGGAAGGCGCCCCCGGCCGGATCCTCCGCGTTGACCCGGCACTCGATGGCGTGGCCCCGGCTGGCGACGTCGGCCTGCGTGAACCCGAGCGGCTCGCCGCCCGCCACCCGCAGCTGGAGCGCGACGAGGTCGATGCCGGTGACGAGCTCGGTGACCGGGTGTTCGACCTGCAGTCGCGTGTTCATCTCCAAGAAGTAGAACTCGCCGTCGGCGTAGAGGAACTCCACGGTCCCCGCGCCCTCGTAGGCGCAGGCCCGGGCGATGCGGACCGCCGCATCGCCCATCGCCTCGCGCACGGCCGCCTCCACGCCGGGCGCCGGCGTCTCCTCCACGAGCTTTTGGTGGCGGCGCTGGGCCGAGCAGTCGCGCTCGCCCAGCCAGACGACGTTGCCGTGGCGGTCGGCGACGACCTGCATCTCGACGTGGCGCGGCCAGGTCAGGTAGCGCTCGAGGTAGACCTCGGAGCGCCCGAAGGAGGCCTCGGCCTCCCGTCTCGCCCGGGCGAGCGCGTCCTCGGCCTCGCCGGGGCCCGAGACGACCTTCATCCCTCGCCCGCCGCCGCCGTAGGAGGCCTTGATGGCGACGGGCCAGCCGAAGGCCTCGCCGAACGCGGCCACCTCGCCGGCGTTATCGATGGGCTCGTCGGTGCCGGGAACCCCGGCGACGCCGGCGGACTGCGCGGCGTGCCGCGCGCTGAGCTTCGAGCCCATCACCTCGATCGCCTCCGGGGGCGGGCCGATGAAGACGGCGCCGGCCGCCGCGACGGCGCTCGCGAAGCCAGCGTTCTCGGCCAAGAAGCCGTAGCCGGGATGAACCGCCTCGGCGCCGGCGCGCCGGACGACGTCGATGATGGCGTCGACGTTGAGGTAGCTCTCCGACGCGCTCTCGCCCGGGAGCACGTAGGCCTCGTCGGCGTAGCGAACGTGCAGCGCGTCCCGATCGACCTCGGAGTAGACGGCCACGGCTGCGATGCCGAGCTCGCGACAGGTCCGCATCACGCGGACCGCGATCTCGCCTCTATTCGCGACCAGGAGCTTCCCGAACACGTGCCCCTCTTCGGACCTATCGTTCGCCCGTGCGGGACGATCACGCCACCGCCGCTCGGCGCGGCCCGACCAACCGGGGCCCAGGCGGGCAGGCTACTTCGGGGCGGCGGCGGTTCACGAACCTCGAGGTGCTGCTGCGCGTCGACTCGACCAACCGCTACCTGCGCGACCGTGCGAGCGCGGGCGGCGCGGAGGGTCTCGCCGTCGTCGCCGACGAGCAGCTCGCCGGCCGTGGCCGGCGAGGCCGGGAGTGGGTCACCCCGGCAGGTGGCGCCCTGCTGCTGTCGGTGCTCCTCCGCCCGTCGTTCGGCCGCGAGGAGCTGCACCTCGTGGCGAGCACCCTCGGCCTGGCGGCCCTCGACGCCATGCGCGCCACCTGTGGGCTCTCGGCGGCCCTCAAGTGGCCGAATGACGTCGTCGTCGGCGGGAAGAAGCTCGCAGGGATCCTCGCCGAGGTCGTGGAGGGCGACAACCCCGAGGCGCCTGCCGTCGTCGCCGGCATCGGTGTGAACTTGTCCTGGCCCCCCGGTTGGCCGCCCGAGGCTGCCGGGTTGGCCGACCTCGCGGCCCGGGCGACGACCCTCGAGCGAGCCTCGGGCGTCGTCGTCGGTCGAGACGAGCTCGCCGAGGCCCTGCTCGACGCGCTGGACGACCGCTACGAGGCGCTCGCCACCGTCGGTGGTCGATCGGCGGCGACCGCCGCGTACCGTCGCGCCTGCGCCACGATCGGCCAGGTTGTCGAGCTCGACCTCGGCGATCGCGTGGTGCGCGGACTCGCGCTCGACGTCGGCGACGACGGCCGGCTGCTCGTCGAGCAGCAAGGCGCCGTCCGGCGCTTTGAGGTGGGCGACGTGGTCCACCTGCGCGGCTGACCCGCCGCCGCGACCGCCGGGCGTGGCCGCGCGCGAGCCCGACGGGCCGCGTGCGCACCGCTACCCTTACGGGACCATGCGCATCCTCGTCACCGGTGCCGCCGGCTTCATCGGCTCGAACTTCGTCCGCTACTACACCGAGCACCATCCCGGCGACGCCGTCGTCGCCCTCGACGTCCTCACCTACGCCGGCAACCTCGCCAACCTCTCACCGCTCGTCGAGGACGGCCGCGTCACCTTCGTGCGCGGCGACATCGGCAACCAGGAGCTGGTCGAGCATGTGCTCGCCGAGCACGCCGTGGACACGATCGTGAACTTCGCCGCCGAGTCGCACAACAGCCTCGCGGTGCTCGACCCGGCTCGCTTCCTGCGGACCAACGTGCTCGGCACCCAGGCGCTGTGCGACGCTGCCCGGCGGGTCGGGACCGGCCGCCTCCACCACATCTCGACCTGCGAGGTCTACGGCGACCTGGCGCTCGACAGCGACGAGTCGTTCCGCGAGGACTCGCCGTACCGCCCGCGGACGCCCTACAACGCCTCCAAGGCGGGATCGGACCACGTGGTGCGCAGCTATGTCGAGACGTTCGAGCTGCCGGCGACGATCACCAACTGCTGCAACAACTACGGGCCGTACCAGTTCCCCGAGAAGGTGATCCCCCTCTTCGCCACGCGAGCGCTCGCCGGCGAGCCGCTCCCGCTCTACGCCTCGACCGAGAACCGACGCGAGTGGCTGCACGTCCTCGACCACTGCCGGGCGGTCGACCTGGTGCTCGAGAAAGGTCGCATCGGCGAGACGTACCACGTCGGCTCCGGGGTGGAGGCGAGCGTCGCCGAGATCGCCGACGCGGTCCTCGCCGCGACGGGGCGCCCGGCGTCGTTGAAGACGATCGTGCCCGACCGGCCAGGTCACGACCGGCGCTACCTGCTGGACTCGTCGAAGATCCGCGACGAGCTCGGGTGGGTGCCCGAGATCGAGTTCGTCCAGGGGCTCGCCGACACCGTCGCCTGGTACCGCGAGCACGAGGCGTGGTGGCGTCCGCTCGTCGGCCGCTCGCCGGTGGTCGAAGGCTCCTGGGGCGGCGCCGCGCCGGCCGGAGGGCGCTGAGGCTCCCGTGCGTGTCCTCGTCACTGGGGCGAGCGGCCAGGTCGGGACCGAGGTCGTGGCCGAGCTCGGACGCCGCGAGGCCGGGCGACACCGCGGGCCGCGCCTCGACGTCGTCGCCGCTGCCCACGACCGTCTCGACGTGGCGGACCGCGACGCCGTGCTGGCGGCGGTCACCGCGCTCGAGCCGGACCTCGTGGTCCATGTCGCCGCGTTCACCGCGGTCGACGCCTGCGAGTCCGAGCGGGACCGGGCGTTCGCGGTGAACGCGCTCGGGACACGCCATGTCGCCGAGAGCGCCCGCCGTGTCGGCGCGCACGTCGCCTACGTGTCGACCGACTACGTCTTCGACGGGAGCTCGGCGCGCCCCTACGTCGAGTGGGACCCGCCGAACCCGCTCTCGGTCTACGGGCTGTCGAAGCTCGGCGGCGAGCGCGAGCTCGGTCCCGACGCGACGATCGTGCGCACGTCGTGGGTGTGCGGGCGAGTCGGCCAGAACATGGCGAAGACCGTGCTGCGCCTCGCCTCGGGCGGCGACGGCCCGTTGCGCTTCGTCGACGATCAGCACGGCAGCCCGACGATCGCGAGCGACCTCGCCAGGACCCTGGTGGAGCTCGCCTTGGCGCGCCGGCCGGGCGTCTTCCACGTCACCAACTCCGGCGCGACCACCTGGTACGGCTTCGCCCGCGCCGTGGTCGAGCTCGCGGGCGGCGACCCGGGTCGTGTCGAGCCGATCACGACCGCGCAGCTCGAGCCTGCCCGCCCGGCGCCGCGCCCCGCGAACTCGGTGCTCGACAACGCCGCTCTCCGACTGGCGGGCCTTCCCCTCCTGCCGGAGTGGCGAGACGCGACGGCCGCGCTCGTCGCCGAGCTCACCGCGTGAGCGGCGAGGGTGCTGCGCCGGCGTGTCGGGTCGGTGCGATCGTCGTCAACCACGACGCGGGCCAGGCGCTGCTGGCCTGCGTCGAGAGCCTCCGGCGGGCGGGCGTGCGGGAGGTCGTCGTCGTCGACAACGCGTCGACGGACGGTTCGCTCGCCGAGCTGGCCGAAGCCGACGGCGAAACGGTGCTGCTGCCGACTGGGCGCAACCTCGGCTACGGCACGGCGGTCAACCGCGGGGTCGAGCGGGCGGCGGCGGAGTACCTGCTCGTCTGCAACCCCGACGTCGTCGTCGACGAGGCACTCCCACGGGCGCTCCTTGCCGTCCTCGACGCCCACCAGGACGTGGCGATCTGCGGACCTCGCATCGACTCGACGGATGGCACCCGCTACCCCTCCGCGCGGGCCTTCCCGACGTTCGGCGTGGCGGTCGGCCACGCCTTCGTCGGCCTGATCCGCCCGGACAACCGCTGGAGCCGGCGCTACCGGCTGGAGGGCGGGGCACAGGACGAGCACGACGTCGACTGGGTCTCGGGCGCGTGCCTCCTGGTGCGTCGCAGCGCCTTCGAGGCGGTCGGTGGCTTCGACGAGAGCTACTTCATGTACGTCGAGGACCTCGATCTGTGCTGGCGGCTCCGGCGAGCCGGCTGGCGGGTCCGCTACGTCCCAGGGGCGTCCGCCGTCCACCTCCAAGGTGTTTCGTCCGCCCGGCGCCCCTACCGGATGCTCATCGCCCACCACGCCTCGACGTGGCGCTTCGCCAGGCGGAGCGCCGAGGGAGCGGAGCGCCTGCTGCTGCCGCTCGTCGGCGCGGGCCTCCTCGCTCGCCTCGCCGTCGCGCTCGGCCGACAGCTCTCCGTGACTCGCCGCGCGCCTCGCAACCGCTCCCATGCGGCGGTTGACTAAGCTCCCAGGGCCATGTCACGGGGTTCCTTCGGCCGCACGGTCGCGCGCGCCGCAGCGAGCGGCGGGAGCAAGAGCTACCGGGCGCGCCCGCCGACGGCCTGGTACCTGGTGATGGTCGTGATCTGCATCGCGGGCATCTCCCTGATCGTGTACAGCCGCAACGAGCGGGTCCACCCGGTCACGATCACGACGGCGCCGACGGCGAGCGACCACTGGTACGCCGCATACGCCGTGGACATCTGCGGGACGGTGCAGGCGGACCTTCCCGAGAACTCGAACCTGTCAAAGGTCGGGATCCGCACCTTCGGTGACGGGATCATCGACATCAACCCCGGCGCGGTGTCGAACAAGTCCGCCTTCACCGGCACGAACGCCACGCTGGGCAACTTCGCGAGCAACTACCCCGGGCTCACGCTCACCGCAACGAGCATCAAGCTCCCGGGCGCCAAGCAGAAGACGTGGTCGAACGGCGACAGCTGCCCCTCGGCCAAGGGGAGCGCGCCCGGCAAGGGCCAGCTTCAGGTGGAGGTCTGGTCCTCACCCACCGCTAAGGGCTCGCTCTACACGGGTGACCCGACCGCGCTCAGGCTGCGCAACGGCCAGATGGTCACGGTGGCCTTCGTCCCCGTGGGCGCGACCATCCCCGTCCCGGCATCCCGCTCGACGCTTCTCCAAGATGTCGGGTCCGCCGGGACCTCCTCCACCGCGGCCGGCTCCTCCTCGACCTCGTCCACCGCGGCCGGCTCCTCCTCGACCTCCAGCTCAAGCTCGTCGTCGAGCACCACGGCCACCACGTCGGGCTCGTCCACGACGACCACGTGAGACCGGCGCCGATGGTCGGAGGGCTGCGCTAGGTGGACGCGCTAGTCCTCGTCGGGGGCGAGGGGACGCGACTGCGGCCGCTGACGTACTCGGTCCCCAAGCCGATGCTTCCGATCGTCGAGCGCCCGATGATCGCACGGGTCATCGAGTGGCTCGCCCTGCACGGTGTGACCCGTGCGGTCTTCTCGCTCGGCTACCAGTCGGACATCTTCGTCCAGGCGTTTCCTGCCGGACGCTGGGCCGGCGTCGAGCTGCACTACGTCGTCGAGCCCGAGCCCCTCGACACCGCCGGCGCGATCCTGTTCGGCGCGGTGCAGGCGGGCCTCGACGACGAGACCCTGATCGTCGTCAACGGCGACGTGCTGACCGACCTCGACGTGGCCTCGCTCGTGGCGTTCCACTTCGGTCACGGTGGCGAGGCGACGATCGCGCTGACCCCCGTGGAGGACCCGTCCGCCTACGGCGTCGTGCCGGTCGACGACCGCGGCCGGGTCCTCGCCTTCATCGAGAAGCCGCCCCGTGACGAGGCGCCGACCAACCTGATCAACGCCGGGACCTACGTGCTCGAGCCCGCCGCGCTGCGACGCATCGCGTCCGGCCGGCGCGTCTCGATCGAGCGCGAGGTCTTCCCCGCGCTCGTCGGCGACGGTGCCCTGTTCGCGATGGCCTCCGACGCCTACTGGCTCGACACCGGCACGCCCGAGCGCTACCTGCAGGCCCAGCTCGACGTGTTGCGCGGCCTGCGCCCGCTCGTGCTCTTGCCGGAGTGCCTCGAGCTCCTGCCCGGCGTGCACGTCGCGCCGAGCGCGGTGCTCGAAGGACAGGCTGGCGGGAACGCCTTCGTCGGCGACAGCGCCGTCGTCGCCAGGGGCGGGCGCGTCGAGGACACCGTCGTCGGCGCCTCCGCCCGCGTCGAGGCGGGCGCCGTCGTGACGGGCTCGGTGCTCCTGCCAGGTGCGGTCGTCTGCGAGGGGGCACGGGTGGAGGGCTCCCTCGTCGGGCCGCGCGCCCTCATTGGCGCAGGGGCCGTGCTCGCCGAGCTGTGTGTCGTCGGCGCCGACGCGGTCGTCGCCGACGGCTGCGTCCTCGGCAGCGCGCGGCTGCCGGTCTGAGGCGGGACCGGATGCGGGCACTCGTCACCGGCGGCGCAGGGTTCATCGGCTCGACGCTCGTCGACCGGCTGCTCGCGGAGGGTCACGCGGTCGACGTGGTCGACGACCTGTCGACCGGTTCGCTCGCCAATCTCGCCCAGGCACGCGCGGCCGGCGGCGAGTTCAGCTTCCACCAGCTCGACGTGCGCGAGCCCGAGCTGGTCGACCTCGTCGCCCGGCGCCGGCCGGAGGTGGTGTTCCACCTCGCGGCGCAGGCGAGCGTGCCGGTGTCCATCCAGCGGCCCGTGCTCGACGCCGACATCAACGTGATCGGCAGTCTCCGGGTGCTCGAAGGGGCGCGTGCCGCGGGGACGCGCAAGATCGTGTACGCCGCGAGCGGCGGCTCGCTCTACGGCAACGCGGACCCGTCGGACCTGCCGCTCGTCGAGAGCCATCCCCACCACCCGCTCTCGCCCTACGGGGTCTCGAAGAAGGTCGTCGTCGACTACCTGAGCGCGTATCGCGAACTGTACGGGCTGGAGTTCACGGCGATGGCCCTCGCCAACGTCTACGGCCCCCGGCAGGACGCGAGCGGCGAGGGCGGCGTCGTGGCAGTCTTCGCCGCCAACCTCGCCGCCGGCAGGTCGTCCACGATCCACGGCGACGGCGAGCAGACGCGCGATTTCGTCTTCGTCGACGACGTGGTGGACGCCTTCTCGCGCGGCGCCGACCGGGGGAGCGGGCTGCTGATCAACGTCTCGACGGGCGTCGAGACCTCGGTGAACCAGCTCTACGGCGCGATGGCGGCGGCGGCGGGTGCCGACCCCGGCGTGCAGCACTCTTCGGCTCGTGAGGGCGACGTCCGGCGCAGCGCGCTCGATCCTGGCCGCGCCGCCATCCACCTAGGGTGGAGGTCGTGGACCTCCATCGCCGACGGCGCCGCGGCGGTGATCTCGGCGGCGCAGGCGCGCCGGCCCGAGGACGAAGCGGCGCGCTGAGTCGCGTGCGCCGGGCGGCGCCGTGATCGCCGTCCTCGCCGGCGGGGTCGGTGCGGCTCGTCTGCTCCAGGGGCTGGTGCAGGTGGTCGACGAGGAGGAGCTGGCCGTCGTCGTCAACACGGGTGACGACGCCGACATCCACGGCCTCCACATCAGCCCGGACCTCGACACGATCACGTACTCGCTCGCCGGGGCGTCGAACCCCGAGACCGGGTGGGGACTCGCCGGGGAGACCTGGGCGGCGATGGACGCCCTCGAGCGCTACGGCGGGCCGACCTGGTTCCGCCTCGGCGACCGCGACCTCGCCACGCACCTGCACCGCACCGGGCGGCTCGCCGCCGGTGCAACCTTGTCGGAGGTGTCGGCCGAGATCGCCTCGTCATGGGACCTGCGCCTCGCGCTGCTGCCGATGAGCGACGACGCCGTACGCACGCGCCTACGCCTCGTGTCCGGTGAGGAGGTGGAGTTCCAGGAGTACTTCGTGAAGCTGCGCCACGCTGTCGCGGTGAGCGCGGTCCGCTTCGCGGGAGCCGACCGGGCGCGACCGGCGCCGGGCGTCCTCGAGGCCCTGTCGGCGGCCGATGCAGTCCTCGTCGCGCCCTCGAACCCGGTCGTCTCGATCGGCCCGATCCTCGCGGTCCCTGGCATCGCGGAGCTGCTGGAGTCGCGGCGCGCCTCGGTGGTGGCGATCTCGCCCATCGTCGCCGGAGCGGCCCTCAAGGGACCGGCCGACCGGCTGCTCGTCGAGCTCGGCGGGGAGTCCTCGGCGGCCGGGGTGGCCCGGGTGCTCACCGCGATCGCCGGCACGCTCGTCGTCGACGAGGCCGACACGGCGCTCGCCGGTGAGGTGGAGCGGGCGGGCATGCGCTGCGTGGTCGCACCGACGGTGATGCGCACGCCGGAGGTCGCGGCGGAGCTCTCTCGGGTCGCCCTCGCGGCGGCGGGTGCCGGAGCCGACGGCGGCCGTGTTGTCTCCTGAGGCGGGCCTCGCGGTCCTGCCCGTTCAGGGGCTGCCGGAGATCCGGCCGGGAGACCATCTCGGGGACATGATCGCCGCGCACGCGGGGCTGTGTGACGGTGACGTCGTCGTCGTCACCCAGAAGGTCGTCTCGAAGTCGGAGGGGCGGATCGTCGCCGTCGACAGCGACGACGCGGCGGCCAAGCGCCGCCTCGCAGAGTCCGAGTCGGTCCGGGTCCTCCGTCGCCGTGGCGACCTCGTGGTCACCGAGACGCCGCACGGGTTCGTCTGCGCCAACTCCGGCGTGGACCTCTCCAACGTCGAGGACGGCTACGCCGTGCTCTTGCCGGTCGACCCCGACCGCTCTGCCCGGCGGATCCGGGACGTGATCAGGGCGCGTGCCGGCGTGGAGGTCGGCGTGATCATCTCGGACACCTTCGGGCGCGCCTGGCGGCGGGGCCTGACCGACGTCGCGATCGGCTGTGCCGGCATCGCGGCGGTCGTCGACCTGCGGGGCTCCCTTGACGCCGGAGGACGGGAGCTGCAGGTGACCGAGGTGTGCGTGGCCGATGAGGTCGCCGGGGCGGCCGAGCTCGTCATGGGAAAGGCGTCCGGGGTACCGGTCGCCGTTGTGCGCGGCGTCCCGGCCGCGTGGCTGCGGGAGTCCTCGGTGCGCGACGAGATCGTGCGGCCCCACGCCGAGGACCTCTTCAGGTGAGCGAGCCAGCTCCACCCGCTGCCTCCCCGCCCCCCGATCCGCTCGCGGCCGGGGTGCTCCTCGTCGTCGAGCAGCTCCGCAGGCAGGTGCCGGGGGGGATCGGCACCTACGCCAACGGCCTGCTCCACGGCCTGGCCGAGCTTTCCGGGCGCGATCGGCCGATGCTGCGCCTCCACGCGAGCCGTGAGGTCGGCCGGCGAGACCCGCTCGAGGCGTACGGCCTGCCGGTGCACGCGTCGCCGCTGCCGTCGCCGCTGCTCGTGCGGGCGTGGGACCTCGGCCTGGCACGCATCGGCAAGGGCGCTGCGCTCGTCCACTCGGTGTCGCTCGCCACCCCCGCCAGCGCCCCCCCGCTCGTCGTGACCGTCCACGACGTCGCCTGGCGCTCCGTCCCCGAGGCGTACCCACGCCGCGGCCAGCGATGGCACGAGGCGGCGCTACGGCGCACGGCGAAGCGCGCCGACGCGGTGGTCGTGCCGTCGCGCCAGGTCGCCGAGGAGCTCGCCGATGCCGGCGTCGGGCTGGGCGAGGAGCGGGTGACCGTGATCGAAGAGGGCGCCGACCACCTGCCGCGTCCCGATCTCGACGCGGCGGGCCTCGTTCTCGGGCGCCTCGGCGTGACGGGCGAGTTCCTGCTCAGCGTCGGCACGCTCGAGCCGCGGAAGAATCTCCGCCGGCTCTTCGCCGCCTACGGTGCGGCGCGGCCGCGCCTGGCTGAGCCGTGGCCGCTGGTGGTCGTCGGGCCGCCGGGCTGGGGGGAGTCGTCGGGGCGCCCCCCCGAGGGCGTCGTCTTCGCCGGGCGTCTCGGCGACGCCGCCCTGGCCGGCCTCTACGCGCTGGCGCGCGGTCTCGCCTACGTGCCGCTCAAGGAGGGTTTCGGGCTGCCGGTCGTCGAGGCGATGCGACTCGGGACTCCGGTCGTGGCGAGCCCGGTCCCGAGCGCCGCCGGCGCCGCGCTCGAGGTCGATCCCTACGACGTCGACTCGATCGCCGACGGCCTCGTGGCCGTGGCGGGCGACGAGACGCTGCGCCGCCGCCTCAGCGAGGATGGTCAGGCCCGGGCGGCCGTGCTCACCTGGCGGGCAACGGCGGCCGCCCACGTCGCGCTGTGGCGGCGCGTCGCCGCCAGCCGGGGGTGACCGCCGCCGGCTCCCCGCGCGGGGCGCCCGGCGGATCCGTTCACGTCGCGCTCGACGTCTCGGCGGTTCCCCCCTCGCCGGTCGGCGCGGGGTGGTACACGGTCGAGCTCGCTCGGGCGCTCGCCGTGCGCGGCGACGTCGAGCTCACGCTCGTGTCCCGCCGGGGTGACCTGGCGCGCTGGCGGGCGCTCGCCGGCGGTGCCCGGGTGCTCGCCGCCGCGCCGGACAGCCGCCCGGCACGGCTCGTCTGGGGCGAGCTCGGCCTCGGGCTCGAGCTACGGCGCCTCCACCCGCCAGTCGAGCTCGTCCACGGTCCTCACTACACGATGCCCGCCGGCAGCGGGCTTCCCGCGGTCGTCACCGTCCACGACCTCACCTTCCGCGACCACCCGGAGTGGCACGAGCGCTCCAAGGTCCTCGTCTTCCGCCGGGCGCTGCGGATCGCCGCCCGCCGGGCGGCGGCGATCGTCTGCGTCAGCCGCTCGAGCGCCGACCGCCTGCGGGAGCACTACACGCCGCGCGGGCCAGTGCACGTGGTGCCCCACGGGGTCGACCACCGGCGCTTCACCCCCGCCGAGCCGGCGCCCGGCGCCGACGAGGCGGCCCTCGACCGGCTCGGGCTGCGACGGCCCTATGTCCTGCACGTCGGGACGATCGAGCCGCGAAAGGACGTGCCGGGCCTCGTGGCGGCGTTCGACCGGCTCGCGACGGCACGGCCGGAGCTCTCGCTCGTCCTCGCCGGCAAGGACGGCTGGGGGGTATCGGCGGTCGACTCGGCCCTCGGCGCCGCCCGCCACCGAGCGCGCGTCCGGCGGCTCGGCTATGTCGCAGGGGAGGACGTGCCGGCGCTGCTGCGCGCCGCCGCCGCCGTCGCCTACCCCTCGCTCGAGGAGGGCTTCGGCCTCCCGGCCCTCGAGGCGCTCGCCTGCGGCGCCCCGCTCGTGACCACCGAGGCCAGCGCGATGGCCGAGGTGGCCGGGGGAGCGGCGCTCTTGGTGGCGCCCGGCGACCGGGACGCCCTCACCGGCGCCCTCGAGGAGCTCCTCGTGGGCGGGCCGGCCGTCGAGGAGCGCCGCGCGCTCGGGATCGAGGTCGCCTCCCGTTACACCTGGGAGGCGTCGGCCGCCGCGCACGTGCTCGCCTACCGCCAGGCTGCGGGTGGCTAGCCTACGGCCGTGCGCGCCTTCCTGACCGGGGCATCGGGCTTCGTCGGCGGCTGGTTGGCCCGCCACCTGCGGGAACAGGGCGACGACGTGGCCGGCCTCGAGCCGGGCCGCGACATCGGCGACGCCGGCGCGCTGCGGGGCGACCTGCAGGCGGCGGCCCCCGACGTCGTGTACCACCTCGCCGGCCTCGCCCACGTCGGGCTCTCCTGGGACGAGCCGGGCGAGACGTTCCGGGTGAACGCCCTCGGGACGCTGAACCTCGTGGAGGCGGCGCTGGCCTGTGCCCGGCCGCCGCGCATCATGCTCATCAGCTCGGCAGAGGTCTACGGGCGCGGCGACGGGACGCCGCTCGCCGAGGATGCCCCGCTCCGGCCCGTCTCGCCGTACGCGTCGAGCAAGGTCGCCGCAGAGTTCGTCGGGCTCCAGGCCTTCCTCGGCAACGGCCTCGAGGTGGTGCGGGCCCGGCCCTTCAACCACGTCGGCCCTGGCCAGGCGGACAGCTTCGTCGTCTCGGCCCTGGCTCGGCGCATCGCGGAGGCCGAGCGCGCCGGCGGGGGAGAGGTGCGGATCGGCAACCTCACCGCCGCTCGGGACTTCACCGACGTGCGCGACGTCGTGAGCGCCTATCGGCTGCTGGCGACCGCGGGGGTGCCGGGGGAGGTGTACAACGTCTGCTCAGGCTCGGCGATCACCACCGAAGAGCTGTTCAGGCGCATGGTCGCGATGGCCAAGGTGCCGATCGAGCCGGTTCAGGACCCGTCGCTGTTCCGCCCCGTGGACGTGCCGGTGCTGCTCGGCGACGGCACGCGCCTCACCGCCCTGACCGGCTGGCGCCCGGAGATCCCGCTCGACTCGACCCTCCTCGACACGCTCGACTACTGGCGAGAACGCTCCGGCGCGGACTGAGCGGCGGAGCCCTGCGGCCCCTGGTGCTGCGTCGCGCCCTTGGGTGTCAGCGCCGACGCTCGGCGGGGCGAAGGGGCACGCCGAGCAGCGAGCACACGGCGCGCAGCGGCTCGGCGAGGGGCTCCGGCAGCACGTTGGCGACCGTCGAGGCGAGTGAGGAGGCGAGCGGGCCGAGCGGGTCGGCGGCGCCCTTGGACCGCTGGTGGGAGCGGGCGCGCTGGAGTCCGAGGACGCCAGCGCCGACGAGGAGGTAGAGGGCCTCCTGGGCGCCCTGCTCGAGCTCGTGCCGTAGGTCCCGCATCGCCGACGACGCTACCAACCAGAGCGGCGCGCGCGGCCGCGCCGTCGGCAGGAGCTGGCGTGCCCGGCTACTGTTTGACCCCTGATGCCGGAGGACCAAGCGCCACCGGTCGTCGTGGTCGTGGTGGCGTCCGACCCCGGCCCGTGGTTTGAGGCGTGCCTGGGAGGGCTCGCCGATCAGGATTACCCGAACCTCTCCACCCTCGTTGTCGACGCGGCGAGCGCCACCTCGCTGGCGCCGCGTGTGGCCGCGGTGGCGCCCGGCGCCTACCTGCGCCGGATCGGGGAGCGCCGCGGCTACGGGCCGAGCGCCAACGTCGTGATGGAGACGGTCGAGGGCGCCGCCCTCTACGTGTTCTGCCACGACGACGTGGTGCTGGCACCCGACGCGATCCGCAGGATGGTGGAGGAGGCGTTCCGCTCCAACGCCGGGGTGGTCGCCCCGAAGCTGCTCGACTACGAGGAGCCCGAGCGGCTGCTCCAGCTCGGCCTCGGCGTCGACCGCTTCGGCGCACCGGTGCGCCGCGTCGAGCGCGGCGAGTTCGACCAGGCCCAGCACGACGCGGTGCGGGAGGTGTTCGCCGCGCCGGGCGGCTGCACGCTCGTGCGTGCCGACCTGTTCGCGACGATCGGCGGCTTCGACCCGGAGATCACCCTCTTCGGCGAGGACATCGACCTGAGCTGGCGGGCGCGACTCGCCGGCGCGCGGGTGGTGGTCGCCCCGGCCGCGCACGTCCGCCACCTGGAGGCGACCGCCAGCCGCCAGCGCCCCTGCCCCGAGGCGCGCTCGTTGCAGTGGCGCCATGAACTGCGCGCCGTCCTGAAGAACTACGGGGCTTGGCGCCGGGCGCTCGCCGTCGGTCAGCTCGTCGTGCTCAGCGTCGCCGAGGTCCTGTACTTCCTCGCCATCGGCAAGCGTTGGCGCGCCCGGCAGGTGCTCGACGCCTGGCGCTGGAACCTCTCGCGCGAACGCGACCTGAAGGGGGCGCGCGCGGCGGTCGTCGCCACCAGGCGCCTGCCCGACCGGCTCGTCTGCCGGCTCTTCAGCCACCGCACGTTCCGCGTGTGGCGCTTCGTCCGACCTGCGCTCGAGGACGCCGCCGTCCGCTGGAGCCGTTCGCGCCACGAGCTCGCCGGCGCGCTCTCGAGCGCCGGGAGGCGCCGGCATGAGCGCCGTCCACGCGCCGTGGTCGTCGCCGCGCTCGTCACCACTCTGGTCATCCTCGTCGGGTCGCGCTCGATCCTCTCGGGTCACCTGCCGCTCGTCGGCCAGCTCCTCCCGATCCCGACCCCCGATCACCTCCTCGCCCGCTATCTCGGCGGGTGGAAGGACGCCGGGCTCCAGCGGCCGGGGCCGGTGTCGCCGGCCTTCGCCATCCTCGGGATCGCAGGGTTCCTCCTGTTCGGGGCGACGGGGCTGCTCCTGACCGTCGAGCTCGCGCTCGCCGTCGTGCTCGGCGCGGTCGGGATCGCCCGGCTCGTCCGCCCGCTCGGGCCGCCCGGGACGGGCCTCGTGGCGGCGGTGGCGTACCTGTTCCTGCCGCTCGCGTGGAACGACGTAGCGCGCGGCGACCTGCAGGGGCTGATCGCCTATGCCGGCATGCCCTGGGTGCTCGGCCGTCTGGCGCGCGCGGGCGGCCTCGTTCCCTTTGCCCCGGCGGGAGGCCCGGCGCCCCTCCGCTCGCGACGCGGCGCCGAGGAGTGCCTGGCGCTCGGGGTCCTCCTCGCCGTGCTCGGCGCGTTCGTCCCGATGATCGTCCTGCTCACGTTGGCGTGCGCGGTCGCGCTGGCGCTCGGCGGAGTGGTCGCCGGGAGCGCGAGGGACGGCCTGCGCGTGCTCGGTGTCGCGGCCAGCGCCACCGCCGTCGCCTTCGTCCTCTGCTTCCCGTGGTCGCTCACCTTCGTTCAGTCCGGTGCACGCTGGAGCGTGCTGAGCGGCGCGGCGGGCAACCCGGCGCGCGCCCCCAGCCTCGCCACGCTGCTGCGCTTCGGCCTCGGCCCGACCGGACGGGGCGTCCTCGGCTGGGCGTTGCTCGCCGCCGCGGCGCTCGTGCTGCTCGTCGGTCGGAACGAACGCCTGGCCTGGGGCATCCGGTGGTGGGTGTGCGGTCTCGCGCTCGCTGCGTTGCCGTTCGCCGCGAGCGAGGGCTGGCTCGGCGCGGGCGGCGGCGCGCTTCGGGTCCTGCTCGCGCCCTCGGCGGCCTGCATCGCCGCGTGCGTCGGCCTCGGCGCCAGCGCGGTGGCGGCGGACCTGCGCGATGCCGGTTTCGGGTGGCGCCAGCTCGCCGGCGTCGCCTGCGGCGCCTGCGCCGTCGCTGGCCTCCTGCCCGTGCTCGGCGCCAGCCTCGGAGGCCGCTGGGGTCTGCCGGCCACCGGCTACGACGTCGTCCTGCCGTGGACCGCGTCGGCCTCGAGCCCGGCCGACGCCACGGCGACGAGGGTGCTGTGGCTCGGCGATCCCACCGCGCTGCCGATGCCGGCCTGGCAGATCGTCCCCGGTCTCGCGGCCGGAGTGTCCTCGGAGGGTCTGCCCGACGCGACGCGGCTGTGGCCGAGCGCCAACCCCGGCGTCGGCGCCGCGATCGTCCACGACGTCGAGTCGGCGGAGTCGGGGCTCACCGTGCGCCTCGGCCACCTCCTCGCGCCGGCCGGCATCCGCTACGTGGTCGTGCCGACCGCGCTCGCGCCGCAGCTCCCGGGCACCCAGACGGCACCGGCGGCGCCGCCCCCCCAGGTCCTCCTCGACGGCCTGACCGCGCAGTCGGACCTCCACCAGCTCCCCTCAGAGGGGGGAGCGTTGATCTTCGAGAACGCGGCCTGGTCGGCCGCCGGCGTGCCGGCGGCCCCCGGAGGGGGCGGGACCCCGGGGTGGCTGCGCGAGCTCGGGGTCGCGGCGGCGCTCCTGGCCTGGGCCGGCGCCCTCAGCGCGCTCATGCTGCGTGAGGGCCGCCGGAACCGGCGGCGGGCCAGCCACCGCTCGCCGGCACGCGTGCCCTCACCGGCAGCACCCGTCGACCTGGCCGGGGGCCCGCCCGGGCGCGTCGAGCCGGCGATCCCGGCGGGAGCGACGTGAGCCGCCAGGCGGGCCCGCCCGCTGGCCCCCGGCGCCTCCCCGCGATCGCCCTCGTCGCGCTGGTCCTCGCGCTCGCGGGGGTCGCCAACGCGACGCTGCATCATCACCAGTCGGCCGACCGTCTGGCATCGGTCCAGGACCAGTCGGTGGCCCGCGTGTCCTCCAAGGTGACCTCGGCCGCCTGGTACTGCGCCGGCCCGCTGCCCGTCGGCACGCGCAACGAGGCTTCGTCGCTCGCGGTGGCCAACGCGGGGCCAAAGCAGGTGTCGGGCGAGCTCGTCGTCGCGACGAACGACGGACGCAACACGGTCACGCCCTTCTCGATCGGCCGCTACTCGCAGGGCGTCTACGGCCTGATGCGTTCGGGCCGTGCGGCGTTCGCCGCCGCGACGGTCCTCGTGAACGGGGCGGGCGTTGGCGTCGAGGAGCTCGTCCACGGCCCGACCGGTCCGGTGTCGTCGCCCTGCGTGAGCCATGCTTCGATGGTCGGCTACGTGGCCGCGGGCAGCACCGAGAACGCGAGCAACCTCGCCCTCGCCCTCTACGACCCGGGAGCGACGCCCGCGGTCGTCAACGTCTCGTTCGCGACCGGCGCCGGGCGGGTCGCGCCGCCGACATTCCAGGGAATCTCCCTCAGCGCGGGCCAGCTGCAGGTGGTGGACGTCGGGCACTACCTGCCGGCTCGCCCCGTTGTGGCGACGACGGTCAGCGCGACGGGCGGCAAGGTGGTGGCCGGGGCGCTGCTCGTCGCCGCCAACGCCAAGTCCGTCGAGTCGACGCTCCTCGACGCCGTCACCGCTCCCCGCTCGGCCTGGTCCTTCTCGGCCGCCCCGGCGGGTGGCGCGGTCCGCCAGCTCTTCTCGGTGCTCGATCCCGGCAAGGTCGCCGCGAGGATCGTGCTCCACCTCGCCACGTCGAGCGGCTCGTCGGCGCTGGCGGAGACCGTCCCCGCGGGCGGCATCGTGCACCTCGCGCCGAGCCCCGAGGTGTCACCCGTGGCGATGCGCTACGCCACCGTGACGTCGGCCGACGGGGTCGGCGTCGTCGTCGCGCGAGAGGCGCTGCTGGTCGGTCGCGTCGTCCCGTCCGCGCCGAAGGCGGTCAAGCGCACCGAGACGGTCCGCGTCCTGGTGCACGGCCGCGTCGTGACGCGGCGCCAGGTGGTCACCGTCACGTCCCGCTCGACGGCGCCGGCGTTTGTCGGCTTGCCGCAGCTCGAGCCGGGCTACGCGGCCACCTCGGCGGTCGCCGAGCCGGGCACGACATGGCTCATCGCCGGCGGCGAGTCGGACCGCCACGCGAGCGAGCTGCTGACGGTCGCCGATCCCGGCGACCGTCCGGCACGCATCGTCGTCCACCTGCTCGCGTCGTCCGGCAAGGCCCCGACGCGGCGCACGCCGGTCGCGCAGCTGTCGGGGCTCACGGTCCCCGCGCACGGCGAGGTGACCTTCTCGCTCGCGGCGCTGCCGGCGCTGAAGGGCGAGCTGCCGCTCGAGGTCAGCGCGACATCGCCGGTGCTCGCCGCCGGGGAGCTCTACGCACGGGGCTCCACGTCGGCGCTCGGGTTCTCGAGCCCGGCGGCCATCCCCGTCCGCTGAGCGGCGGGGACCGGCCGTCGGCGCGTTCCCCCTATGCCAGCGGCTCGCGGGGAGCGCTCGGATGCTCGAGCGGCCCCGGCATCCCCATCGGTGCCGTGGGGGGCAGCGCCCCGGCCGCGCCGTTCACCGACTCGGCGCCCGCCCCGGCCGTCGCCGGCAGCGTCGTCGGCGACGAGCTGAAGATGCTGCCGGCGAAGTGCGGGATGGCGGGCTCCTCGCCGTGGACCGGGCGACCGTAGGCCTCGTCCACGAGGTGGGCGACCTCGCGGCCGTCGATCGTCTCGCGCTCGAGCACGGCCTTCGCCACTGCGATCAGGCCGCTCCGGTGCTCCTCGAGGATCTTTCGCGCCCGCGCCTCCTGGTCGCGAAGGATCTGGGAGACCTCCTCGTCGACGACCCGGCTCATGTCCTCGGAGTAGTCGCGTGAGTGCATGAGGTCCTCGCCGAGGAACACCATGCCCTGGGCGCCCCAGGCCATCGGGCCGACGCGGTCGGACATCCCCCACTCCCGCACCATCTTGCGGGCGAGCTCGGTGTTGCGCTGCAGGTCGTCGCTCGCGCCGGTCGACAGGTCGCCGTAGACGAGCAGCTCGGCGACGCGCCCGCCCATCCGCACGACGAGCGAGTCCTCGATGTACTCGCGCTTGTAGATGTGGCGTTCCTCGAGGGGCAGCTGCTGGGTCACGCCGAGCGCCATGCCGGTCGGGATGATGCTCACCTTCAGCAGCGGGTCGGCGTGGGGGAGCACGTAGGCGAGCACGGCGTGGCCCGACTCGTGGTAGGCGACGCGCTCGCGCTCGGCGTCGGAGAGCACCAAGCTCTCGCGCTGCTGGCCCATGAGGACCCGGTCGCGCGCCGCGTCGAAGTCCTTCATCTCGACGAGCTGGCTCCCGCGCCGCACGGCGTGGAGGGCTGCCTCGTTGACGAGGTTGGCGAGGTCCGCTCCGCTCATGCCGGGCGTGCCGCGGGCGACGACCTGCAGGTCGACGTCCGGGCCGATCCGCTTGTCGCGGCAGTGCACCTCGAGGATCGGGCGGCGCTCCTCGAGATCGGGGAGGGGGACGACGATCTGTCGATCGAAGCGGCCCGGGCGCAAAAGCGCCGGGTCGAGGATGTCCGGCCGGTTCGTCGCCGCCATCATCACGACGCCCTCTGAGGGGTCGAAGCCGTCCATCTCGGACAGCATCTGGTTGAGCGTCTGCTCGCGCTCGTCGTGGCCGCCGCCGAGACCGGCACCGCGCTTTCGGCCGATCGAGTCGATCTCGTCCACGAAGATGATCGCGGGGGCCTGCTTGCGGGCGGTCTGGAACAGGTCCCGGACGCGGCTCGCGCCGACGCCGACGAACATCTCCATGAAGTCCGAGCCCGAGACCGACAGGAACGGCACGCCGGCCTCGCCGGCGACGGCGCGGGCGAGCAGGGTCTTGCCCGTGCCCGGCGGTCCCACCAAGAGGACGCCCTTCGGGATGCGCGCCCCGATCTCGCGGAAGCGGCCAGGCGACTTCAAGAAGTCGACGACCTCGCTGATCTCCTGCTTCACGCCCGTGTAGCCGGCGACGTCATTGAACGTCGTTCGGGGGCGCTCCGTGGAGTAGACTTTGGCGCGCGAGCGGCCGATCGACATGATCCCGGACATCTGCCCCTGGGCCCGGCGCTGCAGCCAGATGATGAACCCGATGAACAGCAGCAGCGGCAGCGCGTAGTACAGGACGCTCGGCAACCAGCTCGAGGTGGGCGTCGAGAACTTGAGCTGCGCGCCGGACGACTTGATCGAGTTGATCTCCGTCTGGGTCACCGAGAGGGGACCGTTGGTCGAGTAGCTCGTCCCGTCGCCGAGCGTGCCGGTGATCGTGCCGGTCGAGTTGTCGATCGAGGCCGTCTTCACCTGGTGCTGCGTCAGCGCCTGCTGGAACTGCGGGTAGTAGCTCAGCGACTTCGCGGAGGTGCGATTGATGAGCGACGAGCCGAACAGCAGCAGGACGACGACGACGACGAGCGCCGCCACCCCCCAGCGCCACATCGAGTCGTTGCCGGACGGTGCGCCCGGTCCCTGGCGGCCCTGGCTGTTGCGTGGGTCTTGCGGTTGACGGCTCATAACTGCACCATCGTATGCCGAGGGCCGCGCGCTCCGGTCGGCGGTGGGAAAAGAACCGCCGCGTCGCCGAATTGACCGCAGGGGCGAGGGCGGCGACGCTCGGTGCATGAGGTCGGCGCCACCGGCGCCCGGCGGGCCCGAACGGGGGGCGCCCCCGGGCCCAGCGAACCCCTTCGGGCTGACGGAAGCCCTGGTAGGTCTGCTGGCAGGTCTCGTGCTCGCCACGCTGGCGGTGGCCATCTTCGGTGCGCTGAGCCACCATCGGGCCCACCCGAGCACCTTCGGCTCCGACGTCGCCAGCCTGATCGGGCTGTGGACCGGGCTCGCCGGCTCGGCGGTGCTCGCGAGCCGCTCGCACGCCGCACGGCGCTGGCGCGAGGACGGCTCGCCACACGGACCGCTCTGGCGGCGCGTCGTCGAGGACTACGGGCTGCGGCTCCGGCCGTGGCCCGACGTGCCCCTCGGCGTCGCGGCCGGCCTGGCTTCGCAGTACCTGCTCGTCCCGCTGCTCACCCTGCCGTTGCTCCCGTTCGTCCCGGACCTGTTCACTCGACTCGGCCAGCCGGCGAAGCAGCTGGTCGCGCACGACAGCACCAGCGGCCTCGTCGTGCTCGGACTGCTCGTCTGCGTCGGCAGCCCGCTCGTCGAGGAGCTCTTCTTCCGGGGCCTGCTGCTGCGGGGGCTCGCGGGTCGGCTGGCGCCGGCGCCGCCGAAGCGGGTGGCCGTGCTGTGCGTCATCGTGACGGCGGTCGTGTTCGGCCTCGTGCACTTCGAGGCGCTGCAGCTGATCGGTCTCGTCGGCTTCGGCGTCGTCCTTGCGAGCCTCGCCTGGCGGACGCGCCGGCTCGGACCGGGACTCGTCGCCCACATCACCTTCAACGCCGTCACCTACGTCGCGCTCGCCCTGTCGCGCTGAGTAGGCTCGGCCCCCGCATGGGGACGGGCTCGCTGGGATCCATATTCAAGGCCTACGACGTGCGCGGCGTCGTCCCAGACGAGCTCGACTTCCGCCGCGCCTACGCAATCGGCGCGGCCTTCGGTCGCTTCGCCGCCGAGCGCGACGGCGCCGAGCGGCTGCTCGTGGCGCGGGACATGCGCGAGTCCGGCGAGGAGCTCGCCCGGGCGGTCATGGCCGGCGCCGCCTCGAGCGGGATCGGCGTGGTCGACCTCGGGCTCACCTCCACCGACCTCATGTACTTCGCCTCGGGCCACCTGAACGCGCCGGGGGCGATGCTCACCGCGTCGCACAACCCCCCGCAGTACAACGGGATGAAGTTCTGCCTCTCCGGCGCGCGCCCGATCGGACAGGACACCGGGCTCGCCGACATCCGCCGGCTCGCCGAGGAGGCGCTCGAGGGCGCGCCCGAGGCCGGTGCCGTCCACGGGCCGCTCGACGTCGAGCACCTCGACCTGCTCGGGCGCTTCGCCGAGCATGTGCACAGCTTCGTCGACATCTCAGCGCTCGCGCCCCTGCGCGTCGTCGCGGACACCGCGAACGGCATGGGCGGCCTCGTCGCGCCGGCGGTCTTCGCCGGGCTGCCGGTCTCGCTCGAGGTCCTCTACGGCGAGCTCGACGGGACCTTCCCGAACCACCCCGCCGACCCGATCCAGGCGGAGAACCTCGTCGACTTGCGCGCCCTCATCCTCGAGCGGGGCGCCGACATCGGGCTGGCGTTCGACGGCGACGCCGACCGGGTCTTCCTGGTCGACGAGCGTGGCGAGCCGCTGTCGGGCTCGACGACGACGGCGATCGTGGCGAAGGCGATGCTCGAGAAGCACCCAGGCTCGACCATCCTGTACAACTGCATCTGTTCGAAGACGGTGCCCGAGGTGGTGCGCGAGAACGGCGGGATCCCGATCCGCACACGCGTCGGGCACTCCTTCATCAAGTCGGTGATGGCCGACACCGGCGCCGTCTTCGGGGGCGAGCACTCCGGCCACTACTACTTCCGTGACAATTTCCGGGCCGACTCGGGCATCATCGCCGCCCTCGTCGTGCTCGAGGTCCTCTCCCGGGCCGGCCAGCCGCTCTCGGAGCTGCGCAAGCCCTTCGAGCGCTACACCGACTCCGGGGAGATCAACACCCGGGTCGACGACCCGAAGGCCGTGGTCGAACGGGTCATCGAGACCTACCGCTCGCAAGGCGCGGAGATCGACTTCCTGGACGGGCTGACGGCGGAGTTCGCCAGCTGGTGGTTCAACCTGCGCCCGTCGAACACCGAGCCGCTGCTCAGGCTGAACGTGGAGGCTCCCGACGCCGCGCAGTGCGCGGCGCGCGTGGAGGAGGTGCTCGCGCTCGTGCGCGGCGCCGACGGCACCGAGAGGGGGTCCTGACCGTGGCACTCGACGCGTTCTTGCTGGAGATCCTCGTCTGCCCAGAGGACAAAGGACCGCTCTGGTACTTCGAGGACGAGGCCTCGCTCTACAACCCCCGCCTGAGGCGCCGCTACGCCATCCGCGACGGCATCCCGGTGCTGCTGGTCGACGAAGCCGAGACGGTCGACGAGGAGGAGCACGCCCGCCTCGAGGCGAGGTCGGCGGAGGCCGTGACGACGGGGACGGGCGGGGCCGCCACCCCCGCGGACGCCCCGTCGCAGGGGCCGGACCCGGCGCTCGCGCCGGAGACGACCGAGCCGTGAGCGGCGGCGCTCCACGCGCCGCCGAGGGCACCGTCGACTCCGGGGGCATCCGCCGGACGACGAGCGCGGCACCCGAGCGGCTCGCGGCCGCCTTCGCCGCCGCCTCCGACGCCGCGAGCGAGGCGGGTGCGCGCCTGGCCGCGCGCCCGATCGAGGCCGTGGTCGTGCTCGGAGAGGGCGAGGCGTCCCTCGCCGCGTCGGCCTTCGTCGCGCTCTCGGCGCCGCTCGCCGGCGTGCCCGTGTTGACCGCCGGCGCGGGGGAGCTACCTGGGTTCACCGGTCCCGGGACGCTCGTGCTCGCCTGCCCTGCGGGATCCGGCGACCCCGAGACGCTCGGCGCGGCGGAGTCGGCGCTCGGGAGGGGGGCGCGTCTCGCCGTCGTGTCCGGCGCCGGCGCGCTGGACGCGCTCGGTGCCGGCGAGGGCATTCCCGTCGTGGCGGCCGGCGGTCCCGGCGGGCCCGGAGCCGAGCGCGCTGCGGGCTTCCTCGAACTGCTCGCCACCCTGCTTGCGCTGGCCGGCGAGCTCGGCGTGGTGCCGGGCACCAGCGAGATGGTCGCCGCAGCGATCGCGCAGCTCGAGCGCCGGCGCGAGTCGCTGGCGGTGCCCGGCGGTCTCGACACCGAGCTGGCGCGCCGCATCGGGCGGACCATCCCCCTCGTGCACGGGGCGTCGGGCATCGGCTGGGTGGCGGCGCGCCGGTGGAAGTCGCTGGTGAACGCCTGGGCCAAGGCGCCGGCGTTCGCCGCGAGCCAGCCCGCGGCCTCCTACGACGAGGTGTGCGGGTTCGGCCAGAACGGCGACGTGACCCGGCAGATCCTCACGCTCGTGGTACTGCGCAGCGGCCACGAGCCGGCACGCTCCGGGACCCGATTCGCCGCCTTCGCCGAGCTGACCCGCGAGGCGTTGGCCGGGATCGTCGAGCTTCGCGCCGAGGGTCACGGCCCGCTCGCGCAGCTGCTCGACCTGACGCTCGTCGGCGAGCTCGTCGCCCTCCGCCTCGCCGCGCACGAGGAGATCGACCCGGGCCCGACCCCGGCGGCGGACGAGGTCGCGGCGCGCGTCGCGACCGCCTCCGGGGCGGGGAGTGCGCCCCGCTGAGCGGCGCCTACACTCGAGGTCGGACGGGCCGCGGGCGGGTCTGTGGTTGCAAGTCGATGCCAGCCGCAGGCGAAACGACCCACGTAAGGCAACCTGTGGTTGCTGAGCACGGTGCGGCTTAGACGTAAGACCCGCCTGCCCGGACGCCGGACGTCGGCACCGGGTGGAGAAGGGACGAAGCGTGCCTGAGTGGGCGGTGCCGGGTCGGCCTCGGTCGGTCGCCACCGCCCGGGCCGCCACTTCCTCGGCGGGCGAGTGTGGGGTCGAAGACCAGGTCAGCCGCCCCGGTCCGTCCACCGATCCGACGGGGCGCCACGCGGCGCTCGTCGGGCCGACCGCCACGGGCAAGACCGCTGTTGCCGTTGCCGTCGCCCGCGCGCTCGGCGACGTCGAGCTCGTCTCCGTCGACGCGATGGCCGTCTACCGCGGCCTCGACGTCGGCACGGCCAAGCCGACCGGGGCGCAGCGCGCCGGCGTGGCGTGGCACCTCGTGGACCTGGTCGAGCCCGAGGAGGAGTTCTCGGTGGCCGACTTCCAGGCGGCGGCCGAGGAGGCGCTACAGGGGATCGAGGCGCGTGGCAACCGGGCGCTGCTCGTGGGCGGCACCGGGCTGTACCTGCGCGCCGTCATCGACCGACTCGCCTTCCCGCCGCGCTTCCCCGAGCTCGCGGCGGAGCTCGAGTCCGAGGCCGACGCGCCGCGCGGTGTGGAGCGCCTGCACGGCCGCCTGGCGGAGCTCGACCCGGTGGCGGCGGGCCGGATGGAGCCGACGAACCGGCGCCGGGTGGTCCGGGCGCTCGAGGTGACGCTCGGGAGCGGGCGAGCCTTTAGCGTGTCGGGCCCCGGCCTCGCCGAGTACCCCCCGACGCCGTTCATCCTGGTCGGCCTGATGCTCGCCCGCGACGAGCTGGCACGGCGCATCGAGGCGCGCCTCGATGCGCAGCTTGCGGCGGGGTTCCTCGAGGAGACCCGGGCGCTCGCGGCGCGTCCGGACGGGCTCTCGCGCACGGCCGCCCAGGCTCTCGGATACCGCGAGGTGCTGGCGCATCTCGCCGGCGCGTGCACCCTCGAGGACGCCCGCGAGCGGATCCTCCGCAGGACGAGGACGTTCGCCAAGCGCCAGGAGTCCTGGTTCCGGAGGGACCCCCGCGTGCAGTGGCTCGACGCCGGACGGGACGACCTCGTCGAGGCCGTCCTCCATCTCCTCGACCCTGGCGTCGGGGAGCGGGTGGGCCGCGTGGGAGACTGAGTCCGTGGCGACGGTTGCGCTCGCGAAGTACCACGGGCTCGGCAACGACTTCCTCGTCCTGTTCGATGCCGAGCGGTCCCTGCCGTTCACGGCCGAGCTCGCCGTTGCGCTCTGCGAGCGACACCGGGGCGTCGGCGCCGACGGCCTCTTGCGGATCTCGTCGGGCCGGCACGGTGCGTCGTTCGCGATGGAGCTGCGCAACGCTGACGGCGGCGTGGCCGAGACGAGCGGGAACGGGCTTCGCTGCGCGGTGCTCGCCGCCGTCCACGCCGGCCTCGTGCCCGCCGGCGAGGTTCTCGTCGAGACGTTCGCCGGGACGGCGCGCGCCGCCATCGGGGCCGGTGCGGGCGGCGTGGTGCCGGTCGAAGCCGAGGTGCGCGTGGAGATGGGAGTGGCGCGCGTCGGAGACGAGGTGGCCTCCCCGCTCGACGGAGTGCGGGCTCGCCTCGTCGACGTCGGCAATCCCCACCTCGTCCTCGTCGGCGACTCGCTCGCCGACGTCGACCTGGCGACCAGCGGGCCGGTGCTCGAGGCGTCGCGGCCGGGCGGGGTGAACGTCGAGTTCGTGGTGGCGGGCCCGGCGCGCGACAGCCTCGAGCTCGTCGTGTGGGAGCGCGGTGCCGGGCTCACCGAGGCCTGCGGGAGCGGCAGCTGCGCGGCTGCGGCCGTGGCGCGCGCCGTTGGCATCGTCGGGGACCGGGTGGTCGTGCGGAATCCCGGCGGCACCCTCGTCGTGGAGCTCACCGGTGCCGAAGTGCTCCAACCGTCGGTGGCACTGCGTGGCCCGGCGCGGCGTGTCGCCCGGGTGCTCGTCGAGCTCGACGATCTCCTCGAATCGGCCGAGGTCGGCGCGTGACCCTGATCGAGCGCCAGTTCCGGGAGCGCATCGTGGTCGTCGGGGTCGTCGCGTGGCCGCGCACCCTCGACGAGGTCGAAGCGAGCCTCGACGAGCTGAGCCTCCTGATCGACACCGCCGGTGCCGACGAAGTGGCACGCGTCGTGCAGTCGCGTGACTCGCCTGACCCTGCGACGTACATCGGGCGGGGCAAGGCCGAGGAGCTGCACCGGCTCTGCCTGCAGTTCGACGCCGACACCGTGGTGTTCGACGAGGAGCTAAGCCCGGCCCAGCAGCGGAACCTGGAGAAGCTGCTCGGGCGGACCGCGATCGACCGCACCGCGGTGATCCTCGACATCTTCGCCCAGAACGCCCGGACCGAAGAGGGCCGCGCCCAGGTCGAGCTAGCGCTGCTGCGGTACCGGCTGCCGCGGCTTCGCGGCCGCGGGACGAGCCTGTCCCAGCAGGCCGGCGGCATCGGCACGCGCGGTCCGGGCGAGACCCAGCTCGAGGTCGACCGACGGCGCATCATGCGCAGGATCTCCAAGCTGGAGGTCGAGCTTCGCGAGCTCGAGTCGACCCGCGCGACCCAGCGCCGCTCCCGCCGGCGCGGGGCGCTGCGGGCGGTGTCGCTCGTCGGTTACACGAACGCGGGGAAGTCGACGCTCTTGAACCGGCTGACCGCCGCCGATGTGCTCGTGGAGGGCCGGCTCTTCGCGACCCTCGACCCGCGCACGCGCCGCCTCGAGCTGCCCGGCGGCGAGACGGTGCTCTGCTCGGACACGGTCGGCTTCGTCCGCAAGCTCCCGCACCAGCTGGTGGAGGCGTTCCATTCGACGCTCGAGGTCGTCGCCGACGCCGATCTGCTCGTCCACGTCGTCGACGCCTCCGCGCACGACCCGGAGGCCCAGATGGCGGCGGTGCGCACCGTGCTCGTCGAGATCGAGGCGGACCGCGTCCCTGAGCTGTACTGCTTCAACAAGGCCGACCTGGCGCCCGACGCCGCCAAACGCCTCCTCGTGACACACCCCGGGTCGGTCGCCTGCTCGGGGCTGACCGGGCAGGGGACCGCGGACCTGCTCTCGCTGCTCGCAGAGCGACTGCGCGAGCACGACACGACCGTCGAGCTCGCCGTCCCCTACGACCGCGGCGACGTGCTCGCCGCTCTCCACCGCGCCGGGGAGGTGATCGAGCAGCGCGACGCCGGCGAGGTGATCGAGGTGCGAGCCCGCCTCGACGACGCGGGACGCCGGCGCTTCGCGCCCTTCGCCCGCCCGGCGGCCGGCCAAGGCCTGACGCCGGGGACCGAGCGGCGATGAGCGCGCCGGCACCCTTCACCCCGCCGACGTACCCCTACGACCGGCTGAAGCCGATCGCCGAGATCGCCTCGGCGCACCCCGGCGGGATCGTCGACCTGTCGATCGGGACGCCGTGCGACCCGCCCCCGGCGGCGGTGATCGAGGCGCTCGCCTCCTCGGGCGCCGAACGGGGCTACCCGGCGGGCGTCGGCAGCACCCGCCTGCTCGACTCGGCGCGCGGCTGGATCGAGCGCCGCTTCGGCGTGACGGTCGAGCGTGGCGGCGTCGCCGCCTGCATCGGGACGAAGGAGCTGGTCGCGGGGATCCCGCACTGGCTGCGCCTGCGCGCGCCCGGACGTGACACGGTGCTGTACCCCGAGCTCTCGTATCCGACGTACGCGATGGGGGCCGTGCTCGCCGGGGCGCGCGCCGTGGCCGTTCCGGCGCGGCCCGACGGGTCGTCGGACTTCGGCGCCGTGGCCGAGGAGGACGCCGCCCGGGCGCTGTGCTGCTGGGTCAACAGCCCCTCGAACCCCACCGGCGCGCTCGAGGACCTCGCCGCCGCGGTCGCCTGGGGGCGGGCGCACGGCGTTCCGGTCCTCTCCGACGAGTGCTACACCGAGTTCACCTGGGAGGGACCGCCTCGCACCATCTTGTCGTCGGGGATCGAAGGGGTGCTCGCGGTGCACTCCATCTCGAAGCGGTCGAACTGCGCAGGGCTGCGCTTCGGCTTCTACGCCGGCGACGCCGATCTCGTGCACTACCTCTCCGAGCTGCGCCGCCACGCGGGCTTCATGGTCCCCGGGCCCGTGCAGGCCGCGGCGGCCGTCGCGCTCGACGACGACGACCATGTCGCGCTCCAACGGCGCCGCTACCGTGGCCGTCTCGAGCGCTTCGTCGCCATTCTCGGCTCGATCGGCGTCCCCGCGGCCGTGCCCAGCGGCGGCTTCTACCTCTGGGTCGCGGTCCCTGGGGACCTGGGCGAGTCGTGGCCGGGCTCGCTGACGGGCGGCGGGGGCGGTCGGCTCCGGGGCCCGAGCGAGGGGCCCGAGTGGGCCTTCACCCGCCTGCTGGCCGAGGCCGGCGGCGTCCTCGTGAGCCCCGGCGAGTTCTACGGCCCGGCGGGATCGGGCCACGTGCGCATCGCGATGGTCGCGCCCGACGACCGGCTCGAGCTCGCGGCAGACCGGCTCGGGGCGAGCGGTCTCGTGCTCGGTGGGCTGGCCGGTCCGGTCCCCGCCGGTGCCGCTCGGGAGCAGGGCGCGGCACCGCCCGCGCGTTAGCCTCGCTCGTCCACACGAGAAGGAGGCGGAGATGGCGGGGCTGGAGGAGTCGATCACCGCGCTGTTCGCACGGATCGGGGAGCTCTCGCCCGCCGACGCCGATGCGCTGGCCACGGTCAGCGCCGCGATCGAGCTGCTCGACACGGGCGAGGCGCGCGTCGCCGAGATCGATGCGACGGGCGTCGTCGTGGTCCATGAATGGCTGAAGCAGGCGATCCTCTTGTTGTTCCGGCTGACCGAGATCTCGACGCTCGAGCTCGGGCCCTTCGAGTACGCCGACAAGCTCCCCCTGAAGCACGACTACGCCGCCAGCGGCGTCCGCGTCGTGCCGGGCGCTTCGGCGCGGTGGGGCTCCTTCCTCGAGCGCGGCGTCGTCCTCATGCCGAGCTACGTGAACATCGGCGCACGGGTCGGGGCGGGGACGATGGTGGACACCTGGGCCACGGTCGGCTCGTGCGCGCAGATCGGCGCGCGCGTCCACCTCTCGGGGGGCGTCGGGATCGGCGGGGTGCTGGAGCCGCCCAACGCCGTCCCGGTCGTCGTCGAGGACGACGTGCTGATCGGGAGCAGATGCATGGTCACCCAGGGTGCCCGGATCGGGCGTGGTGCCGTGCTCGGCGAGGGGACGATCCTCAACCCGTCGATCCCGGTGATCGACGCCGAGACGGGCGCGGAGCTGAGCCGCGGGATCGTCCCGCCGTGGTGCGTCGCGGTGGGCGCGTCGCGCCGGCGCGAGTACCCCGGCGGCGAGTTCTTCCTCCCCTGCGTGCTGGTCCTCCGCCGGTTGAGCGAGGGCGACCGCCACGACAAGTCGCGGCTGAACGAGATCCTCCGGGACCACGGGGTCTCGGCATGACGACGACCGCCCACGCCGCCGGTGGCCGGGCGTGACGGATCTCCTCGCACGCACGGCCGAGCTCGTCGACGTCGCGTCGGTCAGCTACCACGAGGCCGAGCTCGCCGCGAGGGTAGAACGCGCGCTCCGGGCGCTCGGGCACCTGGAGGTCATCCGCATCGGCGACAACGTCGTCGCCCGCACCGCCCTCGGCCGCCCCGGACGGGTGGTGCTCGCCGGCCACCTCGACACGGTGCCGCCGGCGGGGAACGAGCGGGCGAGGATCGACGGCGACGTCCTTCACGGCCTCGGCAGCGCCGACATGAAGGGCGGCCTTGCGGTGCTGCTCGAGCTGGCCCACGCCCTCGCCGAGCCGGTGTTCGACGTGACGTACGTCTTCTACGCCTGCGAGGAGGTGGCCCGCTCCGACTCGGGTCTGAACGCCGTCGCCGCCGCCCGCCCCGACCTGCTCGAGGCCGACGCCGCCGTGCTCGCCGAGCCGACCGCCGGCTGGGTGGAGGCGGGGTGCCAGGGCTCTGTCCGTGTCCTCCTCACGGTGCGGGGAAGTCGTGCCCACGCGGCGCGGCCGTGGGCCGGACGCAACGCCATCCACCGGCTCGGCCCGGTGCTCAAGCGCGTCGCCTCCTTCGAGGAGCGCCGGCCGGTCCTCGACGGCTGCGAGTACCGCGAGAGCCTCCAGGCGGTCCGCGTCGAAGGTGGCGTGGCCAACAACGTCGTGCCGGACGAGGCGCGCCTTGCCATCGGCCACCGCTTCGCCCCCGATCGCGACATCGACGGTGCGAGGCGCTGGCTCGAGGAGTTCCTCGCTCCGGTCCTCGACCCCTCTCTCGGGGACACCGTCGAGGTGGAGGACGCGGCGCCGGCGGCGGCGCCGGCGCTCGGCCACCCGTTGCTGTCGGCGCTCGTCGCAGCGAGCGGTTCGGCGCCCCGGGCCAAGCTCGCCTGGACCGACGTCGCGTTCTTCGCGGAGCGCGGCATCCCCGCGGCCAACTACGGCCCGGGAGACCCCCTGGTCGCGCACACCGCGGCCGAGCACGTCCGCCGCTCAGAGCTGGAGCGTGCGTACGCGACGCTCGCGGCGCTCCTCAGCGGCGGGTGAGTCCGGCAGCAAGGTGTGATCTGGGTGGGAAGGTGGCGCGGGCAGGCGGTGCGCCTCGTCACCTGGCTCGCTCTGCCCCGCCTGGTGGCGGTGCGTCAGGACCGAGGTGCTTGATCACCAGGCGAAGGTGGGAATCGTGCCTCGGCGGGTCGGAGCAGCGAGCCAAGGTGTCCTCGTGTGACGGGGAGACTGCAGTCAAGCCACGCGAGCGGGTAGAAGACGAGGGGCAGTCTCACGACCCGGCCGTACCAAATCCGACGCCACCCACGCAGCGTGTAGCGGCCCGCTCCGCCAGCGTCACGTCGCTCGAAGAAGCCGGTCCACTGGCGCCCGTCCCAGTAGCGAGACCGCGGCGGCCCTGATGGATCGGGGTACCAACCCCTCCGGCGGGGCTCCTCAGTGCTCATGTCCCCAGGATGCACCTATCCGAGAGCCGGGGCTCGTCGGCAATGACTTTCCCGCCTAGATCACACCTTGCTGTCGAACTCAGCGGCGGGTGAGCCCGGCGGTCACATGCGGCGCAGGACCGTGACGACCTTTCCGTAGATGGTGACATCGTCCGGGGCCAGCTCCATCTCCTCGAAGGCCGGGTTCGCCGGGACGAGGACGACCTTGCCCCGCCGGCGCCGGTAGGTCTTCACGGTCGCCTCGTCGCCGGGGAGGCCGGCAACCACGACGTCGCCCGGCTCCGCGACGGGTTGGGCCCGCACCACGACGTAGTCGCCGCTCAAGATGCCGGCGTCGATCATCGACTCGCCCCGCACCCGGAGCATGAAGAGCTGTCCCGGTCCGGTTAGATCCTCCGGGAGCGGCAGCACCTCCTCCACGTTCTCCTCGGCGAGCACGCCGGTTCCGGCCGCGACGTCTCCGACGAGCGGGACGTGGGTGACGCGCCCGACCGGCAGGGCGGCCCCGGATCCCGCCTCGAACTGGACGGCGATGGCGCGTGGCTTGGTCGGGTCCCGCTTCAGGTAGCCCTCGCGCTGCAGGACCTGCAGGTGGGTGTGGACGGTCGACGACGAGGTCAGCCCGACCGCTTCGCCGATCTCGCGCACCGAGGGCGGGTAGCCCCGGTCGCGGATCTGCGCGGCGATGAACTCCAGGATCTGCCGCCGCTTCCCGCTGAGCGCCGTGTCGGACATCTCGCCTCCCCGCCGTTGGGCTTCCCAATCGGGCGCTGGGCGCCCGGTCGCCGGACCGCCCGGCGCGCCGCCCTCGGGCTCACCCCCGGGGCCGACCGACGTGGCCACCGTACTGCGCTGTCACAGCCGGATGCAAACATCCGTTCGTGGAACATGCGTTCGCCTCGCCGTTGACATCGAACACATGTTCGTGCCAGCATCGCACCAGGGCGGGCACGGATGCGCTGGCGGCGGGTGGCCCGCCGTTGCCCGGTACGGCAACGGCGTCGACGGAGGTGGACATGGCAGCGATCGCGTATCCGATGGGCGGGAGCGGGCGACCCCGGCGACACCAGAGCGGGCCGGGAGCGACGCCCCGACGCCCCGACGCCCCGTACCTGCGGCTCGTCGGGGCCGACGGGCATCCCGGCGTCGTCGGGGCGCCGGCCGACCGGGCGCGCCGGCCGGTCACGGGCCGTCCGGCCGTCCCCGCCGCCGGGGCGAGGCGCCTCGCCCGCTGGCTCTCCGGGGTCGCGACCCTCGTCGTGCTCGGTGCCCTGTGGCTCGGTGCCGGCGCGCTCTCCTCCGCGAGGCCGCACGGCCTTGCCGTGCTCCCAGGCGCCCGGCGTGTGGCCAACGGCTACGTCTATGTGGTGCGTCCGGGCGACACGCTCTGGGCCATCGCGACGAGGATCGACCCGAACGGCGACCCCCGCGCGCTCGTCAGCGAGCTCAGCGCCGAGCTGCACGGGGCGACGCTGCAACCGGGCGAGCAGCTCCGCCTGCCCTGAGCGGTCACGCCCGGGTCCGACCGGGCGGCCGGAGGGTCTCTGGCGGCATTCTCGGCGCTGCCCCATAGCGCTAGCCTCCGGCCGTGCGTTGCCCGAACTGTGCCGGCCTGGACGACAAGGTGGTGGACTCCCGAGAGGTGGAACAGGGGGCTGCCGTGCGGCGCAGGAGGGAGTGCCTCGTGTGCGGTCAGCGCTTCACGACCTTCGAGCGCGCCGGTGGGTCCACGCTCGTCGTGGTGAAGCGGTCGGGCCAGCGCGAGCCCTTCGATCGCGAGAAGGTCGTCGCCGGGGTGCTGGCCGCGTGCAAGAACCGTCCGGTCGACGAGGCGCAGGTCGAACGCCTCGCCGGCGAGGTCGAGGAGATCGCCAAGGCAGGCGGCTCAGAGGTGGGCAGCCAACAGCTCGGCGTCGCGGTGCTCGACCGCCTGAGGGAGCTCGACCACGTCGCGTACCTCCGCTTCGCGAGCGTGTACAAGGGCTTCGAGGATGCCGGCGATTTCGCCCGCGAGGCGGGGCTGCTGACGAAGCGCACGGCCCCGAAGCGCCACGGCCCTCCGAAGGCGGCCACGCCGCCGAGCGGAGGCGAGCCGACGCCGGATCCCGCCGCCCGCGAGGAGCGCTGACCCGAGATGACCGCCGAGGTGGCCGCCGGCGTGCCCGAGCGCGCCCTCGCCGTCTACGCGCACCCCGACGACGCCGACGTCTCCTGCGGCGGCACCCTGGCGCGCTGGGCCGACGCCGGCTGCGAGGTGCACGTCGTGCTCTGCGCGCTCGGCGACAAGGGATCGCTTGACCCGCTGACCGATCCGGCCGCCCTGGTGGCGACGCGCGCGGCCGAGGTCGAGGCGGCCCGGCGCGTGCTCGGCATCACCTCGGTGCTCCAGCTCGGACGCCGCGACGGTGAGCTTGAGAACGACCTCTCGCTCCGCGCCGAGCTGGTCGGGGCGATCCGCGAGCTGCGACCCCAGGTCCTCGTCTGCCCGGACCCCCTGGCGGTGTTCTTCGGCGAGCACTACTACAACCATCGCGACCACCGGGTCGTCGGCTTCGCCGCGCTCGACGCCGCCTCGCCCGCCGCGGCCTCGCCACTGTACTTCCCCGGCGCAGGCACGTCCTTCGCGGTCGAGGTCGCCTATCTCTCCGGATCGCTCGAGCCGACGGTCTACGTCGATGTGACCGCCACCATCGAGCGCAAGGCCGAAGCCGTGCTCTGCCACCGCAGCCAGCTGGGCGAGACGGGTGAGCACTTCCGCGACGTGGTGCGCGAGCGGGCGGAGGAGGCGGGCAGCGTCGCGGGCGTCCGCTTCGCCGAAGGGTTCCGCCGTATCCACCTGGGGCGCTGAGCCGTGGGCACGGCGGGGGAGCGCCCGGAGGGTCCCGAGCCCGACGGGGGCCCAGCCCCGACCGACGTCCTCCACCTCGACATGGACTGCTTCTTCGCCGCGGTCGAGACGCTGTCCGACCCCTCGCTCGTCGGCCGTCCCGTGGTGGTGGGCGGGACCGGCGGTCGTGGCGTCGTGGCGTCGGCCTCCTACGAGGCGCGGTGGTACGGGATCCGCTCCGCCATGCCGACCGCCGAGGCACGCCGCCTGTGCCCGAGCGCGGTGTTCCTTGCGGCGCGCCACGGCGAGTACGCGGCCGTGAGTCAGCGCCTCCTCGAGATCCTGCGCTCCGTCACCCCCCTCGTCGAGCCGATCTCTCTCGACGAGGCGTACCTGGATGTCTCCGGCACCCACCGTCTCGGCGGGTCGAGCCGTCACATCGCCGAGGAGCTGCGCCGACGCGTCCGTGAGCAGCTCGGCCTGTCGTGCTCAGTCGGCGTCGCTCGGACGAAGCTCCTGGCGAAGCTCGCCTCGGAGGCGGCCAAGCCCCGGGCTGGCCCGGACGGCCCGGTAGCGGGGACCGGGGTGGTCGTCGTCGGCCACGACGACGAGCTCAGCTTCCTCCACGCCCATGCGGTGCGGGCCCTCCCGGGCGTCGGGCCGCGCACCGCCGAGCGGCTGAAGCGCTTCGGCGTCCAGACCGTCGGCGACCTCGCCGTCGTCGGCCGGGACAGCCTCGTCCGCCTCCTCGGCGCCTCCCACGGCGGCGCGCTGCACGACCTCGCCTGGGGACGCGACGCCCGGGGGGTCGAGCCGGACCGGGCGACGAGGTCGATCGGCCACGAGGAGACCTTCGCCGCCGACGAGCGCGACCCCGCGTCGCTCGCCAGCAGGGCGCGCGAGATGGCGGTGGCGGTGGCGGCGCGCTGCCGGGAGGCGGCGGTCGCCGGGCGCACGGTCACCGTCAAGGTGCGGTTCGGGGACTTCTCGACGGTGACCCGGTCGCGGACCCTCGCCAGGGCCGCGACGACGGCGGCCGAGATCGGCGACGTCGCCGGCGAGCTGCTCGGCGCGCTTGAGCTGCGTCAGGGGGTGCGCCTCCTCGGTGTGCACGTGTCAGGGCTCGTCCCCGCCGACCTGGCCCAGGCGCGCCAGCTCTCCTTCTTCGGGGGCGACACCCGGCCAGGCGACGGCGAGGAGCTGGCCCGGCGCGGCGAGGTTGAGTCCGCCGCCGACGAGATCCGCCGCCGCTACGGCAGCGGCGCCATCTCCTCGCTCGCCTCGGCGTCGCGCCGGACCCCCGTGGCGCGTCGCGAGGCCAGCGAGGGCGAACGGCCCCCGGCGGTGCCGTAGCGGCGCGCCGGGGGGACCGGTCAGCTGCCGCCGGGGGCCCGGTTCGGGGCCCGGCGGCAATGCTGCGTTGTTGTCCTCGATAGCCTGCGCGACAATGACGCGTCGGGCGTCACGGTGGCGGGCCGGCCGCGCAGGATGTCGCGCATCCGATGCACCTGGGGCGGAAGTGCGATCGGGAAGGGGGAGAGGGTGCCGCTTTCCGAAGAGGAACAACGAATACTCCACGAGATGGAGCAGAAGCTCTACGAGAACGACCGTGCGTTCGTCGACCGCGTCCGTTCCGAGGGCCCGCACTCCATGGCCAAGCGGGCGTTGCGCTGGTCGGTCCTCATCTTCGCCGCCGGGTTCGCGATCCTCCTCGTCTCCTTCCGCTCCTCGCTCGTGCTCGGGACCTTCGGCTTCCTCGTCATGCTGCTCGCCTCGTTCCTCTTCGAGCGCAGCGCCCGCCAGGCCTACGGGACCCGTGGCGAGGCTGCCGGCGGTCGCTCCCAACGCGGGAGGGTCCTCACCGAGGAGCTGTCGATGATCGGCCGCAAGCTCCGTTCCCGCTCGAAGTTCCGGCGCGAGCACTGAGCCCGAGCGCGCGCGACACCGCCGGCCGCCCTGCGCCGGTCCCGCCCGCGACGCGGCGCGACGCTCGGTCTCGTACGGTGCGCCGAGCGTCGGCGCGTTCGCTCCTCGCACCCATGTCGGCGGTCCTGGCCCGGCCGGCGCTCTGGACCGGCGCGCTTCGCACCGCCGTCGGGCTCGTCCCCACCAGGTGGTGGAGCCGCGCCCCGTTCCTTCCGCTCCCCGACCGGGAATGGCTGGCCTTCCGGATGGAGACGGCCTATGGCGACCCGGCCGCCGTGCCGAGCGCCGAGGACGTCGTGGACTTTCTCGCCTGGGCGCACGAAGAGCGGCGCCGGGCGGTGGGCCTCCGCGATGGCGCCGGTGGCGCGCGCTAGCCTCCGGTGCAGTGAAGGAGGGCGACACTCCAGGGGATAGCGGGACCTGACGTGTCGGTTCGCGCCCTCGTCCTCAACGCCACCTTCGAACCGCTCTGCGTCGTCTCCGCCCGACGGGCGCTGGTCCTGGTGCTCGACCGCAAGGCCGAGCTCGTCCACGACACCGGCAACGTCTACCGCTCGGAGCGGGCGAGCCATCCGGAGCCGTCGGTCGTGCGGCTCGCGCAGTACGTGAAGGTGCCGCGCCAGACCCGTATCGCGATCTCCCGGCGCTCCGTGTTCGCCCGGGACGGCCACCGCTGCCAGTACTGCGGCAACCAGGCCGAGAACATCGACCACGTGGTCCCGCGCAGCCGAGGAGGCACCCACACCTGGGACAACGTCGTCGCAGCCTGCCGTCGGTGCAACGCCGCGAAGGAGGACCATCTCCTCCACGAGGCCGGCTTCGTCCTGCGGCACCCGCCGCGGGCGCCGAGGTCCCGGGTGTGGCTCCTCGTCGCGAGCGGCGAGGTGCGCTCGGAGTGGGAGCCCTACGTGACCCCCGTCCTCCGGCACGGACCGGTCCTGGAACGGGCGGTCGGGCTCTAAGGCGCGGCGGCCGGGCGCCGTGATGGCGCCGGCGGCCCGGAGGGCGGGGAGGGACGCGCAGGTGGACGAGGAGCCGAGCGCACCCGGCGCGCCGCACGGCTTCGCGCTCGTCACGCGCCGGGGTCCCCCCGGCGAGCTCGTCTCGGTCATGCCCGACCCCCGTGGTCGGCGCCTGGCCTGCCTGGTGCACCCCGACGCCCCCGCGCTCGTCCTCGGCAGCACCCAGCCGTCGGACGCGGCGGACGCCGCCGCATGCGAGGCGGCTTCGGTGATGGTGGTGCGGCGCCGCAGCGGCGGCGCCGCCGTCCTCGTCGCCCCCGGTGCCCAGGTCTGGCTCGACGTGTTCGTGCCGGCGAGCGACCCGCTCGCCGACGCCGATGTCGGCCGGGCGGCATGGTGGCTCGGCGCGGTGTGGGCCGCGGCGCTCCGTGCCGTGTTGCCGCCCGGCGCGGCCCCCGCGGCGCACCGGGGCGGGATCGTCGAGAGCCGCTGGTCGCGGGCCGCCTGCTTCGCCGGCATCGGTCCCGGGGAGGTGACGCTCGGTGGCCGCAAGGTCGTCGGGCTGTCCCAGCGGAGGGACCGCTCGGGCGCCTGGTTCCACACGATGGCGCTGCGGGAGCTGGACGCTCCGGGCTTCGCGGCGCTGCTGTCGCTCGCGCCCGAGGAGCGCAGCAGCCTTGGCGCCGAGCTCGACCGCGCCACGGCGGTGCTCGACGTGGCGCCGGCCCGGCTCGAGGGTGCCCTCGCCGCGGCGCTCGGCTGAGGTGGTCCGGCCGGGCCGACCCCGCCGGTAGGCCAGACCTATCGGTGACTCCCGCACCGATCGCGAACGGTGGGCGCCCCCGGCCCGCTCGAGCCGAGGGCTCGGGTTCAGACGGCCGTCCCGGTCAGGGTCGTGGCAACCAGCTGATGGTGGCGCCCGCCGCCCGCCCCGTAACCGTTGCCGTGGCCATTGCCCTGGCCGCCGGGACCGTTCGGGCTCCCGTCGCTCGCCTGGGGCGGCGCGGGAACGGGGAGGTCGAGCGACTGGTCGAGCCCGGCGATCGCCGCCTGGAGGCTGTCGACCGACGAGCCCGTGATGTCGCCCTGCTGGACGTCCTGCACGAACGCCTGGTCGAGCTGCTGGGCGGCCTGCGCGAGCTGGCCCGGATCGTTGCCCGCCGCCGCCAGTGACTGCAGCGCGTTCCCGAGGTCGCTGGCAGCCTGGCCGTTGATGGTGCCGGCGGCCTCCCCGCTCTGCAGGGCGCTGTCGAGCGCGCTGGCGGCCACGAGGACGCCCTGGGCGGGGGCCGACGTCGTGGTCGGGCTCGTCGTCGTGGTCGGGCTCGTCGTGGTCGGGCTCGTCGTGGTCGTCGTGCTGGTGGTCGGGCTCGTCGTCGCGGTGGTCGAGGTGGCGGGCGCCGTCGAGGACGTCGAGCGCGGGGCGTTCGTCGTCCGTGCGTTCACCGGGCTCGCGGGCTGGCCGCTCGCGTGCGGCGTGAGCAGGAAGTGCTCGACGCCGTACCCGGCGACGAGACCGCCGAGGAGCAGGGCGAGCCCGACGCCGAGGAGTCGTCGAGCGGGCGAGCGGGCCGGCCCACTGTCCGGTGGCAGCCCGGCGTCCGTTCCCTCGTTCGCGAGGCGCCCGCCGGCGCCTCTGGCGCTCGCGAGGGTGAGCCCGTCGCGCGCCCCGAGCACGACCGGGACGGTCGTCTGGTAGCCGGGGTCGACCGCGTCGGCGAACGTGGCGAGGTGAGCGCCGACTTCGCGCGCCGTCGGCCGGTCGAGGGGATCTGGGCTGGTCATCGCCTCGAGCAGTGGGCGCCACTCCGGCGCCACGTCGTCGAGAGGGGGCGGCACCGCTCCGAGCCGAGCGGCCACCGCCTCGGCGGCGGTGCCGTCGAAGCGCCTGCGCCCGCTCAGGCACTCGGCGAGGACGAGACCGAAGGCGTAGACGTCGGCGGGTGGCCCCGCCGAGCGCCCGGTCAGCTGCTCGGGTGCGAGGTACGCGGGGGTGCCGAGGACGAGTCCGGTCCGCGTCATGGCCCCGGCACCGACGAGCCGGGCGATCCCGAAGTCGGCGAGGCGGACCCGTTCGTCCGGCCCGAGCAGGATGTTCGCCGGCTTGACGTCGCGGTGGACCACGTCGCGCCCGTGGACGTACGCCAGTCCCGCGCTGATGCCCGAGCCGATCGCGACGACCTCGGGCGTCGCCAGGGGGCCAGTTCCGCAGCGTGACGCGAGCGTGGTGCCGTCGACGAGCTCCATGACCAGGTAGGAGCGCCCGTCCGGTGCGGTGCCGGCGTCGAGCAGCCGGACGATGTTCGGGTGCTCGAGGTGGGCGAGGGTCCTGATCTCGGCCTCGAAGCGCTCCGGTTCGGCCGCGGGGGAGTCGCGCAGCAGCTTCACCGCGACGCGGCGGTGCAGGCGCGTGTCGAAGGCGCTGCGGACCTCGGCCATCCCGCCGGCGCCGAGGCGCGAGCCGAGGCGGTACCGCCCGTCGAGCACGAGGACCTCGGCGTCGGGCGCGACGACATCGGGTTCGGGCCTGGGCCCGTGTCCGGTCATGGCCTCATTCTGCCGCTGATGCCTCCCTCGGATGCCCGCGCCCCCTATTCGGGCTGTTGAGCCGGTACCCTCGTCGCCCGTGGCCGACACCCCGCCAGAAGGATCCCTGCCAGCAGGCGACGCCAGCGCCGGCTCGGCGAACTCGCGAGCCGGGGGCGGTGACGACGGCGAGCCGCCCGCTCGCGTGGCTGGCGCCGACGAGGCGCCGCCGGGACATGCCCCAGAGGACGTCGCCGCCGCCTACGCCGCGGCTCCCGCGGCAGCGGCCGGTGCCCCGGGGGCCTCGTGGCGGTCGCGCCGGCGCGCCAGGAAGGCGCTCAGGAGCAGGCTCCGGCGTCGGCTGACCCGCACCGGCATCACGGTGGTGCTCGTGGTCGTGCTCGTCGTGGGCGGTGCCGTCGGCTACGCCGTCTACCGGCTCGACCAGATCCAGCGGGTCACGGTGAAGGGGCTGCAGAAGGTCGCGTCGAGCGGCGCCCACGCGAACGTCGAGGACATCTTGATGGTCGGCTCCACGTCGCGTTGCGCGGTGAAGAGCCAGAAGCACTTCCAGAACTTCGTGAAGCAGTGCGAGCAGGGGGTCAACGGCGTCAACAGCGACGTCGTGATGATCCTCCGGCTCGACCCGAACAACCACCGGGTCTCGCTGCTGTCCATCCCGCGCGACACCTTCGTTCCCGGCGCCCGGGCCGGCGGCCTCTACAACAAGATCGACGCGGCGCTCGCGGACGGTCCGAGCCAGCTGGTGCAGGCGATCGAGCAGGACTTCGGGATCCCGATCAACCACTACGTGGTGCTGAATTTCGAGAGCTTCGCCAACGTCGTGGACGCGCTCGGCGGTCTCGACATGTACTTCCCGACCCAGGTGTTCGACAACCAGTCGGGCCTCACACAGATGCAGACGGGCTGCGTCCACATCAGCGGGCTGGAGGCGCTGGCCCTCGTGCGGGCGCGCCACCTCTACTACCACTACGACCGCAAGACGAAGCAGTGGCTCGGCTACGACGGTTCGGGGGACCTCGGCCGCATCGAGCGTGACCACCTCTTCTTGAAGGTGCTCGCCAAGGCGGTCGCGCGGCGCGGACTCGGCAACCTCGCGGCGGACAACTCGCTGCTCGGTGCCCTCGCACCCCAGCTCACGGTCGACACGAGCTTCGGGGTGCGGGAGATGGCGCACCTGGTGCTCAGCTTCCACTCCGTGAACGTCGGCGCTGCGCCGCAGTACACGGTCCCGATCATCAACGACAGCCAGCCCTACATGTACAAGGGGTACAGCTACGGCGACATCGTCTTCCCGGCCGAGCCGCAGGATCAGCAGACGATCGACGCCTTCACCGGCTCCGCGCCGGCGGGGGTCAAGCTGCGCCCCGGCTCGATCACCGTCTCGGTCGAGGACGGCACGGGCTCGCCGGCGGCGACCGGGGCGACCGCGGCCCAGATGCGCGCGCTCGGCTACAAGGTCATCGCCTCCGGCGCGGCGACCCCGGTGGGCCCGATCTCAGAGACCACCGTGCGGTACTCGAGCTCCTCCCACCTCCAACAGGCGGAGAAGGTGCTCTCGGACCTGTCCGGCACCGTCGTGCTCGGCCAGGGCCCGACGCTCGGCGGCGCCGACGTGACCATCGTGACGGGCACGTCGTTGGCGGTCGCCTCCGCGGGGAGCGCCTCGACGGCGACCAGCGCCTCGGTGCACCGTGTGGCGGGGACGTCGGCGAGCGCCGGTGACGCCGTGCTCAGCGCGCTCGTGACCCAGCTGGCGGCGGTGAGCAGCGGGACGCGCTCGGCGCTGCCGAGCACGGACGGCGGCGCCCTCGGCGCGCCCACCTCGGCGACGTCGGGTATCCCCGCCTACGACCCGAGGGGGTGCCCGACCGGGGCCAAGGCGGTCAAGTAGCGGCGCCGGGTGGGGTGCCGGGGCCGTACTCGGGGACGGCGTGATGGTAGGCGGAGTCGAGCAGCGGCGACGAGATCAGGTAGTCGGCGGTCGCCCGGTTGCAGGCGACCGGGATGTTCCACACGACGGCGATGCGCAGCAGCGCCTTCACGTCGGGATCGTGCGGCTGGGGCTCGAGCGGGTCCCAGAAGAACAGCAGCAGGTCGATCTCGCCCTCGGCGATCCTCGCCCCGAGCTGGAGGTCGCCGCCGAGCGGGCCGCTGTGGAGCCGGGTGACCGTGAGGCCGAGCTCGCCGGCGAGCAACGCGCCGGTCGTCCCCGTGGCGACGAGCTCGTGGCAGCGCAGGAGCACGGCGTTGTAGCGGGCCCAAGCGAGCAGGTCCTGCTTCTTGTTGTCGTGGGCGACGAGGGCGATGCGACGCCGGTGCTTCGGGGCGGCCGACACCGGCCGGGTGCCGGACTGGGGGACGTGCGCAGCGGTGGTCACGCCCACTTCCTAGCGCCTCCCGCGCCGCCCCGGCAGGGGGGCCGGGCCCGGGCGTTCGCGGCTCAGACCACCTTGACGCCGGCGGCTCGCATCGCGAGGATGGCGCGCTCAGCGTCGTCGGCCTCGAGGTCGACGGCGCGGGTGCAGGCGGCGAGCACCGTCGCGGCGAAGCCGAGCCGGACCGCGTCGATCGCGTTCTCCCGTACGCAGTAGTCGGCCGCGATGCCGACCACGACCACACGCCGGACCCCTCGACTCACGAGCGCGGCGGCGAGCCCCGTCGGCGACTCCTCGCCGGTCGTCGGGTCACGCACGCTGAAGGCCGAGTACCCGTCCTCCCCCCCGGTTCCCTTGCGGAGGACGAGGCCGCCGTTGTCGAGGCCGGGCATGAGCTCGGCGCCCCAGCTGCCGGCGACGCAGTGCGCCGGCCAGGGGCCGTCGCCCGAGGTGAAGCGGGCCGTCTCGGCGGGATGCCAGTCCTCCGTCCACGCGACGACGGCCCCGGCGGCCCTCGCGGCACGCACCTCCTCGTTCACGAGCGGCACGAGCTCCTCGCCACCCCTCACGTAGAGGCTCCCGGCCGGGTCGTCGAAGTCGTTTTGGACGTCGACGACGACGAGCGCGCTGTGCGAGTCGTAGCGGACGTGGCCCCGGTCCGCGCCGTCCCGCTCCTCGCCGCGCCGGTCGCGCATACGTGAAAGCGTAGAGCCGTGAGGCTGCCGGCCCTCCGGGCGCTCGTGCCGGGCGCTCTCGTCGGGCGGGCACGGGCCCGGCCGGCCGGCGACGGCGCGCCGTCCAGCGCCTCGAGCGCGCTCGTCCGGCTCCACCTGCACGGGTGGCTCGATCCCGTGGTCCTCGCGCTCGCGTTCGTCTCGGTGGCGGTGGGCTTCGGCCAGTTCGGCGCCGTCGCCGCGCTCGGCGACGTCGCGCGCAGCTTCGGGCGAGTCACCCACGGCGCGACCATCGCCGATCAGGCCGGCCTGTCGGGCACCGAGCTCGGGATCGGGCTCGCCGTGCTCCGCCTCGCCTCCATCGCCAGCCTGCCCCTGACCGGCATCGCCGATCGCCTCGGACGCCGCCGCATGCTGTTCACGACCTGCACCCTCGGCCTTGGTCTCACGGTCATCGCCGCCGCCAGCCCCGGTTACTGGTGGTTCGTCGCGATCTTCGCCCTCGGCCGGCCGCTGCTCAGCACCGCCAGCGCGCTCGCCCAGGTGATCGCCGCCGAGCAGACCGACACCCTCAACCGGGCCCGTGCCATCGCGCTGATCGCCGCCGGTTACGGCGTCGGCTCGGGCCTCACCGCGGTCATCCACTCCCTCGGCTCGGGTGCGCTCGGCTTCCGTGGCGTGTTCGCCCTCGCGGTGGTGCCGCTGGCGCTCCTCCCCCTCGCCGCACGCAAGGTGTCGGAGCCGGACCGCTTCGTCGTGGCTGTCGCGTCCGCGTCGCCCCACCCCGCCCCCGTGATCGGCGCGCTCGGCGCGGCGTTCCGTCGCCGGGTCCTCCTGGTGGCCCTGATCAGCTTCGCCGTCGGCACGATGACCGGTCCGGCGAACAGCTTCGTCTACCTGTACAGCCAGAACGTGCTCCGGCTGTCGGGCCTCAGCGTGGCGCTCATGGTGGTGGCGGCGGCGGCGACGGGGCTCGCCGGCCTCGTCCTCGGCCAGTGGCTGGCGGACCGCCTGGGACGCCGGGCGACGGGGGCGACGGCGATGGCCGCGATGGCCGCGCTCGCCATGGTCACCTACAGCGGGTCACGCCCGGCGCTGTTCGTCGGCTACGAGCTCGGCGTGCTCGCCGCCTCGGCCTTCGCGCCGGCGGCCGGCGCGTTGGCGAACGAGCTCTTCCCGACCTCGGTGCGGGCCTCGGTCGCGGGCTGGGAGGTGGTGGCGAGCGTGCTCGGCGCGGTCGCCGGCCTCTTGGCGTTCGGCGCGATCGCAGACGTCGGGAACCGTTTCTCGGTCGCCGCCGTGGCGGTCTTCGCGTTGGCCGTCCCGGCGGCGCTCCTGTTCTGGCTGCTCCCCGAGACCCGCGGTCGCGAGCTCGAGGAGCTGTGGCCCGAGCCCGGCACCGGATCCGCCTCGAGCTAGGGACCGCCCGGCCGGCGCCTCGGGCGCGCCGTGCGTCGGCCCGGCGCCGTGGAGCGCCAAATGCTGCCCGATCGGGCCGTTTCGCGCGCCGGCTGCCGTGCCGTCGGCCCAGCCCCGGAGGGGTGCGACGGTCCCGACGCGCCCAGCCGCAGGCCCGGGAGCTGGCCCATCATGCGTCGAAGTGGTTGACGGTGGAGGGCTAAATCCTTAAAGTGGCGCGAAGTGGTGGACCGGGGGGCGATGCGCCGCCGCGCAGACCGGACGGATGACCAGCAGGAAGGACGCCGGCGTTGGCGCTGGTAGCGAGGTTCTTCGGGAGGTACGAGCACTCCCTCGACGCCAAGGGGCGCCTCATCCTGCCTGCGAAGCTGCGCGCCCACTTCAGCGGGCCGGGGTACCTCACGCCGCACCTCGAAGGCTGCCTGGCGCTTTGGACCGAGGAGGAGTTCGACAAGGAGATCCAGCTCCGCCTCGCTGCCGCCGAGGGCGACGCGCCGGCGCGCAACCAGGTCCGCGAGTGGGCCGCGGCCGTCTTCGAGGCGGAGATCGACCGTCAAGGACGCATGGCGATCCCGCCCCACCTCCGCTCCTACGCCGAGCTCGAGCAGGAGGTGCTCGTCATCGGCATGATCAACAGGGTCGAGCTCTGGGCACCGGCCGCATGGTCCGGCAAGGAGCTTCAGACCGCCGACGGCACCGGGGCCTCGTCGGGCGCCCCGGTTGCACCCCCGGCCGGATGACCGCCGGCCGTGTCCGCTGTGAACGCGCCCGCCGCCCGAGCCGCGACGGACCGCCGGCGCATCGCGCCTGCTCCTGGCTCATCCGCAACCCCCCGATCGCTGAGCCGGATGGTCAAACGACATCCCTCTCCGCCGATCTCCATCCCCTCCACAGGGCGCGCCACACGCCCCTGGCGGTCGGGGGGCTGCGGATGAGCCAGGAGTTCCGCCACGAGCCCGTGATGCTCGCCGAGGTCCTCGCGCTGCTCGAGGGCTGCGACGACGGCGTGCTCGTGGACGCGACCGTCGGCGGGGCCGGCCACGCCAGCGCGCTGCTGGCGGCCCATCACCGACTCCGGCTGGTCGGCATCGACCGCGACCCCGAGGCGGTCGAGGCGGCCCGACGTCGGCTCGCCCCATTCGGCGGGCGCACCCGGGTCCACCAGGCCCGCTTCGACCAGCTGAGGGAGGTGGTCGAAGCGGACCACGGCCCCGCCACCGCCGTGGCCGCCGTCTTCTTCGACCTCGGCGTCAGCTCCCACCAGCTCGACGTAGCGGCGCGTGGCTTCTCCTACCGTGAGCCCGGGCCCCTCGACATGCGGATGGACCCTGGGCAGCCGATGACCGCCGGTCGGCTCGTGAACTCGGCGAGTGAGGCGGAGCTCGCCGCGCTGTTCGCCGCGAACGGCGAGGACCGCTTCGCGCGGCGCATCGCGCGCTTCATCGTCGAGCGGCGCCCGCTCGAGTCGACGACCGAGCTCGCCGAGGCCGTCTCGGCCGCGGTCCCCGTCGCGGCGCGGCGGCGCGGGCACCCGGCACGCCGGGTGTTCCAGGCGCTGCGGATCGCCGTGAACGAGGAGCTCGAGCTGCTCGGCGACGCACTCGACGAGGCGATCGACCTCCTCGCTCCCGGTGGCCGATGCGTCGTGCTCGCCTACCACTCCGGCGAGGATCGCCTCGTGAAGTCGCGCTTCGTGCACGCGGCGACCGGAGGCTGCACGTGCCCGCCGGGCCTGCCGTGCGCGTGCGGTGCCGTGTCGAGCGTCCGGCTCCTCACCCGAGGGGCGCGCAAGGCCTCACCGGCAGAGGTGGCGGCGAACCCGAGGGCCGAGAGCGCACGCCTTCGCGCCGTGGAGCGCCTGCCTGACGTGCCGCGCCCGGCCGACGGCCAGCGCGGGACCGGGGCCGGCTCGTGACGCCGCAGGCGCGTGGCGCGCGCGCGACCGCGGCGGCACCTGCGCAGCCGGCGCGCCAGCCAGCCCGACGGCAGGCCGAGGGAGCCCGCTCACCCCTGCGGGTCGTCGACCCCCGCCGCCTCCGGATCCGGGCCAGGCAGCGCCGCGCCCGGGTGCTCGTGGCCGCAGCCGCCGCGATGGTCCTCGGCTCGCTCGGCGTCGTCGCCGCCGGTCAGGCGCTCGTCACCTCCCAGCAGGTCCGCGTGGACAATCTCCACCAGGCCCTGTCCGCTGCGGTGGCGCAGGACCAGGATCTCCAGCTCTCCCGGGCCCAGCTCGCCGCGCCCTCCCGGATCCTGTCCATCGCGGAGCACGAGCTGCACATGGTGGCGCCTGCGAGCGTGACGTACCTCGTGCCGGTCAACCCGGGACCGCCGGAGTCGGTCCCGGCAACGGCCGGCGCGCGGCACACGGCGAAGACCACCCGAGGCGGGTCCAATCGGTGAGCGCGCCCGGCGACCGGCCGCGAGGCCGGTCGGCTGACCCGTCGCGCCGCGCCGGCACGGTCCCGCCCGAGGTGCCCGGAGGGCCTCGGCGCGCCCGTCTCCCGCCGGCGCCGCCGGGCCGCCGCCCGAGCGCCACCGGGTCGGCCGGGCGCCAGGCCGCCGGCGCCCGCCGCGCCCACGCCGCTCGGCACCACCGCCGGCGCCTCAGGCTCCTCGCCACGGGGATCGCGGTCGCCCTGGCCGCCCTCGTCGCCCGGCTCGCCTACGTCCAGGTGCTCGACGGCTCCCGCTACGCCGCCTACGCGACGGGCGAGACGCAGCAGAAGGTCGTCCTGCCGGCCGAGCGGGGCGCGATCTACGACCGCTCCGGTGACCTGCTCGCCATCTCCGTCCCGCGCGCGGACGTCGTGGCGGACGACTTCCAGATCACGGACCCGAACGCCGAGGCCGCCGCACTCGCTCCCGTGCTCCACCAGCCGGCGGCGAAGCTCGCCCGCCAGCTCTCCGAGCACAACGGCTACGTCGTGCTGGCGCGCGAGGTCTCCTCCTCGGTCGAGACGCGGGCCGCGACGTTGGGGCTGGCCGGCATCACCTTCCAGGCCGACACCGTGCGGGTCTCGCCCGACGCTTCGCTGTTCGAGCCGCTTCTCGGGGGGCTCGGCTACGCCGGCCACGGCGTCGCCGCGCTCGAGCTGAAGTACGACGGGCTGCTCTCGGGAAGGCCCGGGAGCGAGGTCGTCCCCGACGCGCCGGGCGGGGTGCAGCTGCAGGGCAGCGCCACCGACGTGGTGCCGCCTCACCAGGGGACCGGGCTCGTGCTGACGATCGACGAGCCGCTCCAGGTCGAGGTGACCAAGGACGTCGAGGCCGAGATGATCGCCACCCACGCGCGCACCGGGCTCGCCGTGGTCGAGGACGTCCACACCGGGGGGATCCTGGCGATGGTCGACCTGGTCACCGGGCCGAAGGGCAAGATCACCGAGGATCCGGTCAACCTGGCCGAGGCGGGCATCTACGAGCCGGGCTCGGTGATGAAGCTCGCCACCTTCTCCTACGCGCTGCAGACGGGCCTGATCACCCCGAGCACCACGCTCACCGTCCCGTACACGATCAGCATCGGGGGCTACACCTTCGTCGACGCCGAGGTCCACCCGACCGAACAGCTCAGCGCGTCGAGCGTGCTCGCGCAGTCCTCGAACGTCGGCACCATCGAGATCGCCCAGCGGCTCGGCATGCCGACGCTCTACAAGGCGTTGCACACCCTCGGCTTCGGCCTGCCGACGGGGCTCGGCTGGCCCGGCGAGTCCGACGGCATCCTCGGCTCGCCCGCCAGCTGGTACGGGTCGGCGAGGGGCTCGGTACCGATCGGAACCGGCGTCGCCGTCACGCCCCAGCAGATCCTCGACGCCTACACCGCGGTCGCCAACCATGGCGTGTTCGTCACCCCCCACGTCGTCGCCGGCACCGTGTCGAGCGGCGGCGTGGAGCACCTGCTCGGCGCGACCGGCGAGCACCGGGCGCTCGACGCCTCGACGGCGGCGGAGCTCGTCCCGATGCTGAACGGCGTCACGAAGCAGGACGGCACGGCCCCGCTGGCTGAGATCCCGGGCTACGACGTCTCCGGCAAGACGGGCACGGCGCAGGTCCCGCTGTCCAACGGGATCGGCTACATTCCGGGCGACTTCAACGCGACGTTCGTCGGGTTCGTGCCTTCGGAGGCGCCTGCGCTCTCGGCCATCGTCGTGCTCAACCATCCGAACTCCATCTACGGTGGGACGGTGGCTGCGCCGGTCTTCTCCAAGATCATGCAGTACGCGCTCCGCCGCTTCGACATCGCCCCACCCGCGACGAACCTGGCCGGCGCGGCCACCACCGTGGTGCCGCCCGCTACTACCACGACGACTGCCACTACCACGACGACTGCCACAACCACGACGGCTGCCACAACCACGACGGCGCCCCGCCACGCGGCCGGCTCGCCGGGTCGCGGCACGACGAGCGCCGGCTCGGGTTGAGGCCCGTGCCCGTGAGCGACGGCGCCCACCGCGTCCGGCTCGAGCGGATCGTCGAGCGCGTCGCGCCGCTCGCGGTGCTCGGCGACCCGACGGGGATCGAGTGCGCCGCCGTCGTCTTCGACCACCGCCGTGTCGTTCCCGGCGCGCTCTTCTGCTGCGTCCCCGGGGAGCACCGCGACGGCCACGACTTCGCCGCGGCGGCGCGTGCCGCGGGTGCGGTGGCGTTCGTCTGCGAGCACTCGCTCGGTCCCGATTTCGCGCGCGCGGTGCAGCTCGTCGTCGGGCCGGGAGAGTCGCGCGCCGCGATGGCGAAGGCCGCCGGCGCCTTCTTCGCCAACCCTGCGGCGTCGATGCGCATGGTCGGGGTGACTGGCACGAACGGCAAGACGACGACGACCTACCTGCTCCGCTCGATCCTCGAGCGTCACGGTTGGCGCACCGGGATCGTCGGCACCCTCGGCGGCGCCCGGACGACGCCGGAGGCGCCCGACCTCCAGCGGCTGCTCGCCCAGCAGCGCGACGCCGGCTGCGCGGCGAGCGCCGTCGAGGTCACCTCGCACGCCCTCGTGCAGCACCGGGTGGACGGGATCCGCTTCGACGTCGCCGTGTTCACCAACCTGACGCAGGACCACCTCGACTTCCACAAGACGATGGAGGCCTACTTCGCCGCGAAGGCCTCGCTCTTCACGCCCGAGAGGGCCCGCCTCGCCGTCGTCTGCGCCGACGACGAGTTCGGGCGGCGCCTGATCAGCCGCCCCGAGGTCGAGACCGTCGCCTACTCGCTCGACGACGCCCGCGATCTTCGCGTCGGGCTCACCCGGAGCACCTTCACGATCGAGGGTCGGCCCGTGCGTCTCGGTATCGGGGGCTCGTTCAACGTCCGCAACGCGCTCGGCGCAGCGGCTGCGGCCCGGGCGCTCGGGGTCGGCACGGCGGCGATCGTCGCGGGCCTCGAGGCCGCCGAGCGGGTTCCGGGCCGCTTCGAGACGATCGAGAGCCTCGACGGGCTGATCGTCATCGTCGACTACGCGCACACGCCCTCCGGGCTCGAGGAGGTGCTCGGCGCGGCGCGCCAGGCCACGGCGCTGCCCGGAGGCGTCGCCCGGGGCCGCGTCGTCGTCGTGTTCGGTTGCGGCGGCGACCGCGACCGAGGGAAACGGCCCAAGATGGGCTATATCGCGAGCCGCGATGCCGACCTTGTCGTCCTCACCTCCGACAACCCGCGCAGCGAGGACCCGGCCGCGATCGTCGAGGAGATCCGTGCGGGTGTCTCGGGACCGGCCGAGTGCGTCGTCGAGACGAACCGGCGTGCGGCCATCGCCCTGGCCCTGCGCTCGGCGGGTCGAGGCGACGTCGTCGTGGTCTCGGGCAAGGGCCACGAAAGGACCCAGGAGTTCGCGACGGGGACCGTGTCCTTCGACGACCGCGACGTCGTCCGAGAGGAGCTGGCGCGCCTCGGGCGCGCGGTCCGCGGCCACCAAGGCCAGCGCTCGGAGGGGACGCCGGCGTGATCTCCATCTTCACCTCGGGCGGCATCGCGCTCCTCGTCGCAGGCTTCGGCACGCCGATCCTGCTGCGCTGGCTGACCCGACGACAGATCGGGCAGCAGATCCGCGAGGACGGTCCCGCGATCCACCTGGTGAAGGCCGGCACGCCGACGATGGGCGGGATCACCATGATCCTCGCCGCGGTCGTCGGCTACGTCCTCGGTCATGTCGGCACGCACGTGTCGTTCTCGCGCGACGGCGCCCTGATCCTCGCTGCGGTGGTGGCGGCGGGCTGCATCGGCCTCACCGACGACTGGCTGAAGGTCCGGCGCCAGCGCAGCCTCGGCCTGAACAAGCGGGCCAAGTTCCTCCTGCAGCTGGCGGTCGGGATCGGCTTCGCCCTCGGCGCGCGCTACTGGGCCCACGCCCACACCACGCTGTCGTTCACCCGCTACAACGTGCCGGGCGTCGAGCTCGGCACCGGGCTGTGGATCCTCTGGGCGGTGTTCGTCATCGTGAGCGAGTCGAACGCCGTGAACCTCACCGACGGGCTGGACGGGCTGGCGGCGGGCTCGTCCGCGTTCAGCTTCAGCTGCTTCGCGATGATCGGCTACTGGCAGTTCCGCCAGATGCACCTGCACATCTACGCCGTCCCCGATGCGCTCGACCTCGCTCTCGTCGGCGTCGCGATGGCCGGGGCGTGCGTGGGCTTCCTGTGGTGGAACGCCGCGCCGGCCAGGATCTTCATGGGCGACACCGGCTCGCTCGCCATCGGGACCGGGCTGGCCTGCCTCGCCCTCGTCATGAACGTCCAGCTGCTGCTGCTGATCATCGGGGGGCTCTTCCTCGTCGAGACGCTCTCGGTGGTCATCCAGGTCATCAGCTTCCGCTGCTTCCACACACGCGTGTTCCGCATGGCGCCCCTGCACCATCATTTCGAGCTGATGGGCTGGCCCGAGACCACGGTCATCGTCCGCTTCTGGATCTTCTCGGCGCTGTGCACCGCGCTCGGCCTCGGCATCTTCTATGCCGACTTCCTGAGCTTTGGGACCGTCCGGTGAGGTGGCGGCGATGAGCGCGAATCGGCTGGCGCCGCGGAAGGCGCCGGGCCTGGAGATCCCCCAAAGGGCGCTCGTCGTCGGCTTCGCGCGCACCGGCCAGGCCGTCGCTCGGGTCCTCGGTGAGCTCGGCGTGTCGGTGGTGGCGCTCGACGACCACCCGCCGGTCGGCGCGTCGGCGCGGGCCGGCGCGCTCGGGGTGGAGCTCGTGGAGCGGCCCTCGCCCGAGCTCGTCGGGCGCCTCGGCGCCGATGCCGAGCTCGTGGTCGTGAGCCCCGGCGTGCCGCCGGGGCATCCGGTGTTCGCCGCGACCGGCCCGGTCCGGCCGGTGTCGGAGATCGAGCTCGCCTACCGCCTGGCCGAGGTGCCGATCGTCGCGGTGACGGGCACGAACGGCAAGACCACCGTCGCCTCCCTCGTCGCCGAGATGCTCGTCGCGTCCGGCGTGTCGGCGGCCGCCGCGGGCAACATCGGCTATCCGCTGGTGGAGGCGGTGCGACGTCCGGGCCTCGAGGTCGTGGTCGCCGAGGTCTCCTCGTTCCAGCTGGCGCTCATCGAGACGTTCCGGCCGTCGGTCGCGACGTGGCTGAACCTCGCCGAGGATCATCTCGACTGGCACGGAGACCTCGACCACTACGTGCGCTCCAAGGCGCGGATCTGGGCCAACCAGGAGGCGGACGACGTCGCCGTCGCCAACGCGGAGGACCCGGTGGTCGCCGAGGCGGCCCGCGCTGCCCGGGGGCGCGTGCTCACCTTCGGGCTCGCCGTCGGCGACTACCGCAGGGACGGCGGGCGACTCGTCGGCCCCGACGGCCGCGAGCTGGTGTCGATCGCCGAGCTGTCGCGGGACCTGCCGCACGACGTGACGAACGCGCTCGCCGCGCTGGCGACGGCGGTGGCCGCCGGCGCGACGGCCGACGGCTGCACGACGGCCCTGCGGAACGCGAAGCCGCTCGCGCACCGCGTCGAGCTCGTCGGCCGCGTCGGCGACGTGGCGTACTACGACGACTCGAAGGCGACCACGCCCTCGGCCGTCGCGGCGGCGCTCGCCGGCTTCGAGGCCGTCGTGCTCATCGCCGGGGGCCGGAACAAGGGCCTCGACCTCGGAGCGCTCCGGCGCGGCGCCGAGGCCGGGGGGGCGCGCCGCGTCCGCGCCGTCGTCGCGATCGGCGAGGCGGCGGCGGAGGTCGCCGCGGCGTTCGACGGCTACACCGTCGTCGGCGCCGATTCGATGCAGGCCGCAGCCGCCGAGGCGCAGCGGCTCGCGCGCCCGGGCGACGCCGTGCTGCTCTCGCCGGGCTGCGCGTCCTTTGACTGGTACGCCTCGTACGAGGAGCGGGGTCAGGATTTCGTCCGAGCCGTGCGGCGTCTCGGCGTCCGCCCGGCCGACGGCTCGCTGGCTCCGGCGGCGGGAGGCTGAAGATGGCGAGGAGCGTGCAGGCGGACCGCCGGCAGGTCGCCGGCTCCGCGCGCGCCGGTGTACCGGTGCTGCGAGTCGTCGAGGGCGGCGCCGGAAGCCGGCCGGCGAGGGCTCCGGCGAGGGCTGCCGCCCCTGAGGTCGCCGGTCGCAAGGATGCGCTCCGGCTGGGCGCCCTCGCGGCGGCCCTCACGGCCTTCGGTCTCGTGATGATCCTGTCGGCCTCCCCGGCGGTGGCGATCGCCGACTACGGCTCGCCGTGGGCGCTGTTCGAGCGCCAGTTCATGTGGATCCTCATCGGCGCCGCCGGATTCGCCGTCGCGGCACGGCTCGACCTCGTCCGCGTGCGCCGGCTCGCGGTGCCGGCGCTCGTCCTCGGCTTCTTCCTGCTCGTCGTCGTGCTCGCCCCCCACATCGGCAAGACCGCCGGCGGATCGAGCCGCTGGATCGGCGCGGGGCCGGTCCGCGTCCAGCCGTCGGAGCTCATGAAGCTGGCCTTCGCCGTCTTCGCGGCTGACCTCGTCGCGCGGCGTGAGCACCGCGCCGACCACTTCGCCTCGCTGGTGCGCCCGCTCGGAGTCGTGCTCGCCGCCGCGGGGATTCTGATCCTGAAACAGCCGGACATGGGAACCGCCATCGTCCTTGTCTGCATCGGCACCGCGGTGCTGTTCGCCGCCGGGGTCCACGGGCGCATGCTCGCCGGCGTCGTCGCGGTGCTGGTCGGCCTCGGCAGCGTCGTCGCGCTGGCCGCACCGTACCGACGCGCCCGCCTGCTGTCGTTCATCAATCCCTTCGCCCACGCGTCGGGCACCGGCTACCAGGTCGTCCAGTCGCTCTCGTCGCTCGGCTCAGGCCACCTCGCGGGCGCCGGCATCGGCGCGCCCTTCGCCAACTGGTTCCTGCCAAACGCACAGACCGACTTCATCTTCGCCGTCGTCGGCAACGACCTCGGCTTCGTCGGTGCCGTGGCGCTGCTCCTCGCCTTCGCCGCGTTCGGCTGGCTCGGCATCCGCATCGCGGCCCGCACCGAGGACCGGTTCGCGAGCCTCCTCGTGACGGCGATCACCTGCTGGGTCGTCTTCCAGGCGCTGATCAACGTCGGCGGGGTGATCGGGATCCTGCCCGAGACGGGCATCCCGCTGCCCTTCTTGTCCTTCGGTGGCTCCTCGCTCGTGGTCGTGCTGATCGGGACAGGTCTGCTCGTCAACATCGCCCGGCGTCCGCGCGCCGTCGCCACCGGGCAGGCCCGTCAGGCGTCGGCCGCCCGCCGCCGGGCCGGCACCCCCGAGCGCCGCTCGGCTCCGCCGCGTCCCGCCGGCCGCCCGCGTCCCGCTGCGCCGGCGCCCGCGGGCCGGCGCAACGCGGCCGCAGCGCGTCTTGGCACGGTGTCGAGATGAGGGTCCGTCGGGGCGGGGGCGGCCGTCCCGCCAGGCGGTGCGCGCCGGACGGCGGGGGCGGTGCACGGTCGGGGCGCGGAATTGAGACAGTGTCGAGCAGGGCCGGTGAGGCGAGTGCGAGTGAGGCCAGTGCCGATGGGGCCGGTGCCGAGATGAGGATCGTGTCGAGATGAACGCCAACGCCCAGCCCCCGGCCGAGGGCGAGGTGATCGTCACCGGCGGCGGGACCGCCGGCCACGTGCTGCCGGCGATCGCGGTCGGCCGGGCGCTCGTCGCCGGTGGGCGGGACCGGTCGAGCATCTGCTACGTCGGGGCGGCGAACGGCCTCGAGGCCAAGCTGGCGCCCGAGGCCGGCTTCCGCTCGGTGCTCCTCCCCGGACGCGGGATCCAGCGCCGGCTCACCGCCGACAACCTCGGGGCGGCGGCCGGGCTGTTGAGAGCGACGGCGCGGGCGTTTCGCCTGGTCGCCGGGCGCCGGCCGGCGGTGGTCGTCACGGTCGGTGGCTACGCGGGGGTCCCGTGCTCGCTCGCCGCGCTCGCCCTCGGGATTCCCGTCGTCGTCGTCAACGTCGATGCCGTGCCGGGCGCCGCCAACCGCCTTGTGGGCCGCTTCGCACGGGCGAGCGCGGTGGCGCTGCCCGGGACGGCGCTGCCCCGCGCGGTGCTGACCGGCGCGCCGGTCCGCCCGGAGGTGCTGGAGGTGGAGCGCAGTCCCGACGGGCGCGCCCGCGCCCGGCGGGTGCTCGGGATCGAGGAGGGAAGGCTCCTCGTCGCCGTCACCGGCGGCTCGCTCGGCGCCCGGCGCCTGAACGAGGCGGCGCTCGGGCTCGCGCGGCTGCTGGCGGAGCGGCGGGATCTGACCGTCTACCACGTGACCGGCGAGCGGGACCACGAGATGGTGCTGGCGGCGCGTGCCCGGCTGTCTTCTCGCGGCTCCGCCGGCCTGGACTACCGGGTGGTCGCCTACGAGCAGCAGATGCCCGAGGTGCTCGCGGCGAGCGACGTCGTGATCTGCCGGGCCGGCGCCTCCACGGTCGCCGAGCTGACGGTGATCGGCACGCCGAGCATCCTCGTGCCGCTGCCGGGCGCGCCCGCCGACCATCAGCGCCGCAACGCCGAGGTCCTCGCCGCCGCCGGGGCCGGGCTGCTCGTCCCCGACCCAGAGGCGACGAGCGACCGCCTGGCGACCGAGCTCGAGTCGCTCCTCGCCGATCGCGGCCGCCTCGAGCGCATGGAACGCTCCGCGCTCGCCCTCGGTCGCCGGGACGCGGCCGTGCGCGTCGCCGTGCTCGTCGAGGAGATCGCCCGGCGGCCGGGCGCCCGCGGCCGCGTCGGGCGCGTCCTGTCGCGCCGTGCCCGGAGGAGCGCGCCGCCCGACGAGGGTCGCGGGCCGGGCGCGCAGGGGGCCGACGCAGCGCCGGACGGTGCCGGGGGCGCAGCGCCGGACGGTGCCGGGGGCGCAGCGCCGTGAGCCCGCTCGACCTCGGCCGAGCGCGGCGGGTCCACCTCGTCGGCATCGGCGGGGCCGGTATGAGCGCCATCGCCGCAGTGCTCGTCACGATGGGCCATCAGGTGAGCGGCAGCGATCTGAAGGACGGGGTGGCGCTCGAGCGGCTGCGCGCGCTCGGCGTCCACGTCACCCTCGGCCACGATCCGGCGAACGTCGCCGGGGCCGACGTGGTCGCGATCTCGACGGCGATCCCGGAGCGCAACGTCGAGCTCGCCGAGGCGCGCCGGCTCGGCCTGGAGGTGCACACCCGTGCCGAGACGCTGGCGGCGATCACCGCGCAGCGCCGGACGGTCGCGGTCTCGGGGACCCACGGCAAGACGACGACGACCTCGATGCTCGCGCTCGTGCTCGTCGAGGCCGGCCTCGAGCCCTCCTTCGTCGTCGGGGGCGACGTCAACGAGATCGGCACCAACGCCGTGTGGGGGGAGGGGGAGTGGCTCGTCGTCGAGGCGGACGAGAGCGACGGCACCTTCCTCGTGCTCCACCCCGAGCTCGCCCTCGTGACGAACGTCGAGGCCGATCACCTCGACCACTACGGCTCGATCGCGGCGCTCGAGGCGGCGTTCGCCGGCTTCATGGCGGACGCTCCGGGCGGCGCGATCGTCTGCGCCGACGACCCGGTCGCGACGCGTCTCGCCCCGCCGGGCGCCACGACGTACGGGTTCGCGGATGCCGCCGAGCTTCGCGTCACGGGCTTTCGCGGCGGCCGCAGCGACATCGCCTTCGCCCTCGAGCAAGGCGGCGTCGTGCTCGGCGAGCTCTCCCTGCCGGTACCGGGGGCCCACAACGCCGCCAACGCGGCAGGAGCCGCGGCCGCGGCCCTCAGCCTCGGCGTCGGGGTCGACGTCTCGGCGCGCGCGCTCGCCCGCTTCGCCGGCGTGGCGCGGCGCTTCGAGTTCCGCGGCGAGGCCCGCGGCGTCACCTTCGTCGACGACTACGCGCACCTCCCCGGCGAGGTCGCCGCCACCTTGGCGGCCGCCCGGCGGGGCGGCTGGCGCCGGGTCGTCTGCGTGTTCCAGCCGCACCGCTACTCGCGGGTGGCGGCCCTCGCGGCTGCCTTCGGCGACGCGTTCGACGACGCCGACCTGGTGGTCATCACGGGCATCTACGCCGCCGGGGAGTCCCCGCCGCCCGGGGTGTCGGCCAAGCTCGTGCTCGACGCCGTGCTCGACGCCCACCCGGGGACCCACGCCGCCTACCTCCCCCAGCGGAGCGACCTCGTCGCCTATCTGCGCCGCGCCCTTCGTCCGGGCGACTGCTGCATCACCCTCGGCGCCGGCGACCTGACGACCCTGCCCGACGAGCTGCTCGCCGAGCCGGCCTGGTGAGCCCGGACGGGCGGGTGGCCGCCGCCCCCCACGCCGCCGGGCGCACCGAGGCCCTGCGGGCCGTCGAGCGGGCGGCAGCGCTCCTCGGCCCGCTCGCGCGCCGGGACGAGCCGGTCGCGACCCGCACCACCTACCGCGTCGGCGGGCACGCCGCGCTCTTCGCCGAGATCACCGACGAGGCCTCGCTCGAGCGGGTGGCCGCCGCCGCGGCGGCGAGCGGTGTGGAGGTGCTCGTGCTCGGCCGTGGATCGAACCTGCTCGTCGCCGACGCCGGCTTCGCCGGTCTTTGCGTGGCGCTCGCCGGCGAGTTCGAGCGGATCGAGATCGACCGGGCGGGCGCCCGCATCGTCGCGGGGGGTGGGGCCTCCTACCCCGTGCTCGCCCGGCGCGCCGCCGGCGCTGGCTGTGCCGGGATGGAGTGGGCCGTCGGCATCCCGGGCTCGGTCGGCGGCGCGGTGGCGATGAACGCGGGCGGCCACGGCGCCGAGACCGGCGACCGGCTCTCCTCGTGCCGGATCGTCGACCTCGAACATGGCGGCGACCGGGTCGTCGCGGCGGCCGAGCTCGCCCTCGGTTACCGGCGCTCGCGCGTCGGCCCCGGCGACCTCGTGGTCTCGGCGACGTTCGCCGGGGAGGCCGGCGACCCCGAGGCATCGGCCAAGGCGATCGCCGAGATCGTCGCCTGGCGCCGGGAGCACCAGCCGGGAGGCCGCAACGCGGGCTCGGTGTTCACGAACCCGGCTTCGGACTCGGCGGGCCGGCTGGTGGAGGCTGCTGGGCTGAAGGGGCTGCGGATCGGCTCGGCGCAGGTATCGGAGAAGCACGCCAACTTCGTCCAGGCCGACGCCGGCGGCTCGGCCGACGACGTCTACAAGCTCGTCGCGACACTGCGCCGGCTCGTCGCCGAGCGACTCGGGGTCGAGCTGCGGACGGAGCTGAGACTCGTGGGCTTCGCGCCGTGAGCGCCACTGCGCCCGGGCTGCCGACCGGCGTCCGCCGACGGGCGGGCGACGCGGACCCGCGCATCCGTGCCCGCAAGCTCGCCGTGCAACGCGAGGCCGGCCGGCGCCGGCTCCGGGTCATCGCGGTGGCGGTCGCGCTGGTGGCCCTCGCCGTCACCGGCCTCGTCCTCGTGCACACGTCGCTCTTCGCCGCGCGCTCGATCGAGATCTCCGGCGCCCTCCACGAGCCCCGCGCCGAGGTGCTTCGGGTCACCGGCCTGGCGTCGCACCCGCCGCTCATCGACGTCAACGGCGCCGCGGCGGCCTCGTCGCTCGAGCGCCTGCCGTGGGTGCTGAGCGCCCACGTCTCGAGGAGCTGGCCCTCCGGGGTCGCCGTCAGGATCGTCGAGCGACGCCCGGTCGCCTACATCCCGGTGAGCGGGCGGCGCAACGCCGTCGTCGACAGCACCGGCCGGGTGCTCGAGGACGTCGCGGTGCCGTCCCCCGGCCTCGTGGCGCTGGCAGGTGTCGGACCCGTGCCGGCGCCCGGCGGCGATCTCCGCCCGCGCGACGCGGCGCTGCTCGGCCTGGCCCGGGCGCTGCCGGGCTCGATCGCCGCCCGGGTCGCGTCGATCGACGCGAGCGCCACCGACGGGGTGGTCGTCCGGCTGGTGCACGGCCCGCTCGTGGTGCTCGGCTCGACGGCGGAGATCCGCCAGAAGATCGTCTCGCTCGCGACGGTCCTGGCCCGCGTCTCGCTGGCAGGCATTGTGACGATCGACCTGCGGGTCCCGGCGTCGCCGGTCTTGACCCCGTGAGGTGCCGGCCCTATGTTCGTCTCGTTCTGGTCGCTGAGGTGCTCCAGCCGCCCGCTCTGGAGTCCGAGGTTCAGCTACCGTGAACCGGTGTGGCGCCGGTGTCGACCGTCCGGTCCCGGTGCACACGGCGGTCGCGGGCGGCGGGGCCCCGGACGAAGGAGCCGTCCGCCGGCGCTGGTGCCGTCTGCGCCCACTCATCTCGTAGCAGGAAGACAGGGGCAGCCATGACCGGCGCATCGCAGAGCTTCATCGCCCTCATCAAGGTCGTCGGCGTGGGCGGCGCTGGTGTCAACGCGCTCAATCGAATGATCGACGCCGGCCTGAAGGGCGTGGAGTTCATCGCGGTCAACACCGACGCGCAGGCGCTGCTCATGAGCGAGGCGGACATCAAGCTCGACATCGGCCGCCAGCTGACCCGCGGCCTCGGGGCGGGGAGCGACCCCGAGGTCGGGCGGATCGCCGCCGAGGAGCACCTCGAGGAGATCGAGGAGGTGCTGAAGGGCGCCGACATGGTCTTCATCACCGCCGGCAAGGGCGGGGGCACCGGCACGGGCGCGGCGCCGGTGATCGCGGACGTCGCGAAGAGCCTCGGCGCGCTCACGATCGGCGTCGTGACGCGCCCGTTCGCCTTCGAGGGCCGCCGCCGCTCCCTCCAGGCGGAGCAGGGGATCCAGCGCCTGAAGGAGAAGGTCGACACCCTCATCATCATCCCGAACGAGCGGCTGCTCAGCCTCGCCGACGCCAAGACCTCGATGGTCGACGCCTTCCGGATGGCCGACGAGATCCTCCTCCAGGGCGTGCAGGGGATCACCGACCTCATCAACGTCCCGGGGCTCATCAACACCGACTTCGCCGACGTGAAGATGGTGATGAACAACGCCGGCACCGCGATCATGGGGATCGGGACGGCCTCGGGCGACGACCGGGCCCTGAACGCCGCCAAGCACGCCATCACGAGCCCCCTGCTGGAGGCGTCGATCGAGGGTGCCCGGGGCATCCTGCTCAACATCGCGGGCGGCCGGGATCTCGGTCTGTTCGAGGTCAACGAGGCGGCGGAGGAGATCCACACCCACGCGCACCCCGATGCCAACATCATCTTCGGCAGCGTCATCGACGACTCGCTCGGCGACACGGTGCGCGTCACGGTCATCGCCTCGGGCTTCGACCACGTCGACGAGCGCGGCGCCCAGCCGTCCCGCCCGGGGGGCGCCCACCGGCGCGCCGTCGCGCCCGAGGCCCGCACCGAGCGAGACCGCGGCGGGGACGACACCGCCCCCGTGGACGTCTTCGCGGTCGGCGAGGACGAGCTCGACCTCGGCGACGACGACTTCGACGTCCCCTCGTTCCTCAAGTAGTCGGGACGCCAGCGCGGCCCGCGTCGAGGCCACGGGCGCCGCGCGCCACGAGGTGCGCAGCCCCTTGACGTTCGCCCTCCCCGGGGGCGCCCGCGTGCTCGTGACGACGCGCGCCGACGGCGACCTGCGACCGCCCGGGCGGTCGGGCAACGGCGCCGAGGCCTGCCGTCGGGCCCTCGTCGACCGCCCGTGGACCTTCGCCCGCCAGGTCCACGGCGCGCGCGTCGCCGTGGTCGACACGCCGACCGGCCTCCTCGACGCGGAGGCCGACGGGCTCGTCACCGCCGCGCCCGACGCGTGCCTCGCCGTGCTCGGCGCGGACTGCGCGCTCGTCGGCCTCGCGAGCCCCGAAGGGATCACCGGCGTCGCCCACGCCGGCTGGCGCGGCCTCGTCGCCGGGGTGGTCGAGGAGACCGTGGCCGCGATGCGCTCCCTCGGCGCCGGCCGTGTCGTCGCGGTGCTCGGCCCGTGCATCCACGCCGAGTGCTACCGCTTCGGCGAGGAGGACCTCGACGCGGCGAGCGCGGTGCTCGGCCCGGCGGTGCGCGCCGTGACGGCGGGGGGCGAGCCAGCCTTCGACCTCCCGGCCGGCGTCCGCGGCGCCCTCGTCCGGGCCGGCGCCGAGCTCGCGGCCGAGGCCGACGCCTGCACCGCCTGCGGCGACCGGTGGTTCTCCCACCGGCGCCGCCACGACGCCGCCCGCCACGCTCTCGCGATCTGGCGGGAGGCGCCCGCCGGCCGGGCACACGGGCGATGAGCGGATGTGAGACCGGCCGGGGAGGCCCGGGGACGGGCGCTGCCGACCCGCCCGAGCCCGGCCCACTCGAGGCGGGCTACCTCGCCACGGTCGCCGCCCGGCTCGCGACGGTTCGCGAGCGGATCGCCGGCGTCGGTGGCGATCCCGACCGCATCCGGGTCGTAGCCGTGACGAAGGGGTTCGGCCTCGAGGCGGTGCGCGCCGCCCTCGCCCTCGGCCTCGTCGACGTCGGCGAGAACTACGCGGGCGAGCTCGTCGAGAAGGCGGGCGCGCTCGACGCGCTCGTGCCGGGCCACGGCGTGGCGTGGCATTTCCTCGGCGGGATCCAGCGCAACAAGGTGGCCCGGATCGCGCCCTACGTCGCCTTGTACGAGGCCGTGGACCGCCTGGAGGAGGGCCGCGCCATCGCCGCCCACGCGCCCGGCGCGCGCGTGCTCGTCGAGGTCGACACCACCGGCCGGCCCGGCCGGGCAGGGGTGGGGCCCGGCGAGGTGGCGCCCCTCGTCGCCGGGCTCGTCGGGCTCGGCCTCGACGTCCGGGGCCTGATGACCGTCGCGCCGATGGCGGACCCGGTCGGCGCCGGCCGCGCCTTTTCGACCGTGGCGGGCCTCCTCGCGGAGCTCGGTCTCGCCGAGGCCTCGATGGGGATGACCGACGATCTCGAGGCGGCGGTGGCCGCGGGCTCGACGATGGTGCGCGTCGGGCGGGCGCTGTTCGGTCCCCGCCCAGGTCGTGCAGGAGTGCCACAATAGGGTGCCCGAAGGAGGGGTCCGATGGCAACGTTCATGAACAGAGCACTCGCGTATCTTGGGCTGAAGGACGTCGACGACGACGAGCTGTACGACGACGCCTACGACGCCGCCGACGAGCTGGCGATGCACCGGGCAGGGCACACCGTCTACCCAGACCACGACGTGCCCGAGCCGCAGGAGCACCCCCTGCCGGGCACCGTCCGCCCCCTCCTTCGCGAGGAGCGCGACAGCACGGGCTCGGGCCAGCGTGCCGCGATCGTCCGCCCCCTCGTGCCGAACCGGGGGGCAAAGGTGCACGTGGTCGCCCCGGCGCGTTTCAGCGACGCCCAGCAGATCGGCGACCTCGTGAAGCAGAACAGCCCGGTGATCGTGAACCTCCAGATGAGCGAGCGCGATCTCGCCCGCAGGATGATCGACTTCTGCTCCGGGCTCACCTACGCCCTCGGGGGGTCGATGGAGAAGGTCGCGGACCAGGTGTTCCTGCTGACCCCGTCGAACGTCGAGGTCTCCGACGAAGAGCGGCTGCGCCTGCAAGAGCGCGGGCTGTTCCAGCCGAGAGCGTGATGTCGGGCCGGCCGTGCTGAGCGCGGCGGCGGGGGCGATGCCGTGATCCTGCGGATCATCGTCGACATCCTCCAGGCGTACCTGGTCATCCTGTTCGTCCGGATCATCTTCTCGTGGTTCCCCATCGACCCCTGGTCGAAGTGGTCCCGCGTCGTCGCGGTGCTGGCGAAGCTGACGGATCCCGTGCTCGTCCCCGTCCGACGGGTGCTCCGCCCGGTGCGCATCGGCGGGATGGGGATCGACCTCTCGCCCCTCGTCGTGCTGATCCTGCTCGAGGTCCTGCTGTCGATCTTGCAGACGCGCTGAGAGCATCCCGCCGTTGCGCGACGCGGGCGCAGCCGTCGCATGTCGTGGCATCCACGGATTCTCGATGACCGGGGGGTAGCATCAGCCCATGGAGATCTCCGGGAAGGCACTGCGGGAGGTCGAGTTCAGGGACCGTCTTCGCGGCTACGACACGGACGAGGTCGACGAGTTCCTCGAGAAGGTCGCCGTCGCGGTAGACGACATGCGCGCCCAGCTCGCCGAGCTCGCCGAACGCGCCAAGCGCACCGACCGACAGGTCGAGGACATTCCGGGCTTCGACGACGACGCGATCCGCCGCACGCTCGTCCTCGCGCAGCGGACGGCCGACCTGGCTGTGAGCGAGGCGCGCGAGGAAGCCGCACGGATCCTCGAAGACGCCCGCTCCCAGTCCGACGCGCTCGTCGGCCAGGCGCGAGAGACCGCCAGGCATATGCGCGACGAGGCCGAGCAGGAGATGAACGACCGGGTCGCGCGTCTCGGCGACCAGCGCGAACGCCTCGAGCGCGAGGTGCAGTCGCTCAGCACGCTGATGGAGACCGAGCGTGACCGCCTCACCCAGGCGCTGTCCTCGGCGCTGCGCTACGTCGGCGACGCGCTGACGGTGTCGGACGCGTTCGCCGCCCAGGCGGCGACGTCCCCGGCCGTGCCCCAGCCGGCGCCGTCCGGCTACGGCGAGGCGCCGGCCGTCTACGGCGAGCCGCCCGAGCCCGCCGCCCCCGCCGAGAACGGCCAGGCGCTGCCCGACGTCGAGTCCGAGATCAGCGAGGACGCCGCTTCCGCGTACGGCGGCGCGCCCCGCGACGCCGGCTCGGTCTACCCCGCCACCTCGATGCAGCCCGCCGTGGAGCAGGAGCCGGGCTGGACCGGCACGGGCCCTTCCTTCGGCGGCCCTCCCACGGACGCCGCGGACCCCGACGAGGCCCTCTGGGCCCGCTGGGCGGCGGGACGCGACCTCGACGTCGCGCCGCCCGGGCCGGACGCCGGCGCGCATCCGACCGAGCAGTACCGGCTCGGGAGCGACGGCGGCAGCTGGTCGGCCTGAACCGACACCGGCCCGACGCCCGGCGGCGGACGGGTCGCTCCTAGTCCTTCCCGGTCGCGTGCTCCTCCTGGCGGCGCCGGAGGCGCACGGTCACGACCCGGCCGTCGGGCAGGGTGTAGTCGTGCTCGAACGCCGCGGCGAACACCGGCGGTCCGGCCGCGTCGCCCGCCGCGACCAGCCACAAGGTCGTCGTGAGCGTCTGCTCGCGGAAGCGCTCCTCGTGCTCGCCGACCGCCGAGACGATGTCGCCCGGCGCCTCGACGACGACCTCGATCCGGTCCGTGACCTGGAGGTCGGCGTCCTTGCGCGCCTGCTGGACGATGCGGGCCAGGTCGCGCGCGACGCCCTCGCGCTCGAGCTCCGGGGTGATCGCGAGGTCGAGGACGACGACACCGGCGTCGCCCGGGAGCACCCGGCCAGCCGCCTCGTCGAGCGGGCGGAGCCGCAACGTGTACTCGTCGGCGAGGAGGGTCTCCCCGGCTGCCTCGATCGAGCCGTCGGCGCCACGTGACCACTCGCCGCGCCGCACGGCGCCGATCACCTGCTGGGTCCGCGGCCCGAGCCGCGGCCCGAGCGCCGCCGGCACGACGCTCAGCACCGTCGTGGCGTGCTCGCCGACGCCGTCGACGAGCTCGACGTGCTTGACGTTGACCTCGTCCTCGATCAGGCGGCGGTACGGCTCGAGGAGCGCCGCGTCGGCTGCGGCGTAGGTGAGGCGGGGGAGCGGGTGCCGCACCGGATGCCCGCGATCCTTGCGGACCGAGTGCGCCGCGGACGCGACGTCCCGGACGCGGTCCATCGCCGTCACGAGCTCCGGGTCGGCCGGCAGCGCGGCGGCGTCCGGCCAGTCGGTGAGGTGGACGCTGCGTTCGCCGGTCAGGCCCCGCCAGACGTGCTCGGTCAGGTAGGGCAGCAGGGGCGCGCTCACCCTGCAGAGCACCTCGAGGACCGTGTGCAGCGTGTCGTAGGCGTCGCGCTTGTCGGCATCGAGCGCCTCGTCGCCGGTGACGGGGCGCCAGAAGCGGTCCCGGCTGCGCCGCACGTACCAGTTCGTCAGCGCGTCGAGGTAGCCGGCCACGGCGGCGGCAGCCCCGGCCAGGTCGTACGCGTCGAACGCCTCGCTGACCTGCTCGACGAGAACGCGGGTCTTCGCCAGCACGTAGCGGTCGAGCAGCCCCTGCTGGTCGGTGCGCCAGCGGCCGGCGATGCCGTCGGTGCCGCCGTAGAGGGCGAGGAAGTACCAGGAGTTCCAGATGGGGTTGAGCACCTGGCGCACGGGCTCGGCCATCGCCTTCTCCTCGAGCACCACGTCCTGGCCGCGCAGCACCGCCGAGGAGAGCAGGTACCAGCGCATCGCGTCGGCGCCCTCGGTGGCGAAGAACTCCTCGGGGTCGGGGTAGTTCCGCAGCCGCTTGGAGAGCTTGCGCCCGTCGTTGCCGAGCAGCACGCCGTGCGCGATGCAGTTCGAGAACGCCGGCCGGTCGAACAGCGCCGTGGCGAGCACGTGCAACTTGTCGAACCAGCCCCGCGTCTGGCCGACGTACTCGCAGATGAAGTCGGCGGGGAAGTGGGACTCGAAGCGCTCGGCGTTCTCGAAGGGGTAGTGGAGCTGGGCGAAGGGCATCGAGCCCGACTCGAACCAGCAGTCGAGGACGTCGGGGACGCGCCGCATCGTCGAGCGTCCCGTCGGGTCGTCGGGGTTCGGCCGTGTCAGCTCGTCGATGCCGGGGCGGTGGAGGTCGGCCGGGCGCACGCCGAAGTCGCGCTCGAGCTCGTCGAGGCCGCCGTAGACGTCCACGCGCGGCCAGGACGGGTCGTCGCTCTTCCACACCGGGATGGGAGCGCCCCAGAAGCGGTTGCGCGTGATGGACCAGTCCCTGGCGTTCTCGAGCCACTTTCCGAAGGCCCCGTCGCGCACGTGGGCGGGCACCCAGTTGATCTCGCGGTTCAGTTCGAGCAGCCGCTGCTTGATCGCGGTGACGCGCACGAAGAACGAGCTGACGGCGCGGTAGATGAGCGGGGTGTCGGTGCGCCAGCAGTGCGGATAGCTGTGGTGGATCTCCTCGAAGCGCACGAGCGCTCCCGCGGCGGCGAGCCGCTCGACGACGAGCGGGTTCGCCTCGAAGACCTGGAGCCCGGCGAAGTCGGGGACCCGCTCGTCGAAGCGGCCACGGGCGTCGACCGGGCAGATCACCGGGATCCCGTTGGCCTCCGAGATCCGCTGGTCGTCCTCGCCGAAGGCGGGCGCCATGTGGACGATGCCGGTGCCCTCGTCCGTCGTGACATGGTCGCCGGCGACGACGACGAAGGCGTGCTCGGTCCCGAACTCGGGCCCGGTGAAGTAGTCGAACAGCGGGTGGTAGCGGCGGCCGACCAGCGCCGAGCCGGGGACCTTGCCGACCACCTCGCCACCGGCGAGCTCCTCGGCGTACGCGTCGAATCGGTCCTCGCCGACGACGAGGACCTTCCCGTCGACCCGGACGAGGAGGTAGTTGAGGCCGGGACCGACGGCGAGCGCCAGGTTCGACGGGAGCGTCCACGGCGTCGTCGTCCAGGCGAGGAGCCGTAGGGGCCCGGCGAGCTCGCCGGAGGCTCCGTCCTCCTCGAGCAGGTCGAAGGCGACCGTCACTGCGGGGTCGACCCGGTCGCGGTAGGCGTCGTCCTGGCGCGTCTCGGAGTTCGACAGCGGCGTCTCGCACTCCCAGCAGTAGGGGAGCACCCGGTACGCCTCGTAGACGAGGCCGCGGTCGTGGAGCGACTTGAACGCCCAGAGCACGCTCTCCATGTAGGAGGGGTCCATCGTCTTGTAGTCGTGCGCGAAGTCGACCCAGCGCGCCTGGCGGGTGACGTAGCGCTCCCAGGCTTTCGTGTACCGCAGCACCGAGGTCCGGCAGTAGTCGTTGAAGCGGTCGATGCCGAACTCGGTGATCGGGCCGCGCCCGGAGACCCCGAGCTCCTTCTCCGCCTCGGTCTCGGCCGGGAGCCCGTGGCAGTCCCAGCCGAAGCGGCGCTCGACGCGCCAGCCGCGCATCGTCTTGTAGCGCGGGATGGCGTCCTTCACGAAGCCGGTGAGCAGGTGGCCGTAGTGGGGCAGGCCGTTGGCGAAGGGAGGACCGTCGTAGAAGACGAGCTCCTCGGCGTCGCGCCGCCGGTCGATCGACGCCTGGAACGTCCCGTCGAGCTGCCAGAAGGCGAGGATCTCCTCCTCGAGCGCGGGGTAGCGGGGCTGCGTGGGCACGGCCGGGTACCGCCTCGACCCGGTCGATTCCGCCATGCCCCTAGAGTATGCGGACATGGCCGACGAGCTGTTCGACGTCGAGCGCGCCGCGCCCGACGGGGGTCCCGAGCCCCGGACGGACCGCTGCGCGGTCGTCCTCCGCCTCTACGTGCAGCCGGGCGCAGGTCGCGGCGCCGTCACCGGGCGCCGTGGCGACGCGCTGCATGTCCGCGTCGCCCCGCCGCCAGTCGACGGGCGGGCGAACGACGCGGTCGTCGAGCTGATCGCCGATGTTCTGCACGTGTCCCGCTCACGCGTCGAGCTCGTCGGCGGCGAACGCTCGCGCCAAAAGCGCCTGCGCGTGAGCGACGTCGACCCCGAGGAGGTGCGCCGCCTCCTCGACGAGGCCGTCACCGAGGCCGGGGGCAGCAGGGCGGGCCGGGAACGCGGCGCTCACCGGAGGCGTTGAGAAGCGGCAAGAGCATTGTCGACCACGGCGCGGCGATCGGCTATCGTCGCGCACTCTTGCTCGGAGAGGAGACGCTGAGCACGATGCCTCGCACCACCACCTCGACGGGCGCGAAGAGCGTTCCCGCAGGCACGAGCCGGTCGTCGTCGAACACCACGGGCGACAAGGCGGCCGGCGCAACCAGATCGAAGGACGCCGCCGCGAAGGCGAAGGGGGCGGTGTCGCCCAACGGCGCGTCCAAGCGGGCTCCCGCCGCGGACGCGTCGAAGAGCGCGTCGAAGCTCGCGCCGGCGAAGTCCGCGGCAGCGAAGTCCGCACCGGTGGACGCCGCGGCCACGAACGCCGAGGCGGCGAAGACGACGCCTGCGAAGCACGAGCCCACCAAGGTCCCGGCCACGAAGGACGCCGCGGCGAAGACGACGCCTGCGAAGCACGCGCCCACCAAGGCCCCGGCCGCCACCGCTCAGCCGGCGAAGGCCGTCGCGGCGAAGGCAGCGACCAGCTCCACCACGAAGGCCCAGCCGGCGAAGGCGCCAACCGCGAAGGTGCCTGCGACGGCTGCCCACCCGGCCACCGCCGCGCCGGGCAAGGTTGCGGCCGCGACGCCCGCGCCGTCGAAGGCCGATGCGACGAAGCCCGCGCCGGCCAAGGCAGCGCCCGCGAAGGCCACCTCGGCCGGGGCCCCGGCGAAGGCGGCGCCGGCGACGACCAAGCCTGTCTCGACCGGCTACGTCGCCGACGAGCGCTTCCTCGCCCACCAGCACGAGTTGCTCCTGAGCGAGCGGGCGACCTACCTCGAGCAGGCGCGCAGCCTGCGTGCGGAGGCGGAGTCGCTGGTCGAGGAGATGGAGCCGGGGGACATCCAGTTCGACGAGGAGTCCGGCGAGGGCGGCACCGTGACCGTCGACCGCGAACGCGACCTGGCCCTGTCGGCGCAGGCGCTCGCCGCGGTCGAGGAGATCGACGACGCGCTCGAGAAGATCGCGAACGGCAAGTACGGGATCTGCGAGGGCTGCGGCGAGCTGATCCCGAAGCCACGGCTCGAGGCCCTGCCGTTCGCCCGCCTGTGCATCGCCTGCAAGAGCGGAGGATTGTCCCGCCGTTGACCGCGGGCGGGCGTGCCCACGGGGTGCCCCGCACCCGGGCGCGCCGAGTGCTCGTGGTCGCGGTGACGGCGCTGGTCGTCCTGGCGCTCGACCAGACCACGAAGTCGCTGGCGGTGGCGCACCTCGCCGACGGCCCGAGACATCTCGTCGGGCCGCTCTCCCTCGAGCTCGCCTACAACAGCGGCGTCGCGTTCTCGATCGGGACCGGGCTGACGCTGCCGATCGTGCTCGTCGGCCTCGTCATCGTGCTGCTCATCGTCTGGTCCGCGCGCGGCGCACCGAGCTATCCGGCGGCGGCCGGTGCCGGGATGGTCCTCGGCGGCGCGCTCGGCAACCTCGGAGACCGGCTCTTCCGGGGGCACGGTGGCGCCGTCGTGGACTTCGTGCACACGAGCTTCTGGCCCACCTTCAATCTCGCCGACGCGTCGATCGTGTGCGGCTGCGCGGTCGTCGGCGTGGTCTTCTGGCGCCGGGGCGGCCACGCGGCAGACCGTCGGCCGGCCGGCGCCGACGACGTCGGTCGGGCGGGTCCGCGCGGCACCGCCGCGGAGGACGGCGGCTCTGGTGACACGGGGTCGGTCAGGTGAGCGGGGCGATCGAGATCCCGGCCAGCCTCGACGGCGAGCGCGTCGACCGCGCCGTCGCGCTCGTCTCCGGGCAGTCGCGGGCGGAGGTGGCGGGGCTGATCGCCCGAGGCGGGGTGCGCATCGGCGGCGAGGTCGTGACGTCGCGCCACCGGCGCGTCCAGAAGGGCGAGCTGCTGGAGCTCGACCTCGTGGCAGCGCCCAGCGAGCCCGTGCCGGTCGACGTCGCCGGCGTGATCGCATACGGCGTGGTGCTCGAGGACGAGTCCGTCGTCGTGGTCGACAAGCCGGCCGGGCTCGTCGTCCATCCCGGCGCGGGCCACGTCGGGGACACGCTCGTGTCCGGGCTGCTCGCCCGCTATCCGGACCTCGCGGCCGCCGCTCGTGCCGGCGCCGGCGACCCCGAGCGGCCGGGGATCGTCCACCGTCTCGACAAGGACACCTCGGGACTGCTCGTCGTCGCCCGGACGCCGGAGGCCTACGAGGCCTTGGTGGCGCAGCTTGCCGACCGGTCGATGGGCCGCACCTACCTGGCGCTGGTGCTCGGCAACGTCGTGGCGGACGAGGGCACGGTCGACGCCCCCATCGGGCGCTCGGCGCGCCAGCCGACGCGCATGACGGTGAGCACGACCGGCAAGCCCGCCCGCAGCCACTACCGGGTGTTGCGCCGGTTCAGCGAGCCCGTCCCGACGACGCTGCTCGAGGTCGTCCTCGAGACCGGCCGCACGCACCAGATCCGCGTCCACCTGGCGGCGATCGGCCACCCGGTCGCGGGGGACACGCGCTACGGCGGCACCGCTCGCCCGCTCCGCCTCGAGCGACCGTTCCTCCACGCCGCACGGCTGCGCTTCACCCACCCGGTGCACGGCGGGGAGGTGGCGCTCGACTCGGCGCTGCCGCCCGATCTCGCCACGGTGCTCGAGCGGCTCAGCTGAGCACGCGGCGAGCGCCGCAAGGCGAACGGGCCGCGCGCCCGGCGCCGCCGCCGGGACGGCCCCGTGTCGAGGTGCGCGAGCGCTCAGGCCGCGAGGCTCAGGCGGCGGGGTGGAGCGCGCCGACCTCCGGCTGCTCGGCCAGGAAGCGCAGCGCCGACGCCTCGACGCTGCGCACGCGGCGCACGCCGATGCCGAGCTCGCGCGCGGTCGTCTCGAGCGACGCGGGCGGCTTGCCGCTCAGGCCGAAGCGCAGCCGTACGACGGAGCGCTCCAGCTCGGGCAGGCGGTCGATCGCCTCCTCCAGGCGCTCGAGGGAGATCGTCTGGGTGACCTCCTCGTCGACCGGCTCGCCCTCGCCGGCGAGCAGGTCCCCGAGGGTGGCCGTCGCCTCGCTGGCGAGCGGCTGGTCGAGGCTGGCGACGACGCGGGGCAGGTGGGGCTGGTGCTCGTCGCCCTCGCGCTCGGCGGCGGCCTCGGCGGCGACGGCGTCCTCGGGCAGGCGGATCGCGCGGCCCTTCGACTGCACGGCGCGCTGCAGCGACTGGCGGATCCACCAGGTCGCGTAGGTGGAGAACTTGAACCCGCGGCGCCAGTCGAACTTCTCGACCGCGCGCATGAGGCCGAACGTCCCCTCCTGGACGAGGTCGACCAGGTCGACCCCACGGCCCTGGTAGCGGCGCGCCCAGTGCACCACGAGCCGCAGGTTCGCGGCGATCATCTCGTCGCGGGCCTCCTGGTCACCCCGCTCGATCCGTTGCGCCAGCGCGATCTGCTGCTCGGCGCTGAGCAGCGGGTGACGACCCACGTCGTCCAGGTACAAGCGCATGAGATCGGGCCCACCGGCGGTACGCTCCATTGTCTCTTCAGTGTTCGTCATCGCGGAGATTGAGGTTCGCCTCCTTCGATCCGGGGGCCCCAAGGCCTCCGTCACCTAGTAACGGCCGTCCTTGGCCTCGTTCCAAGGTCGCGACGGTTCCAACACCGGTTCGCGGCGGAGAATTCCTGGGGACGCGCCGCGCCCCGTCGGCGGCCACGGCCGGGCTCCGCTGGATGTCACATGGTTGACTTCCCCCGCAGGCGTGCGTCCGGGGCGCGCTGACCTGTCCGACCGGGGAAACTGGCTCGATGCCGATGCGGGCGAGGAGGCGGACGTGGGGCGCGACGGGTCGCGACAGGACCGGTAGGCGCCGATGAAAACCTCCCCTGAGCTGCCCGTCAACGCGAACAACGGGCCGATCGCCGGACCGGTCGAGGTGGTGCTGGTACGTCACGGATCGACGGAGTGGAGCACGACCGGGCGCCACACGGGCCGCACCGACGTCCCGCTCGACGAGGGCGGGCGGGGCCAGGCGGCGCGCCTCGCCGCCCGGCTCGAGCCCGGCCGCTTCGCCCAGGTGTACTCGAGCCCGCTCCGGCGGGCGTTCGAGACCTGCCGCCTGGCCGGCCTCGGCAAGGAGGTCGAGCTGCTCGACGACCTCGTCGAGTGGGACTACGGCGACTTCGAGGGCCGAACGACGGCCGCGATCCGAGCAGAGCACCCCGGCTGGCAGCTCTTCGACGACGGCTGCCCGAACGGTGAGACCGCCGAGGACGTCGGCAGGCGCGCCGACCGGGTCATCGCGCGCCTGGTCGGCGATCCTTCCGCGCAGGGCGCCAGTGTCGTCCTGTTCGCCCACGGGCACCTCCTGAGGGTGCTCGCGGCGCGCTGGCTCGGGCTCGCGCCCACCGACGGGCGATTGCTGACCCTCGCCCCGGCGAGCGTCAGCGAGCTCGGTTACGAGCGCGAGGTCCGCGTCATCGACCAGTGGAACGCCTGAGGCGCGCCCGCCACCTCGGCCGTGCCGACCCGCGTCAGTCGAGTGGCTGGAGCACCGGGGCCATCCCCTGGGCCCGCGCGACCATGTCCGCGAGCGTGAACGAGTCGAGATGCTCGCGCATGTGGGTGCCCACCTCGGCCCACACGGCGAGCAGCGTGCACTGGCCCTCGTGGTCGCAGGCGCCGTTGGCGTGCGGCTCGCCGAAGTCGCCGACGACGATCGGGCCGTCGACGGCGCTGACGATCGCGCCGAGCGTGATCTCCTCCGGGCGCCGGGCGAGCACGTAGCCGCCCCCGACGCCGCGCTTCGAGCGGACGAGCCCGGCACCTTTCAACGCGAGGAGGATCTGTTCGAGGTAGGGCTGGGGCAGACCCGTGCGTTCGGCGATGTCACGCACCGAGGTCGGCCCGAGGCTGTCCCCGCGCAGCGCGAGCGACAGCAGCGCCCTGCTCGCGTAGTCACCTCGCGTCGACACCCTCACGGGACCATGCTACGGCGGAGGGGCCGCCGGTCGTATGCTCGGGCCGATGGACCACATGGCGAGGGGTTCCGTCGTGGCCCAGGAGACTCCCGATATGGACGGTGGCGATGCCGCACTCGTGCTGCCCGACTACGGCGGAGCGTGCATCGCCTCGGTCGTCCCGGCGCTGCTGCGGCGCGACGAGCTCGCGGCGGCCGGGACGGCCCCCGCGTGGCTCCCCGAGGTGGCGCTCGGCGCGAGGCAGGTCGTGCTGCTCGTCCTCGACGGCCTCGGCTACGAGCAGCTCGTCGCCAACACCTCTCATGCACCGACGCTTCGCGCGATGTCCGGCGGCCCGATCACCTCGGTCGCCCCGACCACCACCGCGGCGGCCCTCACCTCGATCTCGACCGGGCGAGCCCCGGCCGCCCACGGCGTCCTCGGCTACCGCCTGTGCGCCCGGGGCTCGGTGCTGAACGTGCTGCGCTGGACGGTCGACGGCAAGGACGCACGCGCTTCGTTCCCCCCGGCGAGCCTGCAGCCGCTCGAGCCCTTCCTCGGGCGGCGCCCGCCGGTCGTCTCCAAGGCAGAGTTCGCCGGGACCGGCTTCACCGACGCCCACCTCCCCGGCGCGCGCCTCATCGGATGGCGGATGCCGTCGGCGATCTGCGTCGAGGTCGCCGGCCTGCTGCGAGCCGGAGAGCCCTTCGTCTACGCCTACTACGACGGGATCGACAAGATCGCGCACGACCGCGGGCTCGGCGAGCACTTCGCCGCCGAGCTGCGCGCGACCGACCGGCTCGTGCTGGACCTGCTGGACGCGTTGCCTCCCGGCGCGGCGCTCGTCGTCACCGCCGACCACGGCCAGGTCGAGGTCGGCTCCGACCCGATCGTGCTCGCCGGCGAGGTCACCGAGGACGTCGTGCTGCTGTCGGGCGAGGGACGCTTCCGCTGGCTCCACGCCGCGCCCGGGGCGACGAAGCGGGTCGCCGAGCGCTGCCGCGAGCACTACTCCGACGTCGCCTGGGTGCGCACGCGCGAGGAGATCGTGGCCGACGGCTGGTTCGGGGGCCCGCTCCGCCCCGAGCTTGAAGAGCGCCTCGGTGACGTCGCGCTCGTCGCGCGCGAGCGCGTCGCCTTCTTCGACCCGAGCGACACCGGCGAGCTGCGCCTCGTGGCGCGCCACGGGTCGCTGACGTCGGCCGAGATGCTCGTGCCGCTGCTCGCCGCAGCACCGTGAGGATCTACACGAAGCAGGGCGACAACGGCACGACGGCACTGCTCGCCGGCGGGCGCGTGCGGAAGGACAGCCCCGCGATGCAGGCGATCGGCGCGGTCGACGAGGCCCAGTCGGCGCTCGGCCTGGCGCGCGCGGAGTGCGAACGCGGCGACGAGCTCGACGAGCTGCTCATCGGGGTCGAGCGTGACCTGTGGATCCTGATGGCCGAGCTCGCCACGGCGCCCGTCGAGCGGCACCGGCTCGAGCCCGGCGTGACGGCGGCGACCGCCGAGATGGTGGCGGCCCTCGAGGCCGGGATCGACGAGATGACCGGGCGGCTCGACGTCGACCGTGCCTTCGCCGTCCCGGGAGCGAACCGGCTCTCGGCGGCCCTCGACGTGGCGCGGACGGTCGTGCGCCGTGCCGAGCGGCTCGTCGTCGGGCTCGGCCTGGAGGGCTCGCAGGCGGTCGCCTACCTGAACCGCCTGTCCGACCTGTGCTGGGCGCTGGCGCGCTGCGCCGAGGACGAGCACCGTGTCAACCGCCGGCCACCGGGCGCCCGGCGCTCCGCCGCGGGGGCCGGGGCGGGCTCGGAGGCGGGAGCGCGACGCGCGACGCCAAAGGCTGAGAAGGCGCCGGGAGGCGCCGAGAGGGAGGTTCGTCAGTGACGCTCAGCTGCAGCGCGGCCGCGACCCGGCCGGCGGATGTCGTCGCGGTCGGGGTGCCCGTCTTCTCAGGCGACGGCGGCCCGACGCGCGCCGACGGCACCGGGCTCGACGCGGCGCACTGCAAGCGGCGCGGGTTCACCGGGAAGGTCGGCCAGACGCTGGCGCTCGACGGCGCCGCCGGAGCCCTCGAGGTGCTGGTCGGTCTCGGCGAGCGGACCGGCCTCGGCCGCGACGGGCTGCGGCGTGCCGGCGCCGCGCTGGTGCGGGCGGCGTCGGAGTGCGCCTCAGCCTCGTTCGACCTCGACGGCGCCGTGCCGGCCGGCCTGGACCTCGCCACGGCGGCACGCTCGGTGGTCGAGGGGGCGGCCCTCGCCGCCCACCGCTACATCCGCTACAAGAGCCACGACGACCCGCCGGCGCTCGGACGGCTGGTCGTCGTGGCCGGCGACGCCGCCGCGGCGGGCCGGGGCGTCGAGCGGGGCACGGTCGTCGCCGAGGCCGTCATCCTCGCGCGCGACCTGGTGAACACGCCCGCCGCCGACCTGACGCCCGTCGGGCTCGCCGACGCCGCGGGCGAGGTCGCCCGGCGCGAGGGTCTTTCGATCGAGGTGCTCGGCGAGGAGGAGATCACCGCCGAGCGTCTCGGCGGGCTCCTCGGCGTGGCCCGGGGTTCAGCCGAGCCGCCGCGGCTCGTCCGCCTGACCTACGAGCCGCCGCCGGCCGACGACGGAGCCAGCGCGCCCACGGTGGCACTCGTGGGCAAGGGCATCACCTTCGACTCGGGCGGCCTGTCCCTGAAGCCGGCCGGCAGCATGACGACGATGAAGACGGACATGAGCGGCGCCGCCGCGGTGCTCGCGACCCTCGGGGCCTGCCGGCGCCTCGGCGTCGGCGTCCGGGTGATCGGCCTCCTGCCCGCGACCGAGAACATGCCCGGCGGTCGCGCCACCAAGCCCGGCGACGTGCTCACGGCGCGCAACGGCAAGACGATCGAGGTCCTGAACACCGATGCCGAGGGCCGGCTCGTCCTCGCCGACGCGCTCAGCCTCGCCGCCGAGGAGCGGCCCGACGCGATCGTCGACCTCGCGACGCTCACCGGGGCGTGCGTCGTGGCGCTCGGGCGCTCGATCGCCGGGGTGATGGGCAACGACGACCGGCTCGTGACGGCGCTTCGCGAGGCGGGGGCGAGAGCCGGCGAGCCGAGCTGGCATCTCCCGCTGCCGAGCGCGTACCGCAAGCTCATCGACTCCGAGGTCGCCGACATGAACAACCAGGGCACCCCCGGACAGGCCGGCGCGCTCACCGCGGGCCTGCTGCTGAAGGAGTTCGTCGGCGACGTGCCCTGGGCGCACCTCGACATCGCCGGGCCGGCGCGCTCTGAGGAGGACTCGGGCTACGTTCATAAGGGCGCGACGGGGTTCGGAGTCCGCTCCCTCCTCGAGCTGCTCGAGCAGTATGAGGCGCTCGGCGGGGCGGCCGCGCCGGGGCCGACGGGAGAGCTGGAGCTGCCATGACGGATACGACGGGTCCCGGCGCTGAGCAGACCGGCGAGCCGGGCGGCCCACGCCCGGGCGGCGCAGCCGAGCAGGCGGCCCCCGAGACCGCTGAGGCGGAGGCCACCGCCGGCGTCGAGCCGTCCGTGGTCGAGCCCGGCGAGACCGCCCGGCAGCCGACCGGCGACGCCGAGCCCCCGACCGCTGCGCCCGGGCCAATTGACGCCGAGCCCGCCGCCGAGCCCGCCGCCGAGCAGGTTCCCGACCGGCGCGAGGAGGCGTCGGGCCCGCCGGCGACCGAAACGGGCGAGGCGGCCGAGGGGAGCGAACCGACGGCCGAGGTCGTGGCGGAGGTCGTGGTCATCGAGGAGATCGAGGCCGCCGGGCCGGTGTCCGCCCCGGCCCCACCGCCCGCGCCGCTTGGCGAAGCGGCGCCCGCGCCCGCGGACGCCCCGACCGCCCCTCCGGTGCCCACCCCCGAGACGGCGCCGCCCGAAGCGGCGGCGCAAGCGCCGGGAGACGACCGCGACCGCGAGCTGCGCGGCTCGCCCCGTCGCCGCGCGGTGCCGACGCGCCATGCGCCGGCGGGCGCCATGCCCGAGGCCACGCCGGCCTGGTCGAGGAACCCCCGTAGCCCCCTCACCCTCGCGGTCGACGTCGGCGGGACGGGCATCAAGGCCTCGGTGCTCGACGCCGAGGGCCGGATGGTCGCGGACCGAGTCCGCGTCACGACCACCTACCCGTTGACGCCCGACGACCTCGTCGACGCGATCGTGCAGCTCGCGCGGCCGATGCCCTCGTTCGACCGTGTCTCGGTCGGCTTCCCCGGCGTCGTCCGCCAAGGCCGCGTGCTCACCGCCCCGCACTTCGTCACCGTGAAAGGGCCGGGGTCGAAGGTCTCGCCCGAGCTGGTCCGGGCGTGGAAGGGCTTCCGGGCGGCCGACGTCCTCGGCGCGCGCCTCGGGCGGGCCGTCAGGATCGCCAACGACGCCGACATGCAGGGCATGGCGGTGATCGGGGGCAGCGGTCTCGAGCTGGTGGTCACCCTCGGCACCGGCGTCGGGACGGCCGTGTTCCTCGACGGGCGGCTCGAGTCGCACATCGAGCTGGCGCACCACCCGTTCCGCAAGGGCCAGACCTACAACGAGCAGCTCGGCGATGCCACGCTGCAGCGGATCGGTCCGGCGAAGTGGCGGCGCCGCGTCGCGCGCGCGCTCGCCAACTTCGAGATCCTGTTCAACTACGACCACTGCTACCTGGGCGGCGGCAACGCCCGTCGCGCCTCGGGCCACGTCGACCCGTCGATCGTCATCGTCGACAACGTGGCCGGCATCCTCGGCGGGGTGAAGCTCTGGGAGCACAGCGACCACCACATCTGACGCTCGCCACGCCGGGGCGGGGCGCGGCCCCGACCCTCAGCTCGAGAGCGTCTGCGCGCACTGGGCGCTGAGGGCCGTCACGAGATCGGCCTCGGGCACGCGCGAGCTCTCGGACAGCGTCGCCATGAGCGCCTGCCACTGACCGTCGGACGCGCCGGCGAGGGCGGCGGAGGGCAACGCTCGGCGCAGCTCGATGAGCGCCTGGCTCCTGAGCGACGCCGCTTTCGACGGGTCGGGGCTCGACTCGGACTGGTGGAAGAGCCGCAGGGAACGGGAGACCTCGACGCAGGCCTTGTGGCCGAGCGCGCTCGAGCCCTGCCCGCACGCCGCGAGCGCCGTCCCCGACGTCGCGAGCAACGCGGCGAGCGCAGCGCCGCGCCCGAGGCGCGACCGGAGCGGTCTCGGGGCCCTCACTCGTCGAGCCAGCTCGGGGCCGCCTCCAGGAGGAAGCGGCTCACCGCGAGGGCCCGGTCGAAGGTGTCGCAGAGGAGCTCCTCGCCGGCGAGGACGCGCGCGAGCGAGACCTCCCGGCGGGCGACGATCGTGAGCCGGCGTACCGGTGGATCGGTGACCGACCCGAACGAGTCGGTCGCCGAGATCTCGAGCGGCAGGTCGACGCCGCCGACGCCTGCGAGATCGATCGCCAGGCGCAGCAGGTCGGGACCGTTCGGGAGCGGAGGGACCCCCCAGGTGAAGGTGAGCGGGAACGACCACTTGTCGGGCGGCTCGACGTCGTCGGGCAGCGCCACCACGGCGTCCTCGAAGTCGAGGAGGGCCCGGGGGTCGACCTCGAGGGCGAGGTGCAGGTCGATCGGCCCTCCGCAGCCCTCCTCGGGGTGCAGGTCGACCTCCCAGAACTGGCGGAGCGAGTACGTCTCGACGAAGTGGCGCTCGTCGTGCACGTGGAAGCCGTGGTCGACGGCGTGGTCCTTCAGCTCGGCCACGTAACCCGCGACGTCTATGACGGCCATCTCGCCGCGAGTGTAGGCCGGCGCAGCTTCGCCTCCAGCACGCGCCGGCGGCGGTGCGCCGCGGCGCCCCGCCCGGGACACCCGACGCTCCCGGCGCGACGCCGTACGGCTGTCAACTGGCGTTTTGCTGACGACGGGACGGCGTGCCCGCGCGGCCGGCCCGCGCCAGCGGCGGCCCCGGCGCGGCCGGGCGCGGGTCGCGTCCGCCGCTCGGCGTCGGCTGCGCCGGCACGGCCACCTCCCCGGGCAGCCGCCGGGACGGGTTCGGTCCCCGGCGGGGAGGAGGCTCGCCGTGCCGGCACGGCTAGCCTCCTCGGGCGTGGACGCCGACGCCGTGCTGGAGGTGTGCACCGCCGCGGCCTCCGCCGTCACCCGGGAGCTCGACGGCCTCGACGACTGGGGCCTCGCCGGGACCCGCCCCGGCCAGTACAAGTCCGACCTCGTGGCGGACGACGCCGCGATCGCGGTCCTCTCGGCGGCCGGCTTCGGCGTGCTCAGCGAGGAGTCGGGCCTCCATGCCGCCCCGGGCGGGCTGCTGGCGGTGCTCGACCCGGTGGACGGCTCGACGAACGCCTCCCGCGGGATCCCGTGGTTCGCGACGAGCGTCTGCGTCCTCGACGACGAGGGACCGCTCGCCGCGCTCGTCGTGAACCAGGCGTCGGGGGTCCGCTACCAGGCGGTACGGGGGGGCGGGGCCCGACGCGACGGGGCGGTCATCGCCCCGAGCTCGGTCCACGAGCTCCGCCGGGCGATCGTCGGCCTGTCCGGCTATCCGCCGCGCCACCTCGGCTGGCGCCAGTACCGCGTCCTCGGCGCCGTCGCGCTCGACCTGTGCGCGGTCGCCGAAGGCATGCTCGACGGCTACGTCGACTGCGCCGGATCGTCCCACGCCAGCTGGGACTACCTGGGAGGCATGCTCGTCTGCCAGGAGGCCGGCGCCGCGGTGGCCGACGCGACCGGGCGTGACCTCGTCGTGCGCGACGCCGGCGTGCGGCGCAACCCGGTGGCGGGCGGGACCCCCGAGCTGCTGGCGGCGCTGTTGGAGGCGCGCCGGCGGCCGGCCGAGCCCGCGAGTCGCTAGCCTCGCCCGCGATGGACGACGACCCGGTCCGAGGCGCACCGATGCAGGCGGGCGCCGCGCCGGAGCCGCGGGAGGGGGCCGGACCGGCTCCCTCGCCGCTCGCGCTCCTGCTCGACCTGCAGGACGAGGACCAGCACGCCGCGCAGCTCCGGTACCGCCGCGAGCACCTGCCCGAGCGCCAACTGCTCGCCGCCCTCGATGAACGGCTCGCGAAGCTGGAGGCGGAGCGGCGCGCGCTCGCCGAGCGCCGCGACGGGCTCGCCGGGCGGAGGGATGCGCTCGACACCGAGGCGGGGGAGATCGGCGCGCGGATCCGCACGATCGAGGAACGGGTGCGGAGTGGCGCGGTCTCCTCGTACCGCGACCAGGAGGCGATGGCCGCCGAGATCGACTCGCAGTCCCGCCGGCGCGGCGAGCTCGAGGACGAGGAGCTGGCCGTGATGGAAGCGATCGAGCCGCTCGAGGCCGACCTCGGGCGCGTCGCCGCCGAGCGTGCGACGCTCGAGCGCGAGGTGGACGAGGCCCGCGAGAACCTCGCCGAGGCGATCGCCGTCGTCGACGCCGAGCTCGCCCAGGTGGCGGAGCGGCGCGACTCCCTCATCGAAGTGGTCCCCGCCGAGCTGCGTGCCGAGTACGACCGGCTGCGGTCGCGCCTCGACGGCGTCGCGGTCGCCCGGCTCGTGCGCGGGACCTGCGACGGGTGCCACCTCAGCCTGCCGGCGACCGAGATCGACCAGATCCGCCACGCCCCGCCGGGGACGACCTTCCACTGCGACCAGTGCGGCCGGATCCTCGTCCCCTAGGAGGTCCTGCCGGGTGTTCGCCCCGGGCGGGTCCGACGCCCGGCCGGTCGGGTCAGCGCGTCCGGCGTCTGCGCTGGAGCGCGTAGACGATCAGGGCCGTAAAGCACACCGCCAGCACGAGCGACAGCCCGAAGGCGTAGCGGTAGCGCAGCCCGAAGGCGAGTCGGCCGACGAGGCCACCGAGGAACGAGCCTGCGAGCCCAACGGCGATCGTCGACCCGATGCCCATCGGGTTCGGCCCCGGCACGACCAGACGGCCGAGGGCGCCGATGACGAGCCCGGTGACGACCATCGAGATGACGAACGCGAGCACGCCTGCAGTCTCCCACGGGAGGGCGGACCATCGCCCGCGACGTGCCGCGCGCACGCGCTGGCCCGTCGAGGACCCGGAGCAAGCCGCCGCCGGTGCTCTGGGGCCTGACGGCCCCGCCGTTCTCGGCGGTACGGTGCCACCGCGGCGGGGCACGCCCCGCCGCCTCAGGGACAGGAGGGGCGATGGATCTCGGGTTGTCGGGGAAGCGGGCGCTCGTCACGGGCGGGAGCCGGGGGATCGGCAAGCAGGTGGCGCGCCAGCTCGGCGCGGAGGGCGCCGACGTCGCGATCGCCGCTCGGGACCGGGCACGGCTCGACGCAGCGGCTGCGGAGCTCTCCTCGGCGTCGGCGGGGCGGGTCGTGGCGGTGACGGTCGACACCCGGCTCGACGACTCCGTGCGCGAGATGGTCGCGCGGGTGGCGGCGGAGCTCGGCGGGGTCGACATCCTCGTGAACTGCGCCGCCCAGCCGGCCGGACAGGCCCCGGCTCCCCGCTACGACGAGGTCAGAGCGGACTACCTGCTCGACGAGATGGACACCAAGGTCATGGGCTACCTGCGCTGCGTGCAGGCGGTTGTCCCGCTCATGATCGAGCAGGGCTGGGGGCGGATCGTCAACCTGAGCGGGCTCGCCGCCCGCCGCACGGGGGCGCTCGTCGGTTCGGCCCGTAACGTCGTGGTGGCGGCGCTCACGGTCAACCTCGCCGCCGAGCTCGCCCCCTACGGCATCGGCGTGAACGTCGTGCACCCGGGGCTGACGCGGACGGAGGCGACCACGCCCGAGCGCGAGGCCGCAGCCGGATCGAACTACCTCGGCCGCATGGTCGACGCCGAGGAGGTCGCATGGGTGGTCGCGTTCCTCTGCTCGCCCCGGTCGGTCGCGATCGACGGCGACACGATCGCCGTCGGCGGCGGCTCACCGGGGGTCATCTACTGCTGACGGTGAGGATCCACGCGACACCTGACGGTCGCCATCGGCCACGCGCCGGAGAACCAGGTGCCCACGCGCAGATCCAGCGTTGCGACGGCGGCCTCGCTGTTGCGCCAGCCACTGCGGCTGCCGCCGTGGTTCGAGTTCGCCGTTGCTCGGGCCGGGCGGAGCGAGCCGCTGGACAGCCGCAGTGCCCCGACGCGCGGGTCATCTGCACGACAGCCCACCCAGCTCGGGCTCGGGCGATCGGCGGGTCAGGCGCGCCCGTTTCGCTCGGGGGTCTTCTGCCTGATCCAGAGCCCGACGTGGGTGGGTTCGAGGGCTTCGTGCACGGCGTTCACGAGCAGGCGTTGCACCGTGGCGAGGTCGACGGCATCACGCAATTGGGACCGGAAGCCTGCAACCGTCATCTCGGCGTCGTAACGCGCCCGGTTGAACCGCCGGTCGACGAGGCGCTGGATCCTCTTGCGGAGCGGGTTGAACAGCGCAGCCGCAGCGAGCGTCGACGCGACGACGGCGACCGAGGAGGAGAACGGGAGCGTCCGTGCGCTGAGGGTGACGATGCCTGCGTAGACCCCGCCGAGCAGCCCGCTGAGCAGCGCGTAGGACAGGGTGCGGCTGATGACCCGGTCGATGTCGTACAGGCGGTAGCGGAGGATGGCGATACCGACCGTCAGGGGGAAGGGCACGGCTGCGAGGTCGGTGATCACGTTCTCGACGGTCGCCGACGTGGACTTGCCGCTCGGGGTGACGAAGCTGACCACCAGGGCCACCACGAGGCACACCGCGCCCACGGCCAGCCACTTGAACTGCTGGCGGACGACGCCGCTTGCTCGCCGGTACCCGACGATCCGGCGGGCCACCCAGGACAGCGCCAGCACGAGGCAGCCGATCGCCAGCACGGCCAGCGCCAGGTTGACGGCCGGACCCGGTCCGCCGCCGCCGACGTCCCCGTTCGAGTCGAAGCGCCACGAGCCGCGCAGCATGATCCTGACCTCCCACCCGGTCGTGAGGATCACGACCCCGGCGGCCAGCGCGAGATAGGCATGCAGCACCGGGCGCCACCGCGGCGAGGGCAAGGCGCCGTCGGGGAAGAAGAGCAGCACCAGCGGGGCGGCGAACAGGAAGCAGTAGTAGAAGACCTGGGTGAGGACGACGGTGGTAGCCGCCACCAACGGATGGGTATGGTCGATCGCCAGGGTGACCTGTTGGCAGAGCGTGAACGCCCCGACCGATGCGGGAATGGCGAGCATCAGCCAACCGATCGGGTTCCGGGGCAAGTTCCGGGCGATGATCACCCCGACGATGATCGCCACCAGCACGAAGCCAACGCCGAGGTAGCCGCTCTTGGCTTGGTGGTTGCTCGCTGCGAGCGTCGCCATGCAGGCGAACATCGCCACCGTGACGGCGGCGACGGCGATCGGCAACCAGCGAGATCTTCGAGCCGTGGCGACTGGATGAGCCCGATCGAGTGGCGTGGCCATTGCCCGAAGGATACGGGCGGGGCGTTCCGGCAGCGTTACGGCATGGCGTGGGTGTCCCCAAGACAGCCCGTCGCCGGGTCCGCGCGGAGCGAGCTCCCGCTGGGCGGTTCAGTTCTGGCGGTCCACCGCTACGTCGAGGGCTGCACAGACCTGGCGCATCGGCTCAAGCGCTAGGTGGCCCGCGACCTCCTCCGGCTGCTCGAGCACCAGCCGTCGCCCGCTTGACATCCATCGGAGCGCGCCGTCGGTGTCCGGGCTCGGGCGTGGGGGCGACCGAGCCCGCCTGGGGTCGTGCTCCGCGTCGGAGCCGGGCCGGGGCCTCGCGGCGCGGATCCGGAGCCGAGCCGCATCCCCGGCGACCGGACCGCGGGCGTCGTGCGCCGCGACCGGCGGACGCGCCCTCGGGCGACGCGAGCGCTCCAGCGGTGCACGCCTCGATCGAGCGTCGCCTGGTCAGTCGTTTGCGTCGAGGATGACGAGCTCGGCCCGCTCGAGCTCGAGGAAGCGCTCGATCGCCTGATCGCACAGGTCGTCGGGGTGGGCGCCCTCCGGTGTTCCCCACGCGGCGAGGGCGATGTCGGCGATCGTCCGGCGCCCGTCGACCGCGGCGAGCAGCGCCGCGGTCGGCCCGCTCAGGAAGCTCTGCGTGCCGTCGGTCGAGGTCGCCGTGGCCGCGTGGACGTCGCCGGTGAGCGACAGCCCCGGCAGCGGCGCAGGCACTGATCGCGCCCGTACCGCGGGCGCCTGCCCGATCACCCTCACGCTGCCGGCCCCGTCGCCCCGGCGGAGCCGCAGGTGCGCGGTGCACGCGCCGGTGACCCCGAGGCTCCGCAGCGACCGCAGGTAGCGCGCAAGGAGGGTGGACATGTCGGCGGCGGCGGCGTGCCGGGAGAGGCGGCGCGCCAGGTCGAGCGCGTAGGGCTGCAGCGGGTGCCAGTCCGTCACCGAGAGCCGGACGTCGAGCGAGGGGCAAAGCGCCCCGATCTCCGCGGCAAGCAACGGGCCCTCGTCGGAGCAGAGCAGCTGGCAGAGTGCGACGAGCTCACCGCCTGGCGCGAGGTGCGCCGGCGCCTCGCGTACGAGCCGCCGGATGAGTCCGAGGCCGTCAGGACCGCCGGCGGCGACGCCGGAGGTGGCGGAGCCGTCGACGGTCGGGACGTACGGGGGCAGCATGGTGATGAGGTCGAAGCGCTCCCCCTGCACCGGCTCGTAGAGGTCGCCGGCGAGGACCCGGACCGGGTGGGGCGTCTCGTTCAAGGCGGTGTTCAACAAGGAGACCTTGCAGGCGAAGGCGTCGACGTCGGTGAGGACGGCCTCTGCGGCGCCTCGGGCCGCGAGGAGGCCCTGCACGCCGCAGCCGGCGCCGAGGTCGAGGACTCGTGTGCCCCGTGCGTCGGGGAGGGCCGCGGCGAGCAGCAGCGAGTCGTTGCCGATGTACGCGCGCGCCCCGACCGGCTCGCCGGTCGCGTAGTGCGGCGGCGTCCCGGTGATCAGGTAGCCCCGCAGCGTCGGGACGACCACCCATCCGGTCGTGGCGACCCGGTCCCCGCCGTCGCGGACGAGCCCGGCGCCGCGGAGTGCCCCGACCGCTCGGCGAAGCTGGGCCGACGCCTCGCCGGCGGGCACCTCCTCGCCGAGGGCGAGGAGCTCGAGCACGGCTCGCTCGGACGAGGGGAGCCGCCGCACCGCCCCGAACGCGCGGCCGCGCTCGGCGGCGAACAGGGCGCCGCCGGCGGCGTGGTGGTAGAGCTGGGAGTAGCCGGCACCGCAGAGCAGCGAGCGCAGCTCGCGCATCGCGCCGTGCTCGGCCGCGCTCAGTTCGGGGTCGGCGCTCGAACTCGACACGTGGGTGCACCGCCTCTGTCGTCGTGGCTCACCAGGCGCACGGCCAACCGCGCCGCGCCGACCGTACTTGGTCCCGCCGAACGCTCCGAGGACCGTCGGGGCGTCGGCCGCGCCCCTGGCGGGGTGCAGCCCGTCGCCTTGGCTCCGGTCGAGCGTCCCTCCGCATCGTCGACGTCGATCACGTCCCGACGAGTGGTGCAGACGTCCGACGGTCCACCACGAGAGGTGGATCACCGGACCACGTCGCGTGTCATGTCACGCGTCGTTCATTGACGGGTAACCGTGGCGTTGCAGTCGGGGCGTATCACTGTCGCAGGCGATTCCTCCGCGCCCGCTGTCCCGCAGCTCCCGGTGACCACCCCCCAGGCCCGGGAGCTGCGGCGCGTCCGGGGGGCTCCTGTCGGCAGCCCCCGGGCGGTGCCGCCCACCCGTCGGTGTGCGCCGGAGGGGGACCCGGCTTGTCACCGTCGAGCGCCGGACCGGCGTGCACGACCGCGGCGGGATCGATCGCCAGAGCTGCTGCCGGATCCGAGCAGGAGGACCTGAGCCAATCGGCCGTGGAGGCCCGGTCCGGGAGGCACCGTGGCGGGCGCTGGCGGAAGGGCCCGAACGCCCAGCTCGGTGAGGGTGGCGAAAGTGGCCGTGCAAACGCGACATGCCCAAGTTGGAAAATAGGTCCTGAACAGGGATGTGCACAAACTCCCCGCTCAGAAGCTCAACCCGCCGGCTTGAGAATGTGCCGTTCAGGGTCGGCCTTTTCGCGATCGAGCTCGCAGCGGCGGAACGCTGCCCCAGGGCTACCAGACGAACGGAATCAGGCGCTTGTGGTGCTCGGCGTAGGAGCGATACCGGTCGCCCAGCTCGTCGAGCAAGGCCTTCTCCTCGACGTGGATGCGGTAGGTCAACCCGATGAGTGTCATCAACGTCAGCGCACCCAGCCCGAGCCAGTTCCCCCACACGGCGCCGGCTCCGATCGCGATCAGCAGGATTCCGGTGTAGGAGGGGTGCCGCAGACTTCGGTAAGGGCCGCTCGTGATGACCGGCTGATCGCTGCTGGTCATGACCGTGTAGGTGAAATACCTGCCCAGCGCCACCTTCGACCACACCCGCAGGGCCTCCCCCGCCGAGAAGAGCGCGATCCCGACGACCGCGGAGACTAGGGGCGGGCGAATCTCAGCGGCCGACGCGATCCTCGGCGAGAGCACGAGCAGGGCGATGGCGGGAATGAGGCAGACACGGAGGACGATCAGACTGCCTCCGTCCTTCTTGGTCGCTTCTGCTCGCCGCCGACCAGCGCCGACGAGCTCGATGGCGCCAGCGGCGACCGCCACGGCAAGCCACAGCCGCCCGATGGGATGGGTCTCGACGTACGGCTTCATCAACGCTGCAACGATCGGTACTGGCGGAACAAAGGTCATGCCGGTGCCTTTCGGAGCCATCGACGCACCGTCATTCTTCCCGTCGGTGCGTCTGTGGCCACGCGGTGACGGTATGCAGCAAGCGCTGGGGTGTCGTTCACGGTCTCTACGACGATGCGGTCGATGCCCGGGCTCAGATCCTGGAGGAGATCGACGGTTTCATCACGCGACCGGAACCCGAGCGTAGGATCCGGCTGCTGAAGTGAGCGCGCGACATCGGTCTGTCATGCACCGGTCGCCTGGATGCGTGCCACGAGGAGGAACGAATGACTCTGGCGACCTTCGGCGTCGGGCAGGTGGTGTACTCGATCCTGTGGTTCTTCCTCTTCATCATCGAGATCTGGTTGATGATCTCGATCTTCATCGACATATTTCGCAGCCACGACCTGCGAGGCTGGGCGAAGGCCGCATGGGTGGTCCTCGTGCTGGTGCTCCCCATCGTCGGCATCATCGCCTACCTCGTCATGCGCGGGGACGAGATGCGAGCCCATCAGCTCCAGGCTCGCGAGCAGCTGTTCCCCACCGAGGCGCAGGGTCCCAGGCGATCCGTGGTCGAGGAGTTGTCCCAGCTCGCCGCGCTGAGGCGAGAGGGAGTGATCTCCGAGGACGAGTTCCAGCACCTGAAGGCCCGCGTCATGGGGCGGACGTCCGGCGCCGGCACCGATGGCGACGACGCGGACCGGACCTCTTCTGAGGGCGGAGACTTGCGGTGAGTGCCCAGGGCCGCGAGGCGCAGGCGGAGGCCATGGGACTGACGAGGCGCTCTCTGGGGTGTTCGGCGATCACGGAGACGACGACTGGGTGGCGCGACGAGGTCACCGCCCGTCCACGGCGCGAGGTCGCGCACCCAGTCATCACTGCCGGGACGAACGGCGCCCCGGGTCTGTCAGTTGCGGGAGCGACGGTCCACGATCGGCGCCTTCGAGCATTGTCCCGGAACCGGGCTCCGCGGTAGGACCGGAAGTCACCGCGAGGGGTGGTCGCCAGATCTCCCCAGTCCGCAGCGCCCACAGGGTCCGGCCGGTGACGACGAGCCAGAACGCGCCGAGCAGCACGAACAGCCCTGCGCCCGCCCAGTCGAGCCCGCTCAGGTCCCAGGCCTTGGCCAGGGTGAGCGTGGCGACGGTGTAGGCGCCGAGGGGGAAGGTGAAGCCCCACCAGCCGATGCCGTAGGGCAGCGGGCCCGACCGCAGGTAGTGCACGAGCAGGAGGGCGGCGGCGGCGAGCCACCACACCCCGAAGCCCCAGAGCGCCGTGGCAGCGAGCTTCGACATGAGCGAGACCGTCGGCCCGGCCGGCCCGAAGACCGCCGTGCCCGCGCCGGCCATCTTCACGAGGGCGAGCGCCCCGACCCCGATCGGGCCGAGCCCGATCCACAGCGACGGGGCGAGCCCGGCCTGCGGGAGCGGGTGCAGGACGAGGCGGTGGTGGAGCATGGTGAGGATGAGCAGGTAGAGCACGAAGCCCATCCCGAAGAACCCGTAGGAGGCGAGGAGCAGCGCTCGCGCCACCGCCGGCGAGGAGCCCGGCACGAGCGGCACGAGCACGAGCGGGACGACGATGTTCACGACCGGCGGGATGAACCAGCCGCCGTTCACCGTCTCGGGGACGAGCTCGGAGCGCACGAAGAGCAGGTAGGCGAAGACGACGCTGATCAAAAAGGCGAGTGGGACCCCAACCCAGTCGAGGCCGGCGACGAGGTCGCGGACCGTCGAGGCCGAGAACCACGTCGGCCCGATGGCGGCCGCCGTCGCGGCGAGCACGAGGATGCCGCCGGGCAGCGTCCCGTAGAGCGCACCCGCCACCGGGTCACGCAGGTCCGCGAGCGCGGCGTCGGGGTGCACCACGAAGCGCCCGAGGTAGCCCACGGCGAGCACGACGGCGAGCGCCGCGGCGATGACCGCCATCACCTGGCTGAGCGTCCGGGCAGCCGAGGTGAGCGAGGCGATCCCGCCGGGGTCGAGCGAGGCGGCGACCCCGATGATGGCCGTCCCCATCACCGCCCCGAACCAACCCGGGTGAAAGCCCCGCAGGCGGGCGAGCGGAGCGAGCTCGTTCCCGACGTCAGGGCTCGCCGCCTCGTGCCGGGCGCTTCGCGGTGGGGGCTCGATCACGTCCATCCCGGACACCTCGTCTCATTACCCGCGCGGGTATCGCTCAGCTTCAACGCGTCCCTGGCCCTGAGCATCCCGTTCACCACCAAATAGGGCTGAAGGTCCCTGCCACGGCTTGCGGGACCTCTACCAATCGATAGTCATCGATCAGATTCTTGGCTGACGAGCATGGTACGAGTAGAGCCGAAGGTCGCTACGCGGCGCGTGGAAGCACCGAGTGCGCAGACACTCGATCACCTGACGGCGACGAGCACCCTCGTTCGTCGTCGCGGACCGCGCCATCGCGAACTCCTGCTGCAGGCGCCTGGGTGCGCACCCCCGTACTCGCCACGCAGGGGCCGCGTCAGTCTTCTGTCGCATCAGGCTTGTGTCTGATGGTCGACGCTGAGGCATGAATGAGCAGTTCAGAAATGATATTGGGATCTGTCGTGGGGGAGCGGCGGGCCAGCGACTAGGCGAGAAAATGCCCTGTGACCAGGTAATTCATTGTCCGTAAGTGACCGCCACTTACCCCCAGTTCTCGCTGCGTTGTGTCAGATTTGTGTCAGATGGCACGAGTGGTAGCAGCAGAGCGACGCCAATATGATGATGGGGCACGCCTCGTGACTCAGAGCGGGCCGAGGACGTGGATGCCGAGATTCGGTGCCCCGGCGAGTCGGCTGTCGAGGGTGACGAGAGGAGCGTCGAGCCGGCGTGCGAGGACGACGTAGACGGCGTCTGCGACGGTGAGGTTCTCTCTGAGCGCCCAGGCTTCGTTGAGCAGCGGACCGACCTCCGCGGTGTCGACGAGCGTTGCGAGCCGTGAGAGCGCGACCTGCGCACGTTCTGGAGTGACGTTCTTGCGGGCCTCAAGCTTCCGGAGGACGCCAGCAGCCTCGACGAGGAAGTGCTCGGGAGCGACTGCGGGGCTACCGGCTTGTACGAGGATGTTGAGTAGGCGACGGCCGGCAAGGGTCCGCAGTGCGATCTCGACGCCGGCCGAGGCGTCGAGAACGACCGGGCTCAAGCCTCCCCGGAGTCGCGAATGGCCCGGACCAGTTCGACCACCGAGACATCGAGCTCCACTGGCTCGTCATCGCTCAGGATCTGTTCCCACTCTGACGTCGGAGCCAGCTCGGCAAGGGGACGCGAGAAGCAGATCGATCGCCCTTTGCCCAGTTCATCCGCGTTGCGTGCCACGTTGAGAGCCTACGCTTTCCGGCTCGGGGGCGGTCGTTCCCACGATAGCCAGCGTCCAAGCTGAGAATGCCGGTTCGTCCCACCGGTCGCACGCACCCCTCTTCGCTCGTCAGGGCTCGCTCTCAGCGTGCACTGATTACCACTCGCGCGACTGAATCGACGAGCTGCTTGCTCGTTACCGTCCCCGCGGCAGCGCAGCGCAGCGCAGGCCAAGTCAGGTCAGCGACGGCGTCGGCTCGGGGTTCTTGAAGGTGACTTCCGGTCTCGCTTCGTTCGAGACGAGACGCCGAGCGACCTCAACCTTATCGTCGATTGCGAACATGAGTTCGATACGATTGCAGCCAGGGAGTGCAGGCGAGGGCGGAGTATGGAACCGCGGGTCCGGCGGTCACCCGACGCCCCCACCGATAGCATGGACGTGACATGACCGGGGCGACCAAGGTTCAACGTTCCACGGTTGCAGCGTGCTGTGCCCCCGGGGAAGCCCCCGCGGTGCTCGCATCCGTCGCCGACGGTGCGACGACGAGCTCAGTACCGTGCTCATCCTCGTCCACCGTCCTGCCGGACGTGGTCGGAGTGTTTACCCCGACCGGAGTCGCAAGGCTCTCGGCTCTCGGCTTCCCCGTCTACACCGTCCCCGTGCATTCAGACACCGTCGCGCCGGGGCACATCGTCTCGATGACCCCCGAGGCAGGTTCGGTGGCTTATGCCCGAGAAACTGTGACGGTCGACATCTCCGTGTCGGGCGGCTGAGGGGTCCACGGCAGCGCCTCGCCGCACACCCGGCGAAAGGTGGCAGGCGCGGCCCTGATCTCGTCGCGCGTTATAGGACGCGGCATGAGGTCCCGAAGCGTCTGATCGGGGCGGTCGGCGCCGCGTGGCGAGTCGCTGTTCTGTCCTGGCGTTCTGTTGTCGCGCGCCCCCGAGCGGCACCTATGGCACCCCTGAAGTTGGGTCGGGCGCGTCTTATGGGCTACCCGTCGGGAGGCAGATTGCCGAAGGGCCCAGCACGAACGGGTTCCCAGGAGGTCGCAAGAGGTCTGACTTGCCCGACCCGCCTCACCTTCTCCGGGATCAGCCGGGCAAGATGCGGGCATTCGATTCCGACGTTGGCCGATACCGAAGACCCTCGAACCTCTCCGGGCTCTCGGAACTAACCCTGAGGTCGTCTCGAGTCCTTTCCTGGCGCGCTAGATCGAGACTCCGGTCCACGGAGCCAACGGCGCAGACGAAATCGGACGCTACCGGTCGCAGTCACTCGATCCTCATGCGACGCGGACGCCATTGACGCGACCGCGACCACCAAGGGAGACATGGCCTTCTGCTGCTTTCAAGTGGTGACCAGGAGAACCGCCACGAAGAGGAGGTAGGCCACGATGATCAGCGAACCGGACCACCGACGAAGTCCCTGGCCGACGTAGGAAATTACCAATGTCAAGGCGGTGAGCCCGACGTACCATCCAGCGATGAGGAGCCCAGACGACGACGGCTTGGCCAACCCGATCACCGAGGCCGGGATGAGCAAGCCGGCGGCCACGTTGATCGCGTTGGAGTTGAGGGCGGTGCTGAGCGCGGCCGCCCCCCTGCCCCTCCGGGCCAGGTAGACCGCGGCGACGGCGTTCGGCAGGCTGGTGACGGCGGCCAACACGAGGCCGCCGACCACGATCGCGGCAACCCCATAGTGCATCCCTAACGTTGAAGCCCCCTGCTCCATGGCGACACTTGCCACCACGACGATCGCGAGCGCACCTGCTCCGACGAGCGCATCGTTGGTCGCGCCTCGCTGAGGGTGGATGGCCACCTCAAGTTCGTCCTCCTCCTCGACGATGGCCGCGGTGAGCCAGATCGTCCACCGATGCGGGAGGCGGAGCCGCCCGAGCACGGCGCGATGGGCGCCCAGGGTGATGACGTAGGCAGTCAGTACCACGGCCACCAACGCGAGCGCGAGGCCGGGAGTCACGGCGCCGGAAACCGCCAAGAGACAGGCGAGCGCGACGACGATGGCGACGGTCCCGCCGAGCAGCACGACCTTTCGGTGCAGGCCGATCCCTCCAGCTACCACCGCCCCCAAACCAAGCAACGCTGCCAGATTGAAGACGTTCGAACCGATCACCACGCCAGCTCCGACGGCCTGCTGACGGTGCACGAGGGCGGTGACCGCGGCGGTGATCTCGGGGGCGTCAGCGGCCAGGGCGGCGACCACGCCGAGCAGCGCCTCTGAGAGCCCCAACCGCTCGCCAACGCGTTCGAGGCGGGACACGAGCACCCAGCTCGTCGCCAGGCTCACGACAGCGCCCAATGCGAAGGCGAAGATGGATGGTCCCACCACCCCCGACACTCAAGGCACCCTGGTAAGGGTCTGCGGGCGGTGCGGATGAGGCTCCAGGCCGGCGCGGACTAGGTGGGCACCCTGGCGGTGCACGTCTGCTCCTTTGCGCGAAAGGGCACTGCGCCGTCCAGGCTTCCCGGCTCTCCACCGACCACGCTAGATCTTTGCGACGAGACGTCCACCGAGCTTCCTTGGGATCTCCTCCGGATGCCGTAGGTCACACGCGAAGAGGGTCGGCTGCCGGGCTGGTGTGGGCGTCACGCGCTGGACTGGCCAGCACGCGGCGCGCCGAAGCGACCGGCAGCCGGATCAGCGCTCGAGCACGACAACCACTCCCGACGTCCTCGCGTAGACGAGACCTCGACACCTCACTTCCGTAGTCTATGCAATCATTAGTATATGCATGTACCTCCATCGGCCACTGAAGTCGGTCAAGACACGATGGTCGACGCCGTGCTGAGTGCCAGTCGTGTGCTGGTGGCCATCGCGGCGCGTTCGTTGGCCGACGCCGGCGAAGAGGTCACCCTCACCCAGTACCGGTCGCTCGTAGTCCTCGCATCGCGGGGGCCACAGACTGTTGCCGCGCTGGCGGAGGCCGTCGCAGTCACCGCGCCGACTGCCTCACGTCTCTGCGACCGACTGGTCAGGAAGGGGCTGGTCCGGCGACGGCCGGATCGCCACGACCGGCGTCAGGTGCGCGTCGGACTGACTGACACAGGCCAGCAGCTCATCGACACGGTGACTCAACGTCGTCGCCAGGAGATTGCCGGCCTGCTCGCGTCGATCCCACCCAAGACCCAGCAGTCGGTCGTGGCCGCGCTGCAGCAGCTCGCCGACACTGCCGGTGAGGTGCCCGAGCAGGACTGGAGCGCGGGTTGGGACCTCTGACCGAGGCGAGCGTGGCTTCTCGACCGAGCCCGGCCGTTCGAGCCCGGGCCGCCTCTGCCGGTGCGGCACGTTGGGTCGCCTCGACCTCGTACCTGAAGAAGTGGATCGTGCTCGGCGTCGTCATCGGAGCGGTCGCCGGGTGCGGCGCGATCGTCTTCTACGAGGCCTTGGTCGGCTGTACGCACCTGTTCTTAGGAGTGCTCGCCGGCTATCGGGTACCCACCCCGAAAGGAGAGGGCGGCCTCGCCGGCTCCGGATCGCCGACGCGTCCATGGTCCCTCCCGCTCGTCGCCGGGCTCGGGGCACTCCTCGGAGCGGTCCTCGTTTACCGAGTCGCCCCCGAGGCCGAGGGGCACGGCACCGACGCGGCGATCTCCGCGGTGCACCACAACCCCCGTGGGGTCCGGTTCCGAGCAGTCGTCATAAAGATCGTGGCGTCGGCGCTCACGATCGGCTCGGGCGGCTCGGGCGGACGCGAAGGACCGACCGGACAGATCAGCGCCGGCTTCGGGTCACTGCTCGCCCGGACACTCGATCTCGAAGTCGCCGACGGACGGGTGGCGGTGGCCACAGGGATCGGATCAGGGATCGGGGCCATCTTCGGTGCTCCGCTCGGCGGTGCGGTGCTGGCGGCTGAGATCCTCTACCGAGACGACTTCGAGCCGGCAGCGCTGCTGCCGTGCTTCATCGCGTCGTCCGTCAGCTACGTGGTGTTCGGAGCCGCCGTCGGGTTCTCACCCCTGTTCGGCTACGTCGACAGCTACCACTTCAGCGATCCGGCCCAACTCGGGTGGTTCGCGCTCCTCGGCGTGCTCGGCGGGCTGGTCGGGCTCCTCTACGCCAAGGGCTTCTACGGGTTGGCGGGGCTGTTCGGTCGATCGCCCCTGCCCAGATGGGCCAACCCCGCGATCGGCGGTCTGCTGGTTGGGGCGATCGGTATGGCCGTCCCCGAGGTGCTCGGCACTGGGTACGGCTGGGTGCAGAAGAGCCTCGGACCCGAGCTGTTGTCGATCCCACTGTGGATCGTCCTCGTCGTGCCCTTCGCCCGGATCCTGGCAACCGGTCTCTCCATCGGCTCGGGCGGATCCGGGGGGATCTTCGGTCCGGGCATGGTCATCGGGGCCTTCCTCGGGGCAGCGCTCTGGCGCCTCTTCGAGCCCATCGTGCCCTCCATGGGCCACGACCCTGCGCCCTACGTGATCGTCGGCATGATGTGCTGCTTCGGCAGCATCTCGCGCGCGCCGCTCGCGATCATGCTCATGGTGGCCGAGATGACCGGGAGCCTCTCCATCCTCGCACCGGCGATGATCGCCGTCGGGTTGGCGTGGCTGATCGTGCGCCGCAACGACGACACGATCTATCGAAGCCAGCTGAAGAGCCGGGCTGACGCTCCAGCCGAGCGGGTGCTGGCTGGCCTTCCCCTCCTCGCCGCGATCCCGACTCGTCGTGCGATGGCCGAGCCCCGATTGGTTGTGTCTGCCGGACGCGCAGTCGACGAAGCCAACCGGGCGATGGCACGCGTCGGCGTCAGCGGTGCTCCGGTGGTCGACGAGGCTGGACGCTTTGAGGGCACGATCGGGCGATCGGAGCTCGCCCGGCGAGACGAGCACACCCGACTGGTGGGCGACCTCGTCGACGCCGGTGCACCGGCAGTGTCCGCCTCAAGCCGGCTCGGCGTGGCGTTGGAAGCTCTCACGGCTGCGCCGCTGGCGTGGGTCCCGGTGCTCGACGACGACCGGAAGGTCGTCGGAACGCTGTCGATCTCGGATCTCGTTCGCGCCTACCGCCAGGAGCTGATCACAAGCGCTGAGCGGGTGAGTGACCTCGGTTCACGAACCGGAGCTCTAGAGGTAACGATCACTGCCGGCTCGCCAGCCGCCGGCCAGCCGCTCCGCGACGCCCGGCTGCCCAAGGGCGCCCTCGTCACCTCGATTTCTCGGGGTAGGGACGTCTTCGTGCCGTCGGCGGACACGGTGATTCTCGTCGGTGACCGCCTTTCGATCCTCGGCCAGCGGACGGGGATCGAGCTGTTTGGCGAGATCACCCCACTCAGTTCGGAGTCGTCTTGATGCGGGGGAAACGAGAGGCTCGAGAATGCTCCTTTCGCGTAGTGCACCCCGAGTCATGCGCTTGAGGTGCCACATACCACCCGAAGCACGGCGGCCGCGGGGTGATGTCCACAATGTTCCACCAAATGGGCGGCAGGGTCATCCCTGAACGCCGAGTTGCGGCGCGTACCGAACGACAGGCCGACCGCGGAGTCTCGAGTCAGCACGACGCGCCAGACTCGGCGTTCTAGTGTGCGACGAAGGATCCGTCGATTGGCATAGGTATCTCCGCGTGCAACCGTCTCTTGCGGTGCACCGAGTTTGGCCACCATGCCCGGCGCCCAAGCAGGTTCGGCCATTGTCGGATCAATCTGCCGCCCGACGGCGCAGCGGTTCTCGATTGCGCGGCTGGGTTAGCGGTTCAGGGCGCGGCATTCTTCGGGTCGGCCGGCTGATCGGACTCCCCAAGGAGAGGCTGACGGGCTCCTCGTCATGGAGGACCTGGAGCGGCTCGCCGTCGAACAGCGAGTAGGTCGTGGTGTCCGGTGTGACCTCGATGCGCAACCGTCGATGTTTCACCGACAATGCGACTGCTAGCCGCGTGATGCCCGCAGGCAGGCGGGGCGCAAAGGCAATGCTGCCGTGTGGTTCGCGCATGCCGGCGAGCCCCGCGACGAGCGCGATCCAGGTCCCGGCAAGAGCACCGACGTGCAGGCCGTCGCGGGTGTTGTGCTCGAGGTCGTCGAGATCCATGAGGGCGGCCTCGGCCAGGTAATCGTACGCCAGGCCGAGGTGCCCGACTTCGGCGGCGATCACCGCCTGGGTGCAGGCCGACAGCGACGAGTCACGCACGGTGAGGGCCTCGTAGTAGGCGAAGTTGCGGGCCTTCTCCTCATCGGTAAACGCGTCGCCGCGAAGATGCATGGCGAGCACGAGGTCCGCCTGCTTGACCACCTGCTTGCGGTAGAGGTCGAAGTAGGGGAAGTGCAACAGCAACGGGTACTGCTCAGCGGAGGTGGCGGCAAAGTCCCAGACCTCATGACTGGTGAAGCCCTCCGCCTGGGGATGGACGGCGAGCGAGTCGTCGTAGGGGATGAACATCGCCGTCGCCGCGTCCCGCCAGGCGGCCATCTCCTCTGCGTCGATGCCGAGCTGGCGAGCCCGGTCCTGATGTCGCTCGGCGGCATCGGCCGCCGAGGCGAGATTCTGCTGGGCCATGAGGTTTGTGTAGATGTTGTTGTCGGCCACCGCGGAGTACTCGTCGGGGCCGGTGACCCCGTCGATGCGGAATCGGCCCTGGGCGTCGTGGTGGCCGAGCGAGCGCCACAGGCGGGCCGTCTCGGCCAAGAGCTCGAGGCCCACTCCTCGCTCGAAGAGCTCGTCCCCGGTGGCCTCGACGTAGCGGACGACGGCGGCGGCGATGTCCGCCCCGATATGAAAGGCGGCGACCCCGGCCGGCCAGTAGCCCGAGCACTCGGCCCCGGTGATGGTCCGCCACGGGAAGACCGCGCCCTCGAGCCCGAGCTGGTGGGCACGTTCTCTGGCCATCGGCAAGGTGGCGTGGCGCCACCGGAGGGCATAGGCAACTGCCTCGGGGGCGGCATAGGTCAGCACGGGCAGGACGAAGGTCTCGGTGTCCCAGAAGGCATGGCCGTCATAGCCAGGCCCCGTCAGACCCTTGGCCGGGATGGCCCGCCCCTCGGCGCGTGCTCCCGCCTGGAGCACGTGGAACAGGGAGAAGCGCACCGCCTGCTGGATCTCGGGGTCACCGTCGACCTCGACGTCGGCGCGACCCCAGAAGTCGTCCAGATAGGCGCGTTGCTCGTCGACCAGGCCGTCCCAGCCCGTCTCGATCGCAGCCGTCAGGGCGGCGGCGACCTGGTCTCGCACCGCCGGCTCCGAACGCTCCGCGGACCAACCGAAGGCGACGAATTTGACGACGCGCAGCCGCTCGCCGGGCTCGAGGGCGGCAGTGACGGTCACCCGGCCGAGATCGGGGAAGCTCTCGGACGTCACCTGCTCGCCAGAGGGAGCCTCGACCCGGTGGTCCATGGCGGCGGCGACCCGCAGACCGCTGACGGCCGTGCGGTGCAACAGCGACGCCCCAGCATCTCTGCAAGCGTGGGACTCCGAGCGCAACGGCGCCGCGAGCACGGCCGACACCCGGGGGTCGCCGCCGAAGGGCGGAAGGGCCTCATTGGCGACCAACTCGGACTGGACCACCACCCGCACTGCGACGTCGAGCGCTTCCACTTCGTAGGAGATGGCGGCCACCGAGCGCTGGACGAGCGATACGAGGCGCGCCGAGCGCACCCGTACACGACGGCCGCCTGGCGACACCCATTCGACCTCGCGCTGCAGCAGGCCAGAGCGGAAGTCCAACGATCGTTCATGGGCGCACACCTCGCCGTAGCGGACGTCGAAGGGCTGGTCGTCGACGAGAAGGCGGATCAGCTTGGCGTTGGTGACGTTGATCACCGTCTGGCCAGCCTCGGGATAGCCATAGCCGGCTTCGGCGTAGGGCAGCGGGCGGGACTCGTAGACGCCGTTTAAGTACGAGCCAGGGAGGCCATACGGCTCACCCTCGTCGAGGTTCCCCCGCCAGCCGATGTGACCGTTCGAGAGCGCGAACAGCGACTCGCTCTGGGCGAGCACATCGAGGTGGAGCTCGGTCTCTCGAAGGCACCAGGGTTCGACCGGGTAGGCCGGATGCTGGATCATCGCTGCTCCAGCAGCTCGGCGAGATCGGACACGACGGTGTCGGCTCCGTGGGCACGAAGCGCGTCGGCCTGTCCCACCCGGTCGACGCCGACGACGTACCCGAATCCTCCTGCCCGCCCGGCCTCCACCCCCGACAGGGCATCCTCGAAGACCGCGGCCTCGTTTGGTTCGACGCCGACAGCGCGGGCAGCAGCGAGGAAGGTGTCCGGTGCTGGCTTTCCCGCCAGATGGTCCGCCTCGACGGTGAGACCGTCGATGCGTACGTCGAACAGCTCGGCAATGCCGGCGGCCTCGAGCACAGCAGCGCAGTTGGCACTCGAGGACACCACCGCCCGATGCAGGCCCGCCGCGCGCACGGCCTGCAGGTAGCGAACCGATCCCGGGTAGGCCTCGACTCCATCGTCTCGGATCTTCCGCAGGACGATCTCGTTCTTCGCGTTGCCGAGGCCGTTGACGGTCTCTGCTCCGGCCAAATCATCAGAAGCGCCGTCGGGTAGGTCAATGTGCCGTGATGCGAGGAACGAACGGGTCCCGTCGGCCCTCGTCTTACCGTCGACGTAGGTGTCGTAGTCGGCCACCTTGTCGAACGCCACGAAAGGCTCACCGCTCCTGTCGGCCCGGGTCCTCAAGAAGGCGTCGAACATTTCCTTCCACGCAGCGGCATGTACCTTGGCCGTCTCGGTGAGGACACCGTCGAGGTCGAAAAGGCACGCCTGCACCCGCTCGGGCAGGCCCAGTCCACACTCGGTGTTCATGGCCTCACCGCGTCCTCGCATGAGTTTGCGTCATCGATTTCTTGATGCGCGACAGTGGCAGTCCGGGTCGCTGCCGACACTACCGTTTGGCCGTCGAGGGCAGTGACCCTCCCCTGCTGACATCTTGCGCGGCGGGCGGGCGTGATCACCACATCGGTCCTAACCACCGCGCAGCCCGTCGGCCCGACGCCTTCCGGCTGGGACGTGTCGCGGATCGGTCCCCGTCGGTCGCCGCTGCCGCGCGGTGCCATCTGGCAAGGTGGGTGGGTGAACATCCTCGTCGTCAATGCTGGTTCGAGCAGTTTGAAGCTCCGAGTCCTGGACGACACCAACGCCGTTCTAACCCGGAAGGACCTGCCGAACCTGAGCCCGGAAGTTCTCGGCCCGCTGCTTGCTGAGGTCCTCACCGGGGAGCCAGCAATCGATGCTGTCGGGCACCGGGTCGTCCACGGTGGTTCGGCCTTCACGCGTCCCATCCTGCTCGATGAAGGGATCGATGAGGCTCTCCAGGCATTGGTCGATCTGGACCCACTGCACAATCCGCCCTGTCTGGCCGCTATTCGCGCACTGCAATCGGCGCGCCCCAAGTTGCCCCAGATCGCCTGCTTCGACACGAGCTTCCACATCGACATGCCGGCGAGAGCCAGCACGTACGCGCTCCCTCGGACGTGGCGAGAGCAGTGGGGCATCCGGCGCTGCGGCTTCCACGGTCTCAGTCACGAGTGGGCGAGCCAGAAGGCAAGCGAGCTGCTCGGTCGGCCCAGGGAACAGCTCCGGCTGGTCACTGCCCATCTGGGCGCCGGTGCCTCGCTCGCGGCGGTGGCCTTCGGGCACTCGGTCGACACGACCATGGGATTCACGCCGATGGAGGGTCTCGTGATGGCCACCCGGTCGGGCAGCGTCGACCCGGGTCTCGTCTTGTGGGTGCAACAGCGCAAGGGTCTCTCCGTCGCCGATGTCGAGAGGATCCTCGATAGCGAGTCGGGACTCCTCGGACTCTCGGGCGAATCAGGCGACCTCCGCCACGTGATCAGCGCCGCGGATGCAGGGAACGAACAGGCGCGCCTTGCCTACGAGGTCTACGTCTACCGGATCCAGACCAGCGTGGCCGCGATGACCGCAGCGATGGAGGGGCTCGACGGCTTGGTGTTCTCGGGCGGAGCCGGCGAAGCGTCATCTCGACTCCGCGCGGATACGTGTTCGCGTCTCGGCTTCCTCGGACTGCGCCTCGACGATTCCAGAAACGAGGGGATACGCGGAGACGGTTCCGTGTCTCCCGATGGAGCCGCTCCGGTGGTGCTCGTGGTCGAGGCCCGAGAGGACCTCGAGATCGCCCGTCACGCGCGCGCGCTACTTGGCTAGCAGCGCGTGCAGCGACTGCTGGGAGACGTCCGGCGAATTTGAAGCGACGACAAGAACGCACGCGGCGCTTTCTCGTCAACAGCCGCCGCTACCGACCTTGCTGTTCTGCACCGCGCGGCTGGTGATGACGCCTCGTCGTGACGCGGGAGCAGCTCGGTGGCCTCAATCCCAATATGACGTCTCTGATGAGGACAGCGGAGGGAGTTGTCTCCATTCACCGTTCCGACGCCATTGTCACAGGCTCCTTCGGCGCCTGAGGGGGCTTTTGGCCCTGGCGAGCAACCGCGATGAGTGCGACCGTAGGGTGGTCTGTATCGACGGGCACCGAGGAAGGGTCACGTGAGCGCACACGAGCTGCTCGGTCTACCCACACCGGTGGTCGAGTGTGCTGCCGCGTCGCAGTTCGCCCAAACGCTCCTCGCCATCGGTCCACAAGGCGGTCACGGCCATCGTGCCCCCTCGCAGTGGGTCAATACCGGTCGCCAACGCGAGTTCACCACAGCGAGAGAGCGCCATCGTCCATCGCGGCCGAAGTGGGCGCGTTGGTGACCACAGACTCCATGGAGTCGTGGTCGGCTGCCCTATCGCGCACGCCCAGAAAGGGCTGCCCACCGCAACCGCGGACTCATCTTGAAGGCGCAGCCCAACCACCTGCGCCGTTTCGGAAGGAGAGCGCTGTCCGGTGACGACGGAACCTCTCTCGCCCGACTTGCTCCACAGGATCGACGCATACTGGCGCGCCGCCAACTACCTGTCGGTCGGGCAGATCTATCTCTATGACAATCCGCTCCTGAGAACGCCGCTGGAGCTCGCGCACGTGAAGCCCCTCGTGGTCGGCCACTGGGGCACGACACCAGGCCAGAACTTCATCTACGTGCATCTCAACCGGGTCATCAAACGATACGACCTCGACATGTTCTATATCGCCGGTCCCGGTCATGGCGGCCCGGCGCTGGTTGGCAATACCTACCTCGAAGGCAGCTACAGCGAGATCTACCCCGACATCAGCCAGGACGAAGCCGGCCTGAAACGGCTTTTCACGCAGTTCTCCTTTCCCGGGGGGATCTCGAGCCACGTCGCGCCGACGACGCCTGGGTCGATCCACGAGGGCGGCGAGCTCGGGTACTCGCTCAGCCACGCCTTCGGCGCCGCCTTCGATAACCCCGATCTCATTGTGGCCTGCGTCATCGGCGACGGCGAAGCGGAAACGGGTCCCTTGGCGACGGCGTGGCACTCCAACAAGTTCCTCAGCCCGATCACCGACGGCGCGGTGCTGCCGATCCTGCACTTGAACGGCTACAAGATCAGCAACCCGACTGTGCTCGCGCGCATCGATCACGAGGAGCTGGAGCAGTACCTCAGAGGATGTGGATGGACGCCACACTTCGTGGAAGGTGATGACCCCGAACAGATGCACCAGCTCATGGCCAGCGCTCTCGACGAGGCCATCACCGACATCCGCCGATTCCAGGCCGAAGCCCGCAACAGCGGCGAGGCGGCTCGGCCGCGCTGGCCGATGATCGTGCTCCGCTCCCCGAAGGGCTGGACCGGACCAAAGATCGTCGACGGCCTGCAGATCGAAGGCACGTTCCGATCCCACCAGGTGCCACTCCTGGTCGATGCCGATCATCCCGATCACGTCGAGCTGCTCGAGAGCTGGATGAATAGCTACAAGCCGGAGGAGCTCTTCGACGAGGACGGCCGGCTGATGGCCGAGCTGGCCGAACTCGCGCCAACAGGCGACCGGCGGATGGGCGCGAATCCTCACGCGAACGGCGGCACGTTGCTGCGTGACCTGCGGATGCCGGACTTCTGCGATCACGCGCTCGACGTGCCCTCTCCCGGTGCGGTGAACGGCAAGGACACGCTCGTGCTCGGGGAGTTCCTCCGCGACGTGGTCACGCTCAACGATGACCACCGGCACTTCCGGATCTTCGGGCCCGACGAGACTTTGTCGAATCTCCTCGGCGCCGTCTTTGAGACGACCAACCGTCAGTGGGAGGCCCGAGAGGAGGAGAACGACGAGTTCCTCGCGCCCGAGGGACGCGTGCTCGACTCGATGCTCTCCGAACACCAGTGCGAGGGCTGGCTCGAGGGCTACCTGCTTACCGGACGGCACGGGCTGTTCAACTGCTACGAGGCCTTCATCCACATCGTCGACTCGATGTTCAACCAGCACGCCAAGTGGTTGAAGGTCACCTCGCAGCTGCCGTGGCGCCGCGAGATCGCCTCACTGAACTACCTGCTCGCCTCGCATGTCTGGCAGCAGGATCACAACGGCTTCACCCACCAGGACCCCGGCTTTCTCGACCACGTCGTCAACAAGAAGGCCGACATCGTTCGCGTCTACCTCCCGCCGGATGCCAACTGCCTCTTGTCGGTAACAGATCACTGTCTGCGCAGCAGGAACTACGTGAACGTGATCGTCGCGGGGAAGCACTCGCTGCCACAGTGGCTCTCCATCGACGACGCCATCGTGCACTGCACCGAAGGCATCGGCATCTGGGAATGGGCGAGCAACGATCAAGGGGCCGAACCCGACGTAGTCCTGGCGTGCTGTGGCGACACGCCCACCCTCGAGGTTCTGGCGGCCACTTCGATCCTTCGCGCGCAGCTCCCCGAGCTCAAGGTGAGGGTGGTCAACGTCGTCGATCTCATGAAGCTGGAGCCCAGTACCGAGCATCCCCATGGGCTGAGCGACCTCGACTACGACTCGATCTTCACGAGAGACAAACACATCATCTTCGGCTTCCACGGCTATCCCTGGTTGATCCACCGCCTGACGTACCGCCGGACCAATCAGAACCTGCACGTCCGCGGCTATAAGGAAGAAGGCACGATCACGACGCCTTTCGACCTGCGAGTGCAAAACGGCCTCGACCGGTTCCATCTCGTGCAGGACGTGATCGATCGGCTCCCCCAACTTGGAGCGAAGGGGAGCTATCTGAAGCAGACGATGCAGGACAAGCTCATCGAGCACAAGCGTCACGTCGATACCTACGGCCTGGACATGCCGGAGATCCTGGACTGGAAGTGGGGCGACACGCAGTGAGCGCGACGGAGAAGCGATGAACCTGAGGCAACGGGCGCAAAAGTCAATGGCTCACAAGTCGAAGAACAGCGGGCACCAAGAGAACTCGGACGAGACGGGCAAGCAACAAGATGTCGATGCTCCTGAATCGGAGCCGGATGCAACAACATCTGCGAAAGACGACCTGAAGACCCTCCCGCTGGCGGAGGTCGAGAAGCGACTCGGGTCCTCGCCGGACGGCCTCACTCAGGCCGAGGCGGAAAAGCGACTCGCCCAGTACGGTCCGAACGAGATCGAAGAGAAGAAGGACAATCCGCTCCTCAAGTTCCTGACCTACTTCTGGGGCCCGATCCCGTGGATGATCGAAATTGCGGTGATTCTGTCCGGGGTGCTTCGACACTGGCCGGACTTCTTCATCATCTTGGTCCTGCTCGTTGCGAACGGCGTGGTCGGGTTTTCCGAAGAGCACCAGGCTGGCAAGGCCATCGAAGCGTTGAAGGCCGAGCTCGCGATCAAGGCGCGCGTGCTTCGCGACGGCAAGTGGATCAATCCTGCCGCGCGTGAACTGGTGCCCGGCGACGTCATCCGATTGCGTCTTGGCGACATCGTTCCGGCAGATGCACGCCTGCTCGAAGGCGATCCCGTCGAAGTTGACCAGTCCGCGCTGACCGGGGAGTCTTTGCCGGCGACACGATCAACCGGCGACGCGGTGTTCTCCGCATCGATCATCCGCCAGGGCGAGATCGGCGCCCTCGTCTACGGCACGGGCGCGAACACCTACTTCGGCAAGACCGCCGAGCTAGTACAAGATGCGCAGACCGTCAGTCACTTTCAACGCGCAGTATTGAGGATCGGCAAGTTCTTGATCCTGCTCGCTCTGGTCATGGTCGCGGTGATCACCGTCGTCTCGATCATTCGCGGCAACGGGATTCTCACCACGCTGCAGTTCGCCCTAGTGCTCACCGTTGCGGCGATCCCGGTCGCGATGCCGACGGTGTTGTCGGTGACGATGGCGGTCGGCGCGCGGCTCCTCGCGAAGAAGAAGGCGATCGTGAGCCGGTTGGTAGCGATCGAGGAGCTGGCCGGGGTCGACGTCCTGTGCACGGACAAGACCGGCACCTTGACCGAGAACAAGCTGACGCTCGGCGATCCCTTCGCGGTGGACGGTGTCAGCGCGGAAGAGGTGATTCTCGACGCGGCACTCGCGTCACGCGCGGACGACAACGACACCATCGACCTCGCCGTCCTTGGGGGCCTGACAGACGACAAGGCACTGCACGGATTTCACGTGACTCACTTCCAACCGTTCGACCCGGTCGGCAAGCGCACCGAGGCGACCGTCACGGCCGCCGGCAAAGGTGGGTTCAAGGTGACCAAAGGCGCGCCACAAGTGATCTTGGAACTCTCCGCCAATGCCGGAAAGGTGAAGGGGGCGGTCGACGCGGCGGTAAACGAGTTCGCAACGCGTGGCTTTCGATCCCTCGGGGTCGCTCGGGCTGAAGGAACGGGCGCATGGCAGTTTCTTGGCGTGCTTCCGCTCTTCGACCCGCCACGGAAAGACGCGAAGACAACCATCGCGACCGCGAGACAGATGGGCGTCGAGGTGAAGATGGTCACCGGCGATGCGCTCGCCATTGCCGAGGAGACCGCCAAGACGCTCGGCATGGGCAGCGACATCCTCGATGCTGCCGGCCTCGGTGACGCGAAACGCAAAGAGAGCGTTGCAACGGCGAAGTCGATCGAGGATGCGGACGGCTTCGCCCAGGTCTTTCCAGAGCACAAGTTCCACATCGTCGACATCCTGCAAAAGCGTGGGCACATCGTCGGGATGACCGGCGACGGAGTGAACGATGCCCCCGCCCTGAAAAAGGCCGACTGCGGTATCGCGGTCTCGGGAGCGACCGATGCGGCGCGTGCGGCTGCCTCCATCGTGCTCACGACGCCCGGACTGTCCGTGATCATCGACGCGATCAAAGAGAGCCGCAAGATCTTCCAGCGGATGAACAGCTACGCCATCTACCGCATCGCCGAGACGCTGCGTGTGCTCGTCTTCGTCACGCTCGTGATCTTGATCTTCAACTTCTTTCCTGTGACGGCGATCCAGATCGTGATGCTTGCGCTGCTGAACGACGGAGCGATCCTGTCCATTGCCTACGACAACGTCCGCTACAAGGATCAACCCGAGGCCTGGAACATGCGCCTCGTGCTCGGGATGGCAACGGTGCTCGGCGTCGTCGGCCCGATCGCGGCCTTTGGCCTGTTCTTCCTTGGCGACCGCGTGCTCCACCTGAACCACCCCGAGCTCCAGACGATGATGTACCTGACGCTCTCGGTAGCCGGACACCTGACGATCTTTCTCGCCCGCACGCGCGGTCCGATCTGGTCGATACGCCCTGCGCGGGTGCTTTGGCTCGCAGTGCTCGGGACGCAGATACTGGCGACTCTCATCGCGGTCTCTGGATTGTTCATGACGTCCCTCGATTGGCGCTATGCAGCGCTCGTGTGGGGCTACGCGCTTGTGTGGTTTGTCGTGACTGACCGCGTGAAGCTGCTGGCGTATCGGCTCCTCGATCCGGTGGCAGTTACGCCGACGGCAAGCGGCAGCGGTGTCTCGGCGGCAGTCACCACTGAGACAGGTGATTCAGACGCTGAGCGTCCTCCAGCGATTGGCGCCGACACAACGGTGTCCCCGTTCCACACCGATACCGATCCCGAGGATCCCGTCTACCACGACAACAGCGACTGCCCCTACGGCAAAGAGATCACACGCAACGGGAACAGCCAGCCTGGCAAGGACGGCAGGCGTCGGTGCGAATGGTGCACCGAGCATGCTAGTGGTCGGGCTCCGCTCAACGCGGAAGTACCGAAAACATGAGCGGCGCACCTGTTGTGGAATTCAAGCTCGTTCCTGAGCAGATGGACCACGGCGAGCTCGACAGGGAGGTGGGTGGGTGAAGCTACCCAAGCAGGTCATCGGAGATCTCATGGTCGCACCCGGCGACGCGGCGGACCTCGGAAACCGGAGCACGGGCGTGACGGAGAGTGAGTGGCTCGACGCCGCGGGTACATCGAGGTCGAAGGACCTCGCCGAGGAGGACCTCAAAGCCTTCAAAGAAGAGCTCGCCGCCGCCCAGGAGCTGCTCTACGCGACCGACACCTACGCGCTGCTGGTGATCTTGCAGGCGCTCGACGCGGCCGGCAAGGACGGGACGATCAAGCACGTCATGTCGGGCGTCAACCCCCAGGGCTGCGAAGTCGTCGCGTTCAAGTCACCCTCGGCCGAGGAGCTCAACCACGACTTCTTCTGGCGCTGTGTGAAAGCGCTCCCCGAGTGTGGACGGATTGGGATCTTCAACCGCTCGTACTACGAGGAGGTCCTCGTCACTCGCGTCCATCCCGACATCCTCGCCGGTCAGCACCTTCCGCCGGACACAGCCAAGGGAGACAAGCTCTGGCACCAGCGTTACAAGGACATCAACGCTTTCGAGCGACATCTTCATCGCAATGGCACTCGCATCGTCAAGCTCTTCTTGCACGTCTCCAAGGACGAGCAGAAAAAGCGACTGCTCGAACGGCTCGACGACCCGGCCAAGTACTGGAAATTCTCGAACGCCGATCTCGCGGAACGCGCGCATTTCGACGACTACACGCGGGCCTACGAAGCGATGATCACGGCGACCTCGACTTCCTGGGCACCCTGGTATGTCGTGCCCGCCGATCACAAGTACGCAGGGCGGGCGCTGGTCGGAGGCATCTTGACCCACGTCATCGAGCAGCTCGAGCTCCATCTTCCCGAGGTGGACGCTGAAGGTCGTGTGGCGTTGGAGAAGGCGAGAACGGCGCTACGAACCGATTGACCGAGCGGGCGGCCGCACTCTCACGCATGCGAAGCGGGATTCCTCCCTCTGATCCGACCTAAGGGATGGCCAAACGGATGGCCGATTCGATCCTTAGATCGACCCACATTCATGCCGGGAGGCCCCGAAAAACGATCCCTCGAAAGGTCGGCCGGTCTGCCAGGGACGGACTCAGGTTCGGTCGCGGCATGCTGTTGCCGAGCGCTACCGGCCAACACTGCCCGCCATCCGCTAAGCCTTCCAGCTGGCGGCGGCAAGACATGATTCTAAGCTCGGCTTGGCCCTTTCGTTGTCGTCCTACGTCGACCCGAGCGCCAACGGATTGGCGGTCGCAGCGCCGACCCTCGTCAGGGTATTGCGGTCCGTGTGGTGGAACGGAGCGTCGCGGTCCGGGATCTGCAACACACCTTCTTCTTCGTAGGACCACGTACCGTCGTCGTTGACAGTTACATGGATCCGGTAGCTGAGGGTCCGGAAGGACTGATAAAGGAACGGGTTGGACAAGATGCCGTACTCCTCCGAGCCGATGGTCGCCCGCAGCTCGAAGTCGGTCGCATCCTGCTCAGCGGGTCCCGATGCCATCAGCACCTGGCCGCGTGGAATACCAAGGGTCAGGGTCACCCTGCGCGCCGCCGGCTCCCATAGCCAATAACCCACCTGATCGTGGAATGTCTCCACCTCACCGGGCTTCACGATGTGCGTGTGGTAGCGCAGGCCATAGAACATCTGCGGCCCGTTCGTCTGCCGATCGATCGGCTGCAGCTCGTAGTGTTCTGAGAAGACGCTGCGTTCAACGCCACCAGCGACAGGATGCTCTTCTACCCCGTTCGTTCCTTCCCAGACGCCTGCCATGGGGGCGAGCGGCCCGAGGTTCCCCAGCGTGTCGGCATCCCCGCGGGGCTCGCTGAAGATGTCGGGTCCGTACATGGCTGCTCCGCGCCCATGGTCTTTCAAGGCCTGCTGGCGAGGATAGACGGCAGCTTCATCGTCGCAGGTTCCGGTTCGTCGAGCTCGAAGCTACTTTCGATGGCATTGTGCCTCAGTTGGTTGGGCGCGACCTTCAGAATGAGGAATGGCGAGCCCACCCTCGTGTCTCCGGAGGCCCATTACCCGGCTGCGCTCGCGTGCGAGCGCAGCCGCGTCTCAGCGAACACGCAGCATCCCAACCAGGACGAGGCTGGAAGAGGTGTTGCCTACTGGCGGATCCCTTCTAACCGCGGATCGGCGACGCGACAGAATGGCAGCCGACCCGGCTGCCACGACGACCGCGGCGACGCCCATCGTCGGCGATCTGCACGGGCATGACTGCCCCAGAACACGCGCTAGCGCCGGCCGACGGAGTGACCGCGAAGTGCCGTTCATGGGTGGTTGCGAATGGCGCATCACGCCGAGCATCGAGACGTCAAGGAGTGAGGGTCGGTCCTCCCGGGCCGGCTGTCGGTGGAAGCGTCTGCGGGGCCTCGACGTAGCCGGCGTGGTCCCGTTCCACGCTCCACTCCTCCTCGACGGTCCGCTGTCCTTGCCGGCCGGTCCTCGATCCCGCGACGGCCACGTTCCCTCCCTCCTCTGAGGACGTCCAACTCTCCCGGGTGGACTCCCGCTCGGCGACGAGCGATTGGTAGTTCTGCTCGGCTTCCGACAAGCGGGCCTCGAGCTCGTTCACCCAGCCGACCTCGCTCGGGTGCTCCTCGATCCACGCCGCGCGTCGATCCTGGTCGACGGTGAGCGCGTCGAGCTCGCTTCGTGCCTCATGCGCCTTTCTGACGCCGTAGCGGGCGTGGTGGAGCTCGTTCCAGGTTCGCGTGCTCGAGCGATGCTCCTTCTCGGCCCGCTTGACGGCGATCTCGGCGAGGCGGAGCCGCCCCTCGGCGGCGTCGACGTCGGCACACTCAGTCAGCGCAGCGATCCCGGCGCTTCGGTCCGGGCCGGCAAGGTCATCGACGCGGCGTCGCGCTTCGACGACGAGATCGCGGAGCAGGGTCCGGTCCTCGAGCCTCGCGAGCGAGGCGGCGAGCACGTCGTGGGCGGAGCGGTCGCCGCCCTGGTGACGGAGGATCGATTCGAGCACCTCGAGCGGCGGCGTCTCGCGCGGCAGCTCGTGCTCGTCCTGACTCTGCTCGGTGACGACGAGCACGCGGTTCTCCTCGCGCCCGCGCGTCATCGCGACGTAGAGCTGTGGTCGCGTCGTCTGCTCGTCGACGAGCACGATCGCGCGCCTCGTCGTCGCTCCCTGTGCCTTGTGGATCGTGAGGGCGTAGCCGAGGGCGACGTGGTTCGAGACGTAGCTCGGCGGGAGGACCATCGACGAGTTGCGATCGAGGGCGCGGCCGTCGAGCGAGATGACCGTGAGGCTCCCGTCCTCGCCGCGCGCGGTGACGGCGAAGCGCTCGCCGTTTCGGACGAAGTCGCCGGCGTCACTCCGGATCCGCCGGTCGTTCCTGAGCGTCACGATCTCGTCGCCGATCCCGACGGCGCCTGAGGCGATCGCGACGTTCGCCCGCTCGACCTCGCCCCTTCCGACCCGGTCGGCCTGGCAGCGCCGGGCGAGCTCGTCGGCCGTCGCGTTGTCGCCCGCCATCAGCAGCACCGGTGAGCCCTCGTCGCGCGCTCTTCGCCAGGTCGAGAACGCCGCGTCGAGCATCTCCTCCCTGGTTCCGGACTCGAGCCTCCCGTGGCGTTCGTACACCGCGAGGATCGACGGGTCGCCCGCCCGGAGGCGAAGCGAGGCGGCCGCCTCCCAGGCGTGGGAGAAGCGCCGCACCGTCTCGAGCTCGGGCGAGGGGTCATCGCGGACGAGGGTCCGGAAGACCCCGCCCGGGCCGACCGCGCCGAGCTGGTCCGGGTCACCGACGAGCACGAGCTTCGCCCTGGCGTCGATCACCGCAGCGACGAGTCTCGCCAGGTCGTCGGTCCGGGCCATCGCGGCCTCGTCCAAGATGACGACACTGCGCTCGTCGAGCTGAGCGCCGTCGCTCAAGCGGCCGTGCTTGAGGAGAAACTTCGCCAGCGTCTCGCTCGACAGCCCGGCTGACTCGGCGAGCACGCCGGCCGCCATCGCCGAGGGGGCGAGGCCGATCGGGCGGTAGCCGGCGCGCTCCCAGGCGGCACGTGCCGCGTCGAGCGAGCGCGACTTCCCAGCGCCCGCCGGTCCGACGAGACAGAAGATCTGGTCGCCTCCCGCGACGAGCGCGCGCACTGCTCGCTCCTGGTCCGCTCCGAGCCCGGCCCGCCGCAGCGCCTTGTCGAGGGGCCGACCAGCGACGACCGCGATCCCGGCGTCGCGACCCCGCTCGGCCGCCTCGAAGACGAAGGCCTCCCGGCCGAGGGTGTCTTTCGTCGAAAAGCGCGTCGCCCCGTGGCGCTCGATCACCGCCATCCCGTCTCGCCGGCGAAGCGCCTCGGGAGGTGCGGCGGGAAGTGGTGCGGCGAGCGAGGCCACCTCGGGATGCCGGAGCAGCCGGTCGGCGAGCCGCTCGACGCGCTGGCGGACCTCGGCCGCGCGCTCGCCGGTGACGAGGGTGCTGAGGACCTCGACCGCCTCGGCGCGCGTCCAGGTCGCCGCGCCGTCCTCGAGGCGGTCGATCGCGGCGCGCAGCAGCTCCGGAGCGCTCAGCGTCGGCACCGCCCTCCCGCCGCGTCGCACCTCGCAGGTCCAGCGCTCGGGCGAGAAGCCCCACTCCTCGGCCTCGCTTGCCCACCTGGCGCGGAGCTCGTCGGTCGGGATGTCCGCGCCGGCCTTCGGGGCACGGGTGCGGTAGGCGGCGACCTGGAAACAGGCGGCCCTGCCGTTGGCGGACAGGCTGTGACCCCGCGCCGCCTCCTTCTCGGCGATCAGCTGACGCGCCAGCTCCTCGACCTCGCGCCGTCGCGTCGACCAGTGCACGGCCAGCGCCTCGGGGACGCCTCGGACCTCGGCGATGCCCTTCTCGCCGACCTCGGTCCAGCCGAGCCCGAGTGTTCTCGTGAGCTCGGCGCGAAGGGCGGACTTGTAGAGCATCCCCGCAGCGCGCTGGTGCGCGAAGAGCTCCCGGGCATCGACCGCCAGCCACGCGCCGTCGTCTGCTCTCACCTTGTTGGCGATCAGCACGTGGGTGTGGAGCTGGGGGTCCGCGGCACGCGAGGTGCGATGGGTGAAGGCCGCGGCGACAAAGCCCTCGGTGTCGACCTGGTGCACGCCGCCCCGACCGCGACGGGTGTAGGCGGCGTGGTCCTCGAGGAAGCCGAACGCCTCCTCCACCGCGACCCGGTGCGCCTCCAACACCGCCTGATGCCCGGCATCGGATCCGAGGGCCCAGAGCACCGAGACCGACTTTGGAGGCGAGAACGTCACCGCGAACCCTGCGACCCGGTGGGGGTCCTTCTCGGCAAAGCCCCGCCCGAGCGGGCGTCCGTCGCGCGGATCGGCGCCCTTGCCGAAGAGCCGCTCGAGGCCCTCGGCCGTCACCGCCTCGCTGGCGATGCCGAGCGCTCCCGCGCCCCGGCCGAGGAAACGACCGGGGACCTCCGCCTCGCGGTAGTAGTCCTCGCGTCCGTCCGCCACCTCGGAGGCGTAGTAGCTCCACGAGGAGGGCGCGATCTTCACGAGGCTCATCACGGGAGGCGCACCTCCCGTCGAAAGGGGCGCACCTCGGGTGCAGACGTGTCGAACACAGAGCACTTATGCCAGTAGATGATCGGGAAGTAAAGGGATATCTGCGAAACGGTACGTGGCGGTAAATAGTGGCACATGACGGCAAGAGCCGTCGAGGGGGGCGCGACGTATCGCGGTTGGAGTGCTCAGGACGAGCAGACGGACAAGGTCCACGTCATGGATCTCGAGACGAGCGAGGTTCCAAGCGCAACGAAGGAGCGTTGGCCGTGAGATGCGCGGGGCGTCGTCGACGACTTGTGCGTCGATGACGCTCGGACCCGTCCACCACCGGGCCGGGGTCAAGGGCGCGAAGCGGCCGTGGCGGACCCTTGAGGCCGGCCTGGCGAACCCACCCACGCCATCCTCGTTCAGGACCTGGCTCCGGCCAGGTCCTGGTTGTCCAAGGGCGACACCTCCGCGCACGCCAGCTGCCTGGCGCATCAGCGATCGCCGCGCCCTGCCGGTCACGGTGGGTCGAGAGATCCAGAGAAGATTTTCGCCAACCGGCCGACTCGCGCCCCCTTACTCCATCGAGCAGGCACTGAGTGAGGAGCGTGGGCAGTGACGGACAAGACAGGACAGCTGCGGTTCCCGGAGCTCGTCGACATCGAGACGCTGGCGCCGCTCCTCGGCGTCGGCGAGCGGCACATCCGACGCCTCGTCGCCGAACGGCGGATCCCCTACGTGAAGTGGGGCCATCTCATCCGATTCGACCTCGAAGAGGTGCTGGAGTGGCTGGAGGCCGCCCGGAGACCGGCGAGGCGCGAATCGATCCGCTGATAGCGACCGAGCGCCATGGCAGCATCTGGGGAACTTCAGTGGGCGGTAGGAGGATTGCATGAGTTCGATTCGACGAGACGCCAGCGGAGCGTGGCGAGCTCGATACCGCGACCCGAACGGGCACCAGCGCTCGCGCAATTTTGCGCGGAAGATCGATGCCGATCAGTTCCTGACCGGCATCGAGCACTCCAAGTTGCTGGGCGCCTACGTCGATCCCGCGGCGGGTCGAACGACATTTCGCGAGTACGCCGAACAGTGGCGTGCGGTCCAGGTACACCGACCGAGCACCGCCGCTCAGGTGGAGACGAACCTGCGTCGACATGTTCTGCCACACCTCGGCGATCGCCCGCTCGCGGCGATCCGACCGAGCGAGATTCAAGCGTGGGTACGCGGTCGCTCCGGGGTGCTCAAGCCGCCGACGGTCGAGCTGCTCTACCGGTACGTGGTTGCGATCCTTCGTGCTGCCGTCGCAGATCGCCTCATCGCGACGAGTCCTGCGGTCGGGATCAAGCTCCCGAAAGCGGAGGTCCACCGCGTCGTGCCGCTTGAGACTGCGGTCGTCGAGAAGCTCATCGCTGCCGTGCCCGATCGTTACCGGTCCCTCGTCGTGCTGGCGGCCGGTACGGGGATGCGTCAGGGCGAGTGCTTCGGCCTGACGGTCGATCGGGTCGACTTCCTACGGCGACAGGTCACCGTCGATCGTCAGCTCATGTTGCTCCCCGGCGCGGGTCCGGTCCTCGCCCCTCCAAAGACCCAGGCGAGCTATCGCGTCATCCCACTTCCCCGGGTCGTCGTTGACGCGCTGGCGGCTCACATCGCTCAGAACCCCGTTGGACCGCTCGGGTTCCTGTTCACCAACAGCGACGGCGACCCCATCCGCAGGACAAGGTTCTCCGACGAGTGGCGGCCCGCCGTGAAGGCGGCCGGCGCACCGGCTGGCACCGGGTTCCACGCGCTGCGGCACTACTACGCGAGCCTCCTGATCCGACACGGCGAGTCGGTCAAGGTCGTGCAGGCTCGTCTCGGGCACGCGAGCGCCACCGAGACGCTCGACACCTACTCCCACCTGTGGCCGGACAGCGAGGACCAAACGCGCGCCGCTGTCGACCATGTGCTTCTAGCCGCTGTGTCAGATTTGTGTCAGACGGTCGATACCGAACCATGAACAAGCAGGTCAGACCCTATATTGGCGGCGAGTCGGCCTGTAGGCGGGGTTCTGTCCCCGGGCGCTCGCCCGGGGGGTGGCCATCCATCTACGCGGCCTACCTGGGGACATCGGGCGGGCCACCCGTCCCACGCTTGGCCTTGCTCCGGGTGGGGCTTGCCGAGCCGACCGGGTCACCCCGGCCGCTGGTGCGCTCTTGCCGCACCGTTTCACCCTTGCCTGTGCCCGGTCGCCCGGGCCATCGGCGGTCTGCTTTCTGTTGCGCTGTCCTGCGGGTCACCCCGACTGGCCGTTAGCCAGCACCCTGCCCTGTGGAGCCCCGACCTTCCTCGACCCCCGACGGCTCGCGCCGCCGCGGACCGCGACCACCCGGCCGACTCACCGCCATGGTCATTCTCGCGCGTACGGGCCTGGAGCCGTTCGTGCGACACGGGCGACGGGACAACGCGCAGGTAGCCTGAGCCGGTGGGATCGTCCGAAGAGCTCCGCTTCGACTTCGGTGACGACGCGCCCGTCCCACCCCACCCCGCCCCGAAGGCCTCCCGTCGGGCTCGGCCTGCTCCAGCGGGGACGGCGGTGCCTCCTGCCGGTAGCGACGAGGACGCGCCCGGAACCGGCGAGGCCGACGTCGGGGACAGCGGAGGCGTGCCACTCGAGCACGCGGCGCGGGCAGCCCAGGCACCGCCCCTCACCGACGAGGACAAGCGCGAGGTCGCCGCGGCGCTGCAACGCCGGGTCGACGACGTGATCGCCGCCGCGCACGCACGCGAGGCGCGCACCGCCCGCCGTCCGCGCGGTCCGGGTCCTGCGTCCGGACGGGGGCTCGCCGGAAGCGACGTGACCGCAGGGGGCCGCGCGGTCGGCGCGGTGGCGTTCACCGCGGCCGAGGCGGAGCGAGTCCCCGCCGGCGTCGGCGCCGCCGGGCTCGACGAGGACGGCGCGCCGGAGCAGGCCGACGAGGCCCTGACCGTCGCCCAGTTCTACGACCGGGTGAAGCGGGCGCTCGCCCGGGAGTTCCTCGACGAGGTCTGGGTGACCGGCGAGATCCGGGGACTTCGCGAGGCGCGCGGACACCACTACATCGAGCTCGCCGACGAGGGGGCGTCCGTCGGCGGACGCGCGGCGGCTCAGCAGCTCGAGGTCGTCTGCTGGGCGCGCGACTGGCCACCCGTCGAGCTCGCCCTCGCGGAGGCGGGCGTCAGCTTGGAGGTCGGCCGGGTCGTGCGCGTGCGCGGCCGGGTCTCGGTCTGGGAGGGCGGGAGCAAGCTGCGCTTCACCTTGACCGCGCTCGACGTCGAGGCGCTCCTCGGCGGCATCGCCGCAGCCCGCCACCGCCTGCTCGCCGCCTTGGCCGCCGAGGACCTGCTCGACGCGAACCGCCGGCTCCGGTTGCCGCTCGTGCCCTTGCGGCTCGGCGTCGTCACGAGCCCGGGCTCTGAGGCGCACCGCGACTTCACCGGCCAGCTCGCCCGGAGCGGCTTCGCGTTCGAGGTCCACCTCGAGCGCTGCCTCGTGCAGGGGCCGGATGCCCCGACACAGGTTGCGGCGGCACTTCGGCGTCTCGCCGTCTTCGCGCCCGACCTCGCCGTCGTCGTCCGGGGCGGGGGCGCTCGTGGGGACCTGGCCGCCTTCGACAGCGAGGAGGTGGCCCGGGCGATCGCGCTGGCCCCGTTCCCGGTGTGGACCGGCATCGGCCACACCGGCGACCGCTCAGTCGCCGACGAGGTGGCGCAGCGGGCGCTGATCACGCCGACCGCGTGCGGCGAGGCCGTCGTGGCCCAGGTCGCAGCGTACTGGGACGGGATCGGGGAGCGCCTGGGCGTGCTCGCCGGCCTCGCCCGTGCCCGCCTCGACGGGGCGGAGCACCGCGTCGAGGGCGGCCGGGGCGCGCTCGCGCGGGCGGCCAGGCACCAGCTCGATCGCAGGTCCGACGGTCTGCGCGTGGCGCGCTCGGTCGTGGCGCGCGGCGTCGGCTCGAGCCTCGGCCGCGAGACCGCGGTCCTGGCAGCGCGCGCCCGGGCGCTCGGCGGCTGCGGCCGGCGCCTCGTCGTGCAGCAGACCCAGGAGGTGCACCGGCGACAGCAGGTGCTCGGCGCCTACGACCCCCGGCGCCAGCTCGAGCGGGGATGGTCGCTGACCCGCGACTCCTCCGGTCGGCTCGTCCGCTCGGTTGCCGAGCTGTCGGTGGGGGACCGGCTGACGACCAGGCTCGCCGATGGTGAGGCCGTGTCTCGCGTCGAGTCGGCGATCGTGACCGTTCCGTCAATGCGCCCGGACGGCGGGGTCTGGGACGACCCGGGCGGTGGCGAAGCGGACCGAGGAGGCAGCACGTGAGCGAGGAAGAGCGGGTCGGGGGGGCCGCAGGCGTGCCGCCCGTCGCCGAGCTGAGCTACGCCGAGGCGTCGGCCGAGCTCGACGTCATCATCCGCGAGCTCGACCAGGGACTGGTCGACGTGGACCTCCTCGAGGCGCGCTTTCGCCGGGCGATCGACATCGTCGAGGAGCTCGACCGGCGGATCCGCGGCGCGCGCGAGCGCGTCGACGCGTTGATGCCCCGCCTCGACGCGGTCGCATCCGACGACGGCGCGGCCCGGACCGACGAGGCCTGACTCGCGCGAGCCCGGTAGCCTTCGACCGTGGCCGGGTTCTCGCTCCACGCCATCGGACGGGACCGCCCGGGGATCGTCGCCGCGCTGACGGGTTCGCTCGCCGGCATCGGGTGCAACCTGATCGACTCGCGGATGACCATCCTCCACCGGCAGTTCGCGGTGATGATCGTGCTGGAGGCGCCCGGCATCGACGACGGGACCCACATCGAGCGCGCCCTCGAGCCGATCGCCGAGGAGCTGGATGTGCTCGTCGTCGTGCGGCCGTTGCCCGCCGACGACGGATGGGGGGCCGGCGACGAGGCGGGAGAGTCCGTCGTCGTCTCGGTCCACGGTGCCGACCGACCGGGCACGCTCGCGCGTGTCGCGACCGAGATCGCCGCGGCGGGCGGCAACATCGTCGACGTGCTCAGCCGGACGGTGCTCGGGTCCGAGGGACCGAGCTGTGTGATGTCGCTCGGCGTCGACCTGGCACCCGGGCGCGGCGGCGACTCCTTGGCGGGCCGCCTGGCCGTCGCGGCGGGTGAGCTCGGCGTCGAGTGCACCGTGGCGCCGGCCGCCCCCGAGTCGCGCTGAGCGGCGCCCGGTGACGGCTCGCAGCGGGGGGCGCCCCGCGCTCGAGCGCATCGTCGTCGCAGGTGGCTCGCTCGCCGGCCTGCGAGCCTGCGAGTCGCTCCGTCGGCACGGCTTCGAGGGCGCGATCGTGGTGTTGGGGGCCGAGCGCCACCTTCCCTACGATCGCCCGCCGCTGTCGAAGCAGTACCTCGCCGGCGCGTGGGACCGCGATCGCCTCGCGCTCATCGCCAGGGACAAGCTCGACGCGCTCGGTCTCGAGCTGCACCTCGGCACCGCGGCCCGGGGGCTCGACCTCGAGCGCCGCACCGTCCTGGTGGAGGGGGGCGAGGAGGTGCGTTTCGACGGGCTCGTCATCGCCACGGGCGCGACGCCGAGGAGGCTTCGCGACGCGGGGGAGCTCGACGGCGTCGTCACCGTGCGCAGCCTCGACGACGCGACGGCGCTGCACGAGCGCCTGGCGCGCGAGGGAGCCCGGCTCGCGGTCGTTGGCGGTGGCTTCCTCGGCATGGAGGTCGCGGCCACCGCGCGGGGCCTCGGGAGCGAGGTGACCGTGATCGAGCCGCTCCCGGCGCCGCTCTCCCGTGCGGTCGGTCCCCTCGTCGGCGAGGCGCTCGCCGGGTTGCATCGCGATCACGGCGTGCAGGTCGTCTGCGGCCGATCGGTGCGCGCGCTCCTGGGCGCGGCGCGCGTCGAGGGCGTGCGCCTCGACGACGGCGCCGTCGTCCCGGCCGACGTCGTCCTCGTCGCGATCGGCGTCGTCCCCGAGACCGGCTGGCTGGCGGGCTCGGGGCTCGTGCTCGACGACGGGGTCGTCTGCGACAGCGCCCTCGTCGCCGCGCCCGGCGTCGTCGCGGCAGGCGACGTGGCGCGCTGGCCGTACGCGCACGGACCGGCCGGTGGACGCCCGATCCGTCTCGAGCACTGGACGAACGCCTCCGAGCAGGGTGTGCACGCCGGGGCGAGCCTGCTGGCCGCCCCGGGGGAGCGCAGCGCGTTCGGGCCGGTGCCGTACTTCTGGTCGGATCACTACGACGTGAAGCTCCAGGCGATCGGCCTGCCCGGCCCGGACGACGAGGTGCGCGTCGTGGAGGGCTCGCTCGCCGAGCGGCGCTTCGTCGCCCTCTACGGGCGTGCCGGGCGCCTCAGCGCGGCGCTCGGCGTCGGCCGGCCCCGCCAGCTCATGGCGTTCCGCCCCCTCGTCGAGCGGGGCGCCGCGTTCGACGAGGCGCTGCAGCACCGCCCCGGCTGAGCGGGCGCCGCCCGGCGCCGCTCAGAACTCGAGAGCCGAGAGGGCCGGCACGGTCCGCAGCGCCCGCTCGCGGGCCTCGAGCCACCGCTCGCGGTCGAGCCGCCCGGAGGGCTCGACGACGGCACGCGGTTTGAGGTGTGTCGCCGCCTCGTCGAGCGCGGCCCACGTGCCGACGGCCGCGCCGGCGAGGAAGGCGGCGCCGAGCGTCGTCGCCTCGACGAGCTCGGCGAGCTCGACCGGCCGGCCGATCGCCGAGGCGAGCAGGCGCACGAACGTCGCGTTCGTGCTCATGCCGCCGTCGACTCGGAGCTCGTCGACGCGAAGGCCGCTGTCGGCCTCCGCCGCCTCGAGCAGGTCGGCGCCGCGCTGGGCCACGCCCTCGAGCACGGCACGCACCACCTGGGCGCGTGTCGTCGAGCCGTCGAGCCCGACGAGGGCGCCGCGTGCACCGAAGTCCCACCGCGGCGTGCCGAGGCCGGCGAGGGCCGGGACGAAGAGCGCACCGCCGGCGTCGGGCACCGAGGCCGCGAGGGCGTCGGACTCGGCGACGCTCGTGAGCAGCTGCAGACCGTCGCGCAGCCACTCCACGCAGCTGCCGGCGGAGAGCATGATCGCCTCGAGGCCCCAGTGCCGCACCCCGCCCGCCTGCCAGGCGATGATCGGGAAGGTACCGGCCTCGCCCCGCACGGCAAAGCTCGGGCGCTCCTCGGTGCAGCAGTCGAGCATCCCGCCGGAGCCGAACGTGGCCTTCGCGTCGCCGGGGCGCAGGCATCCCTGACCGATGAGCGAGGCCTGCTGGTCGCCGACGAGCCCGGCGATCGGCGGCGCGCCCGGGAGCGCCGCGGCGTCGCCCACCACGCCGCTCGAGTCGACGATCCGCGGCAGGACGCGCGCCGGGATGCGCAGCACCTCGAGCACCGCCTCGTCCCAGTCCGAGCCGTCGGGCAGCACGAGGCCGGTGACGCCGGCATTCGTCGCGTCGGTGACGTGGACGGTGCCGCTCGACAGCGTCCACGCGATCCATGACTCGACCGTGCCGAAGCAGAGATCACGCTCGCGTCGGGGATCGTGCAGGTCGAGGAGGAACGCGAGCTTCGTCGCCGACTGGTTCGGCGAGAGCCGCAGGCCCTGTGGGCGCAGCAGCAGGCACTGTCCCGTCGTGCGCAGGTCCTGCCATCCGATGCCCGGGGCGACGGGCCGGCCGGTCGAGCGTTCCCAGACGATCGCCGAGGCGCGCTGGGCGGCGATGCCGACGGCGCGCACGCCCCCCTCGCCGGCGAGGGCCGCCGAGGCGACCGCGAGCGCCGCCTCGGCGAGCGCGCCCGCGTCGAGCTCGACCACGCCAGGTGCCGGCCTCGACGCTGGAACGGGGAGGTGGTGGACCTCCCCGATCGAGGCGTCGGGCCGCACGAGGGTGGCCCGGACGCCGCTCGTGCCGACGTCGACGACGAGGACGCTCACCGTCTGGCCGTCCTGTCGCCGCGCCGGGGCAGGGTCCGCGGCGCCGCGCGAGCATGGCGAGCGCGGCGAGCGCGTGTCGGCGATGACGTGGGGCTCCGCACGGCGCCATAGCCTGCCATAGGGTCGGTCGTGCGACGAGGAGCGCTGCGCGGGCCCGCCGGGCGACGCACCGGCGAACCGAAGGGCGAGGGTGCAGGACCGGATCGCATAGATTAGAATTAGCCTAAAGTTGGAGTGAGTTGACGAGCTGCACGCCGGAGGGCGGCGGCCAGAAGGGAGCAGTCGTGCCGGAGCTGAAGAACTCGAAGACCGAGGCGAACCTGAAGGAGGCCTTCGCCGGCGAGAGCCAGGCGAACCGTCGCTACCTGTACTTCGCGCAGAAGGCGGACGTGGAGGGCTACCCGGACGTCGCCGCGCTCTTCCGTTCGGTGGCCGAGGGGGAGACCGGCCACGCCTTCGGCCACTTCGACTTCCTCCGCGAGGTCGGGGACCCGGTGACCGGCGAGCCGGTCGGTCCGACTGCCGACAACCTGCGCTCGGCGGTCGCCGGCGAGACCTACGAGTACACCGAGATGTACCCGGGCTTCGCCAAGACCGCCCGCGACGAGGGCTTTGAGGAGATCGCCGAGTGGCTCGAGACGCTCGCGCGGGCCGAGAAGAGCCACGCGGGTCGCTTCCAGCAGGGTCTCGCCTCGGTCAGCTGAGCATCGCTGCAGGCGCCGGGGCTGATCCAGGCCCCGACATCGGACGTGACGGCGCGATCCCGCGGAGTCGCGCCGTCCGCCCGGTCGCCGCCCGCGGACGTGGCGCGGGGGTCACCGGGCACGGGGGAGCACGGTCCCGCCGACCCGGGAACAGAGCGTGAAGGCGAGCGAATGACGACGACCTACGACCCAGCCCACCCGAAGTACCTGGTCGAAGATGACCTGCGCCACGAGCTCGAGCGCGTCTACGACCTCTGTCACGGCTGTCGGCTCTGCTTCAACCTCTGCCCGTCGTTCCCGACGATGTTCGACTTCATCGACGCCAACGACGGGGACGTGTCGGCGCTCACCCCTGCCGAGCAGGACAAGGTCGTGGACGAGTGCTACCAGTGCAAGCTCTGCTACGTGAAGTGCCCCTACGTCCCGCCGCACGAGTGGGAGCTCGACTTCCCCCGGCTCATGATGCGCGCGCACGCCGTGCGCCACGCCGAGCACGCCGGCACCCGCAGCGAGAAGGTGGCCGACCAGGTGCTCGCGCGCACCGATCTGGTCGGCGCCGTGTCGTCGGCGGCGGCGCCGCTCGTGAACGCCCTCACCGGCAAGCCGGGATCGCTGCCCCGCAAGATCATGCAGGCGACCGCCGGCATCCACGCCGAGCGCCTGCTCCCGCCCTACGCGCGCCAGCGCTTCACCACCTGGTTCAAGCGCCGCCGCCCGGCCGCCCTGGAGGCGCCCCGCGCCGAGGTGACGGTCTTTCCGACGTGCTTCGTCGAGTACATGGAGCCCGCGATCGCGAAGGACCTCGTGCGCGTCTACGAGCGCAACGAGATCGCCTGCTCGCTGCCGGAGGGCACGCGTTGCTGCGGGGCGCCGTGGCTCCACGGCGGCGACGTCGAGCACTTCAGCGCGGCCGCGAGGCGCAACGTCGCCGCGCTGGCCCGGGAGGTGCGCGCCGGGCGCGACGTCATCGTCGCCCAGCCGACGTGCGGCTACGTCATCCGCAGGGACTACCCGATCTACGCGGCAGGTCCCGACGCCGAGCTGGTCGCCTCGCACACCTTCGACGCCGCCGAGTATCTGGTGAACATGCACCGGCGCGAGGGCGGCGCGATCGACACCGACTTCACCGGGCCCGTCCCCGAGAAGGTCGCCTACCACCTCGCCTGCCACCTGCGGGCCCAGAACGTCGGCTTCCGGGGCCGCGACCTGATCCAGCTCACCGGCGCGACGGTCACCCTCGTCGAGCGCTGCTCGGGCATCGACGGCACCTGGGGCTACCGCGAGGAGAACTACGAGCTCGCCCGCAAGGTGGCGCGCCCGCTCGTGCGCGAGCTCCAGGCGGCGGGAGCCGAGGCGATCTGCGGCGACTGCCATCTGGCGAACACGGCGATCCTCCAGGAGACGGGGAGCCGGCCGGTCCACCCCCTCCAGCTCGTCGCCCGCGCCTACGGCATCCCCGAGGAGGACACGTGAGCCGCGCACTCGGCCCCGCCGACATCTCCGACCTGCGCGCCTACGAGCGCGAGCGGGACTCCTTCCGCGCCGAGGTGATCGCGCTGAAGCGCCTGCGGCGCGTCGCCCTCGGGCCGATCGTCACCGTCGTCTGCGAGAACCGCACGACCGTGCGCTTCCAGATCCAAGAGATGGTCCGCGCGGAGCGGATGCTCACCGACGAGCAGGTGCAGGGCGAGCTCGACGCCTACAACCCCCTGATCCCGGGGCCGGGCGAACTGTCGATGACGCTCTTTCTGGAGCTCACCTCGGATGCGCAGCTGCGGGAGTGGCTGCCGAAGCTCGTCGGGATCGAGACCTCGCTGGTGCTGCGCATCGGCGACGGCGCGGGCGGCGAGGAGGTCCGCTGTGAGGTGGAGGAGGGCCATGCGTCACAGCTCACACGTGAGGAGACGACGGCCGCGGTCCACTACGTGCGGATCCGGCTGACCCCCGCGCAGCAGGGACGTTTCGTCGCCGAGCGTGTCGTGCTGGCGACCGACCATCCCGCCTACCGGCACGAGATCGAGCTCGGCGAGGCGACGAAGGCGTCGCTCGCGGCGGACTGGGCGGTCGCCTAGATCTCGCCCGCCGGCGCGGTCGGCAGCGGATCCGGCTCGCTACCCTTTACAACGGGGCCGCCAGTAGGCACAATTGAAGGCTCGCATCCCGGGTCGCTGCGCGGGCGGCGAACGGAGGCGGGTCCCCTGTCCCCGTAGCGCCGACCGACGTGACCGTCGGGGCGCGAAGCACGACGCACACCCCTACCGAGAGAGTGATCCCGATGACCGCCAACTGGCGACAGCGAGCCGCCTGCCGAGGCCTGGACCCCGACGTCTTCTACCCGATCTCGGACGAGGACGCCGAGGAAGCGAAGGGCGTCTGCGCGATCTGCCCGGTGCGCCAGCTCTGTCTGGAGCACGCGCTCGCGCATCGCGAGCGGGACGGCGTCTGGGGCGGGCTCAACGAGCGGGAGCGTCGTCGCCTGGTCCGTCAGCGCCGCAAGTCCGCCTGAGCCGGCACGCCGGGCGAGGTCACGCGTTGGCGGGCTTCGCCGAGCTCGGCGGCTGGCCGGGCGTTCTCAGCAGGTTGTTCAGGCGCGAGGACCTGCAGTCCGACGAGGCCGCCGCGGCGTTCGGGGAGATCCTCGAGGGCCGCGCCGAGCCGTCGCAGATCGCGGCGTTCGCCGCGGCGCTGCGCACGAAGGGCGAGACCGTCGCCGAGATGACGGGTTTCGTCGCGGCGATGCGACGCTCCGGCGAGCGCGTCGAGATCGCCGACGCCGTCGCGGCGGTGGACACGTGCGGCACGGGCGGCGACCGGAGCGGGACCATCAACGTCTCGACGGTCGCCTCCTGCGTCGTCGCCGGCGCGGGCGCGCCGGTGGTGAAGCACGGCAACCGCGCCGCCTCGTCGCGATCGGGCTCCGCTGACGTCCTCGAGGAGCTCGGCGTCGTCGTCGACCTCGGGCCGGAGGGGGTCGCGCGCTGCGTCGCCGAGGCGGGCTTCGGCTTCTGCTTCGCGCCGCGTTTCTATCCGGCGCTGCGTCACGCCGCGCCCGTGCGGCGCGAGCTCGGCGTCGCGACGGTGTTCAACTTCCTCGGCCCCCTGGCCAATCCGGCCCACGTCGGGCGCCAGGTGGTGGGCGTCGGCGACCCCGCGATGGCCGAGACCATGCTCGGGGTGCTGGAGGCGAACGGCGTCCGCCACGCGATGGTCCTCTACGGCCACGACGGGCTGGACGAGCTGACCACGGTCGCCGCCTCGACCGTGCTCGAGAGCTACCTGGACGCTGACGGCGCCCGGGTGCGCCGCGTCGTGGAGGTGGACGCCCGGTCGCTCGGCCTCGCACGGGCCTCAGCTGACGATCTCCGTGGCGGGGACGCCGCGGAGAACGCGGCACGTTCGCTCGCCATCTTGTCGGGGGAGCGCGGTCCCCAACGAGATCTCGTCGTGCTCAACGCCGCGGCCGGCCTGGTCGTCGCGGCGCTCGCGCCCGACCTCGAGGCGGGCCTGAAGCTCGCCGAGGAGACCCTCGACTCCGGCGCGGCCCGCGACGTCCTCGAGCGGCTGGTCGAGGCGTCCCGGCGGGCGGCGGCCGACGGGCTGCGCTGAGCTTCGGCTGAGCTTCGCCCGCACCGGCGGGGGAGGCAGCCGCGCGCCGGGGCGCCGGCCGAGCGCGTCCTGCCGCCCGGTCGACCAGGGTGGTCCGAAGGCTCAGGGCGAGCAGGTCGTCGGGTTCCAGGGCTCGGGCTGGGTGTTGTAGACGACGTCGTTCTGGTTGGCCGAGGCGCCGGCGGGCACGGTCGTCACCGGCGCGACGGACGAGCCGGCGGAGCCGCCCGACAGCGCCGAGGTGAGGAGCGCCTCGACCATGCCGCCGGGTGCGAGGGTGGCAGCGGTCTTCGTGGCGGTCGTCGGGGCGGTCGTGTCGACGGTCTGGGTCGGCGACGTCGTGCCGAAGGCGAGGAACTGGCTGATCATCTGCTCGTCGGGCCGCTGCGCGGGGAGCAGGACGTCCTGACCGTTCGTCGTGAACGGGATGGTCGGCAAGGTCTCGGTCTGCAGCTCGCTCGAGCTGAAGCTGCGGAAGATCCTCGCGAGGCTGATGATCTCCCCCTCCGAGAGGCTCTGGTCGATCTGGACGTTCTTCGTCGCCGCGCCGAGGAAGCTGTTCAGTCGGAACGGGTTGGTGATCGCCGTCTTCATTCGCGAGACGACGGCGCGGAAGAAGGCGTCCTGGCGCTGGATCCGGCTCCAGTCCGAGCCGTAGTCCTCCTGCCAGGCGCCGTTGTGGAAGTAGTAGAGGTGCCGGCTGCGCACGAGGCCGAGGGCCTGGGCGCCGGCCACGAGCTGGCAGCCGACGTGCGTGATGTCGAGCCCCGAGTACGCGTCGCGAACGGGGTAGCGGAAGTCCAGGTACACGCCTCCGAGCGCGTCGACCATGCCGGCGAAGCCGGGGAAGTTCACCTCGGCGTAGTAGGTCACCGGGATGTGGAACGTCTGCGCGATCGTCTGGACGAGCAGGCTCGGCCCGCTGTCGTAGGCGACGTTGATCCGGTTCGGGCCCGACACGTTGGGCACGTGGCCGGGGATGTTGACGTAGGTGTCCCGCGGGATCGACAGCAGCTTCACCTGGCGCGTCGCCGGCACGATCCGGGCGATGATGATGACGTCGCTCCGCTGACCGGTCTGGCTCGCCTTCGAGCCGAACGCGGCGGCCTGCTGGGTGCTGTCGACAAAGGCGCGCGAGTCCGATCCCACGAGCAGGAGGTCGAACGGCTTGCCGGGCGCCTGGGCGACGAGGTGGGCGACGTGGCTCCGCTTCAGCTGGTGGAAGCGGTAGTACGCGTAGAAGAACACCGCGCCGACGAGCAGGACGAGCACGGCGAACAGCGACGCCACGCCGATCACGAGACGCTTCGGCCAGCGTCGCTTGCCGCCGCGGTAGAAGTCGCGCCCGCCGCGCCCTCGCCCGCCGCGCCGCGGCGCGCGCCGGAGCGCAGAGCGCTTCGGACGCGGGAGCGGAGGCGGTAGGGAGCCGGCCACGCGGCTTGAGGATACTGGTGTCGACCTGCGCACCGGTGTCAGCGCGTCTCGGCGCCGATCGGTCATCACAGACTCATCACACTTCGCGCGCCGACGTCGAACAGCTCGGAGCGAAGATGACCACCACGAGGAGGGCGCACCGGCGTGTGCGGCATGCGTGCGGCATGTCGGTGCGCGATCCTCCTTTGAGGTGTGATGTCCTAGGGCGCGAGGGGCGATGCCGCCCGATCGGCGGCGAGAGGAGGTGCAGCAGCGTGACGGCTCGGGTCGTACGCGCGCGCCTCGCCGCTCTCGGGCTCGCCGCGCTCGTCGCTGCGGGCGGGGCGGTCGTGGCGCCCGCCGCGCCCGCCGCCGCTGCGTCGCGCCGTCCGGGTCCAGGCGGACCCGGCGCCGGCCTGCCCACCGACCCGGTTGCGGACGCCGTGGCGCCCGTCATCCCGGCCGGCACGCCACTGGCCGCGGCCCAGCACTGGGTCGAGCAGGCGCTGAGCCTCCGCCAGGCCAGGCTCACCTCGCTCACTGCCGCGGTGGCGGGACCGAACGACGCCTCCCCGGCCGACCGGCCGAAGCTGGCCGCGCTCATCTCGGCCGCCACGACCGGCATCGACAACGTCCTCACGACGGTGCAGGGCGCCACGACGCTCGATGAGGTGCGCACGGCAGCGGCATCGATGGTGGTGAGCTACCGGGTGTTTTCCATGCTGAGCCCCCAGGTCAGGCTGGTCCTACGCTGCGACGCCCTGCTCGCGCCTGCGGAGAAGCTGCAGGCGCTCGAGCCCGGGATCCAGGCGCTGATCACGACCGAGCACGCCTCGAAGCAGGTCACGAGGCGGGCGCAGAACCTCTACCGGGTCTTCGCCGCCGAGCTGCAGAGCCTGGTGAGCACGGTCGACTCGCTCGACACCCAGCTCCTCTCGGAGACCGCTTCGAGCTATCCAGCCGCGCTCGGCGCGTTCGCGGCGGCGAGGCCACAGCTCGCCGGGGCCAGCGCCGAGCTCGGGCTGGCCCGCGTCGAGCTGCGCCAGATGGCCGCGCTCTTCGCCGGCGCTCGGCTGTCTGCGGCTCCGGGCAAGCGGCTGCGCTCCATGGTCAGCACCGGCGCGGTGTGATCCTGCTGCGGCCCGGGCGGACCGCCGCCTGAGGCCGGTCGTGTCCGCCGGCCTGGCGGCAGGGCCGGCGAGCGACGCGTCAGCCGGCGCGTCGCTCCCGATCGAGCTGGCGGCGCAGGTGCACGACGCCCGCGAAGGACTCGATGCTCCGCCGCCACACCGGGGTGCGCGGCGGGCGGACCTCGACCACGACGGCGGGCACCTCGCGTACGTCGAGACCTGCGTGGCCGGCGCGGAGCACCATCTCGACGTCGAACAGGCTGCCGCGCATCACGCAGCGCCCGACGACCGGCTCGAGCGCCTCGCGCCGCAGCACCTTCATCCCGTGCGCGTCGGTGACCTGCAGGCCGAGCCCGGCCGTGAGGGTCGCCGCGAACCCGGCGGTCAGCAGGCGGCGCAGGAGGGGCCGGCGGTCGCTCGCCCCGGGGGCGCGCTTGGAGGCGACCACGACCGCGGCATCGCCCGAGCGCACCAGCGCGAGCGCCGTGTCGAGGAAGCCGAAGTCGTAGTAGTCGACGTCGAAGTTGACGACGACCGACCCGCGCGCCGCGAGGAAGCCGGCCCGAAGGGCCGCGCCGTAGTCGCCGACGGGCAGCGTCAGGAGGCGCAGCCGGGGGATCTGCGCGGCCAGGATGCGCGCCAGGCGCAAGGTCCCGTCGCGCGACCCGTTCTCGACGACCAGGATCTCGTAGTCGAGGCCGCGGGCGTCGAGGCCCGAGACGAGGTTCGTCACGGTGGAGCCGAGCAGCATCAGCTCGTTGTGCGCCGGGAGGACCACCGAGAGGTACGGTCGGCCCTCGCCCACTGCGATCTCCCCGTCCCCCGTGGACCCGTCGGCGCCCGCTCCCGCCGAGCCCCCGGGCGGGCGGCCGGTGGTCACGTGCCGGGGTCCTCCCGGCCGCTGCTCGGCGGATAGCCCCACGGCGCGGGCGCGTCCTCGTACCACGGCCCCGGGCCGAGCTCGTCGCCGACATCGTCCGCGTCCGCCGGCCCCGTGACGCCGGCGAAGCCGGACCCGGCCGGCTCCGGGCCCGTCCAGTCCGAGCCGCGCTCCCTGCCGTCACCGGCCGGACCTTCGTCGTCCTCCTCGCCGACTCCGGGGAGGTACGGCTCGGGTGCGCCCGACCGGCCGCCCGGGAAGGCTCCGGTGCCCGTTCCGAGCCCGACCGCCGCGGGGGCGATGGCGAGGGCGGCGAAGCCGACGATGCCGACGATCGTCCCGGTGCGGCCGAGCCAGTCGACCAGGGTCGTGCCGTAGGTGAGGACCACGTGGTGCGCGGTCGGCACGACCACCATCAGGTTCGGGGTCGCCTCGAAGGGTCCGGTGGCGCCGCTCGCCTGCCAGTTCGGGAAGTAGGGGACCTTCACGAGAGTCGGCACCCCGAGTCGGCCGACGTCGAAGGAGATGCTCTCGTCGCCGGCCCTCACGTTGCTCACCGTCGTCTTCGGCACCGGGACGGACCCGGCGGTGCCGACGACGGAGCCCTGCGGCTCCGTCGGCCAGGCCGCGGGGCCCGAGCTCACGACCGGCACCGGCCAGTACTGCTCGTGCTGGTACCAGTACTCGGCCATCTGCTGCCAGCCGACCTTGGTCATGCCGGCCTCCACGACCGGCTCGTAACGCAGCGGCTGGACGAGCGGCGAGTCGCGGATCTCGTACAGGACCCACGAGAACGTCGAGGTCGAAGGTGGCGCGGGAGAGCCCTGCGTACGGTCGACGACGTCGGCGGACTCATAGCTCGAGCCGACGCGTACAAGGGACGGGTCCGCCGCCGCCGCCGCCTCGATCGTCGGCGAGCTGGCGAGGAAGTACTTGACCCCGGTGAGCTGCAGGTGCCGGATGCCGTCGGGGACGTCCGGGACCTTCGAGTAGTTGAGACCGACGACCGGGTTCGAAGGTGCCAGGGAGAGCTCGGCCTGGTCGAGGAAGTGGAAGTGGTTCGAGGACGAGGATTCGTAGTAGACGCCCTCGGCTGACTGGATGCAGCCGTGGGTCCACAGCGGGAACGACATCGGTACGAGCGTGGAGCCGAAGGCCCCCGTCGTGTTCGGCGAGTACTCGTAGTCGAGCCGGCCGCAGCCGTGCACCTTCGCGGCGCGTGAGAGCATCGAGACGAGGGTGCTGAACTGTCCCCACCCGGGCTTTCCCTGGTAGCCCGTGTAGTTCCACGTGACCCATCCGGTGACGGGGTTCCGGTTCGCGGCAGGCGTCGGGTAGAAGGGGAGGACCCCGAGCCATCCCGCGATGAGGACGATGGAGGCGATGCCGCCGACGAGGCCGGTCGCCACCGGGTGCCAATGCTCCCGGTGGTACGCGGCGAACAGGGTCCTGCCGAGCTCGCCGAGCGCGTAGGCGGCGAGCAGCGCGGTGGTGAGGAACCAGAACGGCAGCCATCGGCCGTTGTAGACGAGGCCAGAGGGGAGGAAGAGGAAGCCGCCGAGTGCGCCGAGCGCCAGCAGCCCGATGGCGACGGCGATCCGCTCTCGACGCCAGATGGCGAGCAGCAGACCGATGAGCGCCAGCCACTGGACGGCTTGCTCGCCGTTGTAGGGGATGAGGTTCTGCCACGCATCACCGACCCGCGAGTAGTTCATCGAGGACGAGTAGCGCAGGTAGGAGCCGAAGGGGAGCAGCCAGAAGGCCGAGAGCAGGCCGCCGACCAGCCCGACGGGGAGCAGGACGTGCACGAGGGCGCGCCTGCTCCACATGGCGATCGTGAGCACGACGGCGGCTGCAGCCGCGAAGATCGCCGGCACGACGTGGCACAGCAGGGTCGCCGGGTAGAGCAGGGCGGCGAGCCATCGCAGCCGCCCCGTGCGGAGCGCGTAGGCGTACACGCCGAGGAAGAACAGCGCCACCGAGACGCCGAGGGTGAAGGAGAACTCGCCGGCGAGCGTCGACGCCAAGGTCCCGCCGTCGATGTTCCACGAGACGTTGACACCGGGGATGCTCGGCGCGAAGAGGAAGATGAACGGCAGCATGCCGGCGGACATGAGGGCGGGGATCGGCCGGCGGAAGCCGGCGAGACGCCCGAACGTGTAGGCGGCCACGGGCATCAGCGCCACGCCGAGGACGGTCACGAGCTTGAAGGCGACCGCGTAGCCGAAGATCCACGAGAACGCCGCGATGAGGACCGCGGGCAGCGGGAAGTAGAAGACGTAGAGGGGGAAGCCACCGAACCACTGCGGGTCCCATCCGCTGAGCTGGAGGCGGGGCAGCAAGTGGTGGATGAAGTAGTAGACGGCGACGACGTGGGCGGCGTTGTCGCCGCCGACGTCCATGTTCGGGCCGAAGATCAGCCCCGGTCGGATCTGGGCGACGACGAAGGCGGTGACTCCCGCGACGATGAGTACCGTGGCGGCCGAAGCCGCCGAGCTCCAAGCCCCGACGTTCCGGCGCGACCCACGGCCGCGTGCCCCCGGGCGCTCATCCGACGTCGAAGGAGTGGACCCGGCGAGCCCCGGGGAGGGGAGGGTCTGCACGGCGCAGATCCTACCGACACCTCCCAGGCCCGGCCTTCGCGCTCGACCGGGCCGTCGCCGGGCGCCGCGTCGTCGCCCGGGGGCGGGTGCTAACCTTCCTGGTCCACGGGCCGTTGGCGCAGTTGGTAGCGCACTTGCATGACGCGCAAGGGGTCACAGGTTCGAGTCCTGTACGGCCCACGAAATTCGACAAACTGTTTTGTAGCGATGTTGTGACTGCCCGTCACGGCTCGCCGAGGTCGATCGGGTGGCAGGATGAAGCTGCTGCTCGTTTCTCCGGGCTCCAGGGCCGGCACCGCTACGGCCCGGCTCGATCAGCTTTGGCGCCAAGAGTGGCGGCGAGGACGCCGACGAACCGGAGGATGGCGTCAGGGTCTCCGGCGGCGCGGGTCGGGTTGAGCTCGCCGATCGAGAG
>DATKQY010000055.1:0-2733 GCA_035532475.1 Acidimicrobiales bacterium | reverse complement strand
GTCGGAGGTGAGCTGGACATCGAGCTCGATCCCGTTGGCCCCGAGCTCGGCGGCGAGCAGGAAGGCCTTCAGCGTGTTCTCCGGGGCGAGCGCCGAGGCGCCCCGGTGCGCCCAGACGAACGGGGCGCCGGCCTGCCCGGCCCCGAGCGGGGAGGCGCTCGCGCCCGCAGCGGGCTGCCTCGGCGCGGTCATCGCCGGGCCACCTCGTCGATGGGGACGTGACGGAGGTAGTCGATGCTCGTGCGAACGTCCGCCGCCGGGTCGACCGATCCGGCATCGACCTCGGCGATCGTGGTGTCCTGCTCGAGCACGTACCAGCCCGAGTACCCCCTCGCCTCGAGGGCCGTGACGACGGCCGCGACGTCGACGTCACCGCGTCCGAGCGCCCGGAACAGCCCTGCCTTCGTGGCTTCGAGCAGTGTCAGCTCGTGTGCGGCTACGCCAGGCGCGAGCGACAGGTCGACGTCCTTCAGGTGCACGAGCCCGACCCGGTCCGCGTGCTCGGCCGCGAAGGTCGGCGGGTCGACGCCTCCGATCGCGAGGTGGCCGGTGTCGAGACACCAGCTCACGTCGGATCGTTCGAGCACCTCGGCGATGTGCTCGCCCCGCTCGACCAGCGTCCCGAGGTGCGGATGGAGCACCTGTGCGAGGCCGTGGTCGGCGCAGATCCGCTCCACCGTGGCGAGGCCGGAGGCGAGCTCGTCCCAGCCGGGTCCGTCGAGGTCGAACGGCGCCGACCAGCCCGCGTCGGCGACGACGGCCGTGACGAAGTAGCTCCCGCCCGCGCCAGCGATGAGGCGCGCTGCTCGCTCGGCGTCGAGCACCATGTCCTTTCGCGCCGCGGGCTCGTGGAGCACGAGGGGCACGAACCCGCCGACCGCGCTCAGCGAGAAGCTCGCGAGCAGATCTCGGATCTCTTCGGGCTCGCTTCCGAGGTAGCCGAGAGCGCCGAGCTCGCTCGCCTGCAGGCCGAGCCCGCGCATCTCTGACAGGACCCGTTCCCTCGGGAGCATGACGCCCCATCCGGGCACCTCGCAGACGCCCCAGGAGATCGGCGCGCCGGCGAGTCGCTCGACGACGGTGCCACGCGGCGCGTCCATCAGTGACCTCCCCCGTCCCGTTCGCTCAAGGAGCGCGCTACGCCCGTGTCGAGCCCGACAAGCAGCGGCTGCAGCACCTCGCAGGTCTCCGCGCTGCCGGCGACGAGCGGGCCGGGCGCGCCGAGCAGGTAGGGTGCCGCGGCACCGAGCACGACCCCCCCGGCGTGCTCCACGAGCGCGACGCCCGCCGCGACGTCCCAGATGTTCGGCCCGGCGTGCACGGTCGCCTGGGCCCGCCCGGCCGCCACGCTCGCCAGCGCGAGCGCCCCTGATCCCATCACCCGTGACGCTCCTCCGCGTCGCAGCACGGCCTGTTCCACGACCTGGAGCACCGAGGGCGAGACGCCAGAGGGCACCTCGAGCAGGACGACCTTCCCCTCCAGGTCTCCCCCCGGCGAGACCCTCACGGTCTCGCCGTTCACCTCGCTGCCCTTGGCCGCTGATGCCGTCAGATGGATTTCCGCTCGATACGGGTCGACGATCACACCGGCACCCGCGGAACCAGAGCAAAGCGCGGCGATCGAGCAGCAGGCCCATGGGAGGCCGCTCGCGAAGTTCGTCGTGCCGTCGATCGGGTCGACGACCCAGTCGCGCGCACCGGTCGGACCGAGCCGCCAGCCGTGCTCCTCTCCGAGGAAGCCGTCCTCGGGAAAGACGCGGTGGACCTCCTCCCACAGCCACGCCTCCACCGAGCGGTCGACGTCGGTCACGAGGTCGTAGACGGCGGTCTTCGTGGAGACGACGAGCCGCTCCTGGTGCTCGAGGACCTCCTGCAGCCTCGACAGCACGAGGCTGGCCAGGTGCCGAAGGTGACGCTCGACGAGCTCGGAGGTGTCCGGCGCTGCGCTCTGTGCACCCGCCCGGGCCGTGCTCACCGTGCGCCTTCGGCGGCGCGGGGAAGGCGGGGGTCGTCGAGGAAGATCCCCGACACCGCCCAGGTGAGCACCGCGTCCAGATCTAGAAGGATCTCGCTGCCGTACACGCTCACCTCGAGGCCCTCCTTCCGCCAGCGGACGACATCGGAGGCGGTGAGGAACGCCCGGCGGAGACAGATCCTGGAAGCGGGGATCGACGACAGGGCGCCCGCAGGATCGACAAGCCGCGCGTCACAGAGCGCCATCACGGGGAGCGAGGGCTCGGCCTCGGCGGCCTCCCGCAGGACCAGATGGTCGAAGGAGGAGACGAGCACCCGCTCCGGTCGCCGCCGGATGCACCCGAGCACCACCCCGCTGAGTCGCGGATCGTAGATCGCGCCGGCCTTCAGCTCGACGTCCAGCCAGAGCCAGTCCGGGACCGCCTCCAGCACCTCCTCGAATCGGGGGACCGCCTCCCGGCTCCCGTCCGGGTGGGTGAGCGGCGCGGCCGCGAGCTCGGCCCAGGTGCACTGGGCGACCCACCGGCGGTGCGTGTCGGCGGCGTCGGGTGCAGCGCGAAGGAAGCGCTCGGTGCCGTCTGACCAGAAGAACGGATCGTGGAGCACGACCGGCACGCCGTCGGAGGTGAGCTGGACATCGAGCTCGATCCCGTTGGCCCCGAGCTCGGCGGCGAGCAGGAAGGCCTTCAGCGTGTTCTCCGGGGCGAGCGCCGAGGCGCCCCGGTGCGCCCAGACGAACGGGGCGCCGGCCTGCCCGGC
>DATKQY010000054.1:0-10011 GCA_035532475.1 Acidimicrobiales bacterium | reverse complement strand
CGGGACAGATCTTCGTGAATCAGTGGTCGGCTCCGATCGAAGCGCCATTCGGCGGGTACAAGCAGAGCGGCCACGGCCGGGAAAAGGGCGTCGAGACGCTGATGGACTACACGCAGGTAAAGACCGTCGTCGTGAATCTCGCCTGATCCGGTCGGTCGGTCTAGGCAGCGAGTGTCCCCCAACGCCAGTTCGCTGACACGCCATGCTCGCGCCGCAGGGGTTCAGAAGCAGCCCGTGAGGTCTCGAGCGACCGGAAACCAGAAAGCGGTGTCGAGTAGGGGAAACGTTGTGAATTCGACAACGTTGTGGAGCTGACGGGATTCGAACCCGTGACCTACTGGTTGCAAACCAGTTGCTCTAACCAGCTGAGCTACAGCCCCCGATCACAGAAGCCTACCCGCCGACGTTTCCGCGGCCCCCGGTTCGCGGAGCCACCCGCCCACCATGCCCGGGGCCACGGCCGGAGGAGCTCCTGGCCGGCACCAGGCCCACGTAACGGGCCATCGCGACCACCGCGGCGTCGAACGCGAGGTCGCTTCGTTCGAGCACCCCGACGGAGTGCCCGAACAGCTCGAAGCTGACCATCCCGAGCAGCTGGGTCCACGCGACCAGCATCCGGAACGTCGTCGCCGCGTCGACCCCCGGCAGGATCTGCGCGGCGAGCCGCTCCATCTCGCCGGCCACGCCGACCTGGAGCGGGGGGACGTCGGCCGGCGGAGCGATCCGGCCCTCCTCCCACGCCGCGGCCAGCAGGCCGAGCAGGACGGTGACCGCCCTCGCGGCGGGCACGATCGTGTCGGTCGGCGCCCGGTAACCGGGCACCGGGGAGCCGTACACGAGGGCGTACTCGTGCGGATGCTCGAGCGCCCATCGGCGGATCGAGCGGCACACCGCTCGCCAGCGGTCCAGGAGGTCGCCGTGCTCCGGCGACGCCGCAGCCGCCTCCGCCGTCTCCCCGAGCGCCTCGTACGCGTCGATGATCAGCGCGGTCAACAGCTCGTCCCGGCTCGGGAAGTACCGGTAAAGAGCCGACGACACCATGCCGAGCTCACGCGCCACGGCGCGAAGGGAGAGGTGGGAGGCCCCTTCCGCAGCCAGCTGGTGCCGGGCGACCTCCTTGATCTCCCGGGTGAGCTCGGCACGTACACGCTCGCGAGCGCTTCGACCGGCGTTCATGAGGCGAGTCTGTCACATCGAGGAGAGCACTGAGCACAATCGCGAGCGACGCTCTTGACTCTTGCGCCGGCTTCTGAAATGGTGATCTCTACAGAGAGCACCGCTCTCTATATCGAGGCCCGGAGCGCTACGGCGTCCGGGGCGGAAAGGAAGCGCGATGCCAGAGGACGAGCGAAGCCAGCGGAACCTGGAGCCGGGCTGGTTCACCCGGCACGTGTTCAACGCGCTCGTGCGGACACTCATCCGGCTCGGCGTGGGCGTCCTCGGCGCACGCGAGCTCCGGGTCCGCGGGAGGCGCAGTGGCGAGTGGCGGTCGACCCCGGTCAACCTCATGGTCTTCGAGGGCGAGCGCTACCTCGTCGCACCCCGCGGCGAGACCCAGTGGGTCCGCAACCTCCGCACGGCGACGGAAGGGGAGCTGCGCATCGGCCGGCGCGCCGAGGCCTTCTCGGCCGAGGAGCTCGCGGACGATGCCAAGCCGCCACTGCTGCGGGCCTACCTGAAGCGCTGGAAGTTCGAGGTCGGCGCCTTCTTCTCGGGGGCCGGGGGCGACGCGTCCGACGAGGAGCTGCGCCGGATCGCGCCGGGCCACCCCGTATTCAGGCTGCAGAGCGTGAGGTGACCGGCGCGGCCGGCCGCGCTCAGTGCGTGCCGACGGCCGCGCGCAGCGACTCCCGAAACGACTTGGTGGTGGCGAGCACGGCAGTCGGCTCGTAGCCGCAGTGCGCCATGCAGTTGTCGCAGCGCGGGTCGCGGCCCCTGCCGTACTTCTCCCACTCGGTCGTCTCGATCAGCTCCTTGTACGTCTTCGCGTACCCGTCGCTCATGAGGTAGCACGGACGCTGCCACCCGAAGATCGAGTAGCTCGGGATGCCCCACGCGGTGCACTGGTAGTCCTGCTTGCCTTCGAGGAAGTCGAGGAACAACGGCGTGTGGTTCAGCCGCCACTTCTTCCGGTGCCCGTCGGCGAACGCCTCCTTGAACAGCTCGCGGGTCTGGGTGACGCCGAGGAAGTGGTCCTGGTCGGGTGCCTTCTCGTAGGCGTAGGCGGGCGAGATCATCATCGCGTCGACCTTCAGGTCGTCGTTCAGGAAGTCGAGCACGTCGCGGACGGTCTTCGGCGAGTCGTTGGTGAAGAAGGTGGAGTTGGTCGTGACCCGAAAGCCCCGCTTCTTCGCCTCCCTGATCGCGTCGACGGCCTCCTGGAACACGCCCTTGCGGTCGACCGCCTCGTCGTGGCGGTCCTCCAGGCCGTCGAGGTGCACGACGAAGGAGAAGTAGGCGGACGGCTTGAAGCGGTCCATCTTTCGGCGGAGCAGCACCGCGTTGGTGCAGAGGTAGACGAAGCGCTTCCGCTTGATCAGCCCCTCCACGATCTCCTCGATCTGGGGGTGCAGCAGCGGCTCACCGCCGGCGATCGACACCATCGGCGCCCCGGACTCCTCGATCGCGGCGAACGCCTCGTCCGGCGTCAGGCGCTTGCGCAGGATCTCGGTCGGGTACTGGATCTTGCCGCAGCCGGGACAGGCGAGGTTGCAGACGAACAGCGGCTCGAGCTCCACGATGAGCGGGTACTTCTCGGTGCGCGCCAGCTTCTTGCGCATTAAGTACGCAGCCATGCGCAGGTTCTGACGGATAGGGATGGACATCAGATATCACCGACCTCCATGAGGGGGTTGTCGTTCACGGTAGCGGGGGTCCAGTGCGCGAGGGCGCGAGCGGCGCTGGCGAGCGCACAAAAGGCACGCCATGCCGCAACCGGGGTTGCAGCGGATACGAACTCTCGCCCCGGCACGTCGACGATCGCGCGCACGACGACGAACGGGTGTCGGCGCGCGAGGGGGGCGCACCACAACGACTCCATCTCGACGGCGACGGCGCCGTGGGACGCGGCCTGCACCCTCGCCTCGTCGCCGCGCAGCACTCGCGACGAGCAGACCACCGGGGCGTGCCGGACCCTCACGCCCGGTGCGGCCAGCTCCAACAGCCTCGCCACGGCGCGGGCGTCGGGGAGCAGGAACGTGTCGTCCGAGCCGACGGCGCCGAGCGTGCTGGCGACGACGAGGTCGCCCGGGCGCAGGTCGGCGGTGAGCGCGCCGCCGAAGCCGAGGAGGACGAGGGGCCGCCCCTTGGCGACCGTGCTCTCCAGGCTGGCGCGCGCCGCGGTCGCCCGCGCGGGGCCCATGCCGATCCGCCGGACCTCGGCGCCCGGCGCACCGCGCCGGAGCGCGAGGAGCTCGATGCGCAGCGGCGCGAGGAACAGCGGCTCGACGGCCGGCGGCGGCGTCATGCCGGTCCCGCCCACGTCACTGGTCCGCCTTCCTGGCACGTCGGGGCCGCCGGACCGGGGCGCCCGCCGGGGGCCTCGGCAGGGCCCCGAGCGCCCGGCACCAGCGACCGAGCGCCGTCACGGGGAAGACCAGCCGGTAGAGGTGGTAGTTGATGTAGAAGTCGCCGGGGAAGCCGGTGCCCGTGTACCACGGCTCGTCCCAGCTCCCGTCATCTCGCTGGGTGGCGGCGAGCCAGGCCACGCCGCGGCGCGCCGCCGTGCCGGCGGCCTCGCCTGCGCCGACGAGCGCGAGCAGTGCCCAGGCCGTCTGCGAGGCCGTGGACGCCCCCGTCGCCCGGAGCGCCGGGTCGTCGTAGGAGCGGATGTCCTCGCCCCAGCCGCCGTCCTCGTTCTGGTGCGCCTCCAAGAAGCCCACCGCCCGGCGGACCGCCGGGTCGTCCGCCGCCGCGCCGGCCGCCGTCAGGGCCGGCACGGCTGCCCCGACACCGTAGACGTAGTTGACGCCCCAACGCCCGTACCAGGCGCCGTCGTCCTCCTGCTGGTCGCGCAGCCATGCAAGGCCGCGCCGCCAGCGCTCGGGATCGGCCGCCGGCTCCTGGGCGAGCATCTCGACAACGTGGGCGGTGACGTCGGCGCTCGGTGGGTCGATGACGGCACCGAAGTCGCAGAAGGGCAGCTCGTAGAGGAGCTCTCGGGTGTTGTCGGCGTCGAACGCGCCCCACGCGCCGTTCGACGACGCCATCCCCTCGGTCCAGCGCACGGCGCGCTCGATCGCAGCCTCGGCCGCCACGGGGTCACTCGGCTCGACACGCCTCAGGGCCAGCACGACCTCGGCCGTGTCGTCGATGTCGGGGTAGCCGTCGTTGGCGAACTCGAAGGCCCAGCCGGCAGGGGTGAGCCCGGGCCGGCGCACCGCCCAGTCGCCAGGCACGCGGATCTCCTCGGCGAGCAGCCAGTCCCCGGCGCGCACCATCGACTCGTGTCCGGGCGGCACGCCGGCATCCGCGAGCGCGATCGTCGCGAGCGCCGTGTCCCACACCGGGGACTGGCACGCCTCGAGCGAGCGCTGGCCGTCCCGGCGGATCGTGAAGCCCTCGAGGCCCTCGAGCGCCTTGGCGAGCACCGGGTGGTCGAGGGCGTAGCCGCGTAGGTGCAGCGCCATGATCGAGTAGACCCACGGCGGTTGGATGCCGCCCCAGCCGCCGTCGGCCTCCTGGCGGCGCACGACCCAGCGCTCCGCCGCCGCGAGGGCGCTGGCCCGCACCGTCGAGCGGAGGGCGCGGCGGCGGGCCAGGCGCTCGTAACGGTGCAGCCAGTGGTCGAGCAGCGTGAAACGCCCCTGCCAGTCCCTGAGCGACGGCTCGACCCGGGGCGGGTGCTCGCCCGTGCGCAGCTCCTCGAGCCCGAACGCGATCGCCCGGACGGGCCGGTAGGCGGCGACGATCGTCAGCGCGACGACCGTCTGGCGGGCCCAACACGCGAAGTCGTAGACGTTGAACGGCATCCACGACGGGAGGAAGATCAGCTCCGGCGGCAGCGCCGGCAGGTCGTCCCACGACCACAACCCGAACAGTGCCAGCCAGATCCGGGTGAACACCCGGGAGCGCTCGAGCCCACCCTGCTCGACCACGAACGCCGCCGCCTTCTCCATGTGCGGGGCGTCGGGCTCGTCGCCTGCGAGCCGCAGCGCGACATAGGCCTCGATGGTCGTGGACAGGTCGCCCGGGCCGCCGTAGTAGTTCGCCCAGGTACCGTCGGAGCGTTGGTTCGAGCGGATCCACGCGGCCGATGCCACGGTGTCGTGCTCGGAGCGCACGCCCAGGAACTCCCGCAGCAAGAGGTCCTCGGCGTCCATGGTGACGTTCGTCTCGAGGTCGCCCTTCCACCAGCCCCCGGGCGTCTGCAGGCCGAGCAGGTGACCGCGGGCGCGCGCCAGCGTCTCCGCGCCGAGCGAGACCTCGGCCGCGGGAACGGCGGGCGTGACGGGGGCGGCCCGCTCGTCGCTCACGTGATCAGAACTCCCGGTCCACCACGAAACGAGCCACCTCGATGAGCTCCTCGCGCGCCCGGTCGGCGAGCGTCACGACGTCGAGCGCCGCCAGGGCGGAGGTGAGCCGGCGCTCCGCCTCCTCGAGCGTCGCGGTGCGGCCGCCGCCCTCCTCCACCAGGCGGGCGGCGCGCGCCACCTGGGCCTCCTCCAGGTGCTCGCGCCCGAGCAGCCCGCACAGCTCCTCTGCACCCTGGCCGCCGGCGGCGAGGGCCGCGGCGACCGGCAGCGTCTTCTTGTGCTGGCGCAGGTCGCTCCAGGCCGGCTTTCCCGTCGTCGCCGGATCGCCCCAGATCCCGAGCAGGTCGTCGACGGCCTGAAAGGCGAGCCCGAGCTCGACGCCGAAGCGGCTCAGCGCAGCGACGGTCTCGGCGGGAGCGCCGGCGAGGACGGCACCGATAGAGCTCGCGCAGCCAAGCAGCGCGCCGGTCTTGCCCGCCTCCATCGCGAGGCAGCCCTCGACGTCGACGACCGGGACCGACTCGAAGGCCATGTCGAGCGCCTGCCCGGCGATCATCGCCGCGGTCGCGTCGGCGACCGCGGTGGCCGCGCCCTCGCCGTTGAAGGACCGCTTCTCGCCCCGCGGCAGCGCGACCACGAGCGCCGGGTCGAGCACGACCTGCTGCGCGAGGGCGAGCAGCGCGTCGCCGACGATGACGGCGCGCCCGATGCCGAAGAGGGCCCAGACCGTCGGCCGGTGCCGTCGCTCGGCGTCCTCGTCGATGACGTCGTCGTGGATCAAGGAGAAGTTGTGCACGAGCTCGACCGCGACGCCGCCAGGAGCCCCGACGATGCCCTCCGCGCCGACCGCCTCGGCCGAGAGCACGGCGAGGGCCGGGCGCACGCCCTTGCCGCCGTCGCCGCCGGAGGGGCGGCCCTGCGCGTCCGCCCAGCCGAGGTGGTACTCGGCGATGGGCCGGAGCTCGGGCGAGAGCCGGTCGACGGCGGCGCGTAGTGCCGGCGCGACGAGACCGCGCGCTCGGTTGAGCACCTCCGGGACGCTCTGTGTCGGGATCACGCCACCACCTCCTCGGGCAGTCTGCGTACAGCTCGGGGGGAACTGACGACGCTGAGCGCACAGGACGACGCGACGACGCCGCTGCGCACTGCGCCTTCCATCGTGGCAGGCCAACCCGTGTCGGTCCACGAGCCGGCCAGGTAGAGCCCCGAGAAGCCGGTCGCGGGTCCGGGCCGCAGGCGGGCCGTGCCCGGCACGCCCCGGAACGTCGCGGCGTGCTCGCGCGAGACCACCGCGTCGACCACCTTCGCCTGGCGCGCGGCGGGGAAGAGGTCCGCCAGCGCCGCGGTGTACCGTTCGATCAGCACCTCTGGGCGCTCGCCGTGCTCCGCGTCGGCGCCGGAGACCGACACCGCCAGGCACTGCCCGTCGGCCGGGTCCATGCCGGCCGCCGCAGTCCGGTCGAACAGGAACTGCACCGGCGAGTGGACCGCCGCCGCGATCTGGTGGTCGGTGACCTTGCGGTCGTAGACGACGTGCACGTCGATGATCGGCGAGCTCCCGAGGCCCTTCAGCGCCTGCGGGTCGACACGCCCGCCCGCCGGCAGCAGCCCGGCGGCATCCTCGTGGGGGACCGCCAGGATGACGGCGTCGGCCTGGACCCGCTCGCCGTCGACGAGGACGGCCGGCGCCTGCGCGCCCGGCTCCCGAGACGCCTCCACCGCGGCGACCCGGGCGCGCCGGTGGACGGTGGCGCCGAGGCGCTCGAGGAGCGCCACCGCCGGGTCGACGTGGAGCCTGCTGAGCGGGACCCGCGCCCAGCCGACGTCGGCGGCGTCGGGCTCGGTGAGCAGGCCCGTCTGGAAGACCTTCGCCGCGAGCGCGAGGGACGCCTCGGAGGCGTGCACGTTCACCGTCGGCAGTGCGATGAGATCCCACAGCAGCTGGATGGCCTCGGGAGACTGGCCGTGGCGGGCCAGGAACGCGCCGAAGGTCTCGGCGTCGAGCGCCGGGTCGCCGAGTCGGAGGCGGCGCAGCGCCAGCGCGGCGCGTCCGATCCCGGCCCGGTCCACGAGGCCGAGGTGGCGGTAGGCGAGGAGCGACGCCGCGAGGTGCAGCGGCGAGGGCAGCGAGTTCCGTCGGATCCAGGCCACCTCGGGCTCAGCGCCGGGCGTGCCGGAGGGGCTGAGGACGGGGATCGCCAGCCGCTCCTGGAGCGGCGCGAGCTCGGCCGTGCCGAGGCGCTCGAGGAAGCGGCGGTAGGCGGTGCAGCAGCGCAGGTAGACGTGCTGGCCGTTGTCGAACGCCAGGCCCCGGCGCTCGAAGGACCAGGTCGCGCCACCGAAACGCGGGCGTCCCTCGAACAGGGTCACGCGCGCTCCGCCGTCCGCGCAGGCGACCGCCGCGCTGAGCCCGGCGAGCCCGGCGCCGACGACCACGACATGGGGCGTGCCGATCTGCCTCATACGCCTGCCCCCGCGAGGCTGCGCGCCGCCACCCAGGCCTTCTCCCACGCCGGGAGGGAGACCCGGCGATCGAGGACGACGAGGGGCTCGCGCTCGATCCGGGCGAGGAGGCGGCGGTAGATCCCGGCCATCGCGGCCACACACGCCCGCGAGCGGTGGTCGAGGAGGTCGAGCAGCCCCAGGCCCTCGGCGTAACGCTCCTTGGCTCGTCCGGCCTCGAAGCGCACGAGCTCGGCCAGCCGGTCCTGCGGGCCGCTCGCGTCCTCCTCGCAGCCGAAGCGGCGCAGGTCCTCGAGCGGCAGGTAGACGCGCCCCATGACCTGGCGGTCCTCCACGACGTCCCGGAGGATGTTGGTAATCTGGAGGGCGATCCCGAGCGTGTCGGCGAGACTCGGCGCGAGTTCTGGACGGTCGCTGCCGAACACCGCGAGCGAGAGGCGGCCGACCGAGCCGGCGACGCAGCGGCAGTACACGGCGAGGTCGGCGAAGCGCTCGTAGCGCTGCTGACGGCAGTCCATCTCACAGCCGGTCACCAGCTCGCCAAGCGCCTCGAGCGGCATCGGATACCGGGCGAGGGCGTCCGCCAGCGCCACGAGCACCGGATCGTCCTCGGGATGCTCCCCCGCCGCGAGCGCCGCCAGGTCGCGGCGCACGCCGGCCAGCGAGGCGAGCTTCTCGTCGGCCGGCGCGGCCCCGTCGCCGATGTCGTCCACCCGGCGGGCGAACGCGTACAGCGCCGACATGGCCTGGCGTTTCGGCGGGGGCAGCAGCCGGATGCCGTAGGCGAAGTTGCGCGCCTCTGAGCCGGTGATCTCCTCGCAGCGCTCGTAGGCGGCGTCGGCGTCGATCATCGACGACCCCCGACGCGCCCGAGCAGGACACGCAGGCTGTGGGTGGCGACCGAGCCCTTCGCCGCCTTCGCCCGGTGCCCGAGGACGTCGTAGCCGACGGACTCGATGGCCGCGAGCTGGGCGAGGCCGCCGCCGACGAACCCCGCCACGGCGAGGCGCGCCCGTCCCGAGAGCAGGCCCACCAGCGGGGCCCCGGCATGCAAGAGCCGTGCCGACCTGGCGCACTCGAAGCTCATGAGCCGGCGGAAGGCCGGCGTCGCGGCACCCGAGGCGATCACGGCCTCGTCGACGCCGAAGCGGGACAGGTCCTCCTCGGGAAGATAGACGCGCCCGGCGGCGAAGTCCTCGGCGACGTCCTGCCAGTGCTCGACGAGCTGCAGCCCGGTGCACACCCGGTCCGAGAGCTCGACCGCGAGCGGGTCGGTGCGGCCGAAGACGGCGAGCACGAGGCGCCCCACGGGGTCGGCCGAGAGCCGGCAGTACGCCGCCAGCTCCTCGTAGGTCGCGTAGCGGCTGACGACCTGGTCCTGGCGGTTCGCCCGCACGAGATCGGCGAAGGGCTGCCGCCCGACGCCGATCGCGCCGATGGTCGCAGCGAGCCGGCGGAACACCGGATGCGTGGCGTCACCGGTGAGCGCCCGGTCGAGCTCGGCCTCGACCCAGTCGAGCTGCGCGCCCCGGTCGCCCTCGGCGAGATCACCCACGTCGTCGACGAGACGGGCGAAACCGTAGATCGCGAGGAGGTGGTCGCGCTCGGCCCTCGGCAACAGGCGCGAGGCGACCGTGAAGTTCTCGGCGTCCGCCTTCGCCATCACGCTCGCGACAGCGAACGCCGGCTCGGCCGGCACCTCGGCCGGTGGGACGAGCCCGACCACCCGGGCCGGGACAGCCGCTCCGTCCGCGCCGGCCGTGCCGGTCCCCTCCCGCTCCGCCGCTCGGGTCGTCACCTGGCGAGCCTCCTGCGGGAACCGACGGCGAACCGGCCGTTCCCGGCGCCTCCGGCCCGCTCGTCGGTCTCGGCGTCCGCGCGCTCCGACGAGCCGCGCCCCGCGGCGACGGCGCTCCGGCGGAGCCGGTGGACGTCCCGTCCGGCGTGCTCGAGGCGCTCGAGCCCCTGGCGCACCGCCCGGGCGATGCCCTCGCCGTCGAGTCCGAGGCTCGCCAAGATGGCGTCGGGCTTGCCGTGGGGGAGGTAGGCGGTCGGGACCCCGAGGCTCGTGACG
>DATKQY010000053.1:0-116945 GCA_035532475.1 Acidimicrobiales bacterium | reverse complement strand
CCCCCCTCCCCGGCGCGCCGCGTCGCGCTCCCCGGTGACCTCGCGCAGCCGTCGGTGCACCTCGACCGTCGTCAGGCGCTCGTCGACTGTCGCCACCGGGACCTCGAGCCGCTCGCGCAGCGCCTCCACCTCGGCTCGCGCGGCCCGCGCCGCCGGGCCCTCGCCCCCGCCGAGCGACACCGGCACGCCGATGACGACCGCCGTCACGCCGAGCTCCGCCGCCAGCGCGACGAGGCGCTCCCGGTCGGCCGAGCGGTCGTCCGAGCGCTCCAGCACGGCGTGGGGCACCGCCAGGTGCCGCGCGGAGTCCGACAGCGCGACGCCGATGCGGCGCTCGCCGAGATCGAGGCCGAGCACCCGCCCCGGCCGCCCCGCCGGCGCTGCGCCTCCGGACGTCTCCCCCACCGTCGCCGGGCCGTCGCGCCGGGCGCCGCTAGCCCGCACCGAGTGCCGAGCGAAGCGCCGCGAGGGCATCGCCGATCGCCGCGACGTCCCGGCCGCCGGCCGTCGCCAGCTCCGGCGAGCCGCCGCCGCCGCCGCCCACGGTGCGCGCGGCCTCGCCCGCGGCGGCGCGCGCGTCGGTCCCCGAGCCCTTCACCGCGGCCACCACCAGCGCCACCCGCTCACCCTCGGGGCTCCCGACCAGGCCGACCGCCTCGACCCCCGGCTGGTCGCGCACCGCGAGCGCCAGCTCACGTAGCTCGTTCGGGTCGAGCCCGTCGCGCCGCGCCACCACCCGCCCGCCACGGGCGCCGCGGCCGAGCTCGAGCGCCTCCGTCCGCAGCTGCGCGCCGCGCAGCCGCTTTAGCTCGTCCTCGAGCTCGCGCTGGCGCTCGACGAGACGCTCGGCCACCTCCACCAGGTCGGCCGGCGTCGTCCGCAGCGACGCGGCAACCCGGCTCACGACGCCGTCGAGGCGCCGCATCTCCTGCAGCGTCCGGGTGCCCGTGGTCGCCTCGATCCGCCGCGTGTTCGCGCCGATGGAGCTCTCCGAGATGATCCGGAACGGGCCGATGCCGCCGAGCGAGCGGACGTGGGTGCCGCCGCACAGCTCCACCGAGGCGCCGCCCGCCTCGACGACGCGCACGACGTCGCCGTACTTCTCGCCGAAGAAGGCGATCGCACCGGCCTCCTCGGCCTCGCTCTTCGAGGTCTCATAGACCCGTACCGGCTCGTCCGCGAGGATCGCCCCGTTGACGATGTCCTCGACGCGCTCGAGCTCGGCGGGCGTGGTGGCCGTGAAATGGCTGTAGTCGAAGCGCAGGCGGTCGGGCGCGACGAGCGAGCCCTGCTGTTTCACGTGCTCACCGAGGACCTCGCGCAGCGCCGAGTGGAGCAGGTGGGTCCCGGTGTGGTTGCGCCGGATCGCCTCGCGTCGCCTCACGTCGATGGCCGCGGTGACGACCGAGCCCTCGGGCACCTCCCCCTCGATGACGTAGCCGACGTGTCGCGTGATCCCCTCGATCGCGTGGTCGGTGTCGAGGACGCGCAGCGTCCCGGTGGAGGACACGAGGGTGCCGGTGTCGCCGACCTGGCCTCCGCCCTCTGCGTAGAAGGGGGTGAGGTCGAGCACGACGTCGAGGAGCTCCGCGCCCGGCGGCGGCTGCTCCCCGTCGACGTTGACGAAGCTGGCCGCGTCGTCCCTCGGCGAGACCGCCAGCACGCGCGCCGTCGCCTCCACCTCGCGGTAGCCGACGAACTCCGTCGGGCCGAACTGCTCGAGCACCGAGCGCCAGCGCTCCTGGCCGAGCGCCTGCGCCTCCGCGCCTGGCTTGCCGGCCTGGCGGGCGCGCCGGCGCTGCTCGTCCATCGCGGCGTCGAACCCCTCGCGGTCGACCTCGACGCCGCGCTGCTCGGCGATCTCGACCGTGAGGTCGACCGGGAAGCCGTAGGTGTCGTGGAGACGGAAGGCGACGTCGCCCGGCAGGCGGTGCGTGCCGCGGGCGAGCTCCTCGTCGAGCAGCGCCGTGCCGGCCCGCAGCGTCCGGAGGAAGGCCTCCTCCTCGTGGCCGACGATCTTGGTCACGAGCGAGGCGTCCCGCACGAGCTTCGGGTAGGCGTTCGACATCGTCGCCACGACCGCGTCGACCAGCGGGGGCGTGATGAGGTCGGCGACGCCGAGCTGGTGCGCTCGCAGCACCGCCCGGCGGATCACTCGGCGCAGCACGTAGCCGCGGCCCTCGTTCGAGGGGAAGACCCCGTCGGAGACGAGGAAGGTCATCGCCCGGGCGTGGTCGGCCAGGATGCGCAGCGCGACATCGGACTCCTCCGACCTGCCGGGGGGGCGGCCCGTGAGGCGCGCCGCCTCCTCCACGACCGGCGCGACGACGTCGGTCTCGAAGACGCTGTCGACCCCCTGGAGCAGCGCGAGGATCCGCTCGAGGCCGGCTCCGGTGTCGATGTTCTTCTTCGGCAGCTCCTCGAGCGACCCGTCGATCGAGCGCTCGTACTGCATGAACACGAGGTTCCAGATCTCGACGTAGCGCGAGTCGCTGCCGTGGGCAGGGCCGCCCGCCTCGCCGAAACGCTCGCCCTTGTCGAAGTAGATCTCCGACGACGGCCCGCACGGGCCCGTGTCGCCCATCTTCCAGAAGTTGTCCTCGCCCATGCGCTGGATGCGCTCGGCGGGCAGGTGGGCGGCGTCTAGCCAGATGCCGGTCGCGTCGGTGTCGGACTCGTGCACGGTCACCCACAGCCGGTCCGGGTCGAATCCGAGGACCTCGGTGACGAGCTCCCACGCGTAGGGGATCGCCAGCTCCTTGAAGTAGTCGCCGAAGGAGAAGTTGCCGAGCATCTCAAAGAACGTGGCGTGCCGGGCGGTCGTGCCGATGATGTCGATGTCGACCATGCGGAAGCAGGGCTGGATCGTCGTCGCCCGAGGCACCGGAGGCAGCAGCTGCCCGGTGAAGTACGGCTTGAACTGGACCATCCCGGCGATCGTGAACAAGACCGACGGGTCGTGGGGGATCAGGCCCGCGGGCGGGAGCGCCGCGTGGCCGCGGTCGACGAAGAAGCGGGTGAACGCCGCCCGGAGGTCGTCGCCATGCCAGGTCATCGCGTCACGTCTCCCTCGACTCACCGGGCTCCACCGGCTCTTCTCCTTCCCCGGACCGCCCGGGATGGGTCGCGGCACCCCGACCCTCGCCACCGCAGGCACCGCTGTCCTCGTCGCCCTCGGAGCGAAGGAGGCGGAGGCGACGGGCGACGTCGCGCTCGCCTCCGTGCTCGGACGGCTCGTAGTAGTGCCGCCCCGCGAGGGCGGTGGGCAGGTACTGCGCCTCGACGTACCCCCTCGGGTCATCGTGAGGATACTCGTAGCCGGCGCCGTGGCCGATCCGGGCGGCCCCCGCGTAGTGCGCGTCACGCAGCCCGGGCGGGGGCGGGGCGGCCGGCTGGTCGCGCACATCGGCCTGCGCCGCCCACAGCCCCGCCGCGGACCGGTTCGACTTCGGCGCCGTCGCAAGATGGACGACCGCCTGGGCGAGGTTCAGCGCCGCCTCCGGCAGGCCGACTCGGTCGAGGGCCGCCGCGGCGGCCTCGGCGACGACGAGACCGAGCGGGTCCGCCATGCCGACGTCCTCGCTCGCCAGGATGACGAGACGTCGGGCGACGAAGCGCGGGTCCTCGCCGGCGGCGAGCAGGCGGGCCAGCCAGTAGAGCCCCGCGTCGGGGTCCGAGCCGCGGATCGACTTGATGAAGGCGCTGATCAGGTCGTAGTGCTCGTCCCTGCCGTGGCGGAGCGCCCTCGTCGTTCGCGCCGCCTCGACATCGTCGAGGGTCACCCGGAGGGGGCCCGCGGCCGCCTCGTCCCCGCTCGGCGCGGCCCGCCGACGGGCGGCGGCGAGGGCGAGGGTCACCTCGAGCGTCGTGAGGACCGCCCGGGCGTCGCCCTCCCCGAGGTCCACCAGCCGGGCGAGCGCCACCTCATCCGCATCCGCCCCCTCGGCCCGGAGCGCACGGCCGGCGAGCTCGGTGAGGTCCTCGTGGGTGAGGGCCTCGAAGCGCCACAGCGTCGAGCGGCTGAGCAGCGGCGCGTTGATCTCGAAGAACGGGTTCTCGGTGGTCGCGCCGACGAGCACCACGACCCCCTCCTCCACCCCGGGCAGCAGCGCGTCCTGCTGCGCCTTGTTGAAACGGTGCACCTCGTCGATGAACAGGATCGTTCCCTGGCCCTGCCGGCCGAGCCGGCGCCGGGCCGCCTCGAGGACTTCGCGCACGTCCTTCACGCCGGAGGTGACCGCGGAGATCGGCTCGAAGTGCTTGGCGCTGCTCGTCGCGAGGATGCGGGCGAAGGTGGTCTTGCCGGTCCCCGGCGGCCCCCACAGGATCGCCGAGGAGAGCGCGTCCGCCTCGACGAGGGCCCGGAGCGGGCCGCCCGGGCCGAGGAGGTGGCGCTGGCCGACGAGGTCGTCGAGCGTGCGCGGGCGCAACCGGGCGGCGAGCGGGGCACGTGAGGCGAGCTCGGCCTCCGCGGCCGAGTCGAACAGGTCGGGACCGTGCTGGTCGGATCGGCTCACCGACCCATCCTCACCGACCGCGCGCCGCGATGCGAGCGGGCCGGGCGCCCGCCCGGGCCGGGCCTCAGCCCTTGGGCGGCGGGGTCACGACGCGCACGCCGAGCTCGGCGAGCTGGCGGGCGCCGATCGGCTTCGGGGCCCCGGTCATCAGGTCCGTCCCCGACTGGGTCTTCGGGAAGGCGATCACCTCTCGGATGTTCTCCTCCCCGGCGAGGATGGCCACGAGCCGGTCCAGGCCGACAGCGAAGCCCCCGTGCGGCGGCGCGCCGTAACGGAACGCGCCCGTCAGGAAGCCGAAGCGCGCCTCGGCCTCCTCGTCGGTGATCCCGAGCGCGGCGAACACCCGGCGCTGGACGTCGGCACGGTGGATCCGGATGCTCCCCGAGCCGAGCTCCCACCCGTTGAGCACGAGGTCGTAGGACTGGGCGCGCACCGCGAGCGGGTCCGTCTCGAGCAGGTCGAGGTCGCCGGCGTGCGGCATCGTGAACGGGTGGTGGGCCGCCAGCGGCCGTCCCTCCTCGTCGACGCCGTCGAACAGCGGGAAGTCGACGACCCAGCAGAAGCGGTGCGGCCCCTCCCACACCGGGGGCTTCGCCAGGTCGAGGCGCAGCTGGCCGAGCACCTCGCAGGCGCGGCGGTGCTCGTCGGCGACGATCACCAGCAGGTCGCCCGCTGCCGCCCCCGTCGCGGCGAGCAGGCCGGCGCGCTCGGCGTCGCCCAGGAACTTGGCGACCGGCGCCTCGAGGTCGAGCGACCCGGCCGGTTGGCCGGAGGCGACGACGCGCATCCACACCAGGCCCTTCGCGCCGAGCGACTTGGCGCGTTCGATCAGGCCGTCGAGGCGGGCCCGGGTGAAGCTCGCAGCGCCCTCGACCCGGATCGCCTTCACGCTCGGCGCCTGAAAGGCGCGGAACTCGGTCTCGGCGAGCGCCGCCTTCACGTCGACGAGGGCCATGCCGAAGCGGAGGTCCGGCTTGTCGCTCCCGAAGCGGTCGATCGCCTCGCTCCAGGTCATCCGCGTGATCTCGCCCGGCCGCTCCCCGGTCACCGCCTCGGTCGCATCGAGCACCGCCTCGGAGACGAAGCCCCAGACGTCCTCCTGCTCGACGAAGGAGGCCTCCACGTCGAGCTGGGTGAACTCGAACTGACGGTCGGCGCGAAGGTCCTCGTCCCGCAGGCACCGGGCGATCTGGTAGTAGCGGTCGGCCCCGCCGACCATCGTCAGCTGCTTGGCGATCTGGGGGCTCTGGGGCAGGACGTAGAACGAGCCGTGCTGGAGCCGGGACGGGACGGCGAACTCGCGCGCCCCTTCCGGCGTCGGCGTCCACAGCAACGGCGTCTCGATTTCGAGGAAGCCGAGGCGCTCCATCGCCCGCCTGAGCGCCGAGTTCACCGCCGCGCGGATCCGCAGGTTCTTCTGCATCCGCTCGCTGCGCAGGTCGAGATAGCGGTAGCGGAGGCGGACGGCCTCGTCCGTCTCCGCGCGGCCGTCCAGGCTGAACGGCGGTGGCTCGGCCGCCGAGAGCGTCTCGACGACGCACCCGCCGAGCTCGACCTCGCCGGTGGCGAGCCCCGGGTTGGCCGTCCCCTCCGGGCGCAGCCGCACCGTGCCCGTCACCCGCACCACGAACTCCGGGCGCAGCGCGTGGGCGCCGTCGACGACGCACTGCACCACGCCGGTGTGGTCCCTCAGGTCGAGGAAGGCCAGGTGCTCGCCGTGCTCGCGCCGGCGGGCCACCCACCCGCACAATGCCACCTCGCGTCCGACGTCCTCGGGGCTCAGCGTCCCGCAGTAGCGGTCGCGCAGCCCGACCGCCTCGGGCACCTGCCCGGCGGCGAGCGCCGGCCAGCCCGCCAGCCCTCCCGGGAGGTCCCGGCCGGCGACGCTGCTCACGGCCGTGCGCTCCGCACCCGCGCCACGAGCTCGTCGCGAGCGACGGCCTCCTGGTGATGGGCGTCGGGGCCCCGCAGCACCCTGAGCGTCACCTTGCCCGAGGCCTCCTCCTCCGGCCCGACGATGCAGGCCAGCCTGGCCCCCGAGCGGTCGGCCACCTTCAGCTGCGCCTTCAGCGAGCGACCGTCGAACGCGCGCTCGGCGGCGATGCCCGCCCGGCGCAGCTCGTGGGTGAGGTCGCGTGCCGCCGCGCCGCCGACGAGGTCGACGACGAACACCTCGAGCACCTGCCCGACGTCCGCGAGGGCGCCTTCGGCCTCGCAGGCGAGGAGGATGCGCTCGATCCCGCTGCCGAAGCCGACCCCCGGGGTGGGCGGGCCGCCGAGCACCTCCGCCAGCCCGTCGTAGCGCCCTCCGCCGCCGACGCCGTTCTGCGCCGCGTCGAGCGCGAGCGCGCTGAACTCGAAGGTGGTGCGCGTGTAGTAGTCGAGGCCCCGGACCAGCCAGTCGTCCCGCCGCCACGCGATGCCGAGGGCGTCGAGGCCCTCGAGCACCCGTGCGAAGTGGGCCCGGCACGGCTCGCAGAGGTAGTCGGCGATGCGGGGCGCCCCCTCGCGCACGGCGACGCACGCCGCCCGCTTGCAGTCGAGCACGCGAAGCGGGTTCCGCCGCCAGCGCTCGCGGTGCTCGTCGCACAGCTCGGACTCGTGCGCCGCCAGGTGGTCCGAGAGCGCCTGGCGGTACGCCGGCATGCAGCTCGCGTCGCCCATCGAGTTGACCCGAAGATCGACGCGCGACACCCCGAGCGCACCGAGGAACGCGCCGAGCAGCGCGATCACCTCGACGTCGACGTCGGGGTCCTCGCTGCCGAGCACCTCGACGCCGAGCTGGTGATGCTGGCGATAGCGGCCGGCCTGGGGCGCCTCGTAGCGGAACGCCGGGGTCACGTACCAGGCCTTCCACGGCACCGGCGGGCGGTGCTGGATGAAGGCGCGCACGGCCGAGGCAGTCCCCTCCGGCCGGAGCGCGAGCACGCGTCCGCCCTTGTCCTCGAACTCGTACATCTCCTTCGCGACGACCTCGGACTCCTCGCCGACGCCGCGCCGGAACACGGCGGCGTCCTCGAACATCGGCCCGACGTACAGGCCGAACCCGGCGAGACGCGAAAGCGCGGCGAAGCGCGCCACCACGGCCTCGAAGCGCGCGCTCTCAGGAGCGAGGACGTCCCGGGTGCCTCTCGGCGCCTGGAAGGAGCTCACCGGGTGGAGGCGCGAAGCGAGCCGCTCTTGCCGGGGAGCAGGCGGTACGCGTCGTACACGCCCTCCAGCTGGCGGAGCGAGGTGAGGACCGAGTCGAGGTGCGACGCGTCGGCAAGCTCGCACTCGAATCGCATGCGGGCCACCCTATCCGCCGTCGCCTGGGACGAGGAGGAGACGATGCCGACGTGGTGCTCGGCGAGGACGCGCGCCACGTCGGCGAGCAGCTGGGAGCGGTCGAGCGCCTTCACCTCCACGCCGGCGACGAACACGCCCGAGCGGTGCTCGTCCCACTCGACCTCGATGAGCCGCTCGCGGTCGCCCCCCGAGAGCGACAGGGCGTTGACGCAGTCCTCGCGGTGCACCGAGACGCCGCGGCCGCGTGTGATGAAGCCGATTATCGGGTCACCCGGCACGGGCGTGCAGCAGCGGGAGAGCCGGACCATCACGTCGTCGAGCCCCTCGACGTAGACGCCCGCAGTGCCCGTGCGCCGCGTCGTCGGCCGCCGGGTGGGCAGCGCCGTCGTCGGCAGCTGCATCTCGCCACCGACGAGGTCGCGACGCAGCCGCTGGACGACCCCGCGCGCCGAGCAGTGGCCCTCGCCGATCGCGGCGTAGAGCGCCTCGATGTCCGCATAGCCCATCGAGGCGAACAGGTCGCTCAGCGCGGGCGAGCCCGTCAGCTTCTGCGCGGGGAGCCCCTCCCGGCGCAGCGCCTTGGTCAGCTCCTCGCGACCGGTCTCGATCGCGTCCTCACGGCGCTCGCGGGAGAACCACTGGCGGATCTTGTTGCGCGCGCGCGGCGAGACGACGATCTGGAGCCAGTCCCGCGAGGGGCCGGCCGACGGCACTTTCGAGGTGAAGATCTCGACGGTGTCGCCGGACTGCAGCTTGGCGTCGAGCGGCACGAGACGGCCGTTCACGCGCGCGCCCACGCAGCGGTGGCCGACCTCGGTGTGGATCGCGTAGGCGAAGTCCACCGGGGTCGCCTCGGCCGGGAGGGTGACGATCTCGCCCTTCGGCGTGAAGACGTAGACCTCGTCCTGCTCGAGGTCGAGCTTTAGCGTCTCCAAGAACTCGATAGGGTCGGGCATGTCCCGCTCCCAGTCGACGATCCGCTGCAGCCACGCGATGTCGTCGGCGGAGCGCGCGCTGCCGGGGTGGGCGGCGTCCTCCTTGTAGCCCCAGTGCGCGGCGATGCCGTACTCGGCGCGCCGGTGCATCTCCTGGGTGCGGATCTGGATCTCGAGCGGCTTGCCGCGCGGCCCCACCACCGTCGTGTGGAGGGACTGGTAGAGGTTGAACTTCGGCGAGTTGATGTAGTCCTTGAAGCGGCCGGGGACGGGGGGCCACAACGCGTGGACCGAGCCGAGCGCCGCCCAGCAGTCCTTCTCGGACTCGACCACGATGCGGATGCCGACGAGGTCGTGGATCTCGTCGAACTCCTTGCCGCGGACCACCATCTTCTCGTAGATGCTCCAGAGATGCTTCGGCCGGCCCGTCACGACAGCCTCGATCCCGAGGGCCGCCAGCCGCCCTCTGAGCAGCTCGACGACCTGGGTCAGCTCGACCTCGCGCCGCGGCGCGCGCGTCGCGACCATCTGGGCGATCTCGGCGTAGCGCTTCGGGTGCAGGGCCTGGAAGGAGAGGTCCTCGAGCTGCCACTTGACCTCCTGGATCCCGAGGCGGTGTGCCAGCGGGGCGAAGATGTCGAGCGTCTGCTGGGCGGTCCGGCGCTGCTTCCACTCGGGCATCGCCGAGAGCGTGCGCATGTTGTGGAGGCGGTCGGCGAGCTTGATGACGAGGACCCGCCAGTCCTTGGCCATCGCCACGAGCATCTTGCGCACCGTCGCCGCCTGCTGGGCCTCCTTGGAGGAGAAGTTCAGCCGGTCGAGCTTGGTGACGCCGTCGACGATGGCGGCGACGGTCGGCCCGAACTCCGCTTCGATCTCGGCGAGCGTCACCTCGGAGTCCTCGACGACGTCGTGCAGCAGGGCGGCCGTCGCGCTGGTTGCGTCGAGGCCGAGCTCGGCGACGATCATCGCGACGGCGATCGAGTGGGTGACGTACGGCTCGCCCGAGAGGCGGAACTGACCGGCGTGGGCCTTGGTCGCGAGATCGTGGGCCCGACGGACGATCCCGGCGTCCTCACCGGGGCGATGGACCTCGAGCTCGGCCAGCAACGGCTCCACCGCCTCGGTCGGCGCGCCGCCACCGGCGCGGGACCACTCCGCGGGGGTGCCTGCCCTGGTGAGCGGGTCGACGACGGCCATGTCCCAGGCTACCGCTGCCCGCCGCTCCGGCCACGCGTCGACAGGTGGCCCGACGTGCCCACCGGTAGACTTCGGGCCGGACCCCTGCCGTGCCACTCCACCCACCAGCCCATCCCGACCTGCCGGGCACCGTCGACGGCCTCGCCGCGAACGGCGCCACGTCCGCCGACGAGGTCGGAGGCCGCGGTGGGACCGGCACGGTCGGCGCCGCCGCGCCGCGCTTCGCCCAGCGGCCGCGCCGCGGGCCGGCCCTGATCGTCCTCGCGCTCGCGGTCGTGATCGGCGGCGGCGGCTTCGTCGCCGGAGCGATCACCTCGGGGCCGGGGCAGACCACCCCGCCCGCCAGCCTCAACCACCTAGCAGGCGTGAAGCTCCCCGCCGTCGGGGCGAAGGCGCTGCTGCGCCCCGTGATCTCGGCCGGTCAGCCGCCGCCGGACGTGCTGAACGCGCTCGTCGTGCCCGAGCGCACGACGAGGAAGAGCTCGTCGTGCCCGAGCGGTGGCACCTACCTCTACGACTGCGAGGTCACGCTGGCGGTGCCGTCCACGCCGCAGAGCGTCGTCGCCTTCTACGACGCCGAGCTCGCCCACCAGCACTGGAGCAAGATGTCGGTCGTCGCGACCGCTGACGGCCGCGGCACCGAGATCCTGGCGAAGCGACCGAGCGCCGACGGCTACTACTGGGAGCTCGGCGTGACCATCGAGCCCGTGAACCCGTCCATCACCCCGGCGCTCGGCGGTGGCAGCGAGACCGCGCCCACGAGCTCGCTCGTCCTGACGGTGTTCGAGATCGACGACGCCAGCTGATCCTCGTCGCTGACCGCCGCGGCGCCCGCGGGGCGCATCCCGTCGAGGACGTAGGCCCAGACGAAGAGATTCGCCGGGTAGATCAGGTAGCCGAAGCGCGTCGCCGGTGCGAGCACGGTCGCGACCAGCATCGCGAAGGCCGTGAACCGGGCCGCGCCGGCGACCGTGCGCGGCGGGTGTCGGACGAGCGCCACGATGACGATCGCCACGCCGACGAGGACCAGGAGCGCGGTGATGAGCGTCTTGTCGCGGGGGAACACGGTGACGAGCACCTGGCCGAGCAGCGGGCTCGCCGCGGGGGACTTCACGCGGGCGAGGCCGAGCGGGAAGCGCACGACGTTCTCGAAGAACGCGCTCGGGTCGAGCACGATGCCGGCGCCGATCACCGGCACGACGATGATCAGCACGGCCAGGCCGTAGCGGAGCGGCGCCCGATTACCCTCGCGGTCGCGCACCGAGAGCAGGAGCAGCAGCAGGAGCGGCCACGCCGTGAACTTCAGCGTCCCGGCACAGCCCATGGCGAGCCCGGCGAGGACGGCACGTCTTCGCTGCGCGAGCACGAGGCCGAGGAGCATCAGCGCGAGCACCGGGAGGTCATCTCCTCCGGTGACCATCGGGAGCGCCCCCGAGGGCAGGACGACGAGGAACTGCAGCGCCCTCCCCCGCCGGCCGAGGGTTGCGTCGCTCGCCAGCAGCGCGATCGCCCCGACGACGAGCGTGAAGCCGCCGAGCGCGACCCGGGCGTCGCGCAGCTCGGGCGGGCCGCCGACGGCGTTCAGCAGGCCGAAGGGGACCATGCCTGGCAGGTAGGGGAAGAAGGAGCTCTGGTCGACGCTCGGCGAGTCGCTGGAGGGCGGGACGCCGACCGAGCGCGGGTTCCTCAGGTAGGGATCCTGCGCGTGCACGGCGCGATCGCCGGCACGCTCGACCACCGCCACCTCGGGCTGGGCATGGGCGCCCGGGCGCGCCTCGGCACGCCACGTCAACTGGGCGAACAGCGGGAGCAGGACGGCGCCGACGACGAGCACCAGCACGACGAGGCGGCGTGTCCAGCCGATCCGCTCGGCGGCGATCCCGCGCCGGCGGGCGCGCCGTGAGACCGCGAGGCAGATGGCGGCCCCGGCGACGTAGGCGACCGCGGCCATCTGGCCCCACTGGCGGTAGTCGGCCGAGATCGCGACGAACGCGGTGCAGAGCGCGAAGAGCGCCGACGCCAGATAGAGCAGGGCGTCCTGCTCGAGCACCGGGACGGCGCAGCAACGACGCCAAACGGCGAGCACGGCGCTGCGCACGGCGAGATCGTAGCCCGGGCGGGCGCTCGGACCCCGGACGCGCCGCCGCCCCCGCACCGGCACCCTCAGGCGCCGTCGGGGGCGGTGCGCTCCGGGCGACCGTCGCGTGCCGGCGGGGGTGGCCCCCCGATGCTTCGGTCGGACCGGCTCAGCGGTTGGGCTGCGGCGTGTAGCGCAGGTAGGGCTTCACCGTCCGGAAGCCCTTCGGGAACTTCTCCTTGGCGTCCTCGTCGGAGATCGCGGGAGCGATGATGACCTCTTCGCCCTCGTGCCAGTTGACCGGCGTCGACACCGAGTATCCCGACGTCACCTGGAGCGAGTCGATCACCCGCAGGATCTCCTCGAAGTTCCGGCCGGTGCTCGCCGGGTAGGTGATCGTGAGCTTCACCTTCTTGTCCGGGCCGATCACGAAGACCGAGCGCACGGTGAGGGTATCGCTCGCGTTCGGGTGGATCATCCCGTAGAGGTCCGAGACCTTGTGGTCGGGATCGCCGATCAACGGGTAGTTGAGCGCCTGGCCCGTCGCGTCCTTGATGTCACCCACCCAGCCCGTGTGCGACTCGACCGAGTCGACGGAGAGGCCGAGCACCTTCGTGTTCCGCTTGTCGAACTCCCCCTTCAGCCGCGCGACCTCGCCGAGCTCGGTCGTGCACACCGGCGTGAAGTCCTTCGGATGGGAGAACAACACGCCCCAGCCGTCGCCGAGGTACTCGTACAGGTGGATCGGCCCCTCGGTCGAATCGGCGGTGAAGTCCGGCGCGGCGTCGCCAAGTTGCAGTGCCATGTGAATCTCCTCGTTCCTGTGTCCTGATGGGCGCGAGTCTGCCCGAGAACGCGCTGTCCCGCCGATGATATCGGCAGGCAGCACAATTGTCGACTGAATTGGTCGGGATTTCTCCCCGCTCCGGCGCCCACGAACGACCCGGGGGAGCCTGCGCGGGACCGGGCGCGACCAGTAGGTTCCTCCGGATGATCCGAACGGACGTCGCGCCGCCGGCCACGCCCGTAGCGGCGCCGAGGCGCCGGATCGCGAGCGCTGACCGGATCGCGCTGGCGATCCTCGTGCTGCTCCCGATGGCGATCGACCTGCCGTTCTCCCTGAGCGGTCATCCGCTGCTGCCCGGTGACGCGCTCGTCCAGAACTTCCCGCTTCGGGTCCTGTCGGGCGAGCTGATCCGCTCGGGACACCTCCCCGCCTGGGACCGGCTCATCTGGAGCGGCACGCCGCTGCTCGCAGGGTGGAACGCCGGATCGATGTTCCCCGGCACGTGGCTGTTCGCGGTCCTCCCCCCGATCGCGGCGTGGACCGTCAACTACGTCGCCGTCCCGATCGTCGCCGGAACGGGCACCTACCTCCTCCTGCGCCGGCTCTCGTGCCGGCCGCTCTCGTCGACGCTCGGGGCCCTCGCCTTCACCTATGCGGGCTTCCTGGACGGCCAGGTCGTCCACATCGGCCTGATGGAGGGGACGGCGCTGCTCCCGTGGATGCTCGTCGCCGTCGACGGCATCGTCCGCCGGCTCCGATCCGGCTCGAGCGCCGACGGTCTGGTCGGCTACGTCGTCCTCCTCGGTGTCTCCTGCGCGCTCGCCACCTTGGCGGGTGACCCTCGGGCGGTGTCGAGCGCGGCGATCGTCCTCCTCGTCTACCTGATCGCCCTGGTCCTTCGCGACCGCCGCCGCGCCGGGCTGCTCGTCGGCGCCGTGCTCGCGGCGGCGGCACTCGGGGCATTGCTCTCCGCCGTGCAGTGGCTGCCCGGCCTCGGCTTCTTGCACTCCTCGCAGCGTGGCGTCACCGCGTACGACTTCTTCGGCACCGGATCGATCACGCTCTCCGAGATGGGGACCCTGCTCGTGGCGCCGTTCCTTCTCGGCGGCAACAGCAACTTCGGGATGCCGGTCTACGGCGGCTCCTACAACCTGCCCGAGCTGACGATCGGCGTCGGGATCGTGGCGCTCGTCGCCTTCATGGCGTACCTTCCCGAGCTCGGCGGCTCGCTGCTCGCCTTCCTACGCGCCAAGCGCGCGGGGCCGGCCGCCGGGAGTGCCGGCGGGCGCCGCCAGCTCGGCGTCTGGTACGTGCTCGCCGGCCTCGGCGTCGTGCTCGGTCTCGGCACGAACACGGCGCTCGGCCATCTCCTCGTGCACCTCCCCCTCTATGGCGGCCAGCGCCTGCAGAACCGCAACATCGTCATGACCGACCTGGCGCTGGCGGTGCTGCTCGCGTACCTGGTCGAGGATCTCACCGACCGGCGAGCGCGCTCCCGCCGCGAGCGCTGGCCGGAACGCCGAGACGAGGCCGCTCCGGCCGCCGACGGGTCCGGTGGGCCGATCGCGGGCGCGAAGGAAGGGCCGCTCACCGCGTGGACGAGCCGCCTACTCGCGCTGACGCCGGTGCTGGCGGTGTTCGCCCTCGTCGGGTGGGCGTACGCGGCGCCTGCCGCGGTCGAGCTCCACTTCGGCTTCGCGGTGGTGAACCCCTCGCAGTTCGACGAGCTCACTCCGTACCTCGCGTCCCAGCTGGCGGTGGCCGGTGCCGTCGGCGCCTACGTCGTGCTCCATCGGCGCCTCGCGGCGCGGGCGGCACGGGTCGCGCTCGCCGTGCTCATCCTGGCCGACGTCGGGATCTACGTGGCCAACGCCAGCTACGCCACCGCACCGAGCTCGATCCTCGGCCAGGCGAACCCGTGGAGCACCGCAGTCGCCCGCTACACGGGTCCGACCGGGCGCTTCGCCATCTACAACCCGCTCTTCCAGCAGCCGAGCCCCGACCAGTTCGCGCTGCTCGAGCTCGGCGTGAGCGACATGAACGTCCTGCAGGGGAACGCCAGCGTGCAGGGGTACGGCTCGATCGTCGACAACATCTACCAGGACGCGACAGACACCCACCGCTACGAGGACCTCGACACCGCGCGGCTCGACGACACCACCTTCGACACGCTCGACATGCGGACGCTGATCACCCTGCCCACCTACTTCCAGGAGTCCCTCCCGCCGCACAGCGCGATCCCGGTCGCCGGCGCGCCGGCGGTGACCGCCACCGGCGCGCCCGGGTCGACGATCGACGCGCCGGCGCCAGCACCGGGGGGGACCGGACCGTGGACGATCGAGCCCGGTCAGCGCCAGGCCTGGCTCCTCGCCTCGCCCATGACCGTCGTCCGCCTGAGCGTGATCATCAACCCACAGCTCAGCGGGCGCCCGCCGAGTGTCGGCATCGCGGTGGTGCCGCCTGGTCGAACGCCGCACTTCGCCTCGGTCCCCGTGCGCGACGGCCGGGCGCAACTTGCGCTGCCGAGCGCGGAGCGCGCCGATCAGATCGTCGTGGAGAACCCCTCGAAGGGCACCACGATCGTCGGCGCGGTCGTCGTCGTCACCCGGGCACCGAGCCTCAGGCTCCTCCTCGACGGCGCCCTGCAGGGCCAGATCGAACCGCCCCACTGGGTCTTCGGGGGCGTGATACGCGGCTACTACGACGTGTACCTGAACACCCAGACGCTCGGTCTCGCCTGGTTGCAGCCCGCCAGTTCGACGACGCCGAACACGCTCGAACGGGCGCCGGGGACCGTGACGACCACCAGCAGCGCCCCCTACGCGCCCCAGACGATGGTGGTCGACAGCCCGCGCCCGGCGGTGCTCGTGCGCAGCGAGACCTACGCGCCAGGATGGTCCGCGCGGCTCACCCCGCTCTCGGGGGGACCGACGCGCGTCATCACCTCGCACCGTTTTGGCCTGGTACAAGCGGTCTCCGTGCCGGCGGGGCGCTACAAGGTGACGTGGCGCTACACCTCGCACAACCTGCGCACCGGCCTCGTGCTCTCGGCGATCGGCTTTGTCTTCCTGGCGGTCCTGTGCGTGTTGGCGCTGCGTCGGCGCCGTTCGCCTGGCAGGCGTCGTCGCCGCCCTACCACTTCACTCCACATGTAACGAGTGGTGCCACTTCACCCTCGGATGCGCGCGCCGCTGTAGCCTACGCGTATGCCGCGTGATGCAATGGTAAGGACACCCCCGATCGACGGGCGGAGGGCAAGGGGCGAACGGACGCGTACGCGCGTCCTCGAGGCTCTTCTCGCGCTCGTCGAGGAGGGCGAGCTGCGACCGACGGCCCAGGAGGTGGCGGCGCGCGCCGGCGTTGCCCTGCGCACCGTGTACCACCATTTCGAGGATGTCCAGGCGCTCCGGACCATGGCGCTCTCGCTCCAGATGAGCCGACATCTGGAGAACCTCCAGCCGATCGATCCGAAGCTGGCGCTCGACGAGCGGGTGCAGGTACTCACCCGCCAGTACCGCCGGCTGTTCGAGCAGATCACGCCGATCCGCCGGGCGGCGATGTTCGACGAGCACGCCTCCCACGAGATGGCGGAAGGCATCCGCCGTATGCGGTCGATCCGACGGGACCACATCGCCACGGCCTTCGCTCCCGAGCTCGCCAAGCGTGCCGAGGAAGGGCGCGTCCTGCTCGACGCGATCGACGTCGCCACCTCGTGGGACACCTGGAACTACCTGCGCGCCGGGCTCGGGCGCTCCGCCGGGGCCACCGAGAAGATCCTGATACGGATACTCACCGACCTCTTCGTCACGCGTCGGAGCGGGCGAAACGGACGCTGAGGTCCAAACAGCGGGTCCGTACTCGCGCGAGCGCACCACCCGCCGGCCGGTCCTTCGCCGCGGCGCGGGCGACGTCGGGGGCCGTGGCCCCGGTAGCCTACGAAGCGTCCCCACCACCGCCCCTACGCCGCCGACGAGGTGCCCAGATGACGACCACCGACCTCGCGACCGTTGCCGACGTCGCCCGCCAGCTGCGGGTCGACGCCATCCGCTGCAGCACCGAGGCAGGTTCCGGCCACCCGACCTCGTCGTTGTCCGCCGCCGACCTCGTCGCCGTGCTGGCGGCGAGGCACCTGCGCTACGACTGGGAGCACCCTGAGCTCCCGACGAACGACCACCTGATCTTCTCGAAGGGGCACGCCTCTCCCCTGCTCTACGCGCTCTACCGGGCCGTCGGGGTCGTGGGCGAGGAGGAGCTCGTCGAGACGTACCGGAAGTTCGGCTCGCGCCTGCAGGGGCACCCCACTCCGGTGCTGCCGTGGGTCGACCTCGCGACCGGCTCGCTCGGGCTCGGCGTCGCGGCGGGCGTGGGGATCGGCGTCGCGGGGGCGCGATTCGACCGGCTCCCCTACCGGGTGTTCGTGCTCTGCGGCGACAGCGAGATGGCGGAGGGATCGGTCTGGGAGGCGCTCGACAAGGCGGCGTACTTCGGACTTTCGAACTTCGTCGCCATCGTCGACGTCAACCGGCTCGGCCAACGGGGGCCGACCGAGCTCCAGTGGGACCTCGACGCGTACGCCCGCCGGGTCGAGGCCTTCGGCTGCGAGGCCTTCCCGATCGACGGCCACGACCTCGAGGCGATTGACGGGGCGTTCGACGCCGCGATCGCCTCCGGGCGCCCGAGCGTCATCCTCGCTCGCACCGTGAAGGGCAAGGGCGTCCCCGAGGTCGAGGACAAGGAAGGCTGGCACGGCACCGCGCTGCCGGCCGAGCTCGCCGAACGTGCGATCGCCGGCCTCGGCGGGATCTCCTCCCTCGTCATCACGTCGCTCGCGCCACCGGCCGGCACGCCCGCCGTCACGCCCGACCCGAAGGCGAAGGTCGTCCGGCCTGCCTACGAGCTCGGATCGAAGGTGGCGACGCGAAAGGCCTACGGCGACGCGCTCGCTGCACTGTCGGCACGACCGGAGGTGGTCGTGCTCGACGCCGAGGTCGGCAACTCGACCCATGCCGAGGAGTTCTTGAAGGTCGCGCCCGAGCGCTACGTGGAGGCGTTCATCGCCGAGCAGCTGATGATCGCCGCGGCCGCCGGTCTCGCCGCTCGGGGGTACGTCCCGTTCGCGGCGACCTTCGGGGCGTTCGTCTCACGCGCCTACGACTTCGTGCGCATGACCGGCGTCTCCGAGCTGCCCATCCGGATCTGCGGCTCGCACGCGGGCGTCGAGATCGGCGCCGACGGGCCCTCCCAGATGGCGCTCGAGGACCTCGCCGCGATGCGTGCCGTCAACGGCTCCGTCGTGCTCTACCCCTCTGACGGACCGTCGGCCGCCGCCCTCGTCATCGCGATGGCCGACGCGCCGGGCGTCGCGTACATCCGCACGACGCGCGGCGCCTACCCCGTCCTCTACGGCCCGGAGGAGGAGTTCACGATCGGCGGGTCGAAGATCGTCCGCGGTGGCGCCTCCGACGACGTGACCCTCGTCGGTGCTGGCGTCACGTTGCATCAAAGCCTGGACGCGGCGGACCTGCTCGCCGCCGAGGGCATCTCGGCCCGGGTGGTCGACTGCTACTCGGTGAAGCCGATCGACATCGAGACGCTGGCGGCCTGTTCGGGGGCGACGGGGGGCAGGTTCGTGGTGACCGAGGACCACTACCCCGCCGGCGGCCTAGGTGAGGCCGTGACGAGCGCCTTGGTGGCGGCAGGAATCGCGCCCCGCCTCACCCACCTGGCGGTCCGCTCGCTGTCGAGCTCAGGCACGCCCGCCGAGCTCCTCGACGCGGCCGGCATCTCGGCACCCCACATCGCCTCGGCCGCCCGCAGGCTCGTGCGCGGCTGACGCGTCCGCCTCCCGCCGCGCACCTACTCGAGCGCCACCCGCGGCGCGCCAGACCCGCCGCCACGATCACGGCGTGCCAGGACCGACCAGAGCGACCCCGCGATGCCCGCGCCCATCGCGCTCAGGCGGAGCGCCCGATTGAGGGGGTAGAGCCAGGCGAGGTACCAGCCGATGCCCGTGTCCTTCGCCGCGATCATGTTCAGCACGATCATCGCGTTGGCGAAGTCGGCCACGCCGGCGAGCGCGAGTCCCGCGAGCGACCACAGCGGCCATTCGGCGACGATCGCGTAGACGTATACCCACAGCGTGTACTGCGGCGAGTAGGTCTTGTTGATCAGCATGAAGACGCCGAACGCGATGCCGGCCGCCACCTCCGGCCCGAGACCCCGAAGCACCCTCCAGGCGAGCAGGGCCATGACCCCGAGGACTAGCACCGCGCTCAACAGGTCGACCGCGCTCACCGGCCAGGCGTTGTCGATGTTGAGCGCCGAGAGCACGCCGCCGCCGCCGCCGCGCGTGGCGTTGAAGCCGAAGAAATGCGCCCACCCACCGAAGTTGGCGACGGCGAACGGCACGTTCACGACGACACCGACGCCGACGGCCCAGACGAGCATCGAGCGGGCGGCGCCGGCGCCTCCCTGCAAGGAGCGGTCGCGCCACAGCGCGAGCAGACAGTAGACGAAGAGGACCGCCGGGAAGAACTTGGCGAAGACTGCCAATGAGAACAGGGCGCCGCTCGCCGCGTAGCGCTTCGAGCGGTAGAGCTCGTAGCCGGCCAGCATCAAGACGACACCCAGCAGGTCCCAGTTGAGCAGCGTGTAGACGAGCAGCAGCGGCGAGCACGCGAGCGCCCAGGCTTTGAGCGCCGAGCTCCGGTGCAGCAGCCAGATCGAGCCGATCAGGCAGGCGAGCAGCGCGAGCGCGCTCGCCAGGAAGTAGCCCTCGATGCCCGGGAACCAGGCCGCGAGCCACATGAACAACCCGGTGAGCACCGGGTATTCGATGACCGTGTGCACGTACGGCGCCGCGTGGTCGAACAGGTGGTGCGTGTACCACAGGGCCAGCACGTCGGAGTAGGCGAGATGCGCGTAGGACCAGGAGTGGTAGGTGTTGCCGGCGCTCCCGGCGTGTGACGAGAAGAGCGCCGAGCTCGGCGGGCGCGTGTGCAGGTACGCCCACAGCCACCACCCGGTCGCCGCGAGCGCCGGCGGCCACGGCCCGGCGAGCCAGGCAGCGCCGGCCAGTCCGACCCGGCCGGCCGGAGCCGGTGTCCCGCCGCTCGCCGAGCGCTCGACTGACACATCGCTGGCGGTCCGCACTCGTCGGTCTCCTCGGGTTGACGCCGCCCGCCAACGTAGCCGGTCCCCTGGGAGCGCCCTCGGCGGCCCGTCGAGCGCTACGTGGGCCTGTGGACAACACCTCGCTGGCGGCACCGGGCGCGCGACCGGCGGGCCTCGGCCGCCTGTCGGGTCGCCAAAGACGCGACGATGGGGTCATGGCGAGCATCGCACCGGTCGCACCGGCCGCGGCCGGGCGCCAGACGGAGGGCAGGCCCGCCGTCGCTCCCACCCGCCGCGGACGGTGGGCGACGCGCAGGGTCGACCTCATCGTCTCGTGCATGCTCGCGCTGCTCGCCGCCGGGACGGCCGCCGCCTACTGGCAGCTCGCGACGGCGCCGTTCTGGTTCGACGAGCAGGTGCGCGCCTACGACCTGACGCAGCCCGGCCTGCACACCGACCTCCACAACACGTACGCGCCGATGGCCTTCGGGTGGATGCTCCTCGAGAAGCTGGCCGTGCTGGTGCTCGGCGCCCACGAATGGGCGTTCCGGTCGCCGATGATCCTCGCGTGGGTGCTGCTCGGGCCCGCCGCGTATCTGGTCGGCCGCCGTCTCGCCCCGCGCCCCATCGCCTTCGGCGTCGCCGCCGCGCTCGTCGTCAACCCCGCCGTCGTCTACTACGCGATGCAGCTCAAGCCGTACGCCGTCGAGGCCCTCGTCACCCTCGCCTCCGTGCTCGTGTGGTCCCACGCCCGGGCGTCGGGCGCTACGCGCCGTCGCCTCGGCTGGTACGGCGCGCTGAGCGGGCTCGGCCTGCTCAGCGTGCCGGCGCCCTTCGTCATCGCGCCGCTGCTCACGCTCGATCTGGCACGAGCCGCGAGACGCCGGCACGCCGGGTGGCACGCGGCCGCGAACGACCTGGCGGCGCCCGCGCTGGCCGGCGCCGTCGTCCTCGTCGAGATGGTCGCGTTCGTCCTCCCTCAGACCTTCGACCTGCACTACCCGAACTGGCAGGGGCTCTTCCTGCCCCACGGGACCGCCGCCGTCCAGGTCGTCGCCCGGCAGCTGCCGACGTTCCTCGCCGGCTCGTGGACCGGGCTGCCGCTCTTCGGCGACCCGTTCTTCCAAGAGGTCGTCCCGCCCGCGCTGCCCTCCGCACTCGCCTTGGTCGGCAATCTCGTCGTCGGCGCGCTCGTGCTCGCCGGCTCCTGGAGCGTGCGCCGCCACCCGCTCGGACGCGGGCTCGTCGCCGTCCTGCTCGGCGGGGGCCTTCTCCAGCTGGTCGCCTCGGGGCTACGCGAGTGGCCCTTCGGCCTCACCCGCGTCGACTTGTTCGTCGTACCGGTGATCTACCTGCTCGCCGGCGCCGGCCTCGCCGCGCTCGCGCGGGCGGCCGTCTCCCGGCGCGCGCGCGGCGGCGTGAGGCCGCGACAGCTCCGGCCAGGAGCCCCGTCCGGCGCCGCGCCCGCCTGGCTCGGGCGCGCCGCGTTCGCGCTCGCGCTCGGCGTCCTCAGCGCGCTCGTCTCCTACGGCGTGCGGGGCGACCTCGCCATCGGGCGCGACCTCCCCCTCACCCGTTGGGACCAGGGCGTGCGCTCCGCTGTGGCCCGGGCACGCCAGGAAGCCACGGCCGGCACCGTCGCCATCGTGCTCCTCGACGGGCAGGGCGGCTTCGGTCGCCGCGGCAAGGGCTGGGCCTTCTACATGGACTCCTACGACTACCCGGGTCGGCTCGGGCGGGCGCCGCGCGTCCCGCTCGACGCCACCTGGTTCGCCACCGACGACGCCTCGGGCGTGAGCGGCGCCACCGGCTTCTTGCGCTCCCACCCCGGCGCTCGACAGGTGCTCCTCTACGACTGGTGGGGCATGGGCCGCGACTACGTCGCCCGTCAGGCGGAGGTCCTCCGCGCCGCCGGTTACCACCCGGCCGGCGAGTGGACCTACGCGATGTCCGGCACGCTCACGCGCTGGCGCCACTGAGCCGCCGCGGCTCAGGGTGCGAGCAGCCGACGGAGGCGGCGCGCCGTCAGCACGGCACCGAGTCCCGCCAGCGCCACCAGGTACGCCACGTGCCAGAGCAGCGACCACGAGACGGTGCCGGTGTCGAGCGCACGCAGGAGGGCGACACCCTGGTAGAGCGGTGTGATCCGTACCAGGTCAGCGAGCGCGCCCGGATAGACGGCGAGCGGGTAGAAGGTCCCCGAGAACAAGAACATCGGGAGCATCGCGAGGAAGATGCCGTCGAGGTCCTGCCAGCTCTTCATGTAGCTCGTCGCCGCCATCCCGCTCGCCGCGAACGCCAGGCTGACGAGCGCCGCACCCGGCAGGCACAGGATCGCCCAGGGCGAGCCGACGAGGCCGAGCGCCGCCATGACGCCGAGGAAGGCCGCCGCATAGGTCACACCCCGCGCGAGCGCCCAGCCGATCTCGCCGAGCGCGACGTCGCCGGTGCCGAGCGGGGTGGCGAGGACCGCGTCGTAGGTGTGCGCCACCTTCAGCTTGTAGAAGAGGTTGTACGTGGTGTCGAAGATCGCGCCGTTCATCGCCGAGGAGGCGAGGAGCCCAGGCGCTACGTACAGCGTGTAGCTCACGACGTGGTCGCCCACGCGTACGCCCCCGACCAGGTGGCTCAGGCCGATCCCGATGCTCAGCAGGTAGAAGAACGGCTCGAGGAAGCCTGAGACGAAGTAGATCCAGCCTCGCCGGTAGACGTGGAGGTTGCGCTCGACGATGCGGAGCGGCCGGCGCAGACGGGCGAGCCCCGGCGGGCAGGCACCGCCCCGGGTCACCGCCGGGCCGCTGATCGTCCTCACGGCGCGAGCCGGCGGCGGAAGGTCCGGCGTGCCGCGACCCATCCCGCGGACGCGAGCGCGAGCAGGTAGGCGGCGTGGGCGAGGCACGCCGGCGTCCACAGCCTGCCGAGCGTGCACGCCCGGCAGAGGGCGACGCCGTGGTAGAGGGGCGTCACGACGGCGACTTCCTGCCAGAACCCCGGCAGCTGGCTGATCGGGAAGAAGCTCCCCGAGAACAGGAACAGCGGGACCACGAACAGGCGGTGGATCACCGAGAAGCCGCTGTCGCGCTCCTGGGTCACGGCGAACGCCATGACCGGCGTCGCGAACGCGAGGCCGGTCACGACGCCGGCCGGCACGGCGAGCGCCGCCTCCGGCGAGACCAGCGCGCCGAAGCCCGCCGCGATGGCGCAGAAGGTGGCCGACGTGACGAGGAGCCGCAGGAGGACGAAGCCGACGTGGCCCGCCAGGACGTCGAGCACGCGAAGCGGCGTCGCGAGCATCGCGTCGTAGGTGTGGACCCACTTGGTGGCGGCCATCACCGGGTAGGTCGACTCGTTCACGGCGATCTGCATCACCGAGCCGGCGAGGATCCCCGGTGCCACGTAGCGCAGGTAGGTCACGCCGTCGAGACCCCCCACGCCGCGGCCGGTGCCGAGGTGGTGGTCGACCAGGCTGCCGAGACCGACCCCGAGCGCCGCGAGGTACAGCACCGGGTACACGATGCTCGCGGTCAGGGTCGAGCGCCACGTCCGTGTGAACTGGTAGCACCAGTAGGCGAAGGCGCGGCGCCACAGTGGTGTCGCCCGCCGCCGTGCGGCGAGGTCAGGCAGGCCGGCGAAGATCGACGGGACCACGACCCGGCTCAGTCGCTGAGCCGCCGGCCCGTCAGCCGGAGGAAGACGTCCTCCAACGAGGCGCGACGCACGAGGACGCTCGTCGGTCCGTAGCCGAGGGCGTGGAGCTCGCCGAGCATCGCGTCGCCGTCCTCGCCGTAGCAGCAGAGCCGGTCGGCGAGGAGCTCGACCCGGTCGGCGACCTTGGCCAGCCGCTCGGCCGCGCCCGGGTACTCGTCGCCGGCGAGGCGCACCTCGAGGACCTCCCGGCTCACGTGCTCGTCGATGAGCGCCCGCGGCGACCCTTCGGCGACGATCCGCCCTCGGTCCATCACGACCAGGCGGTCGCAGAGCTGCTCCGCCTCGTCCATGTAGTGCGTCGTGACGACGAGCGTCACGCCCTCCTGCTTCAGCCGGTAGAGACGCTCCCACACCAGGTGCCGGGCCTGGGGGTCGAGCCCGGTCGTCGGCTCGTCGAGGATCATGAGCTCGGGGCCGGAGATAAGCGCGCGGGCGATCGTGAGACGCCGCCGCATCCCCCCCGAGAGCGAGTCGACCTTGGCGTCGGCGCGCTCGGAAAGCTGGGCGAACTCGAGCAGGCGCAACGCCCGCTCGCGCACCGCGCGCCTCGGCAGGTCGAAGTAGCGGCCGTAGATGAGGAGGTTGTCGAGCACGCTGAGCTCGAGGTCGAGCGCGTCCTCCTGGGGTACGAGACCGATGCCGGCGCGGATGGCCGGCCCGTCGCGGGCCGGGTCCATGCCGCGCACCCGCAGCACACCGGCGGTCGGCGCCGACATGCACGCGATCATGCGCATCGTCGAGGTCTTGCCGGCCCCGTTCGGTCCGAGGAACCCGAAGACCTCGCCGCGCACGATGTCGAAGTCGATGCCGTCGACCGCGACGAACCCGCCGAACTCCTTGCGGAGCCCGCGCGCGCTGATCACGACCGGGAGTCCGCCGGACACTCAGATGACCCTACCGCCGCCTCCCGGGCGGGCTGGACCCCGCGCCCGGCGCGAGCCGAGCACCGGCTCGCGGGCCGCGCCCGGCGCCGGGTCGACCCTCTCCCGGTCCATCAGCCACCGGCGCAGGGAACGCCTGCACCCGCGGGCCACCGACCACCGCCGCGGCAGCCCCGCGAGACCTTCGGCCGCCCCGTGAGCAGCATCCCAGCCGTTCCATCGTCCTAGGCTGGCCCGACTATGGCTGGAACCGAGATGACGGTGACTCCTCGACCGTGAGCGACGGCGGCAAGGCACGAAGCCCGGTGCGCCTCCTCGTGGTCGAGGACGACGAGGGCATCGCAGACCCCCTCGTCACCGGCCTGACGCGTGAGGGCTTCGACGTCGAGCACGTGACCTCCGGCGCGGCGGCGCTCGCGGCCGAGCTCCCCGACGTGGTCCTGCTCGACCTGCGGCTGCCGGACATGGACGGCTTCGACGTCTGCCGCGCCCTGCGGACGAAGAGCTCCCTGCCGATCCTCATCCTCTCCGCGCGCACCGACGAGACGGACCGCGTCCTCGGGCTCGAGCTCGGCGCCGACGACTACATCTCGAAGCCCTACGGGCTGCGTGAGGTGATCGCCCGCATCCGCGCCGTGCTGCGTCGCGCCTCGACGGGCAGCGACGTCGCCGACCTCCAGCAGGTCGGCCCGATCACGCTCGACCGGAGACGCCGGCGCGTCTTCGTCGGCGACGCCGAGCTGAGCCTCACCGCCAAGGAGTTCGACCTGCTCGCCGTGCTCGCCGAGGATCCGGGGGCGGTGGTGCAGCGCCAGGACCTGCTCGAGCGCGTCTGGGACATGAACTGGTACGGGCCCTCGAAGACGCTCGACGTCCACATGAGCTCGCTCCGCCGCAAGCTCGGGAACGCTCAACTCGTCGAGACGGTCCGCGGCGTCGGCTTCCGGCTCCAGCCGGACGCTTGAGGCGGGGCGGCTCGGCCAGCGGTGCTCCGCCGTCTCCTCCTCGGCTACGTCGGCCTCACGCTCGCGGTGCTGGTGGCCTTCGGCGTGCCGTTCGGCCTCCTCTGGTCCGGCAAGGTGCGCAGCGACGAGCTCGGCGCCCTCAGCCGCACGGCGGTCGACGCCGCCCGGCTCGCGACGTCGCCGCTCAACCACTCCCTCGGGATCGAAGACGCGAAGACCGACAAGGTCGACGACGACGGGGACGCCCCGGTGCCCGGACCGCCGGCCATCACGACCGCCGACCGGGCGACGCTCACCTCGCGACTCGACGACTTCGCCGGGGGCGACGTGACGCTCGTCACGTTGCTGAGCACAAGTGGCGGCCCGATCGTGTCGAGCGGCACGGCCCGCGCCGGCGCATCCCGGCTCCTCGGTCGCGCGCAGCTGCTCAGCACCGGCGCCGGGGCGACGGTCACCGGCTCGGCGAGCCTCAACGGCGTCGGCAGCGGCTCGGGTGCCTCGCTGCTGTTCGCCGCGGTCCCCGTCCCCAACACCTACGAGCGCTCCAACGCGAACGACCGGAACAACCCGCGCGAGAACCCACCGCCCGCCGCGGGGATCCTCCTCGTGGCCGAGCCGTCCTCGGTGGTCAACGACAAGGTGCGCGACATCGCCCTCGCGCTGCTCGCGCTCGGGTTGGCGGCGCTCGCGCTCGCCGCGGCGGCGGGCTTCGCGGTCGTTCGCTCGCTCGTGCGCCCCCTGAAGCGCATCGAGCTGGCCGTCGCCGCTCTCGGGCGCGGCGACCTCGCCGCCCGGGCGCCGACGGACACCGGGCCGGGAGAGCTGGTGCAGCTCGCCGAGACGGTGAACGTCATGGCGATCCAGCTCGGCGAGCTCATCACCGCGCAGCGAGCGTTCGTGGCCGACGCATCCCACCAGCTGCGCACACCCCTCACGGCGCTGCGCCTTCGTCTTGAGAACCTGCGAGCCGATGCCGCGCCGGCACCCGAGGAGGTGGACGGCGTCCTCGGTGAGGTCGAGCGCCTCGCCCGGCTCGTCACCGGCCTCCTGGCGCTCGCGCACGCGGAGGAGACCCGGGCCATCCCCGAACCGGTCGACGTGGCCGAGATGCTGCGCAACCGCGAGACCGCCTGGCACAGCGTCGCTGCCGAACAGGGCGTCGTGCTCCGCACCGGCCCCCTCCGCCCGACCCGCGCCCTCGTCGTCCAGGCCGACCTCGACCAGGCCCTCGATAACCTGATCGACAACGCGCTGCGCGCGACCCCCGAAGGCGGCTCCGTCACGCTCGGCCTCGGCGAGGAGGCCGGCCGCACCGTCGTCCACGTCATCGACGAAGGGCTCGGGATGGCGGCCGAGGAGCGCGCGCACGCCTTCGACCGGTTCTGGACCGGCCGGGCCGACCGCGGCGCCGGCAGCGGGCTCGGGCTGGCGATCGTCGACCAGCTCGTCCGCAACAGCGGTGGAGCCGTCGAGCTGCGGGACGGACCCGGCGGCCGCGGCCTCGACGCCACGATCCTCCTCAGGCACGCCTGAGCAGCGCGCGCCGGCACCGGCCCGCCGGGCCGGGCGGTCAGCCGATCACGGCCTCGACCCGGACCGTCGTACCCGGTGCTGCCGGGCGGACGAGCGTGCCCTCGACGCCGGTGCCGTCGACCACGAGCCGCCGGACCCGCCCGTGCGCGCCGACGGCCTGGGTTACCGTGATCTCGTAGGTGGCCCCGCGAAAGCGGCGTCGCGCCCTGAACCCGGGCCAGTGCGAGGGGAGGACCGGGTCGATGCGCAGGCCGTCGAGCTCGGGGCGGATCCCGAGGATCCACTGGGTGAGGGCGACAAGGTTCCAGGCCGCGGTCCCGGTGAGCCACGAGTTCTTCGCCTCGCCGTGAGTGGGGGCGTCGCGGCCGGCGATCATCTGCGCGTAGACGTAGGGCTCGCATCGGTGGACCTCGCTGATCGCCTCGCGCGCCGACGGGTTGATCCTCCGGTAGTAGTCGAACGCCGCGTCGCCGTCGCCAACGATCGTCTCGGCGATCATGATCCACGGGTTCGCGTGGCAGAAGATGCCGGCATTCTCCTTGTAACCGGGCGGGTAGGAGGAGATCTCCCCGAGCTCGCGGTAGTACCTCGAGTACGCGGGCTGCTGGAGCATGATCCCGTGCTCGGTCGCCAGACGCTCCCGGACGGCCGAGAGCGCCCGCGCCGCCCTGCCGTCGTGCACCCCGATGCCGGCGAGGATGCAGATCCCCTGCGGCTCGATGAAGATCTGGCCCTCGTCGTTTCGGCGCGAGCCCACCACCGCTCCCGAGTGGTCGTAGGCGCGCAGGAACCACTCGCCGTCCCAGCCGTGGCGGTCGATCGCCGCCGTCATCTGCTGCGCCGCGCCCTCGTAGGTCTCAGCCTCCGCTCTGAGGCCTCGGAGCCTCGCGAGGCCGGCGAGTTCTGCGGCGGCGAGCACGAACTGGCCGGCGATGAAGACCGACTCGGCGACGCCGCCAGCCCGGTTCTCGGCGGTCTGGAACGACTCCCCGGCGGTGTCGGAGAGGCAGTTCAGGTTCAGGCAGTCGTTCCAATCGGCCCGGCCGATCAGCGGCAGGTCGTGCGGGCCGAGCCGCTCGAGCGTGTGGCGCAGGGCCCGCTGCAGATGCTCGTAGAGTGCCGTCTCGCTACCGGTGACGTTGTCGTACGGAACGGGCGCGTCGAGGAGGCTCGCATCGCCCGTCTCCTTCACGTAGGCGGCCGCCGCCAGGATCAGCCACAGCGGGTCGTCGTTGAAGCCGGAGCCGATGCCGTCGTTGCCTCGCTTCGTGAGCGGCTGGTACTGGTGGTACGCGCCGCCACTCGGCAGCTGGGTCGCCGCCAGGTCGAGCAACCGCTCGCGGGCGCGTGCCGGGATCAGGTGGACGAAGCCGAGCAGGTCCTGGTTCGAGTCCCGGAAACCGAGGCCGCGACCGATGCCCGACTCATAGAGCGAGATCGACCTGCTCAGGTTGAAGGTGACGAGGCACTGGTACGGGTTCCAGATGTTCGCCATCCGGTCCGTGTTCTCGTCGGGCGTCGCCACCTCGAGCACCGAGAGGAGCTCGCTCCAGTGCGCTCGGAGCTCGTCGAACGCCTTGTCCACCGTCTTCGGGCGCAGCCAGCGGTCGATGACGGGACGTACGTGTCGCTTGTTGAGCGTCGGCGAGCCCGGGGCGTCGAACTTGTCTTCGGGGGGGTTCTCCGCGTAGCCGAGAAGGAACACGACCTCGGTGCGCTCCGACGGGGCGAGCGCCAGGCGGACGTGGTGCGAGCCGATCGGCGCCCAGCCATGGGCGATGGAGCCGGTGCTCTGCCCCGTCTCGACGGCGAGCGGCCGGTCCCAGCCCCGGTAGGGCCCGAGGAAGGCCTCACGCTGGGTGTCGAAGCCCACGACCGGCTCGGAGCAGGCGAAATAGGCGAAGTGGTCCCGCCGCTCGCGGTACTCGCTCGTGTGGAAGACGACCCCGTCCTCGACCTCGACCTCCCCGACGGAGAGGTTGCGCTGGAAGTTCGTCGCGTCGTCGTGGGCGTCCCAGAGGCAGAACTCGATCGAGGAGAACAGCGACAGCGTCACCGGCTCGGCACGCTCGTTCGACACGGCGAGCCGCCAGACCTCGAGGTCCTCGCCGAGCGGCACGAAGTACAGCGCCTCGGTGCGCACCCCGCCGAACGACGCGGCGATGCGAGTGTAGGAGAGCCCGTGGCGGCACTCGTACTCGTCTAGGTCCTGCCGAACGGGCTGCCAGGTCGGCGACCAGAACGCGCCGGATGCGTCGTCGCGCAGGTACAGGTAGCGGCCACCGACGTCGGGCGGGGCGTTGTTGTACCGGTAGCGGGTCAGGCGGCGCAGCCGGGCGTCGCGGAAGAACGAGCAGCCTCCGGCGGTGTTCGAGAGGAAGCCGAAGTACTGCTCGGTCCCGAGGTAGTTGATCCACGGCGTGGGCGTGTCCGGCCGGGTGATCACGTACTCGCGCCGCTCGTCGTCGAAGTACCCGTATCGCTGGCCCTCGAGCGCCCGAGGGACGCGCGCTCCGGGCCGGCGACGCCCGGAGGAGCGCTCGCCGCCCGGCGGGCGCAGCGCGGACGTCGTTCTCGGCGGCTCCTCGGAACGGGGCCCGGTCAGCTCGCTTCCGCCCTCGGACGCGAGACGAAGTGACCGGGCTCGACCTCCACGAGCACCTGCTCGGGCTCGGGCACCTCCTCGGGCGCGGACGCCACGGCGGCGCGCGCGTGGCGCGCCCCGCGCCGGGGGCCTGCCGGCACCGGCCCCGGCCACCGGAGGGGATGGCTGTCGCTCCTCGAGTAGCGCTCCGGCACGGGGGGAGCTGCTCCAGGCACCGGCGCCTCAGGGCCGCGCGCCGCGCCAGGCGCGAGCTCGCCGGCGCCGTTCGCTCCGCGGAGCTGGAGCTCGGCCGCGACGTCCTCCCAGCGCCGGTGGAGCTGGGGTACGGCGGCGAGCAGCGACCTCGTGTACGGATGCGTCGGGTTGCCGAACACCTTCGTGGTCGGCCCCATCTCGACGATGCGCCCTCTACGCAGGATCACCGTCTTGTCGCTGATGTAGTTGCCGAGCGAGAGGTCGTGGGTGATGAAGATCACCCCGAGCCCACGGGACTTGAGGTCGCCGAGGAGGTTCAGCACGTCGATGCGCGTCGAGGCGTCGAGCATGCTGATGATCTCGTCCGCGACAAGTAGCCGGATGTCGAGCAGGAGCGCCCGGGCGATCAGCAGGCGCTGGAGCTGCCCGCCGCTCAGCTGGTGCGGGAACTTGTGGAGGACGTCGCCCGGGTTGAGGCTGACTGCGTCGAGGGAGGCCTCGATCTTGTCGCGCCACGCGGCGTCGCCCACCTCGGGGAAGTACTCGTCCCGGATGATCGAGAAGACCCGGTCCGCCTTGAAGATCGGGTTGTACGAGCTGAAGGGATCCTGAAAGACCCCCTGCACCTTCCGGTAGTACTCCTTCAAGCCGCGGCGCCTCAGGCCGGAGACGTCGACGCCGTCGAAGGTGATCCGGCCACGCGTGACCGCCGAGAGGCGAAGGATCATCCGGCCGATCGTCGTCTTGCCGCTGCCGCTCTCCCCGACCAGCGACACGACCTCCCGGGGCGCCACGCCGAAGCTCACGTCGCGCACAGCGGTGAACTCGCCGCCTCCGAAGGCGCCGGTCTTGAACACCTTCGTCGCGTTCTCGATCGTCAGCATCCGGCCGGTCGGCCCCTCCGCGGCGTCGGGGGGCCCGGCGTCGGACGCCTGCGTCCGGCCCGGGTCCGCCGCGCCGGGCCCGGTCGTGCCCGCGGTCTCGTCCACGTCAGGCTCCCGCCTTCCAGTTCCAGCAGGCGACGAAGTGGTCACCTTCCACCTCGGCGAACTCCGGCTCCTCGGCGCACTGGTCGGTCGCGAGCGGGCAGCGGTCCCTGAAGCGGCATCCGGGCGGAGGGTTCAGCAGCGCCGGCGGCCTCCCCGGTATGCCCTGGAGCCGTTGCTCGGCGTAGCGCACTCCGACATCGGGGAGCGAGGAGAGCAGCAGCTTCGTGTACGGGTGCAAGGGCGCGTCGATGATCACGTCCGCCGGAGCCTTCTCCGCCAGCTTCCCGCCGTACATGATGAGGATGCTGTGGGCGACCTGGTGCAGGATCGACAGATCGTGGGTCACCACGATCATGCTCTTCACAAAGCCCCGCCCGCAGAACTCGACGAGCAGCTCGGCGACGGCCTTTTGCGTGGAGACGTCGAGCGCCGAGGTGATCTCGTCCGCGATCAGGAGCGAGGGGTTGAGCAACGTCGAGATGACGAGCACGGCGCGCTGCTTCATGCCCCCGGAGAGCTCGATCGGGTAGCGCGCGAGGACATCGCGCGAGAGCCCGACGAGCTCCAGCCGCCGGACAAGCTCGGGCAGGATGTCCTTGTAGTCCACGCCGCGCGAATGCAGCAGCTCGGCGATGAACTTGCGGAGCTTGCGGGTCGGGTTGAGGGCGCTCATCGCGTACTGGGGGACCGTCGACACCTCCGAGTAGCGGAAGGCGTTCATCGCGCCCGAGTCCCAGATCGGCAGCTCCCTGCCGTCGAGCTCGACACGACCTTCCACGTAGCGCATCCGGCCGTCGAGCAGGATCAGGCTGTTGCCGAGCGTCGACTTGCCGCACCCGGACTCGCCGGCGAGGCCCATGATCTCGCCGTCGGCGATGGCGAAGGTGACGCCGTCGACGGCCTGGACGTCGCCGTGCAGGGTCTTGTAGTACACCCTCAAGCCCTCGACTCGCAGGCTCAACGTCCCACCGCCGCTCTCCTCGCCCCGGGGGGCCGCCCGGCCCGTCGTGCCGCGCTCACAGCGCCCTCAGCTTGGGGTTGAACACCTCGTCGAGCCCCACGTTCGTCACGTAGAGGCCCCCGACGACCGCGGTGATGGCGATCCCCGGCGGGATGAACCACCACCAGACGTGGAGCTGCAGCGCGTTCCACAGCACGGCCTGGTTCATCATCAGGCCCAACGAGGTGGCGTCCGTCGGGCCGAGCCCGAGAAAATCGTAGGACGCGGCGATCAGGATCGCCCCGCCGAACAGCAGGATGAAGGTCAAGAAGAGATACGAGCTCATGTTCGGGGCGATCTCGCGGACGATGATCCTGCGATTGCTCTCGCCGCTCAGGCGGGCCATCCCGACGAAGTCGCGCGACGTGAGCGAGAAGGTCTGCGCCCGGATGGCCCGCGCCGCCCACGGCCAGGAGGTGATCCCGATGAACACCGCCTCGAAAAGGACGCTGCGTACGGAAAGGTACGCGCCGATGATCAGGAGCAATGCGAGCGTCGGGATGACGAGGAAGATGTTCGTGACCATGTTCAGGATCTCGTCGACAATGCCGCCCCGGTAGCCCGCGACGAAGCCGATGGCCATCCCGATCACCGCCGCCAGCCCGCCACCGAGCGCGCCGACGAGGAAGCTGGCGCGCAGTCCGTTGACGAACTGCGCGAACACGTCCTGGCCGAAGTAGGTCGTGCCGAGCCAGTACTGCGACGACGGCGACGCCGCCGGTGGGCCAATGTAGGCGTTCGGCGCACTGCTCACGAAGAACGGGGCGATGATCGCCGTCAGGAAGAACACCGTCACGATCGACAGGCCGACGAGCAGCTTCTTGTTCCTCAGCGCGAAGTAGAGGACCTCCCGCCGCGGCCCAGCTCCGGCCGGGACGCGCCCGGCGACCCCCGGCGGCGCGCTGACCAGCTCCGTCGCGGCGCCACCGTGCGTCGCGGCGGCCGCCACCGGCACGGCAGCGGAGCGGGGGGCCACGGCGTCGCCCCTCAGCGCCTCATCGCTCATGCCTGCCCCCCCTGCATGCCCACCCGGGTCCTCGGGTCAACGAGGACGTAGACGATGTCGATCGCGAAGTTCGCCGCCAGCACACCGACGATGATGAAGAGGAAGACCCCCTGCAAAAGGAAATAGTCCCCGTTCTGGATCGCCTGGAGGATCAGGTAGCCGAGCCCGGGATAGGAGAAGACGATCTCGGTGACGACCGCGCCGCCGATGATCGTGCCGAGCTGGAGGGCGAGCCCGGTCACCTGGGGGAGCATCGCGTTCCGGAACGCGTACTTGCGCACGAGCCGGTGCGGGGCCCCCAAGGCCTGCAGGTAGTGCGAGTAGTCCGCCTCGAGCTCGTAGATGATCACGTTCCGCATCCCGATCGCCCAGCCACCGAATCCCACGAGGAACAAGGTCGCGAACGGGAGGAACCAGTGCGCGAGCAGGCTGGAGATGAACGTCCACGACCAGCTGGGCAAGAGCGCGTAGCTGTAGCCACCCGAGATCGGGAAGATGCGAGCCACCGAGGCCAGTGCGAACGCCAGCACGAGGGCCAGCCACATGTAGGGCGTGGCGGTGAGCGTGTAGCTCAACGGGAGGGCGGTGTTGTCCAGGATCTTGCGTCGCGCCGCCAACGCGCCGACCTTGTTGCCCGTGTACCAGCTGAGGAGGATGGCGGGCAACAGCAGGGCGAGGGTGTACGGCACGGCGTCACGGATGATCGAGGTCACCGGCCGGGGGTACTCATAGATGCTGATGCCGAGGTTGCCGTGGAACAGGGCATCCCAGAAGTTCAGGTACTGCTTCCACCATGGGACGTTCAGCCCGAACGACCGGGCGTAGACGTTGTAGATCGCCTGGTACCCGCCCGGCTGCACCTGGAACTTCGAGAGCAGCCCCTTGATCGGATTCCCGGGCATGAGCCGCGGGATCACCCAGTCGATCGTGACCGCCACGAAGAAGGTGAGGAGGTAGGTGATCGACTTCCTGGCGAAGTATCGGCGCACGTTCGTCCCTTAGCGCTCGGCGGGATCGAGGTCGGGTAGAGGACCACCGCCCCCCGGTTCCCGCCCTTGCGGGCGAGGGGCGGTGGTCACCCCCAAGCGTGATCGGCTACGTGCTAGCTGACCGGGCGCAGCTTGGTCAGCATCAGGATGCCGGTCAGGTTCCAGTACCCCCGCCAGGTCACGGGGAGGTAGTGGTTGACGCTCGTGGACGACGGCCAGCCGGTCCAGTAGTTGCTCGTGAACTGGGCCCACATGCCGTTGTACCAAAGCGGGATCATCGGCAGCTGGGTGAGAGAGATCTTCTCCAGCTGGGAGATGACGGCCGCCATTGCGGCCTTGTTGGTGGTCGGCGTCGCGTTCAGCTTCTGCACCAGCTTCCACGCCGTCGGGTTGTTGTAGCGCTCGAAGTTGTAGTTGGCGTTCTGGACCTTCCGGATCGGCAGGTTGAACATGTACTGGTAGTACGTCCACGGCGTGTTGCTGATCTGAGCGTCGTTAGTGATCGCCAGGTCGAACGTGCCGTTCTGCAGCGACGAGGTCCGGTCGTTGTACTGCGGGAACTTCGGCGTCACGTTGATACCGGCCTGCTTCAGCTCCGTCGAGATCAGCTGGATGGCTGCCATCCAGTCGGTCCAGCCGTAAGGGACGATCAGGCTGAGGTTGATCGCCTTGCCGCTCGGCGAGGTGAAGTACCCGCCGCGCAGCTTGTAGCCGGCCGCCGTGAGGACCTGGCGGGCCTTGGCCGGGTTGTAGCTGAAGCCGTTCTGAGCGAGGACGCTCTTGTTGATGAACTGGTTCCACGTCGGCAGCAGACCGGTTGGGTTCGCCGGCTGGACGATGTTCCCGTACACGACGTTGGAGATCGCCTGGGGGCTGATCGCGTACGCGAGCGCCTTGCGGAAGTTGACGTCGTTCATCGGCGCCTTGGTCAGATTGGGCACCAGCCACGCAGTGTTGGCCGACAGCATGTAGGGGGGCTTCGCGAAGTAGGTCTTCAGCCCATAGCTGCCGATGCCGCTGACGAGCTTCGCGATGCCCGGCAGGAAGTTGTTGCTCAGGTCGATCTGGCCCGAGAGCACCTGTCCGAGCACGACGTTGTTGGCGCCGTTCACGATGTCGACGATGTACTGCGGCTTGACCGAGTAGCCCGCCGAGGGGCCCCACCAGGTCGGGTTCTTCTGCAGCACCTCTTCCTGCTGGTTCGACGTGAGGAGCGTGTACGCCCCCGTACCGACGGGATTGGCATTGGCGCCGGTAACGACCTCGCTCGGGCTGAACTTGGACCAGATGTGCTGGGGCAGGATCGGCCACTGGTACAGCCAGTTCGCCCACTGCTGGTACTCGGGCGTCTTGAACGTCACAAGGACCGTGTTCGTGCCCGTCGCCTGGACGCTCTTCAAGAATGTCCAGATGTTGCTGTAGGGCACCGCCGCGTTCGTCCGCCCGAGCTCGAGGGTGAACACGACGTCATTGGCGGTGAGCGGCTGGCCGTCGCTCCAGGTGACCCCGGGGCGCAGCGTGATCTGGTACTGGGTCTTGTTGACCCACGTGCCGCTCTTTGCCAACCACGGGACGTACTGGCCGTTCATCGGGTTGTACAGGAACAGCGTCTCGTAGATGAGGCCGACTGTCCCTGTCCCGTAGCCGCCCTGCTGCATCGGGTTCCAGCTGGACGGGGTGCCGTACTGGGTGCCGCTCGTGTAGAGCGTCTCGTTCCGCGGGAACGAGGTCGGCACCGTCGCTGCCGTCGCCGAGGTCACCGTGATCACCGTCGCCAACAAGGTGACGGCAGCCACGATCGACCCGACACCGGCGACCCATTTCCGGGTCCGTCTTGTATTCATCGTCCCAACTCCTCCATCTGCATCCATCCGTATTGTCCTGGTGTCCTGCTACAGAGCCCGCCAAAGAAAGTCACGGACCACGTGCACCCCCTCCCCCTCTCCTTCCTCGCCCGACCCGAGGCACGCCCTTGGAGCGCACAGACACTTCGCGGCGACGCCATCCACCTCGGCGCTCTCCTGCGCCCTTTCGGCCGGCGGAGCGCCTCTTCGGCGATGGCTCAGTGACATCCACAGCGATTGTCAGCCCCGTCTCAACGCTCGTAATAGAGCCGTAGGTCACAGGCCACCATGCGATGCTCCGCGCTTGCCGACCGGTTCAGTAACAACCTCCTTGCTTGGCTCCCTCGGTCCTCTCGATCACGCCAGCTGCACGTCCCTCCTGTCGACGTTCCGCCGCCGATCACCGTCTCAGAGCGTTCTCCTTCGCCCGGCCGTCGTGGAGCTGGAGCACGGTGATCTCGAACGGCTCGAGGGCGACGGTCCCCACCTCGCTCCCATCGTCGGCTCGCAGCACGGCGCCGGGCTCGGCCTCGGGCTTCGCGACGACCGTCTCGGCAGAGACGTTCGCCAGCACCACCTCGAGCGACGGGCCCGAGACGACGCTGCCGCACAGCACCCGTGGGTCGTGCACGACGACGGGTCGACGCGCGCCCGCGAGCACGGCGAGCGCGGAGTAGAGCTGCCACGAGTCCTCGGGGTTCACCGCGGCGCTGCGCGCCGCCAGGTGCTCGATCGGGTAGGTGGAGAGGACCGCGTTCCCATCGCCGACGCGGCGCCGGAGAAGCGCCGGCCGGCCGTGCTGGTCCAGCGCGACGACCTCGGCGTCGACCGGATCGACGGGCAGGTACGCGCGAGCATCGGCGCTGCCGGCGACCCGGAAGACGAGGGTCGTACCAGGGACGAGGTGCCCGAAGTCCGTGACGAACTCGAAGCGCACCTGGCCGTCCTCGATCGGGTCGACGAGGCCATAGCGGAGTCGGTGGCGCACACCGAAGAGCTCGTTCAGGCACGGGCCCCACGCCGCACGCTGGTTGGGCACGCTGCCGGGGAAGTACGAGGCGTAGACGGTCGCTCCGGCAGCCGCCGCCGAGGTGAGATGGCGCCATCCCGGTGCGCTGAGCAGCTTGATCGACGGGAGCAGGTACAGCTGCGCCCGCGCCGCGCCGAGCTCTTCCTCGGGGAGCAGCTCCACGGGGATGTCCGCCTCGCGGGCCGCGACATAGCCCTGCAAGAGGTTGTCGCGGATGTCCGCACGGTCGTCGGCCGCCACGAAGGGCACCTCCCGCTGGAGGTGCTCCGGGACGACGATCGCCGCTCCTGCCGGGCTGCGGGACCAGCCGCGCCGTGCCAGGCGTCCGACCAGCGCTGCGAAGCGCGCCATCTCGTGGAGCTGCGGCTTGGGCCGTCCATCGCGGTCGACCAAGCCGAAGTGCATCTCGAAGGGGTGGTGCCGGTAGGGGTCCTCGTCGCTCAAGTCGTCGTAGTCGCAGTTGTTCCAGGCGACCCAGCCCCGGACCCCGGCGAGGAGCGTGGAGTGGAGAACGTGACGGTAGTAGTGCGCCCCGTGCTCGTCGGAGGAGAAGTCCGACGAGAGGCCGAACTCCTCAAGCACGACCGGCAGGCCGGCGCAGCCGGCGAGCTCGCAGACGAATGCGGCCGTGAGGAACTGGCGGACCTGATCGGACTCCATCGGATACACGTGGGGCCCGACGAAATCGACGATCGGTGCCAGGCGCCGCAACGAGTAGCCGTTGTCCCGTCCGGTCACCTCGCGGCCCCACGCGCCGTCACCGAGGGAGATCGGCTGGGTGGCGCCGGCCGAGCGGACCGCCTGCACGACGATGCGCGCCCAGGAGGTCACCTCCTCGACCGTCCCGCTCCCGGCGTAGAGGGGCATCTCGTTCGTCACGAGCCAGCCCACCACGGCGCGGTGGCCGCCGAAGCGCTTCGCGATCTCGGCGGCGAACCACGCCTGCTGCGAGACCATCCAGACGTCGCGGTAGAGGTCACGCCCCTCGCGCCACGGCGGATCCCAGTTCTGGCCGGACATGTGGCCGACGATGAAGGTGGGGATGGTGCCCATCCCGACTGCCGCGTGGGCCTCGAGGAAATCGGCGAAGCGTGCGACGACGCCCTCATCGAGGTGCTCCGGGCGGGGCACGAAGTCCGGCCAGTAGCAGAACGACCGGGTGACGTTGCAGCCGTTCGCGGCCAGCAGCGCGAGCTCCTCGCGAACGACCGTGCCGTCATAGCGGGACCACATGCGCGGACCTCCGGCGCGTGACCAGAAGTTCGCCCCGACCCAGACCGCGCTCGGCCCCGACGACCCCAACGACTCCCCCCTTTGGAAGACCTGGCCGGCGTGATGCCGACCGGAGGCGGCCCTCCCCTCGGGCCGCTCGATCACCCGACGGTTTCGTGACCGCCTGTCCGAAGTGAACTACTTGAGCGGTTCAGTGTCAAGGGTCGGACGGGCCGCTGTTCGGACCTCGAGGGCTCAGCCCGCCGACGGCAGCGTGCGCGGCGGCGGCCGGCCCGTGCTGCCGCGGGGGGCGAGCCGGCCGTTCGGCGTCTCGACGTCCGGCGCGCTCCCCTTCTCCAGCAGGGTCAGCAGCTGCTTGGCGGCTGTGGCACCGAACTGCGAAATGTCACGCAGCAGCGCCGTGAGGGGGGGGTGCACCACGCGACAGAACGGCGAGTCGTCCCACGCGACGATGGAGACCTCCTCCGGCGGTGAGAGCCCCATCTCGTGCGCCACGCCGAGACCGGCGACCGCCAGCACGACGCTGTCGTAGATCACCGCGGTCGGCGGCGCGGGGCTCGACAGCAGGTGCCGGGTCACCTGGGCCCCGGTCTCGGCGCTGTAGTCGGTCGTCAGTACGAGCGGCCGCAGACGGAGCTCCTCGCAGGTCCGCTGGAATGCTTGCGTCCGCTGCTCGGTGTGCAAGAAGCCCGGAACGCCGGCGACTCGTGCCAAGTCCCGGTGGCCCAGGGTGGCCAGGTAGCGGACCACGGAGACCATCGCCGCGGCGTCGTCGGACCAGACAGCTGGCAGCCGCCCCTTCGCGTCGGGGCCGCCGACCATGACAGCGGGCAGCCCGATGTCGCGCACCGCGTCGATGCGCGGATCGTCGACGCGGGGGTCGATCAGCAGCACTCCGTCCACGCGGTGCTCGGCCCACCAGCGACGGTAGACGGCGATCTCGGCGTCGAGGTCGTCGACGACCTGCAGGACCAGGCCGACCGAGCGGGCGGCGAACGCCGACTCGATGCCGGCGATCAGATCCATGAAGAACGGCTCGACCCCGAGGGTGCGGGCGGGCCGGGCGAGCACGAGGCCGCACGCGCCCGCACGCGCGGCCGACAGCGCCCGTGCGGCGCTGTTCGGGTACCAGCCGAGCTCGTCGGCGATCGCCAGGATGCGCCGCCGGGTCGCGTCGGACAGGCCCGGGCGGTTGTTCAGCGCGTACGACACGGAGCCCTTGGAGACGCCGGCGCGCGCGGCAATGTCCGTGATCGTGACCCTCTTGCCGCGCACGTGTTCCCGCACGGCTCGCTCCTCTCGGGCTACCGAAATCGACAAGTTCGAACTGGAGCACAGTAGCAACGGACGGCGCGGTCACACGACCGCTTCAGTAGCCGCTCGGTCCTTGTGCTAAAGCGGTGGCACCGCGTCCCTCGGCGCGCCCAGTCGGGTCCCCCGGTGAGGGTTCAGGTCCCGCGCGTGCGCAGGCGTGCACCGGGAGGATCGCGACGCGCGACTCTCGAAGCGGCGCCGCGCTTCCCGCGCGAGGCGGGCTCGATCCCCTCCCAGAGCGGGCGGAGGTCGTCGGCGAGGCGGCGCAGCTCTTCGAGATGCAGCGCCGTGAGGCCCTCCAGCGCCGCCTTCCCCGCGCTGCTCAGGCGGAGCCGCACGACCCGCCCGTCCTGCATGTCCGGCACCCGGCGCACGAGCCCAGCGACCTCGGCCCGCTGCACGAGGCCGACGACGCTGTGATGCCGGAGCAGGAGCTGGTCGGCCACGTCACCGATGGTCGGGCCCCGGCCGTCGGGGAAGCCTCGGACGACGAGGAGCAGCTGGTGCTGGGCCGGGGTCAGCCCGGCCTCCTCGGCTCGGTCGCTGCTCCAGCGCAGAAATCGCCGGAGGCCTGTCCTCAGCGTGAGCAGCCGCTCGTACTCGGCATCGCCGAGCTTTTCGCGCGTCACGTGCGTAATCGTATGCCGTCGACCGCCCGCGATCCCGGGCGTGCGCCGGCGCGCTGGTCCGCGTCGTGCGGCGGCTCGTGACCCTGCGGTCGCTCCTGACAGCGCTGGCGGTCGGCCAGCGCCGCGCGCCGACGGGCGCGACGGGACCGCCCGGAGTACCGTGCGGACGCTTCCCACCCGGGCGGGCGACGAAGGAGCGGGACGCCGGGTGGTTGATCGGAGGAGGCGTGCAGGTGACACAAGGACGCGACGGCGATCCGGTGGGCGACGCCGGGGGTCCGTCCCCCGAAGCGGCCGCCAGGCCCGTGTCGCCCCGCCGTCCCGACGGCACGTCGCGCGCCCACCAGCTGGTCGTGGGGCGCTTCGCGCTCCGCGAGGCGCTGCCTCGGGACGCCCGCGGCGTCGCCGAGCTCCACGCACGAGCCGCGCTGGAGGCGTCGCGTCGGGCGGCCGTTCCCGCGACGCTCGAGCCTCCTTCGGTCGACGAGCGCGAGTCGCGTTGGAGCGAGCACCTCGCGCTGCCCCCGGGTGACGACCATTTCGTGCTTGTGGCCGAGGCACCCTCGAGCGGCGAGGTCGCCGGCTTCGTCGCCGGCGGGGGGAGCCGTGACCCCGACGGCAAAGGTGACGGCGAGGTCTACGCGCTCTTCGTCGACCCCGGCCGATGGGGCCACGGCATCGGACGGTTGCTGCTCGAGGGCGCCGTCGCCGCCCTCGCGGACGCGAGCTTCGCGTCCGCGACGATCTGGGTCCCCGAGGCCGACACCGAGGCCCGCTGCTTTTGCACGGCGCTCGGGTGGATGCAGGACGGCCACCGCCGGCCGACGACGTCAGGCGTGTCCGGGCGGTCGGAGACGCGCTACCGGCTCCGCCTCTGAGCTGGCGGCCAGGAGACCACCACCGCGCGACCAGACGCTATTGCCTGGGGCGCGCCGGCACAGGCCGAACCCTCGCCCTCAGGCGGCGCCCTGCTGGCCACGCGGCGGTCGGGCGGCTCGCGTGGCCGGTGTGCCCGCCGTCACCGTCTGCACGGTGACCCTGCCACCGAAGGCGTCGGTACCCGGCTCGGTCGAAGCAAGCGACCCGTGATCGCGCGTCACGCGCACGACCGCCGCAGCAACAACCTGGTTTGTCCGCGTCCCCTCGGCGGCACCAGCCAGACGGGCGCCTCGAGGTCGGCTCGTCCGGATCCGCCGCACCCGTGGCCCGCGCTCTGCTGCGCCGGGCAGGCGGCTAGCCAATGCCGGGCGTCCCGCCGCAGCACCCGTTGCCTCCGGCGGCCGGCGCACGTCGCGCACGTCCTGCCAACCGTCAGCCATCGTGACCACGGGCAACTCCTCGCTCTCGCTCGTCCGGCACGGGCGCGCCGGTACGCCGGCTACTGGCTGGGAGGTAGCTACCCGCGCGCCGAGGCGGGGAAACTTGCTTGCTACCCGAGCGCCAGGCGAGCGAAACCCCGCTCAGGTCGCGAGCGTCGGCGCACGCCGGCGCGCCCGTGCGCCGCAGGCTGGAGGCACGCGCGGTGACGTGTGCGGTCTACCGTGGAGGTACACAACCGCGCACGTGGGCGGGCGGCACGATCGGGCAACGACTTGGGTTGCTGTGCTGCGTCGGCTTGCGGGATCGATCCCAAGGGAGATGCACGAGATGGACGACCTATTCCAGGTGTCCGCGCAGGCACGCGAGGGCGTCACGGTGGTCACCGCGGCGGGCGAGGTCGACGTCTCCACCGCCCCGGAGCTGCGGTCCATGCTGCAGGACACGAGCGGGACGACCATCGTCGTCGACCTGTCGCAGGTCACCTTCCTCGATTCGACGGGTCTCGGCGTCCTCGTCGCCGCCTCCAAGCGCGGCGATGTGCGCCTCGTCGTGACGCGCGCTCAGATCACGAAGGTCCTGGAAGTGACCGGCCTGTCCGAAGTCTTCTCCGTCTTCTCCACCGTCGAGGAGGCGATCGCTCGATGACCGTCCCGGCGAGCAGCGACGAAGGGACGATCTCCCCCCACCCGGCGGCGCGCCGCCAGCACAGCGCGGCGAACCGCGTCGAGCTCGTCCTCCCCGTGCGGCCCGAGCTGTGGCTCCTCGCGCGGATGAGCGCGAGCGCGATCGCGTCGCGGCTGGACTTCGGCGTGGACGCGGTCGAGGACCTGCGCCTTGCCATCGACGAGCTCTGCAACTCGTGCGCGCTCGGTGCCCTCGCAGAGAGCCGGCTGCGGCTCGACTACACCTGGGACGACGACGCGATCGACGTGGCCTGCTCCGTCGCGCCCGTCACCGACCACGCCCTGTCGCGCGACGGGCCCCTCGACCCGCTGGAGCTCTCGGCGCGCATCCTCGAGGCGCTCGTCGACGAGCACGAGATTGGCGACATCAAAGGTGGGCAGCGGCGGGGGTGGCTGACCATTCGCCGGTCGCCCGCCGACTGATGTCGGGCACCCCAGAACGGGTGGACTCCGGCGACGACAAGCTGAGGGAGTACTCCCGCTCGCGCGACCGAGCGCTTCGCGACGAGATCATCGAGGCACATCTGGACCTCGTGCACCAGCTCGCGCGGCGGTTCGTGAAGCGCAGCGAGTCCTACGACGATCTCGTGCAGGCGGGTTCGATCGGCCTGATCAAGGCGGTCGACGGCTTCGACCCCGATCTCGGCTTCGAGTTCGCCGCCTACGCCTCAAAGACCATCGTCGGAGAGCTGAAGCGGCACTTCCGCGACAAGGGATGGTCCGTACGCGCCCCGCGCCGGGTGCAGGAGCTCTACCTGAGCCTCGGCCAGGTGGTGGACGACCTGTCCCAGAGCCTCGGCCGGACGCCGACGGTGAACGAGCTCGCCGAGGCGACCAGCGCCTCGGAGGAAGAGGTCCTCGAGGCGCTTGAAGCGGGGCACGCCTACCGCTCGGCGTCACTCGACACCCCCGGACCCGAAGGTGAGCCCCTCACCAGCCGTCTCGGAGAGGTTGACGAGGCGTACACGAAGGTCGACGAACGCGACATCCTGCTGCCGCACATAGCGGAGCTTCCCGAACGGGAGCGGTTCATCCTCCACCTCCGCTTCGTCGAGGACCTCACCCAGTCCGAGATCGCGGAACGAGTCGGGATCAGTCAGATGCACGTGTCGCGGCTGCTCGCACGCAGCCTGGCGAAGCTCCACGAGGCCTACGGGGAGGAATGAGCGCGCCCTTCGGCTCGGTCACCGAGGACAGGTAGCCCGGCCTACCACTCCCCGACGTCGAGCTCGAACCAGACGCGCTTGCCGCCGTCCGGGGTCGGCCCCACATCGTCGACGCCCCAGGCGGTAGCGAGCGAGTCGACGATGAGCATGCCCCGCCCGTTCTCCCGGTCCGCGCTCGGGGGCTGGAGGGTCGGGCGCACCGGGTCGCCGTCGCAGACCGCCACACGCAGCAGCTTGCCGTCGAGGTCGAGGTCGAGACGGAGCTCGGAGCCGCCGTGCACGATGGCGTTGGTCACGAGCTCGCCGGCGAGCAGCACGGCGGTCTCCACCAGCTCGACGGGCCTGCCGTGCAGCTCCTCGCGGACGACGGCGCGGGCCTCTCGCGCAGCCCGCTTGCCGCTCAGCGACCGACTCGTCCTGACCATCTCACGTCTCAGTTCCCGAGCGCCATGGGGATCTTCGATGTCGCGTGCGACACGGGCCCGCAGGCGGGCCGATGCCTCATGCAGTACCTACGACACGTTCGGCCGTGCATTGCACCGAAATACGTCGGCAGTGCCTTGAGCGCGCGCTGCGTACAGTTCATGCCCCGATTGCCGAGCTTCACTCCTGTGGGGCTTCCGCCTGAGGCGTCGCCGGCGCCGGGACGGGTCCCGTCCGGGCCCCGGCGACACGCGATCGACCGGCGGTCCGGCGTCCCCCTCCAGGCGGGACCGGCGGCAGCGAGGGCGCATCCGGTGCGCGAACACCGATCGCCACGAGGCGAAAGCCACGAGGCAGGAGCGTTTCGTAACGGCCATGCCCGGGTAGTGCAGCGCCAGGACAGCTGACGCGGGACGGGGGCGCGTGCCGGGACAGGGTACGCGCCCCGTCTGGTCAGCGACGAGCGCGAGCGGCGAAAGCGCGAGCGGCAGGGAGGGAATTGTCGATGTACCTGGTGCGACGTACCCGCGGCGTGGCTCGGCTGGGCCTCGAGGCGGGGTTCGGCGCGGTCGCGGCGTACCTCTTCGACCCCGAGCAGGGTGGGGCGCGCCGGGCGCGGGCCGTCCACGCCGCCCGTTCGCTCGCCACCGGTGTCCGGCAGCGGCGCGAGCACGACCAGGTCCGGCCTGCCTGGGAGGAACTGCTCAACGCGGCCGCGCAGCAGCAGGTGCGCCTCGGAGCCTCCAACCTCCGTATCGTCGGCGGACGCGCCAGCTGAGGCGCGCCGGAGGTCCGCGGCCCGCGGCGTGAGCCGCGGCTCCTCACGGGAGCGCCCGGGCTGACGTATTCGCAGCACAGGCAGGGCCAGACGGCCAGCGGCGCGGATGCGCAGTTGCTGCTCTCGGCTCAGCCTCAGTAAGCCAAGAGATCGTCCGGGCGACGCCACTGAGCTCCCCGTCCGGGCGGGCGGGACCCGCGTTCGTCGGAGGCGCGGGTCCCGTCGCGTCAGCGCCAATGTCGGGTCGTGCGCGCGGGCACCCGGGTGACGGCTCCCGGACGCAACAAGGCTCGGGGCTCCCCCGGGAGCGCGTGACGGGATGCCTCGCTCGGAAATTTCCGACGCCGGAGCGAGCGACGCCCACCGCCGCGCGGCGACCCTTCGTCTCGGACCACCGTCGGTCCGGCGCGAACGTCCACTCCGACGGCGCCGGCACGTGGCCGACCCGCGGCCGGACGCGACACAGCCCGGGCGGGGGGTGCCCGGGCTGTGTGCTGCGACCTCGCGAGCTGCCTCGAGGGGGGGATCGGGACGCTCAGCGAAGAGGCCTGGAACAACGATACGGGTCGTCGAGCCGTCTGCGCGCGTCTTCGACGAAGAGCAACAGACCTGCAACGTAACGGCCACCCGCTGCCGCGCCCGCGTTCACCCACGCGTCATCCCGCTGCTTCATCGCGACCGACTGACAGCTCGCACACAGCCTTCGGACCCTCCCTTCCGGGCACCGACCGGAAGGGAGGGCGCACGCGCCGCGCCGGGATGCCACTTCCTGCACGCCGGTGCGGCAAATGCCACCGCGTCCGTGTCGGTGCATGCCGCATGGCGCGGCCCGGACCCGCCCGGGAAGAGGCCGACCCCACTCACCTGCCTGGGCCGATAGGAGAGGTCGATCGAACCGGTGGGCCGCTCCACGCCAGGCTCACCGCCCCGGGCGCGCCTTCGGCTCGGCGCCGCCTCGGTGGGCGCGCCGCTCGTCGCGCACGAACCCACGGGGGCACCCGCAGCTCGCCCGGAGGACGAGCTCGGTCGGGAGCACCTCCAACATCCTCGGAAGAGCGGGGTTGGCGATGCGCTCGAAGAGCCGGGACGACGCCCGCTCGCCGAGCGCCCGCATGGGCTGACGGACGGTGGTGAGCGGCGGATCCCACAGCGCGCCCGGGTAGATGTCGTCGAAACCCACCACCGCGACGTCGTCGGGCACGTGGATCGCGGCCGCCGTGAGCGAACGGATCACGCCGATCGCCATCTGGTCGTTCCCGCACACGACCGCGTCGACGGGCCCCCGCTCGAGGCAGGCCAGGACCTCGCGTCCCGCGACCTCGCCGCTCGCCGCGCTGAAGACGCCCTCGAAGCTTCCGACGCTCGTCGTCCCGGGGTGCGCCGCCAGCACCTCCTCGAACGCTGCTCGGCGCTCACGGGCGTCTGGTGCCTCGTTCGGGCCGGCGACGAGGAACAGCCGGGTGGCGCCGTGCACCTCGACAAGGTGGCGAACGAGCGCGATCGTCCCGGCGCGGTTGTCCGCAGCGACGACGTCCGCGCCCGACTCGTCGCGCGCCCCGGCGAGGACCACCGTCGGCACGCGCCCGGCGAGCTGGCCGATGAGGGGTGCTGGCACGATCCCCTCGGCGATGATCAGACCGTCGACCTTGCCCGAGAGCGTGCGCAGTCGCCCGAAGGCTTCCTCCCCGGCACGCACGAACGCGATCAGCACCGACCAGCCCCGGGCGCGCACGGTGGCTTCGACCCCGCGCACGATCTCGTCGGCGAAGAGCAGGCTCGCGCTCTCGACGTCGGACTCGGGTACCGGTCGTTCGACGCCGACGAGGCCGATGACCTCCTTGCGCCGCCTCGAGAGGCTCTGCGCCGCGCCGTCGGGCACGTAGCCGAGCTCGTCGATGACGCCCTGGACGCGGTCGCGGGTGGACTGGCGGACACGGTCGCGCCCGTGCAGCACCCGCGACACCGTGGCCGTCGAGACACCCGCGACCCGTGCGACGTCGTAGAGCGTTGCCAGGCGAAGCTCCGATCCGCTCGGGCGCCTTCGGCACGCCTACCGCATGCCGCAGCCGGGCCGGCTGGTTGATCTAACCGCTTACATCCAACAGTCTAAGCGCTTACACTCGCGTCCGCCCGGCACGCCGCCACGGTGCGCCAGGCGAGGTCCATCACCGTGCGGACGACCGACATCCGCCGCCCAGGGAGGCAAGACGCATGACGACGACACCAGCGGGTGCCGCGACCGAGACCGTGCTCGCCTTCCCGTCGGGCTTCTTGTGGGGGGCCTCGACCGCCGCCTACCAGATCGAGGGCGCCGCCCACGAGGACGGTCGCGGATCTTCGATCTGGGACACGTTCAGCCACACGCCCGGCCGGGTGCGCCGCGGCGACACCGGCGACATCGCCTGCGACGCCTACCACCGCAGCTCCGACGACCTCGACCTGATGGCATCGCTCGGGCTGCAGGCGTACCGCTTCTCGATCGCCTGGCCACGCATCCAGCCGACCGGCAAAGGCCCGGCCAACCAGCCGGCCCTCGACCACTACCGGGCCCTCGTCGACGGCCTCCGCACCCGCGGCATCGCCCCGGCCGTCACCCTCTACCACTGGGACCTTCCCCAGTCACTCGAGGACGCCGGCGGTTGGCCCGAGCGCGAGACCGCCGAGCGATTCGCCGAGTACGCGGCGATCGTCGGCGAGGCGCTCGGCGACGCCGTCGCACTGTGGATCACCCTCAACGAGCCCGAGGTCGTCGCCAACCAGGGCTACCGGACGGGCAGGCACGCCCCCGGCCTGCGCGACCCCGACCGAGCCGCAGCCGCCACGCATCACCTGCTGCTCGGACACGGCCTCGCCACCGAGGCGCTGCGCGCCGTGCTCCGGACCGGCGCCCCTGTCGGCATCACGCTCAACCTCACGCACGTGCGCGCGGCCGAGGATGACGCGCTCGGCACCGCAACGGCCGTCGACGCCGAGGCGAACCGCATCTTCCTCGATCCCGTCGTCAAAGGCGCCTATCCCGCGCAGGCGCGGCCCGTGCTGCTCCCGCCCGACCGGCTCGTGCACGAGGGCGACATGGACCTCATCAGCGCTCCGATCGACTTCCTGGGCGTCAACTACTACGCCCCGACCGTCGTCGGGCGACGTGACTGGTCGGAACTGCGCCGCAACGAACAGCCGCTCGAGGGGCACCCGGGCGTCGTCACGGTCTTTCCCGAAGAGCTCGCCCGGACCTCGATGGGCTGGCTCGTCGACCCCGACGGTCTTCGTGAACTGCTGCTCCGGCTACAGCGTGACGCCCCCGGCCTGCCGCTCTACATCACCGAGAACGGCTGCGCAGCCGACGACTACGTCGACCCGGAGGGCGGAGTCGACGACGACGAGCGCGTCCGCTACCTCCACGACCACCTGCTCGCGGCGCACCAGGCGATCGGCGCCGGCGTCGCGCTACGGGGCTACTTCGTCTGGTCGTTGCTCGACAACTTCGAGTGGGCCCACGGCTACTCCCGCCGCTTCGGCATCGTCTTCGTCGACTTCGGCACCCAGCGGCGTGTTCCGAAGCAGAGCGCCGCCTACTACTCGCGGGTCGTGCGTGGGAATGCCCTGGTCAACGTACGGGCAGCCGGGACGTGACCGGCGAGCGGGCGGAGGCCGGAACCGCGTCGGCCGAGCAGCTCGCTGACGCGATTCCATAGCCCCCTATCCCACCCGAGTGCATTCCACCACCTGCGGTAGCGAATACCTGCACGCAGGCGATCCGCCGCACCCCGGCCTCGGAGGACGATGTCCCTGGGTCCTGGCGGGGAGGTTTGCCAGGGTCCCGGGAAGGAGTGCTGATCGTGCCGGTGCACGACACGAGGTGGATGGGGCAGCGCGTGCTCACGGCGCACGCCGCCCCGGAAGCAGGAAGTAGCGCGTCGGGCGTTCTTTCGCCACGACCGGCTGAGCCCTTGAGGCTCGCCCGGTCGGGACGCCCGCATCCGTTGCTCCCCGCTCGTGCCGGGGCGGCCCGTCGGCCGCCTCGCCCTCGAGGTTGTGCACCGGCACGTCGGTGTGCCGCTGACCCGACTGGTACGCCCGCCGGTCCCGCGCACAGGTGACGTCGCTGCGGGCACCGATCTGACGGCCTCTTGACCCTGGGCCGCCAGATCGTCGCTCGCAGCGGTGAAGGGCGACCTGTGACGCGGCAGCGACGCATGGAGCTCTCCTTCCCTCCGGCCCCTTTGGGGGACGGCGTCGCCCGGCGGCGGCCCGAAGGGGCCGCCGCCCCGACGCCTTCCTCGCCTAGATCCGCGAGTCTCGACCCGGACCCGGACCGTCGACGGGGCAGGCGAAGCGGCGCGCCGGGACCTCGCCGCCGCCGGTGCCCGCCGCGTCGCGGATGCCGACGAACGACGCCAGGCCGCCGAGGGCGCACAGCCCCGCCGCGATCGTCACCGCCGCGTGGAAGCCCGCCGAGAAGCGAGACGGGTCCAGGTACGCCGTGCCGGACAGCCCGGCGAGGGCGGGCAGGAGAGCGACCGCCACGAGACTGGCCAGCCTTGCGGCCGTGTTGTTCACCCCCGAGGCGACCCCGACCCGGCTGGCGTCGACCGCGGTGAGCACGGCCGAGGTGAGGGGTGCCACGGTGAGCGCGAGGCCAAGGCCGAACACGACCACGGCCGGGAGCACCCCGGTGAGGTAGCCCGCGCCCGGGCCGATGCGGCGCATCAGCAGCAGTCCCGCCGCGACGATGAGCGGGCCGAGCGTCATCGGCAGACGGGGTCCGATCCGCGCGGCCAGGCGACCGGCGCTCGCGGACAGCGCGAGGAGGATCGCGGTGACGGGCAGCAGCGACGCCCCGGCATCCGCGGGCGTGTAACCCAGCACCTGCTGCAAGTCGACGGCGAGGAGGAAGAAGGCGGCGCCGAGGGCCCCGTAGACCGCGAGCGTGGTCACGTTGGCGGCGCTGAACTGGCGGGAGGAGAAGACCGCCAACGGAAGCATCGGATGGGCGCTCCGGCGCTCGACCAGGACGAACCCGATGAGCGCGACGATGGCGAGCGCGCCCGCCCCGAGCGCAACGGCCCGCCATGCCGATGCGCTTGATCCCTCGATGAGGGCGTAGGTACCGCTCGAGAGGCCGAGCGTCGCGAGCACCGCCCCGGCGACGTCCACCGCCGGCGCGCCGTCCTCGTCGCGCGCCTCGGGGAGGTGCCGGCTCGCGACGAGCACGGCCAGTGCGAGCGGCAGGTTGAGGACGAAGATCAGGCGCCAGGAGGCGGCCTGGACGAGCCAGCCGCCGACGACGGGGCCGATCGCCGCCGCGATCCCGCCGAGGCCGGACCACGCTCCGATGGCTCGCGAGCGGTCCTCCTCGACGAAGCTGGCCTGCACGATCGCCAGGCTCCCCGGGACCAGGAGCGCGCCACCGATCCCCTGCAGGGCGCGAGCGGCAAGCAGGGCCCCGAGATCGGGCGCGAGGGCGCACAGCAGGGATGCGGTGGCGAACCAGACCGCGCCGAGCCGCAGCAGCCGCAGGCGCCCGTAGAGGTCGCCGAGGGATCCGCCGAGGAGGAGCAGCGCGCACAGCGTGACCAGGTAGCCGCTCAGCAGCCACTGCAGTCCCGCGACCGCGGCGTGGAGGTCCTTCCCGATCGCCGGCAGGGCGACGTTCACCACGGTGCTGTCGAGCGCCGCCATCGACGAGCCGACGATGGTCGCCACCAGCACCCAGCGACCAGCGCTCGTGCCGTAGCGCACCCCGTCCCGCCGAGCCTCCGTGGCGCCTCCCTGGTCGCGAGCCGGGCCCCGCGCGCCGTCCGCCCGAACCTGCGCTCAGATCGAGATCTCGGCCACCGAGTCCACGACGTGGGTCGGCCGGTACGGGAACGCCTCGATCTCCGCGCGTGACGTTACGCCGGACAGCACGAGGACCGTCTCCATCCCCGCCTCCAGGCCGGCGACGATGTCGGTGTCCATCCGGTCCCCGATCATCACCGTCGACTCCGAATGGGCACCGAGCGTGTTGAGCGCATAGCGCATCATCAGGGGGTTCGGCTTGCCGATGAAGTAGGGCTGGACATCGGTCGCCCGGCTGATCAGTGCCGCCACCGAGCCCGTCGCGGGGAGGACGCCCTCGGGCGACGGCCCGATGGCGTCGGGATTCGTGGCGATGAAGCGCGCCCCGGCGCGTACCAGCCGGATCGCCTGGGTGATCGCCTCGAAGCTGTACGTCCGCGTCTCGCCGAGCACGACGTACTCGGGGTCGGAGTCTGTGAGGACGTACCCGATGTCGTGGAGCGCGGTCGTCAGCCCGGCCTCGCCGACGACGTGGGCGGTGCCCTCCGGACGCTGGGAGTGGAGGAATTGCGCCGTCGCGAGCGCCGAGGTCCACAGCGACTCCATCGGGACGTCGATCCCGACCCGCCGGAGGCGCGCGTAGAGGTCCCGCCGGGTGTAGATCGAGTTGTTCGTGAGCACGAGGAACTTCCGCCCCGCCTCCTCGAGGCGGGCGATGAGCTCGCCCGCGCCCGGGATCGGGCGGGCCTCGTGCACGAGCACGCCGTCCATGTCGATGAGGAACGCCTCCGGCGCGCTGCGCCAGGGCGTGCCACGCCCAGCGGAGGACCCCGGGTCCTCTAGCCCCCCGCTCACCGCGTGCTCCGTTCAGAGCCGGCGACCCGTCTCGGGCGCCGGCTCCCGCCGGCAACCGGTGCTGGCCTCGGACCCGCAGGCGCCAGCACCACCTCGAACCAGACGAGCTTGCCGCCGAGCTCGCGGTCCGCGCCCCAGCTCGTCGCCAGGGCCTCGACGAGAGCGAGGCCGCGTCCCCCCGTCGAGTCCTGCGCCACGGGCGCGAAACGGGGCATGCGGGTGTTGGCGTCCTCGACGCCGAGCCAGATCCGCGTCGCGTCGGCGTGGAGGTGGACGAAGAACGGGCTCCGGGCGTGCATCACGGCGTTGGCCGCCAGCTCCGAGGCCATCACGAGCACGTCCTCGAGCACGCCCGGCTCGGCGCCGGCGAGCGACTCGCGGACGAGCTCGCGGACGAGAGCGGGGCTAGCGGGCGTCGAAGGGAATCGCTCGTGGAGCTCCACCGGCATGCCTCCCGCCGTGCGTCGTCGAGGCACCGAAGCGTACCGCCGGAGCACGTTGCGACCTGGTATTTGCCATCGGCCGGGCCACAGCGACGTGCGGCCGGCCACGTCCGCCGGCCGGGTGGCGTCGGCACCTGTCGGCGCCGACGCCACCCCCGCGCGCCGCCCGTGTGCCGTTACTATTACGAACGCGTGACAGGAGTGCGTGATCGGGTAACACTTGCGCGGTGCAGGCCACGCGTTCCCAGCTCGCCCATCTGTTCCGCCGCGCCGGCTTCGGCGCGCTCCCCGCGGAGCTGGACCGCGCCGAGGCCCGGGGCTGGGACGCGACGCTCGAGGAGCTCCTCGCCGGGTTGAACGGCGCGGGGGCCGTCCCGCCCCCCGCCGGCCTGACGTCGTTCGCCGAGGCGAACCGTGGACGCGGCAACGGCTGGGACGAGTACGTCGGCCTCGGCGCCTGGTGGCTCGAGCAGATGGCGACGACCCGCGCGCCGCTGCGCGAGAAGCTCGTGCTGCTGCTGCACTGCCAGTTCCCCACGGCCTACGACAAGGTGGGCTACGCAAGCCTCATGTACCGCCAGAACGCCCTGTTCCGCACCCTCGGACCGGGACCGTTCAACGTGCTGACCAAGGCGGTGTCGCAGGACCCGGCGATGCTCATCTGGCTCGACACCGGCACGGACGAGAAGTACCACCCGAACGAGAACTTCGCCCGTGAGCTGATGGAGCGCTTCACGATGGGCGTCGGCACGTACACCGAGGAGGACGTCCGCCAGAGCGCCCGCGCCTTCACCGGCTGGGCGCTCGACTGGAACACTGGGAAGTTCCGCATCTACGAGTGGGACCACGACTACGGCCGGAAGCACTTCCTCGGCCACGTCGGCGACCTCTCGGGCGACGACGTGGTCGAGATCGTCACCCACACCCCCGTCTCCGCGCGCTGGGTCACCGCACGGCTGTGGAGCTGGCTCGCCTACCCGGTCGCTCCCGGGGACCCCGTCGTCGCCGAGCTGGTGCCGGCCTACTCGGCCGACCTGAACATCGCCAGCCTGCTCCGGGCGATGCTCAACCACCCGCTGTTCGTCGCTCCCGTGTCACGCCAGGGCCTCGTGAAGCAGCCGATCGAGTGGGTAGCAGGAACCATGCGCGCTTTCGGGCTGACCTCGTCCTCCTTCCGCAAGGAGGGCAGGGCCGACTACTTGCACTACGTGCTCAGCCAGCTCGGCCAGGTGCCCTTCGACCCGCCGAACGTCGGCGGCTGGGGCGACAACAGCTACTGGCTCTCGACCGCGGCGAGCCTCGCCCAGCTCGACTTCGCCATGACGGTGAGCCAGGTCGCAGACCTCTCCGAGATCCACCGCCAGCCCGTCGCGCTCCGTGCCGAGGCGCTCGCGAACCTCCTCTCCATCGACGGCTGGTCCAATGCGACGCTCGCCGCCCTCAACCACGTCCGCCACCTCACCCCCGAGCTCGTCACCTTGGGGCTCGTCTCGCCCGAGTACTTGGCGAACTGAGAGGACGACGATGCCCACGCCCCTGTCCCGAAGGCGCTTCTTGCAGGGCGCCGCCAGTCTCGGCGCCGCCGGTGCGCTGCGCGGGACGCTCGTCCCGGCGCTCGACGCGCCGCGCCACCCCACGCCGGGCACGGCGACGCCCCAGCGCATCCGCGCGGCCGGCGCCGCCGTCGAGCCGACGCTGGTGCTGGTCACGCTCTATGGGGGCAACGACGGGCTCAACACCGTCGTGCCCTACCAGGACCCCGCCTACGAGGCGCAGCGCGGTGCCATCGCTGTCAAGGCCGACACCGTGCTCGACATCGGCAACGGGCTCGGGCTGCACCCCGCGCTCACCGGCATGAAGAGCCTGTGGGACGCCGGAAAGCTGGCGATCATCCGGGGGGTGGGCTACCCGGACCCCAACTACAGCCACTTCGCCTCGATGGACATCTGGCAGGCCGGCTCGACCGCGAACGACGTCACCACCGGCTGGATCGGGCGCTGGCTCGACGCGACCGGCGCCGACCCGATGCGGGCGATCTCGCTCGGGGCGAACGTGCCCTCCGCCTTCGCCGGCGCCCGCCAGCAGGCGAGCGCGATCGCGCCGAGCTCCTCGCCGTACTCCCAGCTGCCCCCTGGGGATCCGGCCTTCCGCTCCGTGTACAAGATGCTGGAGCGCCCGTCTCACCGGCCGAGCCAGCTTGAGCTGCTGGTCGCCCGGTCCGGTACGAACATGCTGCAGGTCAGCCGCGTCGTCGCGGACGCGCTGCGCCACGTGCCCGCACCTGCCGTCCTCGGCACCTCGGCGGCCGGCTACCTCGGCCAGCAGCTCGCCGTGGTCGCCCAGCTCATCGAGGCCGGTCTGCCGACGCGCGCCTTCCACGTCAGCCTGCAGGGCTTCGACACCCACGCCGGCGAGCTCGTCACCCAGGCACAGCTGCTCCAGCAGGTCGACACCTCGGTGGCGGGCTTCCTCGAAGCGATCGCCCGCAGCCCCCGCGGCCAGCGCGCGGTCGTCGTGCTCTACACCGAGTTCGGCCGCCGGGTCCAGGCGAACGCGAGCGGCGGGACCGACCACGGCGCGGCGAACGACGCCTTCGTGCTCGGGCACTCGGTGCGCGGCGGCCTCTACGGGGACGAGCCGAGCCTCACGCGCCTCGACGTCGACGGCAACCTCGTCGTGTCGACCGACTTCCGGTCGATCTACGCGACCTGCCTCGAGCAGATCCTCGGCGTCGACGCGAAGCCCTTCCTCGGCCGGTCGTGGCCGCCGCTCGGCTTCTTGTAGGCCGGCTCTCCGGCTCGCGTCCGGACCCGGCCCGCCACCGTGCGGGGCTCGGGGTGCGCGGCGCTAGACGAGGCGCGCCGAGGCGATGCGGGCGCCCTCGACGAGCGATCCAAACTTCGCCCAGCAGATGTCGGCGTCGACCGCGCCGAACCCGGACCAGGTGCCGAAGCCGCAGTCCGTCGCCCCGAGGACCCGCTCGCCCCCGACGATCTCGACGTAGCGCCCGATGCGCTCGGCGACGAGTTCGGGGTGCTCGATGTAGTTGGTCGTCGAGTCGATCACCCCGGGGGCGAGGATCTTGTCGTCGGGGATCTTCGCCTCGGACCAGATGGCCCAGTCGTGGGCGTGGCGGGGGTTCGACGCCTCGAACACGAGCGTCGCGGGCTTGGCCCGCAGCACGACGTCGACGATCTTCTCCAGCCCGATGTCGAGGTGGTGCGGTCCCTCGTAGTTCCCCCAGCAGATGTGGAGCCGTACCCGGTCGGCCGGGACGTTGGCGAGCGCCTGGTTCAGCACCTCCACGTGGAGGGCCGCGCGCTCGACGAACTCCTCGTCCGGGCGATCGCGGTACATGATGTGGCGCCCCATCGCCAGATCCGGTGCGTCGATCTGCAGGGCGTAGCCGGCCGCGACGATCCCCTCGTACTCCACTCGCATCGCCTGGGCGAGCGCCGAGAGGTACTCCTCGAGCGACGGGTAGTGCTCGTTCGGCTGGAACAGAGCGATGATCCCGGGCGACGGCGCGTTCATGAACGCACCGGCCACCGGCTGTCCCTCGAGCGCCCGGGCGAGGCGCGCCAGGTCCTGCTCGAGCGGCTCGCGGTGCTCGTAGGTGATCGGGCCGCGACAGATCGGCCGCAGGTACTTCGCCGTCGCTCCGGACTGGGCGAGCCGATCGCGAAAGCGGGGGTACGCGTCCAGGTCCGCCGGCGTCGCCCGTGGCACGTCGCCGATCTCGAACCCGCTCAGGCGGTGGCGGATGTACGTCGCATAGCCGATCTTGCTCATCTCGCCGTCGCTTACCAGGTCCACGCCGATCTCGACCTGGCGGCGGACGCGGTCCGCGACCGCCGCGCCGACGACGCGGTCGTAGAGCTCGCGGTCGACCGGCTCGCCCCGGTCCTCCTTCATCACCTGCTCGACGACGTCGTCGGGCCGCGGCAGGCTGCCGACGTGGGTCGTGAGGATGCGCCGGTCCTTAGACATCGGCATGCCCGGCACGGAAGAAAGGAGATGTCTTGCCGTTCACGTCCCTCGCACCTCGCAGCCGTCGGTCGTCGGAGGGCCGCGCCCCCCGGCGCCCGCTGAGCCTAGACGGGCGACCTCCCCCGCCGCTACCAGCCACCTGGCGCGATAATGGCGGGACACGCACGACGCGCGGTCTGCACGCGCCTTGACGCCGCCTGGAGGCCCGCATGATCGTCCGCTGGGGCATCGACTCGCTCCCCGAGGTCCTCGAGCAGCTAGGGGTCGCCCGCCCGCTGCTCATCACCTCCCCGCGCTGGAGCGACGTCCCCCTGGCGGTGGAGCGCCGCTTCGCCGGCGTCCTGCCCCATGCTGGACTCGAGGGCGTGCAGTCGGCCAGGGCCGCGGCCGACGGCGCCGACGGCCTCGTCGCGCTGGGGGGCGGCAGCGCGATCGACACCGCGAAGGCCGTGTCGGCTGCGACCGGGCTCACGGTGATCTCGATCCCGACCACCTACTCCGGGGCGGAGTGGACGCAGTTCTTCGGAGTGCGGAACCCCGCGACCCGCTCGAAGGACGGCGCCGGCGGGGCACGAACCGAGGCGATCATCTACGACCCCGAGCTCACCCTCGGCCTCCCCGCACGCGAGAGCGGCGGGACCGCGATGAACGCCCTCGCCCACTGCGCCGAGGCGCTGTATGTGCCTGGCAGGAGCGAGGAGACCGACGCCGAGGCCCTCGCAGGAGCCGCGCTGATCTCCCGTCACCTCCCGGCCGTGCTGGCCGACGGGCAGGACCGCGAGGCCCGTCGAGCCCTGCTGGAGGGTGCGATGCACGGGGGCGCTGCGTTGCGGGCCGGGATGGGGCTCGCCCACGCGATGGCACAGGCGCTCGGCGGCGTCCTCGGCCTCTCCCACGGCGCGATGAACGCCGTCTGCCTCCCCCCGGCGCTGCGCTTCAACAGCGAGGTCGCGGCGAGCGAGGTCGCCCGACTCGGCGAGGCCATGGGAGCGGGCGACCCGATCGCGCGCGTCGAGGAGCTCGCGCGCCTGGCCGGGCCGGCCCGGCTTCGCGACCACGGGGTCGAACGCGTCCAGCTACCCGAGATCGCGGAAGCCGCCGCCGCCCGGCCGGCGGCCAAGGCGAACCCGCGGCCGGCGTCCGCCACGCAGGTCCTGGAGCTGCTCGTCGCCATCTGGTGAGCCGGCTGCGGCCGAACGCCGCGCTCGGCTCGCCACCGGGGCCACGGAGGAGGCCAGGGCCTGCCGCGGGCGTCTCACGTAACCGTTCCCGCACTTCTGTTGACACCTCTTCGCCCACAGACGATGATGAGCATCCGGGAACCGCACGTGCATCCGCAGTGCGTACAGCGAGGAGGTCCGGTGTCGAATGCGACCTTGCGTCCAGGGGGTCGTACTGGACGGCGGCTCCTCGTCGCGAGACCGGGCTTGGACCCGGTGCTGATCCCCTGCTGTCGAGCCCGTCCCCCGCTCCGGTGCCGCGCCAGCTGAACGTCGCCCTCGCGCGACTAGTTGCACGCGAAACGTCGGTCCCCCGCGCCCGTCCAGCGGCGCGCCGTAGCTGACAGTCGGTCTGGCAGAGGAGGAGATACGATGTCGACAGAGATGGGTGCGTCAGCGCCCACCCGGCACACAAGTGGCACGATGGTGCCCGGATCGACCAACGCGGGCCACGCGTGGCGGGTGTGGATCACCCGTCACCCCATTGGCGGCGCGCTCGTCTCGGGGTTCGTCGCCACCCATATCGCCACGGTCTTCGGGATCTGGTTCCACGGGATCGGGCTTCCCGACCTCGACTGGCCGCTCGCCAACGGCGCCGTGGTCGACCCGACCGGCTCGCCGATCGTTCGCTTCGCGATCGGCGAGTTCATCCACGGCTTCGACGGCCTGGTCTTCACCTTGATCTTCGCCCTGTTCATCTTCCCCTTGATCAAGGGGCCGGTGACTCCGGCGATGAACATGGCGAGAGCCCTCCTGTTCGGCCTGGCGCTCGCGACGATCTCCGCGGGTTTCCTCGTGCCGTACGTCTACTTCCCCCACGCCGGCGCCGGGATCTTCGCCTCCGGCTACGGCTGGAAGCTGGTCTTCGCCATCTACCTATGGCACCTTGGGTTCGGCGTCAACCTCGGGATGATGTACAACCCGCTCCCCGTCGATCACCCAGACGTTCGCCAGCAGGCGTCCGCCTAGACGATCGCGCAGCGCCAGGGCCCGTGGCGCCAGCACGTGCGGAGGCGCCCGCCGAGCGAGCGGCGGGCGCCTCCCGTCCCGTGCCTCGCGAGCGGGGCCGGCCCGGCTCACGCGTCGGCGAGGCGGCCGTGCAGGAAGTCGTCGTAGGCCCCGAGGTCGAGCAGCCCGTGGCCCGAGTAGCTGAAGAGGATCACCTCCTCCTCGCCTCGCTCCCTCGCCGCCAGGGCCTCGTCGATCACGGCGCGGATGGCGTGGCTGGTCTCGGGAGCAGGGATCGTCCCCTGCGTGCGGGCGAACTGCACCGCGGCCTCGAACACCGCGCCCTGCGGGTACGCCACGGCCCGCATCCTCTTGCTCCTCACGAGACTCGAGATGATCGGGGAGTCGCCGTGGTAGCGGAGGCCGCCCGCGTGGATCGAGGGCGGGACGAAATCGTGGCCGAGCGTGTACATCGCGAGCAGCGGCGTCATGCCGGCGACATCGCCGAAGTCGTAGTCGAAGCGGCCCTCCGTGAGCGTCGGGCAGGACGAGGGCTCGACGGCGAGCAGGTCGACGCCCTCGTCGGGCACGAACGGCAGGGCGATGCCGCCGAGGTTCGAGCCGCCCCCGCAGGAGCCGATGACGATGTCGGGCCGCTCCTCTCCCGCCAGCGCCAGCTGCTCCTTGGCCTCGAGCCCGATCACCGTCTGGTGGAGCAGGACGTGGTTGAGGACCGAGCCGAGCGAGTAGTGCGAGTCGTCGCGCGACGCCGCGTCGCGCACGGCGTCGCTGATCGCGCTCCCGAGCGAGCCCGGATGCTCCGGCTGGTCGACGGGTGAGGGCTCTACCTCACCGCCCCACACCTCCATCATCGCCTTGCGGTAGGGCTTTTGCAGGTACGAGGCCCGGACCATGTAGACCTTGCACTCGAGGCCGAACAGCGAGGTCGCGAAGCTGAGCGCGCTCCCCCACTGGCCCGCGCCGGTCTCGGTCGTCAGCCGGGGGATCCCCTCCGCCTTGTTGTAGAAGGCCTGGGGAACGGCGGTGTTGGGTTTGTGCGAGCCGGCAGGCGAGACCGACTCGTCCTTGTAGTAGATGCGGGCCGGCGTGGCGAGGGCCGCTTCCAGCCGGTGCGCCCGGACGAGCGGCGTCGGCCGCCACAGCCGCAGGATGTCGAGCACCTCGCCCGGGACCTCGACCCAGGGCTGCGCGCTGACCTCTTGCGCGATCAGCGCCATCGGGAACAGCGGGGCGAGGTCGTCGGGCCCGATCGGCTGGCGAGTCCCGGGGTGCAGCGGCGGCTGGAGCGGCTCGGGGAGGTGCGGCACCACGTTGAACCACGCCTCGGGGAGGCGCTCGGACGGGAGGTTCCACCGCATGGTCCACGGCTCCTCTCACTCGGTGACAGGCGGGCCGGCTCGTGCCCCCGCCGGGGCACCAGGCCGCCTGCACTGTACCGGGCGTCACTCCCAGGCGGGTGGGTCCCCCGCCTCCCGGGACGCGTCCCGCTTCGCCTCCTCGAACAGCTCGCAGAGCGAGCCGAGCTCGAAGGAGGGGTCGATCGTCGCCGAGCCGACACGGGCGGTCAGCACGTAGGGGTGGCCGAGATCCTGCTTGCGCGCCATCAGGACCGCGCTGAAGTGCTCGATCACCACGGTCGCCTGGCGCGGGTCGGTCTGGGGAAGCAGCACCGCGAACTCGTCGCCGCCGACACGTGCCACGACGTCGCTGCCGCGCAGCTCCCGGCGGAGGAGCTCGCCGAACTCGATGAGCGCGATGTCGCCGACGTCGCGCCCGAAGTGCTCGTTGATCCCCTCGAGGTCGTCGAGATCGAGGCAGAGCAGGCTGACGAACTCGCCCTCGCGGTGCGCCCTGCGGACCGCATGGTCCGCGACGACCGTGAAGACGCTGCGACTCACGAGCCCGGTCAGCTCGTCGTGCGTCGCTGTGAGGTTGTGTCCATCGCTACCCATCGGGTCATCGCTCCTCGACCGCCCTTCCCGGACGGCCCTCATTGTCCGCCCGTGGCAGCCGGCCCGGACCCGGGGGGAAGCGAGCGTCGTCGACGCCGCCCCGAGCTCATGCCGTGCCACGGCGACGACCGGTAGGCGCCCGGCTAGGACCGGGCCGGCGCTCCGGCACGTCGGGCGGCCACCTCGGCCGTCCTGTTGCTCATAACGACACGACCGGGCCCGCCGTCCAGCAATTCCCCGGGGCGCCCACCCGGCGCGAGCGCCCGTCGCCCGTCGCGCGCGCCGGGAAGGCCTGCCCAGCGGCCCCGGACAGGGGGCCGGGTAGCATGCCGTGGGCGACACGGGCCACGCGCCCGCACCAGCTCGGCCACCCGGGCACGCCCATCGCGGAGTGAGCGGAGGACGACATGCGGGTGCTGCTGGTCGGTGCGGGTGGCGTCGGGGCCGCGATCTCGCGGACGGCCCAGCGCTGGGGGGTCTTCGAGCACCTGGTGGTCGCCGACTACGACCTCGAACGCGCGAGGCGCGCCGCCGGGGTGGGGTCGGACAGGGTCAGTGCCGCGCGCATCGACGCCTCGGACGCGGCGGCGGTCGCCGAGCTCGTCCGTGCCGAGCGTTGCGACGTCGTCGTGAACGCCGTCGACCCGCGCTTCGTCATGCCCCTGTTCCGGGCCGCCTTCGCCGCCGGCGTCAACTACGTGGACATGGCGATGTCGCTGTCCCAGCCCCATCCCGACGAGCCCTACGCGAAGACCGGGGTCAAGCTCGGCGACGAGCAGTTCGCCGAAGCCGACGCATGGAAGGAGCGGGGCCTGCTGGCGCTCGTCGGCATGGGCGTCGAGCCGGGGCTCTCCGACGTGTTCGCCCGCCACGCCGCCGACGAGCTGTTCTCCTCGGTCGAGGAGATCGGGGTGCGAGACGGCGCGAATCTCGTCGTCGAGGGCTACGAGTTCGCGCCGACCTTCTCCATCTGGACGACGATCGAGGAGTGCCTGAACCCGCCCGTCATCTGGGAGCGCGACCGCGGCTGGTACACGACCGAGCCCTTCAGCGGCGCGGAGGTCTTCGAGTTCCCCGAGGGGATCGGCCCGATCGAGTGCGTCAACGTCGAGCACGAGGAGGTCCTCCTCGTGCCACGCTGGCTCGACGCGGGGCGCGTCACCTTCAAGTACGGCCTCGGCGAGGAGTTCATCGAGGTGCTGCGGACCCTGCACAAGCTCGGGCTCGACCGGACGGCGCCGGTGCGCGTCGGTGCCGCGCAGGTCTCGCCGCGCGACGTCGTCGCGGCCTGCCTGCCTGACCCCGCCACCCTCGGCGACAAGATGCACGGCGTGACGTGCGCTGGGACCTGGGTGACCGGCACCGGCAAGGACGGTGCCCCACGGGCGGTCTACCTGTACCACGCGGTGGACAACGCCCAGTCGATGGCGGAGTACGGCTCGCAGGCGGTCGTCTGGCAGACCGCGATCAATCCCGTGATCGCCCTCCAGCTCCTGGACTCGGGCGTCTGGTCCGGAGCCGGCGTGCTCGGGCCCGAGGCGCTGCCGGCCGGGCCCTTCCTCGACCTGCTCGCCGAGCACGGCTCGCCCACCGGCCTCGACGAGCGGACCCCGGCTACGAAGGAGGTCGGGCATTGACGACGGACGAGATGGACGCGTTGATCGACCGCCACTTCCGCGCCGAGGAACGCTGCGACGAGGAGGCCGCGATCGCCGACCTCGCCGACGACGTCGAGCTGGAGGTCGCCGGCGTGCACCGCTCACGCGGCAAGGCGGCGGCGAAGGCCTTCTACATCGAGCTGTTCGCGACCTATCCGCTGAAGCGCATCGTCTCCGAGCGCCGCAACTACGGCGAGGACTTCGCCGTCGACGAGGCGTTCGTCGAAGCCACCGACGAGCAGGGGTGGCCCGCGCTCTTCCGGGTGCTGCACGTGTTCGACTTCCGCGACGGGCTGATCGCTCGGGAGTGCTCGTGGCGCAGCGCCGAGAGCGCCTGGCGCAGCGCCTGGAAGGAGAGTGCCGCCCGTCAGCGGTAGGAGCGGCGCGCGTAGGCGGTCCGCAGACGCACGCCCGGCGAGTCGGCGATGAACAAGGCGATCGCGGCCCGCGCCTGCGCGGCGGCCGGTCCGAGCGCCGCCTCGAGGCGCCGCTCCTCCTCCTCGCGGGCCGAACGGGCCACGCGGGCGGCGTCGGCCCCCGTGTCGCTCAGACGGAGCTCGACCCGGCGCCGGTCGGCACCGCCCACCGCGCGCACGACGTAGCCCCTGCGCACCAGCGAGTCGACCGTCTTGCTCACCGCCTGGCGCGTCACCTCGAGATTGCGGGCGAGCGCGTCGATCGTGTCGATGCCGCGCGCCAGCAGCGCGAGGAACAGCACGTCGCCGGGGCGCAGCTCCTCGATGCCCGCGCCCGCCAGCGCCGAGCGCACCCGCTGCTCGACGACCTGACCGGCGCCGCGCAGCAGCCAGGGCCAGGGCCAGCTCGACGGGGGCAGGTCGTGCAGGGAGGGTTCCACCCCTCCATTATGCAACTCGGTTGTCTAACAACTAGGTTGCGGAGATGACCGGGCCGCGACACCGACCAACCGAACCCGACGCCACGCCGCGACGGGGGCGCACCACGATCCTCGTCGCACTGAGCGGGCTCCTCCTCGGGCTCGGCGTCCCGGCGAGCCCGGCCGCGTCCGCGACCGCGCGTTCACACGCCCCGGGGAGCGCCGGCTGCAACTCGGCGGCGACCCCGCCGAACGCGACGTTCAGCGTGCAGGTCGGCGCCTCGCAGCGACGCGTCCTCCTGCACGTGCCGACGCGCTACTCGCGGACGCGGCCGGCGCCCCTCGTCCTCGATCTGCACGGGAGCGGATCGGACGCGGCCGAGCAGGAGAAGTTCTCGGGCATGGATGGGACGGCCGACGCCGACGGCTTCGTGGTCGCCTACCCCGACGCCTCGATCCCGGTCGACCTGCTCGGCGTGCCAGGGTTCGACTGGAACGTCCCCGGCGAGCCCCTCGTCGGAGGCGAGCGCGTGCCCGAACACAGCGCGAGCGACCGCAGCTTCCTCTCGAGCCTGCCGTTCCTCCTCGGCCAGCGCCTCTGTCTCGACATGACCCGCGTCTACGTCGCCGGCTTCTCGGGGGGCGCGCGCATGGCGAGCGCGCTCGGCTGCGACGCCCCGAGCGTGTTCGCAGCCATCGCTCCCATCAGCGGCCTCCAGTTCCCGGCCCACTGCACATCTCGGCGCCCGATCGCGGTCATCGCGTTCCACGGCACCGCGGATCCCGTCGATCCCTACGACGGCCGCGGCGGGCAAGCGTACTGGACCTCGAGTGTCGCGGCCTCCGCCAAGGCGTGGGCGGCGCACGACGGCTGTTCCGCCTCGCCGCGCTCGTCGAGCCCGGCACGCGACGTCAAGCTCACCTCGTGGGGCTCGTGCGCCTCGTCCGGCGCGGTCGAGCTCTACTCGCTCGTCGGGGATGGCCACACCTGGCCCGGCGGCGTCGCCCTCCCGGCCTCGCTGCGCCGCTACTTCGGCGCGACCGCCACCGACGTCGACGCCGACGCGCTCATCTGGTCCTTCTTCTCCAAGCACCACACCTGAGCACCGCCGCCGGGTCGGCGCCCGGAGGCATTTCGACGCATGTCGTGTCGGTACATTGCAGCTTCGTGCATCGCGCCCGGGTGCGTGAACCCACTCCGGCGAGCGCCGTCACAAGCTCGTCACGAGAGCGCCGCCGCAGCGCCATGCGCGACGCGTTAGGGTCGGGGGCGGCGCGACAGATGGCACGAAACGTGCGAGATGTGCGAGACGTGTGGCCGTCTCGGGCCGTGCAGCTTTCGTAACCCTCCACCTCCAAGAAGTTGGTGCGCATGGTTACCGACCTTCGGCGACGTTGCCACGATACCCAGTCCCCGTCCGAACGCCTCCAGCTCTGCATGCTCGGCGGGTTCTCGCTGCGCTCGTCCTCCGACGGCGTCCCCCTCGTCCAGGGTGCCCAGCGCCTGGTGGCGTTGCTGGCACTGCACGGCAAGTGGCTTCGCAGGAGCTACGTCGCCGGCACCTTGTGGGGCGACGCCTCCGAGGAGCATGCAAACGGGAGCCTGCGCTCGGCGCTGTGGCGGCTCCGCGCGTCGGCGCTGCACGTCGTCGACTCGGCGCACGACGAGCTCAGGCTCGCGCCGGCGGTCGAGGTCGACGTCCACCGTGCCGCCACGGTGGCGCGAGGGATCCTTGCCGGAGCGTTCGGCGAGGACACGACCGAGATGGCCGAGCCGCGACTGTGGGAAGAGCTGCTGCCCGGCTGGTACGAGGACTGGATCCTCCTCGAGCGCGAGCGCCATCGCCAGCTGACGCTGCTCGCCCTCGAGGCGCTCTCCGAGCACTGCACCGACGTCGGACGCTCCGACGCCGCCGTCCTCGCCGCGCTCGCCGCGGTCGAGCGCGAGCCGTTGCGCGAGAGCGCGCACCGCGCCCTCGTGCGCGCCCACCTCGCCGACGGCAACGTCGCCGAGGCGATCCGGCGCTTCCGTATCTACGAGCAGCTCGCCCAGCACGATCTCGGCGTCGATCCGTCCCCGAAGATGACCGCGCTGCTCGAGGGCCTCGCGCTGCACTGACGTGGCCGTGCCGGCGCGTCCGCCGGCCGCCTGAGCCGCCGCGCCGGCTGCCGTGACGGCCGCGTGACGCAGCACCCTCACCCTTGGACGATGTCGATGACCAGCTCGCCACGCTCGGCGTCCCTCGTGCTGCGCGTCTTCGTCGACGCGCCGGGAGGCTCGACATGGGTGGCGCGGGTGTCCGCGTTCACCCATCCCGGACGGGACACGCTCGAGGCCGGCCCGCTCACGCGCGTCGACGAGGTCGTCGCCGTCGTGCGGTCCTGGGTCGAGCAGGCGACGTGCGGGGTGACGGAGCCGTGACGGGTGACTGACGTCGCCGTGACGAGCTGCTGACGCGCCCCTCGTACTGTGAGCGTTCACAGAAGCTGACCACTGAGGGGAGTACCGATGTCCCGCATGCTCTCAAGCCGCCGGGGGAAGCTGCGCCTCGGCTCGGTCCTGGCCGCAGCCGCGGCCGCGGTCGGGCTGCTCGTGGCGTTCACCCCAACGACCGGTGCCACCGTCCGAGAACACCACGCCGATCACCACACCGGCGGCACCTGCACCACACCGGGCGCGCCGACGATCACCTCGGCGCCCGCCGGCACCGTGAGCACCCAGCCGGTGAACCTCTACACGCTCAGCAACTGCAACGGCATGGTCGTGAAGATCTTCAACTACGGCGGCATCATCCAGTCGATCGCCTTCCCCGATGCCAACGGCAACGTGGCCGATGTCACGCTCGGCTACCCGACGCTGCAGGACTACGTCCAGTTCAACGCCGCAGCGAACGTCAACGACCCGAAGGGCCTCGGCACGTACTTCGGAGCTCTCATCGGTCGCTACGCCAACCGGATCGCCAACGGGCAGTTCACCCTGAAGGGCGTCACGTACAACGTGCCGATCAACAACGGCCCGAACGCCCTGCACGGCGGCTTCGTCGGCTTCGACCAGCAGGTCTGGACGCCGACGGTGCTCTCCGGGGGCTCCGACTGGGTCGGTCTCCAGCTCGAGTACGTGAGCCCGAACGGCTCGCAGGGCTTCCCGGGCAACCTCGACACGATCGCCACCTACACGCTGAACAACCAGAACCAGCTGAAGCTGACCTTCCACGCCACGACCGACATGCCGACGGTCCTCAACCTGACGAACCACACGTACTGGAACCTCGCCGGTGAGGCCTCGGGCCCGGTCTACAACCAGACCCTCTACATCAACTCCAACCAGTACTCGCCGGTCGACGCCAACCAGATCCCGCTCGGGCCGTCGGCGAGCGTCACGGGCACGCCGTTCGACTTCTCGACGGCCAAGCCGATCGGCCAGGACATCTACGACAACAACGCGCAGCTCCAGATCGGTCACGGCTTCGACAACAACTGGGTGCTGAACCAGACCAACCCGCCGTCGCTGATCGAGGCCGCCCAGGCCGTCGACCCCTCGAGCGGGCGCACGCTGACGGTGTGGACGACCCAGCCCGGCCTGCAGTTCTACTCGGGCAACTACCTGGTCGGCCAGGGCGTGTGCGGCACCAGCGGCCACTGCTACCGCCAGAGTGACGGGTTCGCGCTGGAGACCCAGCACTTCCCGGACTCGCCGAACCAGCCGTCCTACCCGACCACCGAGCTCGACCCGGGCCAGGTGTACTCGCAGACGACCGTCTTCCAGCTCTCGAACTCCTGAGCGCTAGACGCCGGCGACCACGGTCGGCGAACGCAACGGGCCCGGCTCCCGCTCGCCCGAGCGGGAGACCGGGCCCGCTTCGCTCCCCGGCATCACGGGTGACCCCGGTCAGTGCAGCTCGGGCACGGCACGCAAGACCACGGTCGCCCCCGGCCCGGAGCCGAGGACGAGATCGGCCCGGCCACGGTTGACCGAGAGCGCCAGCGCCGTGTCACTGTCGAGCAGGAGCACCGCCTCGCCCGCACCGACGTCGCCGAAGGTGGCGCCGAAGCTCGCCCCGACGGAGCGAGCGCCGGCGAGGAGCTCGACGGGGTCGCCCCGGCGCAGGCCGAGCCGCGCCACCGTGGTGGCATCGCCGCTCAGCTGGACGTTGCCGAACCCGTCGACCTGGAGCACCTCGAGCTCGACCGAGCCGTCGCCGAGCGGTCGCTCGAGCGGGCGCGTCAGCCCGACGAGCGTCGCCGGGTCGAGCGCGTCGCCGAGCTCGGCGAGGTCGGTGCCGAGCCCGAGATGGGCGGCGACGGGGACGAAGACGTCGCGGCCGTCGAACGTGCCCGTGCGCGCCGGGAGCCAGTAGCGCTCGACCCCGAGCGCCACGCACCGCTCCGCCCCGCCGCAGGCCTCGACGGCCCAGGTCAACAGCCCGTTGTCGGGCCCGACGAACAGGCGGCCGCCGGCCTCGACGGCGACGGCGCGACGGTCGCCGCCGACGCCGGGGTCCACCACGGCGACGTGCACCCCGACGGGGACGTAGCGCATCGACCGCTCGAGGCGAAGGGCCCCGAGGCGCACGTCGTGGCGGGGGACGCTGTGGTCGAGGTCGATCACCGGGAGCGCCGGGGCGATCCGCAGCGCCACCGCGTGCAGGATGCCGACGAAGCCGGCGTCGAGGCCGTAGTCCGTCAGCAATGTCAGGCACTCCGGCGGCATCGGCTCTGCTCCTCGAGGTCGCGGCGTGCTCCGGTCGGCCGGACCGGGGCGACCCCTCGGCGCAAGACTAGGCCCACGCCCCGGGCGGGGACGTGGTGGAATGGGGCATGGCGAAGAACGTCCTCGGCGGTGATCTCGAGCCCTGCGGCTTCGATCCCCTGACCGGCTTCTACCGCGACGGCTGCTGCAACACTGGAGCGGAGGACCTGGGCGTGCACACCGTGTGCGTCCAGGTGAGCGAGAGGTTCCTCACCTTCTCCAAGGACGTCGGCAACGACCTCAGCACGCCCCAGCCGTCCTTCGGCTTCGCGGGCCTGCAGCCCGGCGACCGCTGGTGCCTGTGCGCCCCGCGCTGGAAGGAAGCGCTCGACGCCGGCATGGCACCGTCGGTGGTGCTGGAGGCGACGCACGCCTCCAGCCTCGAGTGGGTGAGCCTGGACGACCTGCGCGAGCACGCCGCGACCTGAGCGGAGCGCCCGGGCACGGCGCCCGGGCTGAGCCGTCGCCGCCGTGGCGGCACCGGCGGGTGCCTCCCGCCGGCGGCGTCAGCGGATGCCTCCCGGTGGCGCGCCCGTGACCGGGTGCGGGTAGTGGAACGGCACGACCGTGGTGTCCGGCCACAGCTGCGGAGCGCCCTCGAGCAGCTCGTCGGGGCCGAAGGGGTCCTCGGGGTAGGTGACGCTCGAGTTCGGCACGTACTCCGGCGGGGTGAAGGCCCAGCCCTTCTCGAAGGTCCCGTGCCAGAAGGCCCGGTAGTTGAGAATGCCGATCTTCCACACGCCGCCGTCGCGCACGTAGGTGTTCTCGTAGATACCGCCCTCCCACCACTGGCGGGGCTCGCCGACGCTGTGGTGCGTGCCGGCCTGCATGAGCGTGCGGAAACGACCGTGGGCGACGCTGCGGTCCGGCTCGACGTGGACGACCGGCTGCAGCATCGGGTGGTCGAGCAGCCGGCCGAAGGAGGGCCCGTTCTTGCCCTCGGCGAACCGCTCCCGGAACCTGCCCGCGTACAGCCGCGCCGCTCCGGCGCGTCCCCGGTACACGCCGCCGATGAAGATCACCCGGCTGTCATCGGCGAAGAGGTCGACCACCTCGTCGTAGAGGCACTTGTCCAGGTAGTAGCCGTAGGCGTGCTGCAGCTGCTGCACGGCGAGCGTGTCCTCCAAGATGCCCACGCGCTGGCTGAGATCGTCCAGCCGCCGCGCGAGCCCCGTCGCGTTCTCGTGCTCCGCGTCCACCGGCTCCCCCTCAGCTCCGTCGCGCGGCGAGCTGCTCGCGCGTCACCCAGTTGCCGCGCGGACCGAACCTCTGCCGGATCGCCAGCGCGACGGTCGCCACCCGCCCGGCCGCCACGTCGCTCGCGCCGTGCACGACGAGATCGCTGCGCATCGCCGCCGGGCGCCCGACGACGAGCACGTAGCCGTCACCCTCCCCCGCCTCGGCGGTAGGCCGAGGTAGACGTCACGCGAGCCGTCCCGCACGTCGTGCGGACCTTCCGCCTTCAGCCGCTCGAGGTCGCTCGTGAGCGCGATGTTCCGGAAGACGACGACGTGCCCGGTCGCCGTGAAGTCGTGGACCATCGACGCGTAGGGCGCCTCGAACCGCGCGGTCCCAGTCGAGCGGGCGATCGTCTCGAGGGTGCCGGGGTCGATCTCGATCGGCGGGCTGTCTTCCTTGGCACGGCGCTCGAAGCGACACCAACGACCACTTCCCCCGTCACTTGCCATTGGATCCTTACCTGCTTTCGTCCTTACGCAACTACTACCTGGCATCTCCGCTCCTCGCAACCGGGCTCGGCCGGGACACGCCCGCCCGGCCGGCCGGCCGAACCCGGGTGCGCGACGAGGTCGAGGACGACGACCGCGACGCGCTCGCCACCGCCCACGAGGCTTTCGCCGTCCGGGCGCGGCGCTACCGTGGCTCGGAGCGCACGACCTCCCGACGCCCAGACCGAGGAGCCCGGTGACGTCCATGGACCGCAAGTGGTGGACCCTCACGTCCGTGTCCGTGGCGATCTTCATGCTGATCCTCGACATCACGGTCGTGAACGTCGCGCTGCCCGACATCCAGCGGGCGCTGCACTCGAGCTTCGGCGATCTGCAGTGGGTCGTCGACGCCTACGCCCTCACCCTGGCGGCGTTCCTCCTGACCTCGGGGGTCGCCGGGGACATGTTCGGCCGGCGCGGCGTGTTCGCCGGAGGTCTGGCGCTGTTCTCGGCCGCCTCGCTCACGTGCGGGCTCTCGACCAGCTCCTTGATGCTCAACCTGTCCCGTGCCGTCCAGGGCGTGGGCGGAGCCATCATGTTCGCCACCTCGCTCGCGCTCATCGCCCAGGCGTTCCACGGGCGAGATCGCGGCGTCGCGTTCGGCGTCTACGGGGCGGTCAACGGGGCCGCGGTCGCCGTCGGCCCGCTCGTCGGCGGAGCGATCACGAGCAGCATCGGCTGGCGGTGGATCTTCTTCGTCAACGTGCCGATCGGGGTGGTGGCGATCCTCGTCACGCTGCTGCGGGTCGAGGAGTCGCGCGAGCCGAACCGGCGCCGGATCGACTGGATCGGGTTCGTGACGTTCTCGGCCGCGCTGTTCATGCTCGTGTTCGCGCTCGTACGCGGCAACGACTCGGGCTGGGCCAGCAGCGAAATCATCGGGCTGCTCATCGGCTCCGGGGCATTCCTCGCCGGCTTCTTGGTGGCCGAGCACCGGCAGGCCGAGCCGATGCTCGACCTGTCCCTCTTCCGACGACCGGCGGTGATCGGCGTCTCGGCGGTCGCCTTCGCGCTGTCGGCGTCGCTGTTCGCGCTCTTCCTCTACCTGACCCTCTATATCCAGGACGGTCTCGGCTACGGTCCGCTCGCCGCCGGCCTGCGCTTCCTGCCCATCACCACGCTCGCCTTCGTCGTCGCACCGATCGCCGGCCGGCTGACGGTGCGGGTCCCGATCCGGACCCTGCTCGGGGTCGGGATGGCTCTCGTCTCCACCTCCCTGTTCTTGATGGGGACGACCTCGCCGGCCACGGGCTGGAGCCACCTGCTGGCCGGCTTCGTCATCGGCGGGATCGGGGTCGGCCTCGTCAACCCGCCGCTCGCCTCGGCCGCGATCGGCGTCGTGCCGCCAAACCGCAGCGGCATGGCGTCGGGCATCAACTCGACGTTCCGCCAGGTGGGCATCGCCACCGGCATCGCGGGGCTCGGCGCTGTCTTCCAGAGCCAGATGACGCACCGGGTCACGACGGCGCTCGACGCCACCGCCGCGGGCAGGGTCATCGTCGCCCACGGCGGCGGGGCGCTCGCGGCCGCGGTCACCTCCGGGGAGGTCACGACGCTGTCGAGGGGACTTCCCCCCGACCTGCGCACGGTGCTGCTCCATGCCTACCGGGTCGGCTTCTCGGGCAGCCTCAACGACCTCGCGGACATCTGCGGCGCCGTGGCACTCCTCGGCGCGCTCCTCGCATTCGCCTGCGTCCGCCGCCGCGACTTCGTCGTCGCCGGCCCGGCGAGCGGTCCGGGAACCGAGGGCGAGCCGACCTCGCCCGCCCTCGCCCGCTAGCCCCGGGCGACCCTGTGCCCTCGCCCGCTTCGAGGCGTCCGGGCGCGCCCCGGGCGCCCGGATCGCGCGCACGCCTCAGCAGCTGTCGTTCGGGCTCCACGGGATCGGCGAGACGAGGACCTGGTCGATGTTGGCGCGCCGGAGCACGCTTCGACCGCTCGCCGTCGCGGTGGACAGCTCGATGCCGACGGTCCCGCTCGCGCCGCCGAACGCCTTCGGACCGAACAGGCGGCGGAGGGTCTTGCTGGAGACGTTGAGGAAGGCGCACGAGCCGCCGTAGGTGTCACGCCGCTGGACCTTCAAGGTCGACGGCTCGAGGTCGGCCGGGAAGAGCGCCAGCACCTCCACCTCGGCCTGCGCCAGCGTCGTGCCCGGTCGCAGCGCCTGGGTGTAGCCGCTCACGCGCCCGGCCGACGTCGTCACGCTCTCGAACTCATAGGTCTGCCCCGCATAGTCGACCCGCGGTCCGTAGCAGTGGCCAAGCGGGCAGCCGGATGTCGCACGCGGGCGGGCGACCCGCCACGCGGCGAGCTTCGCCCCGTAGCCGGTCCAGCCGACCCTCGTCGCCCCAGAAGCCGTGACGGTCCCGGCGCCAAGGCCCGCGGCACAGCTGAGCGCGACCAGCACGGCGGCGAGGGCTCGCTTCACTCCGCTCCTCCTGTCGGTCGAAGGATGGCGGAGGACGAGGCTAGCGGTGTGGCCGCCGTCACGCGAGGAGGCGCAGCAGCGCGGTCGCTGCGACCCCCACCACCACGACGGCGAGGAACGGCGCGCGCAGCACCTGGGCGACCACGGCCGCAGCGAGGCCGCCGGCCCGGGCGTCGACGCCGAGGTGGTGGCCCGTCGAGAAGGTCTGGGTGGCGGTCAAGGAGACGAGGACGACGACCGGGAGCAGGGCGGCAACCCGCCGTACCCGCCGGCCCTCGAGGACGCGGGCGGGGAGCGAGTGGCCCGCGAGCTTGAGCGCGTAGCAGCCCGCGGCCCCGACCATGATCGCGAGCCACCTCATCATGGGCGGCCGCCGGGCTCGCGCGCATCGCCTCGGGACGCGCTCGCGGCGACGGCAATCGCGCCCGCGACCAGGATCGGCACCCCGGCCGGGGTGAACGGCACCGCGCACAGGGCGACGGCCGCACCGCCGAGCGCGAGGACCCAGACCTCGGTCGAGCGCAGCCGCGGGCCCACCAGCGCGACGAACGCCGCGGGCGCGGCCGCGTCGAGGCCGAACGCGCCCGGATCGGGGATGGCGCGGGCGCCGAGCGCCCCGAGGAGGGTCGCGAGGTTCCACAGCACGAAGACCGCTAGGCCGGTCGCCGAGAAGGCGAGGCGCGCCTCGCGCTCGTCACGAGCACCGAGCGCCATGGCGGTGCTCTCGTCGATCGTCAGGTGGGCGGCGAGGAGCCGCCGCGGGCCGCGGGCACGCACCACCGGTGCCAGCCGCAGTCCGTAAAGGCCGTTCCGGGCGCCCACCAGCACCGCCGTCGCCGCCGCCGCCAGCGGGTTCCCGCCGCCGGCGACGGCACCGACGAACGCGAACTGCGACGCGCCCGTGAACATCACGAGGGACAGCGCGACCGTCTGGAGCAGGTCGAGGCCGGCCGCGGTGGAGACCGCGCCGAACGAGAGCCCGTAGGCGCCGGTCGCGGCCCCGATGGTCAGGGCCCTGGCGACCACCCGCCGACCGCCCGGGTCGCCCCTCCGCCCCGTCGTCCCCCGACCCATGTAGTCATTATCGCCCGACTTGTCGAGCATCACCTGCTACTATCACGCCGTTTCGGAAGCTTGGTAGCATGTTCTGCCATGGATCAGATTGATCGAGACATTCTCTTCCATCTGCAGCGCGACGGGCGGATGACGAACGCGGACCTCGCCGCGCGGGTCGGGCTCAGCCCCTCCCCCTGCCTGCGCCGGGTCCGCCAGCTCGAGGCGAGCGGCGTCATCACCGGGTACCACGCCTCCGTCGATCCCTCCCGCGTCGGGCGGGGCTTCCAGGCGGTGGTCCACGCCGACATGGCCGTCGCCGACCGGGCCACGATCGAGGAGTTCGACCGACAGGTGGCGGCGCTGGAGGAGGTCACCGAGTGCCACCGGATGTTCGGCGATCCCGGCTACCTCATCCGGGTCGCCGTGGCCGACGTCGCCGCCTACGAGCAGCTGTACATGAACCGCCTGGCGGGGCTGCCCGGTGTCGCCAAGCTGACCACCCAGCTGACGATGAAGACCGTGAAGGCGCCCGGCCCGCTCCCTGTCGACGACCGCCTTTGAGGCTCGGGCACCCGAGCCGGCCGCGATGGCGCCGGCCCGCCGGGCAGCCAGGATGCAGCCGTGTCGGCGCGCCTCGATGTCCTCGTCAACGGCTACGCCGGCGAGCGCGTCGCCAGCACGGTGAGCCTCGTGCGCGACGGCGACGTCGTGATCGTCATCGACCCGGGCATGGTCGCCGACCGCCGGCAGATCCTCGAGCCCCTGGCATCGCTCGGCGTGCGGCCAGAGGACGCGACCGACGTGGTCCTCGGTCATCACCACCCCGATCACACCCTCAACGTCGCCCTCTTCGATCGCGCACGCGCCCACGACTGCTGGGCCATCTACGAGGGCGACCGCTGGACCGACCGGCAAGCGGACGGGTTCGCGCTGTCGCCGTCGGTGCGCCTCATGGCGACCCCCGGGCACACGCCCCAGGACATCACCACCCTCGTCGGGACCGACGAGGGCCTCGTGGCCTGCACCTACCTGTGGTGGTCGGCAAAGGGGCCGGAGGACGACCCGCTCGCGAGCGATCTCGACGAGCTCCGGCGCTCACGCCAGCGGCTCCTCGCGCTCGGGCCCGTGCTGATCGTGCCGGGCCACGGGGCGCCGTTCGCCCCGCGCTGAGCCCGCCCCGCCGGCCCCTCCGGCTCGGGCGACATCTCCGGAGCGGCCAGACCGACCGTTCAGCGTACGCGTCGGAACCGGAGGCCGCGATGGGGCGAGATCTTCCTCGACGACCCGGACGCGTTCGTCGAGGTCGCGCACGGCGCGAGCGCCATTCCCGACGGCATGCAGGACCACCGCGGACCGTGGGGCACCGATCGCCAGGGCGGCTTCTCAGAACCGTTCGGCCACCTCTGGCTCGCTGGCGACACGTTCCACCTCTGCCCGCACCCCGGGCAGGCGTCCACAGGCCCGGGCGGGAGCGCCCACCGGACCGTGGCCGACCTCGCCGGGCCGGCGGGGCCTTCTCGAGCTGCAGGAAGGTCCGCGACGCCCGAGCACCGGCCCGACCGCTCGTGCCCCGACGGTCCTGGTCCTCCCGGCGGTCCTGCGGTGCCATCGGCTGAGGCCGCCGAGGTCGCCCCGGGTCGCGTCGGCGTCCGCGCCAGCCGTCGTCTACCCTGCCGAGCAGACCCGTGCGTTCCCGTCCCCTAGCCCTGCTCGCCCTCTCGCTCGTCGGCGCGTTCGCGGCGGCCGGCTCCGCCGCGGCGGCGCCCACCAGCCAGACGGCGGCGCCTGGCGCCAGCCGGGCCGTCTCGCCCGCGTGTCCGTGGGCCCGTCCCACGCCGGGCCAGTCCGACGCCGAGCTGGCCGCCGAGGTCGTGGCGCGGATGACGCTCCGGGAGAAGCTCGACGTCGTCACCCTCATCAGCACGAAGGCCTACGAGAACAGCACCGTCGCCGTCCCCGCGCTCTGCGTCCCCGCGCTCACCATGGAGGACGGCCCCGCCGGCCTCGCCTACCAGGACACCGGCGTCACCCAGTTCCCCGCCCCGATCGGGCTCGCGGCCACCTTCGACACCGCGCTCGCCCGCGAGGAAGGGGCCGCCGTCGCCTCGCAGGCCCGCGCCCAGGGTGTCGACGCGCTGCAGGGCCCGTACCTGAATCTGGCCCGGGTGCCCGAGGGAGGGCGGGTGTTCGAGGGCTTCGGCGAGGACCCCGCGCTGACCGCCGCGATGGGCGTCGCCAACATCGAGGGCATCCAGGCCGCCGGCGTGCTCGCCGACGCGAAGGATCTCGGCGTCTACACCCAGGAGACGACGCGCGACTTCCTGAACCAGCTCGTCCCCGAGCGTGCGCTGCAAGAGCTGTACCTCGCACCGTTTCGCGCCGCGGTGCAGGACGCGCAGGCGGCCTCGCTGATGTGCGGCTTCGGCCAGATCAACGGCACGCCGACCTGCCAGGACCCGGCGATCTTCGCCGCGGTGCGTTCGTGGGGGACCGCCGGCTTCGTGCGCGACGACATCAACGCCGCGCCCGACGCGCTCGCGGCGTTCCAGGCCGGGCTCGACCTGATCAAGCCGTCACCGTGGGCGCACGGTGATCCCGCGCTGAGCGCGACGGGCCTCGCGAGCATCGATGAAGCGGCGAGGCGCGTCCTCGGCCAGATGTTCCGCTTCGGCTTGATCCAGCAGCCCCGGGTCGGGACGACCTCGACCGACGTGCAGACGACGGCCGACCAGCGCGTCGCGCTCCAGGTCGCCGAGCGCAGCGCGGTGCTGCTGAAGAACGCCGGCGGCGTGCTCCCGCTCGGGGCCTCGCCCGCCTCGATCGCGGTGATCGGCACGGGCGCCAACGCGGCCCCGATCAGCTCGGGGGGCGGCAGCTCCCACGTCGCGGTCACCTCGGTCGTCACGCCGCTTCGCGCCATCGAGCAGCGCTGGCCGCACGCCCAGGTCGTCGCCGCGCCGGGTGAGCCGGCCGCGCCACCGGCGACGGAAATCCCGAGCAATGACGTGAGCCCGCCGCTCCCCGTGCCTCCCCCACCGCCGAAGCACCCCGTGTACCACACGACCGCCCCGCCGACGGGCACCTGGCGGAGCTGGAGCGGGCTGGTCAGCGCCCCCGCGACGGGGCTGTACCAGCTGAGCGTGCTCTCCCACGGCGGGACGCAGCTGTCGATCGACGGGGTGGGGCTCCTCGACGATCCGGGAGCCCATGGCCCGACCCTCGATCAAGTCGCGTACAACTTCGCCGCCGGCCACCACTACCGGATCACCATGCGCTGGTTCGGCTACGACGGCAACGTCCCAAAGCTCGGCTGGCAGGACACGACGCCGATGATCCAGCAGGCGGTGACGGCCGCGCGCCACGCACAGGTGGCGATCGTCTTCGCCGGCTCGGAGAGCACCGAGGGCGCGGACAACACCACGCTCGATCTCAGCGGGATCCAGGACCAGCTGATCGAGGCGGTCGCCGCGGCGAATCCGGACACCGTGGTGGTCCTCGATACCGGCGGCGCGGTCCTGATGCCCTGGCTCCCACAGGTCCAAGCGGTGCTCGAGGCGTGGTACCCGGGGCAGGCCGACGGGTCGGCGGTCGCCGCGCTCCTCGCCGGTGACGTCGACCCCGGCGGCAAGCTCCCCGTCACCTTCCCGACCTCGGATCGCACGACGTCCGTCTCCTCGTCTCGCGCCCTGTGGCCCGGGGTGGCGGGCACCGTGAACCTCGCGGCGTCGGGCGGTGGCGGCCTCGACATCGGCTACCGCTGGTACGAGGCCCACCACGTGCCGGTGCTCTTCCCCTTCGGCTACGGGCTCTCCTACACGACCTTCTCGCTGTCGCACCTCGCGCTGGCGCGCTCGGGCTCGGGCTACGTGGCCTCCCTCACGGTGCGCAACACCGGCGCGAGCGCGGGCAGCGAGGTCGTCCAGGCCTACCTCCGCTTCCCCGTGGGGGCGGGCGAACCACCGCTCCAGCTGGCGGCGTTCGGCCGCGCCTCGCTCGGCCCGGGCCGGTCCGCGACGGTGCGGCTCACCGTCCCAGCCTCAGCGTTCTCCATCTGGCGGCCCTCCGGGTTCTCCCCCGTCCCGGGCCGCTACGCCCTCAGCGTCGGCGACTCCTCGGCGGAGCTGCCGCTCACCGTCTCGCTCGCCGCCCCGTAGGGCCCTCGCCGGCGACCTTCGGCGGGTCCCGCTACGACACGCCGGCCTGCGGCAGCCCCGCGACCCAGTCGAGCACGAGCGCGTTGAGCTCGGCCGGGCGCTCCTGGTGCAGCACGTGGCCCGAGCCCTTCCAGGCGATGGCCTCGCTGTAGGGGTGGGTGAAGGTGGAGGCGTCCCATTCCGCCCTGCCCGGGTCGGCGTGGAACGCCAGGACCGGGCAGGCCCGGCGGCGCAGCCGCTCGTCGGCGGCCGGACGGACCACGTACTCCCGGGCGCCCTCGTGCATCCCGAAGAAGGTCTCGACCACGACGTGGGAGGGCAGCCCGAGCACGCGCCTTCGGTGCCAGGTCTCGAGCCACGCCGGGGTCGCCGGGCCGGATCGACCGACGCGGTCGGTGATCGGCGCAGCGGAGCCGAGCTGGCGGAGCGCGGCCCCGAGCCGCTGCGAGGCCTCGACGGCCTGATCATCGAAGCCGTAGGGCGCGTCGACCACGACGACGGCCCGAACGAGGTCCGGGTGCTCGGCGGCGAGCATCGAGACCAGCACCCCGCCGAGCGAGTGGCCGATCGCGACGACCGGCCCGAGCCCGAGCTGGCCGTGCAGGCCGACCATGTCCGCGAGGAGCTGGCGGGAGTCGTAGCCGTGCTCGGTGACCGACGAGCGGCCGTGGCCCCGGTGGTCGTAGGCGACCACCCGGTGGCGCGCGGTCAGCGCCGGGAGCTGAAAGCACCAGTCGTGCGACTCGCCGGTCCAGCCGTGGACGAGCAGCAGCGGGGGGTCGTCGGACCCCTCGTCGGTGTAGAAGAGCCGGGCATCGCCGACCTCGGCGAACGGCATGGTTCAAGCTCCATTCTGTTCTGTTCGGCCTCTCGGCCGCTGGCCTGTTCGGTGTGCTCGCCGCCGTCCCCGGGCCTCAGCGGTGCGCGCCCGCGTGGGCGATCGCGTGCGGCTCGAGGACGGGCACGGGTGGTGGGACCCGGGACGGGTTGGACATGACCCCGTCGATCGCGTGGAGCGCGGCGCCCACCGCGGCGCCGCGGAAGGCGAGCGTCGACACCGCCACCAGCTGGTCCGCGGGTTGGCGCACGATCATCACCCGCTCGCGCAACGTCCGGTGGATGCTCGGCAGGATCCACTCGGCGAGGTCGGTGAAGTAGCCACCGAGGATGACGATCTCCGGACCGAGCACGTTCACGATGTTCGCCACGCCGAGGCCGATCCAGGCGCCGAGCGAGTCGAGCGCGTCGAGCACCCGACGGTCGCCCTGCATCGCCCGTTTCAGCACCGGCTTCACGCGGATCTCGGGCCGGTGGGCGTCGCTCGAGCCTCCGAGGGGCCGGAGGAAGGCGTTCAGCCCGACGAGCGCCTCCCAACAGCCGCGACGGCCGCAGCCGCACAGCGGCCCGTTGGGGTCGACGCACATGTGCCCCACCTCACCGGCGCGCCCGCCGTCACCGAGCAGCAGCCTGCCTCCGACGAGGATGCCGCCGCCGATGCCGACCTCCCCGATGATGTAGACGAGGTTCGCCGTTCCCGCGTACGGACCGCACCAGTACTCCGCGAGCGCCCCGAAGTTGGCGTCGTTGTCCACGACGATCGGGGCGTCCAGACCCGCGAAGGCGCCGCGCAGCATGAGGCCGAGCGGCACCTCGCGCCAACGCATGTTGGGAGCGTCCACGATGACGCCCCGGGGCGAGTCCACGATGCCCGGGATCGCGACGCCGATCCCGGCGATCGAGACACCGGCGGAGCTCTCCGGACCGACCGCGTCGGCGACCGTCTGGCCACAGAGCTCAGCGAGCCGCCGCACGCTCAGCTCGGGCCCGAGGCCAGCCGCGTCGACCGCGTGGCGCCGGCGCGCCCGTTCGGCGCCCGAGAGGTCGTGCACGACGGCGGTGATCGCGTCGACGTTGATCTCCGCCCCGATCGCCAGCACGTGACGCCCGTCGAGCTCGAGGCGCGTCCCGGGCCGTCCGAGCTGGTTGCCGGCCCGCCCGCTCTCGCGCACGAGGCGCAGCTCGAGGAGCTCGGCGACGAGGCGCGAGACCGTCGCCCGGGTGAGGCCGGTCGCCGAGGCGATCTCCGCGCGCGACGCGGTCTTCGACATGGCGAGCTGGCGCAGCACCACCTCCAAGTTGTTGCGCCGCACCTCGCTCGAGTCGGCCCGGCGGGGCATCACCACCAGGGTCGTCTGCGTGCGGCCATGGGGCGTCACCGCCATGGTGGTCTCACCAGGCCGAGTCTGGCACGTTCGGCGGCGTCGCGGGCGCCCGGTGGCGGGGGCGGCGCAGGGCCGGCTCCGGCGGGCCGGTCGTGCTTTGACAGAGCTATCGACCTCAGGTGCCTCAGCGCCACCTGACCTCCCAACCGGCCTCGTCCTGCTCGCGGCGGTCACGGTCGACGCGGTGACCCACCGCGGCGCCGCGGCGAGCTGACCCGCCCATGCCGGCGGGTTCCCCCCGCCTACTGGAGCACGAAGCTCGTGAAGTAGACCGCGGACACCTGCTGGGCGCCTTCATTGGGTCCGAGCTCGTGCTGGAAGATCCGGAGGAGGTCCCGGCGCAGGGCGGCGCGCCCGGTGGCGGGGAGCAGCTCGGCGTAGGTGTCCCCGCCGAGGACGGAGACGGTCGAGCCGATCAGCTCGGGGGTCAGTTTGTCGACCTGCTTGGAGCTCGCGGCGACGGTCATCTGCATGCTGATCGCGACCTGCGCCAGATGGCCGTCGGCCAGGTTCGTCGTGATGCTGCCGAGGGGGACGATCACCCCCGCAGGCACCTTGGCGCCTGGCCGGTAATGGGGCTTGACGACCTTGCCCATCACGACCTTGCCGACGAGCAGCAGCACGAGGACCATGATGATCGGCTTGATCGGCTTCTTCTTCTTCGCCTTCTCGCCCTCGGCGGCCTTGGCGGCCTTGGCTGGCTTCGGCTCTTTGGGGGTCCTGGCCATCGCTTCCGGCTCTCAGCTGTTCAGGACCACGACGTCGACGCGGCGGTTCTTCGCCCGGTTCGCCACCGTGGTGTTCGGAACTTGGGGATGTGCCTGGCCGTACCCGACGGCCGCGAGCCGGTTCATCGGGATGCCGTCGGCGATGTTCATGCGATCCACGACGTTCGCCGCCCGGACCGCGGAGAGCTCCCAGTTGGAGGAGTAGGGCCCGCCGGTGACGGGCACGTTGTCAGTGAAGCCCTCCACTTCGAGGTTGTTGGGCTGCGAGCGGACCACACCCGCGATCGTGTCGATGACCCGGTTGCCGATGGCGTCGAAGCTCGCCGAGTCGGACTGGAAGAAGACCTGGTCCGCCAGGATCTGGACGACGGCGCCCTGATCGCTCACCGTCACCGAGGCGTCCTTCGCGAGGCCCGCCTTCGCGAGGGCGGCCTTCAACAGCGCGGCCGTCCGTGCTGCGGGCGTCATCGAGGCGAAGGAGGTGGGAGCGGGCGTCCCGGCGAGGACCGGGGTGGGGCTCGGGTTCGTGCCCGGGCGCGCGATGAGGCTCGCCTGCTGGAGCAGGCCGTTGCCGCCCTTCGTGGAGACCGGGGACGGATTGAAGGTCTGGGTCAGGCCCATCCGGAAGGCGATGAACTTCTTCTGGCTGATCGTGCTCATCGCGAACAACAAGATGAACAGCGCGAGGAGAAGCGTGATCATGTCGGCGTAGGTGAGCAGCCAGCGCTCGTTGTTCTCCGCCTCCGCGTGACCGCCACTCTTGTGGCGGCGCCGGGCGCTCACGCCGCAGCCTCCTTCGTCTCGGCCCCCGGTCGGCCGCTCGCCGCGAGGAAGGACTCCATCTTCGTGCGCACCGAGCGCGAGGACGCCCCGGACTGGATGCTGAGCAGCCCCTCGACCATCATGTTCTTGACGTGGACCTCCCGCTCGCTGGCCGTCTTCAGCTTGTTGGAGATGGGCAGCCAGACGAGGTTCGCGCTGAGCACCCCCCACAGGGTCGCGGTGAACGCCGCGCCGATGGCAGGCCCGAGGGATCCCGGGTCGCTGAGGCTCCCGAGGACGTGGACGAGGCCGAGGACCGTGCCGATGATCCCGAGGGTCGGTGCGAACCCGCCCATGTCGGCGAAGATCTTCGCCCCTTGGCGGTGCCGTGCCTCGGTGCTCGAGATCTCCGTCTCGAGCACCTCACGCATCTCCTCAGAGTTGGTGCCGTCCGCCGTGAGCTCGAGCCCCCTGCGCAGGAACGGGTCCTCGACGTTCTTGGCCTCCTTCTCGAGCGCCAGGATGCCGCTCGTCTTCGCCAAGGTGGCGAAGCGTGCCATCTCCGCGATCACGACGTCGGCGTCCGCGACGTTCGACTTGGTGGCCAGCTTGATCATGACCTTGATGCTCTTCAGGTCGCTCTTCATGTAGCCGGCCGTCGCGGCGAAGAACGTGCCGCCGAACACGAGGAGGAGCGGCGAGGGTTTGATCAGCACCGCCGGGTTCCCGCCGTCCATGAACATCGAGATGAACACACATCCGAGCGCGCCGCCGATACCGATCGCAGTCCAGTTGTCCTTCATGGCCGCTCACACTCGCTCTCCTGCTGCTCGTTCCCGACAAGACGGAGCGGCAGCGGCCCGTCGACGGGCGGGCCGACGCTCGGCGTCGCGATGGGCCGGTCGCCGCTCGCCATCGACTGCACGATCGCCCGGTCCTCGCGGTGCAGCCGGACCACCTCCTCGAGCGGCTCCTTGACGAGGTAGCTCGTGCCGTTGACGAGGGTCACGTGGGTCTCAGGCGCTCCTTCGACGCGTTCGATCAGGCCCGCGTTGATCGCGAAGGCCTCGCCCTTGACGGTGTGGAGGACGATCATGCCGGCCTCCGGACGGGCGGCCCGGCGCCGCGCGCGCTCGACGTGACACATCTGTGCCACAGGAGTCCCGCCTTCGCGCAAGGGGCCACCCGAATCGTTGTCATAGGGTGCACAACGACCGGGTACCTGGGAAATTTGAGCCGTCCGGACCAGCCAAAACGCGTCCGGCAGCTACCCCATCCTCAGGGGTGCGCAACCCGCTCGCGGGTCACGTGCGGCAGGCCGCAATCGGCCGCGCGAGCCGACCGCAGCCGGCCCGCGGCCGGATCAGTAGACCCAGACCTCGACGCCGACTGGGGCGAGGTTGTTCGCCCAGATCCAGTCGATCGCCTCGTTGCTCACCCGGACGCAGCCGTGGGAGACGGGCACCGGGGGGACGTAGCCGTCGCCGTGGAGCGCGAACCCGAGGTCGAAAAAGCGCGGTCGCCACAACGAGCCGAGCGAGTCGACGACCAGCCCGTCGACCGTGCGGTAGATGTGGAACACGCCGGTCGGCGTCGTCGCCACGTCCGTCACGCCGTCTTGGGTGTAGGTGTAGCCACCGCCAGTCGAGGTGTTCAGCACGTACTTGAGCGTGCCGTTGACCACGAACATCACGAGGTCGTGGTGGAGGTCCACCTCGATCACCTCACCGGAGGTGCTGCGCGGGTGCGGGACGACGCTGCTGTCGAGGGCGGAGGCGGTCTGCGCGCCGACGGCGCCGTTCGGCGGGAGGTTCGCCGCCTTCTGTAGCGCGTACACCGCCTGCTCGGTGCTGTCGCCGAAGTAGCCGTCCGGCGAGCCGACCCAGTAGCCGAGCGCGCCGAGAGCGCGCTGCAACGAGGTGACCGTCGCGCCCCTGTCGCCGGGCACGAGCGTGGACCCCGCCGGCAGCACGAACGGCGCGCGCGAGGTCACGAGCTCGACGACCGGAGCGCTCAGCCCGGCGAGGAAGCTCGGCGACGCCGCCACGGACGCCCGCACCACCACCTGGCCCGTGCGCCCGAACGACGTGCGGAGCACGGCCTGGCCGAGACGGTTCGTCGTCGCGCGGACGACGCCGACGAGCCGGCTCCCGACCTGCCGCTTGAGGGTGACCGTGCGACCGGCCACCGGCGGGACGACCGTGGCGATGATCTCCGCCTTCCGACCACGCTCGACGGCTGAGGCCACCAGGCTGAGGGTGACCGCCGACGCCTTCGGCGGCGTCCAAAGCGGCGTGGCGGACTGCGTGGTGACGTCGTAGCTGGCGAAGGTGAAACCGCTCGGGACGACCTCGTCGAAGGGCGCGCTCTGCCCCGCGCCGAGCACGGCCTGGCCGGTCGTCACGTCGGTCGTGCCGACACCGACGACGCTCCCCGACGAGTCGAGGAAGCTGAACACCACCTGCACCGCGGCGTCGGCCACCTTGTTCCGGTTCGTCACGCTTCCGACGATGTTCGTCGCGCCCGTGCCGTCGGTCGAAGTGCCGGTGACCGTCGCGCCGAACCGGTGGTTGCCGAGCGCGGCGGCCGGACGGGAGCTGACGCCCGTCACCACCGCCCGCGTGGTCCCTGCCGGGGCGGCGCCGACGAGCTCGAAGGCCGACACCTCGCCCGGGTTGACTGTGGCGAGCAGCGCGCGGCCGACGCCCTTGCCGAGCGCGGTCCCGGCGGCGTCCTCGAAGCGCACACCGACGCGCACGGCGTCGAGCGGAGCGGTCCCGGAGTTCTTCACCGCGCCGACCACGTGGACGGCGCCATCGGTGGTCGAGAACACCGACGAGGAGACGACCCGGAGCGCTGCGGCGACGTGCCCGATCGCCGCAGCGGCTGGCACCGCCGCCCCGATCACGACGAGCGAGGCGCCGAGCGCCACGCCGAGCAGTGCCCTCCTCGTCGACGCCACGTCCCACTCCCTCATGTCGGTGCCGGCGGCCGTGCACCGACGTGGTCGAGCTCGGCGCCGAGGGCGTCCCGCGGGTCCGCCTCCGGCCGGCCAGCTCGGCGCGCCCCACGGCGGGCACGGCACTGATGCGAGCACGCTGGCGACCTTTTCCTGGCCTTGGCGTGCACCAATCTAGCTCCGCCGACCCCGCGAACAGGCGCACCGTGCCCGACGTGGTGCGCTCTCCGCACCGCCAGACGCGCCATGGTCCTCGCAATCGCCGTGTCGGGACCGGTAGGGTTCGCAGCCAATGCGGTGGACACCTCGGTGCGCCGACCCCCACCGGAACGACCACCGCCCCCCGCGGTCGCTCCGTCGTTCCCCGCCCGGCGACGGTCGGGCCTCATCGGCCCGGCGCCCCAGGGCTGTTCGACCGGTTCTCGCCGGTGTCCTCGCCGGGCTCGGCGCCGGGCTCGCCGTGCCCGCCCTCCCGGCCCAGGCCGCTCGCGCCGGGATCGCCGCGGCCCGCTCAGGCTCGCCGGGCACGGGCTCGCTCGTGTCCCGCATCCGCGCCATCGGCGCGGAGCTAAGCACCGAGCAGGCCGCGGATCGCGCCGCGACGCAGCAGTACGCGAGCGCGGGGATAGCGCTCGGCGCGATCCGCACACGGGCGGCCGCGACCGACCGCGAGCTCCGCGCCGACACGCGCCGCGCGAAGTCGGCCGACCTCCGGCTGCGCAAGCTCGCCGTCGCCCTCTACGTCGGTGCGGAGACCGGCGCCTCGGGGGTGAGCGCCGACCTCGGGGCCGACGCCCAGTCCCTCCCGATGCGCCAGGTCTACGAGCGCGTCGTGACGAGCCGCCTCGACACGATCGTCACCGAGGTCCAAGACGCCGAGCACGCCCTCGAGCAGAGTCACGCCACGCTGCTCGCGGAGGAGTCGGCGGCAGCCCGACGCCTGCAAGCCGCGAAAGCCGCACATGGCACGGCGGTCGGGCGCGCCCTCGCGTACGAGCACACGCTCGGCCAGCTGCACCGCGAGCTGGCGCACGCCCGGGCGTCCCAGCGAGCCGCCCTCGAGCGACTGGCGGCGCGGGCCGAAGCCGCGGCGACCCCGACCGCCCCTGTGGCGCCGGGCACCGCCGCGGCGAGCACCACCACCATCATCACGTCCGCCACCGGACCGACCCCCACCACGTCCACCACCGCCCCGACCACCACGGGCGCGGGAGCCGGCTCGTCGGCGAGCTCCGGCGGCATCGTCTTCCCCTTCCAGAACCCCTCGCTCGTCGTACCGCCGGGCGAGTGGACCCTCGACATGGGTGTCGACATCGGCACCATCGGCAGTGCCTGCGGCCCGGGCGTCGTCGAGGTGGCCATCGCCAGCGGCACGGTCACCCAGATCGGGATCTCCGGATTCGGCCCGGCGGCACCCGTCATCCGGGTGGACTCGGGCCCGCTCGCCGGGCGCGACGTCTACTACGGCCACGCGCTGCCCGCTCTCGTCAGCGTCGGCCAACACGTGCGCGCGGGCCAGCCGGTCGCCGACGTCGGCTGCGGCGACGTCGGCGAGTCGTCCACGCCGCACCTCGAGATCGGGATGAGCCCCCCCGGCGGCCCGGAGTTCCCCGCCTTCTACCAGACCTCGGGGGCCATGCTGCAGCTGCTGCTTGCCGCGTACCGCTGAACCGTCCGATCAGCCCCACCAGAAGGCGGTCGCTATCGCGGCGTAGAGACCGAGCAGGGTGACGCCCTCGAGCCACGTCGACTCGCCGTCGAACACGACGACGACGGTCACGACGACGGCGATGGCGAGCGACGCGACCAGCATCACCGGCATCACGAGGGTGAGCGTCGCTCCGCCGAGGACGTTCGACAGGAGGACGAGGACCGGGATCAACCCGAGCGCGATCTGCACCGGACTCTGCAAGATCACCGACATCGCGTAGTCGGCGCGGTCCTGCGCGGCGAGCTTGATCCCGACGACGTTCTCGACCGCGTTGCCGGCGATGGCGACAATGACGAGCCCAGCGAAGGCCTGCGAGACGTGCAGTGCCGACAGCGCCGGCGTGAGGGCGGCGACGAACCAGTCAGAGACGAACGCGGCCGCGACGCTCGAACCGAGCAGTGCCCACAGGACGAGCGCAAGCGGCCACCGAGGGCCGCCACCCGCCGCCTCGGGGTCCGCTGGCGCGACGGTGCCCGGCTTGAGCGAGGCAGGGATCGAGAGCACGAACACAATGAGCAAGATGACGGCGGCGACGTTGGAGAGCGCGTGCTCGTGGTGCGCGACGGCGATCCCGAGGTGGGACGAGAGCGTCGGCACGATGACGATCGACACCGCCAGCACGAGCAGGAGCACCGGCGTCCGCGCGGCCTCGGCGGTGAAGCGCTGCGTGCCGTGACGTAGGCCTCCGACGATGAAGGCGGCACCGAGCACGAGGAGCACGTTGGCGAGGATCGAGCCGACGAGGGCCGCCTGCACCACGCCGACGAGGCCGGCGCGAAGGGCGAAGATCCCGACGAACAGCTCGGGCAGGTTGCCGAGCGCGGACTGCACGACCCCGGTCGTCCCGGACCCGAGCCGGTCCCCGAGCCGGTCGACGCTGCGGCCGACGATCGCCGCCAGCACGCCGAGCCCTATGCCGGCGACCACGAACGGGACGATCCGCCCGGCGTGCACGTAGTGCGTCACGCCGGTCGCGCCGGTCAGCAGCGCGCCGGCGCCGAGCAGCCGCCGATCGCCGGGCAGCAGATGACGGCGCGCGCTGTCGACGGATCCCAAGCGTTTCCCCATGGGCCTCAGGCGCCTGGCAACACCAATGCTGCCAGGGCGGAAGATCCGTACGGTACCCCGCCTGGCGGGGTCGGCGGCGATCCGCCGCCGGGATCAGGCGCTGTCTAGGGCGATGCGGGCGAGCAGCTTCACGACGGGGAGGTCGTGCGCGACGCCGCTCACGACGGCGCCGACGGCGTTCGGCCCGGGGGCCGAGCCGCTCCTCGCGAGGTCGATCCGGATCCCGAGGAGATGGTCCGCAATCTCGCTGTCGGACATGCCGTACGAACGGAACGACCCAAGGCGCGCCAGGGCGAGCTTGCGGTAACGCTCGAAGACGTCCATCGCCGCGCCGTTGCGGATCGGCTGGGTGCGCAGCACGCCGAAGTCGAACTCCGCGACTGACTTGAGATGCGTGGCGACGAACGACCGGCCGTCGCCGCCGTCCGCCCACGCCAGGACGCGGTACAGGCCGAGGAACTCCCCCGGCTCGTCGAGCTCGCGAAGCGCCATCGCGTAGAAGCCGAGCGCCTCGGTGAGGCCGGCGAATCGGGTCTCGAACTGGACGAGCGAACGCTCTCCCTCGGAATAACGGAGGGCGACGGGGGCCCCGAGGCGCATCTCTGCCGCGAGCTCCTGCGCCTCGGGCAGCACGTCGGAGTACCAGAGACCCGCGCTCGCGGCAGGGCCCGGAAGGAGCGATCCCGACGGGCGCCCGCCATCGGCGTACGCCTCGGCGCTCGGCCGGACGACGGTCGGCAGGTCATGGTCGAACGAGATGCAGTCGGCCAGGAACAAGACGTCGTCGATGGTGGGCGCCGGCCCGCCCCCGGGCCGGATCGGGACGAGTCCGGACCCGGGCGCGCGGTGGACCACCTCCCACTGCCCGTCGGCGTCGAACGACCTGATGCTGGCCGCGGACATCCCGAGGCACGCGATGAGAAACCGGCTGCTCTCGCCCTCGATCGGTTGAATAGGGGCGAGGCCGATCACCTGTGAGGGATCAGCCGCGAGAGGGCGGTCGACGCTGAGGAGCACACAGTGATGCTACGGTGCGCCCCCTTCGGAATCTTCCGACAGGCGCGTTAGCGCGAACGGTGGAACACCAGCAATGTAGCGGTATATCCGGCTGACCACTGAGCGTGGGCGTCCCGCTGCCGAGCACGGTTGGCGGGCGCCATGGCGCGGCGCTCTTTTGCACCGAACGGATGGCTGGCAGCCGGTGCATTTGATTCCTCAGCGGGATTCCTGTCTCTTGTCATTTGAGGATCTGCAGGGTGTCCATGCGTCCTCACCCAGCGGGGAGATCGGCGGCGATAGCGCTCTCGCCCCGGAAGGCCCTCCCCGCTCGGTCCTCGGTCGCGGGTCCCGGGCGACAGGCCGTGTCCAGCCGCGTCCCGGCTCGATCCCGCGCCTCGCGCATCCCAGCCAAGGCGAAGCGTCGGCGCGCGGTGGCCCGATCACCGCCTCCGGTCGCGGAGGTTCGCCGGCCGGGCTCTGTCATCATGGCGAGATGGTCGAGCTCACCGCGGCTGCGGGCAGGAGCCGACCTGCGAGCCCCGGCGCCTCGAGCGAGTGACGCTCGCAGCACCCGCCGGCGGCGGGTTCCAACCCGTCGAGGAGCGAGAGCACGGGGCGCTCGCCCGCTGGCGCGCCTGGCGACTCCACTGGTTCCCGACCGCCGTCGGCTGGGCGGTCGTCGGGGTCCTCGGCCTCGTCGCGCTGCTCCGCGTCGTGGACTGGGACGGGACGACGCTCCTTGCGGTCTGCAACTCGCTGAACGGGCTCTTCTATCTCCCCGTGTGGCTCGTGCTCTTCGTCGCGACAGCAGGCCGCCGCCCGATCCTCGTGCTCGGTGCCCTCGCGATCGTCGTCGCCCAGCTCGCGTTCGCAGCGCCCGAGCTGCTCGCGTCGCGCGCGGTGCCGGCGTGGGCGGGGGCCGCCCCGACGATCCGCTTGCTCGACGCCAACGTGGCCGCCGACGACGACGACACGGACATGGGCGGCTACGCCGCCGACATCGCCCGCTACCGCGCCGACCTCGTCACGTTCGAGGAGGCGACGACGTCCGACGACGCGGGCCTCAAGGCGGCCGGCGCCTTCGCGCACCTCCCCCACCGCTTCGTCGTCTCCCGCAACGATCCGTGGGGATTCCTCATCGCGAGCCGCTACCCGATGCGCGACGTCCACGTCGTCTACGACGGCCCCCATCCCTTCCTCGTCACCGCGACGCTGCTGCTGCCATCGGGCAACATCCGGCTCTGGGTCGTGCACGACTACGCGCCCGTCGCCTCGCTCGCGCTCTGGCGCCTCGAGCTCGGACGGATCGCCAGACTCGCCCGTTCGGGAGGAGCGAGCCGGCTGCTCGTCGCCGGCGACTTCAATGCGAGCTGGGGCAGCAAGGGGTTCTCGGAGATCCTCGGCGCCGGCCTCACCGACGCGGCGGCGGCCCGGGCGCGCCCGTTCGACATGACCTGGCCCCAAGCCAGGTGGTACCCGCCCCTCGTCCGCATCGACCACGTCCTCGTCGGTGCCGGCCTCTCGGCCACACGGCTCAGCGCTGCCACGGGTCCGGGAAGCGACCACCACGAGCTCGTCGCGTCGATCGCCGTCGAGCGCAGCGGGCACGGCGGCTGACCGAGCTGGTCCACGCCTCCCGGCGCTCGGGCCCACCCTCGCGTCGACCGGACGGGACTCGTCGGCGGGCCGGCACGGAGCGCGCGCCGCCGAGGGGGCCGTGCTCGCACGGCGGCACCGTGGCAGGCCAGAGTGGTCCGGACGCGAACGGAAGGATGGACCAGCGCGATCGCGACGGCTCTCGTCAACGGCATCAGCGTCGACTACGGCGACGACGGCGTGGGCGAGCCCCTCGTCCTCGTCCAAGGCCACCCGTTCGACCGGTCGATGTGGCGGCCGCAGGTGGACGGGCTCTCGGGCGCTAGGTGGCGGGTGATCACGCCCGACCTGCGTGGCTACGGACGCAGCAGCGTCGTGGCGGGCAAGACGCCGCTCGGCACCTTCGCCGGCGACATCGTGGCCCTGCTCGACCAGCTCGGGATCGAGCGGTTCGCGCTCGGTGGGCTCTCGATGGGCGGCCAGATCGTGATGGAGCTCTACCGCCTCCGTCCGAAGCGCGTCAGCCGGCTCGTGCTGGCCGACACCTCCGCCGCCGCCGAGACGCCCGACGGCCGACAGCACCGCTACGACCTGGCCGACCGCCTGTCCCGCGAAGGCAAGGAGGTCTACGCGCGAGAGGTGCTCCCGATGATGATCTGGTCCGCCAACATCGAGGCGCTGCCCGACGTCGCCGGCGGCCTGCTCACGATGATGTGCTCCGCGCCGGCCGAGGGCGCGGCCGCGGCGCTCCGGGGGCGTGCCGAGCGCCCCGACCACCGCCCGCTGCTGCGGCAGGTGTCGGTGCCGACCCTCGTCGTCGTCGGTCGCCACGACCAGTTCACCCCGGTGCGCGACGCCGAGGCGCTGCAGCGCGCGATCCCCCGCGCAGAGGTCGTCGTGATCGACGGCGCCGCGCGTCTGCCAAACCTGGAGCGTCCCGGCGAGTTCAACGCCGCGCTCGCACGGTTCCTCCGCGGTCGAGGCACCGGCGCCGCGGCGCCGGCGCCGGAGTGATCACCGTCGTCGCGGGCCCACGCGCCACCTGCCTAGCGCGTGCTCAGAACGTCCAGACCACGACGACCTGACCGCGTCCCGCACTCCCGCCCCCCCGACGGTAGGTCGCGAGCGCGTTGGCGTTCTCCTCGTCGGTGAGCACCCACATCCCGTACCAGCTGCGCTCGCGGGCGATCGCTCCGAGGCGCTCGACCAGGGCGCGACCGACGCCCCGGCGGCGGAAGGCCCCGTCGACGGCGAGCTCGTAGATGAACATCTCCGTCCCCTTGTCCGGATGGGTCACCTCGACCCCGCTCACGAAGCCGGCAGGGCGGCCATCCTCGTAGACGACGAGAAGGTGATGACCGTCGTCGCCGAGGAAGCGCCGGGTCGCGGCGGCGCTCGCAGGCCGTCGAAGAGGTGCGAGGCCGCGAGCACCTGATCCTCGTCACCGCGACCGAGCGCCCTGGTCTCCATGAGCCGATGCTCCCAGGCGTCTCGCCCAGGGCGGCCACCATGGAGGGCGCGTCTCCACAAAAGCGGACAATAGCTGTCCACGAGCGAGCGCATACTGGCCTGCGTCCGCATCGCGACAAGGAGGGACCCATGCCCGGAAACGTGCCGCCGGTCGACGACGAGCGGGCCGGCCTGCTCGACTACCTCTCCCAGCAACGCTACGTGCTGCGACTCTCGGCCTTCGGGCTCAGCGGCGAGCAGGCCCGAGCCACGCCAACCTGCTCCACGCTCAGCATCGGCGGCCTGCTCAAGTACTGCGCCGCCACCGAGGACGGCTGGATCGACATCGTCCTCCAGCGCACGAGCAGCCCGGCCGAGGAGCGCTTCGAGGACTACGTGGCCAACTTCCGCCTCGCCGAGGACGAGACGCTGGCCGACGTGCTCGAGCGCTACGACGCCGTCGCGGCGCGGACCGCCTCGGTCGTCGCCGGCATCGCCGACCTCGGCCACCCGGTGCCGGTGCCGAAGGGCGTGCCGTGGTTTCCGAGCGAAGTCGACGCCTGGTCGCTCCGCTGGGTGCTCCTCCACCTCATCGAGGAGACTGCCCGGCATGCGGGCCACGCCGACATCACCAGAGAGTCCGTCGACGGTGCGACGGCATCCCCCTGATGGCCGCCGCGGAAGGCTGGCCGGCGAGCCCGTGGTTGCAGCCCTGGAAGCCGGCTTGAGGACGGCCGCGGCGCGAGCGGCGGCCCGGCCGCTGCGACGACGGGTCACCGGGGAGCGGCAGCGCTCGTCTACGCCGCGGCGTGCGGGCTGCGAGGACGCCGGGAGCGGGCGCCGGCGCGCTGGCGCGAGGCCCCGCCTCTGCGGCTGCTCGCGCCCTTCGGTGCGCGGGTGCGCCCCTGCTCGGGACGGGCCGCTACGAGGCGTTGCCGAATCGGCTGAGCGGCCTGCGGCGGCGGTGGCGTCACGCGATGCTCGACGGTCGGTGCGACGACGCCAGTCGGCATCTTGAGACGCTGCTGGATGTCGCGCACGGCGCGCTCTTGCTCACGCGTCACGAGTGACACGACGATCCCCGTGGCGCCGGCGCGCCCGGTCCGCCCGGAGCGGTGCACGTAGGTGGTCTCGTCCTCCGGCGGATCGAAGTGCACGACGCAAGAGACGTCGTCGACGTGGATGCCACGCGCCGCGACGTCGGTGCCGACGAGCACCTGGACCTGGCGGGCCTGGAAGGCGGCGAGCGCACGGTCGCGTTGCACCTGGGTACGGTCACCGTGGAGCGGAGCCGTCGCGATCCCGGCCTGGCTGAGCTGACGGGCGAGGCGGTCGACCCCGCGCTTGGTCCTGCAGAAGACGATCGCGGAGGGGTGCGTACGGACCAGGTCCGCAGTGAGCGCCGCGCGGTCGTGCGTCTCCGTGCGCCAGAAGTGGTGCGTACGTGAGCCCATCGCGTCCGTCGGAGCGTCGAGCACGTGACGCGTCGGCCGCCGCTGGTAGCGGTCCACGAGCCGCTGGACGTCGCCTTCGAGCGTCGCGGAGAACAGGAGCGTCTGGCGATCGGCCCCGACGCGGTCGAGGAGACGCCGGACGACCGGCAAGAACCCCATGTCCGCCATGCGGTCCGCCTCGTCGACCACGACGATGTCGACGTCGCCGAGCACGAGCGCGCCGCGCTCGAGGAGGTCGCTGAGGCGCCCAGGGCACGCCACGGCAACCTCCACGCCCTTGCGGAGCGCGTCGAGCTGCTTGCCGAAACCGACCCCGCCGTAGAAGGTGGCGACACGAACTCCACGCTCGGCGCCGAGATACGCGAGCTCGGTCGCGATCTGCGCCGCGAGCTCGCGAGTCGGCACGAGCACGAGGGCACGCGGGTGACGCGGCCGGGCGCGCTGCACGCGAGCGACGAGCGGGATGCCGAACGCGAGCGTCTTGCCGGACCCCGTCGGCGCCTGCGCGCACACGTCCCCGCCGCGCAACGACTCCTCGAGGGTGGCGGCCTGGATCGGGTAAGGGTCCGTGATGCCGCGCTCGACGAGGCGCGCGGTCAGATCGCTCGGCACGCCGAGGGAAACAAAGCTGGAAGACAACTGGTAGCTCCGGAGGTAGGGCGCGAGTGCGCCGGTGAACGGGGGCGACAGCCCCGATATGTACCTCCGGTTGGACCGGCTGGGCCGGGCACTGTGTCGCGGCAGCGGAGGCGTCGCCGGTCACGAGGTCCGGCAGCTCACCAGCACGAGGCGGGTGGCGCACCGACCGAGGTGACGATCGATGTGAGGCGAGCGTACCAGCCACCGACCCTCGCGCCGGCCACCCTCGCGCCGCGACCTGACGGCACACGCGCCGACGGCGTCCCCGGCGCGCGCCGTGACGGCATGTCGAGCGGCCCGCCCCGGAGCAGTTCCGGCGGAGCTCCGGCCAGGTCACCCCCGCTGCGAGCGGCGCAACGCAACGGCGCGCGTCCGCCGGAGCGGCCCAGCCCGCCGCCGCGGCGCCGTCCGCCTGATCGCGCCATCATGGTCAGGCAAACGGACGACCGACGGCAGAACCAAAAGGTGGTGGACCGGAATGGGATCGCTCGATCACGGCGCGAACGGTGACGTGAGCCCGATGGTTGCCAGGCGAATACTGATCAGCTGGTCGCTGGTCGGCGCCTTCGCCGTCGTCCTCGCCGCCGGCTACATCTTGCGATGGCACTGGACGGGCTTCCAGCAGCACCGCCAGTTGTGGGACCTGCTCCACCTGATCGTGCTGCCCCTCGTGCTGGCGACGCTGCCGCTCTGGTTCCGCACCCGCGCCCGGTGGCACGTGCAGTGGCGGTTCGTGTTCGCCGCCGTGCTGGCCGCCTTCGTCGTCCTCGTCATCGGCGGGTACGCGCTCGGCTGGACGTGGACGGGGTTCCAGGGCAACACCTTGTGGGACTGGCTCGAGCTGCTGGCGCTACCGGTCGTGGTGGCGCTGCTGCCGTTGTGGTTCGAGACCCACCGACGGCTCGAGGCGCGTTGGCGGATCGCCTTCGCGCTCGTCGCCTCGACGTTCGTCGTGATCGTCGTCGGTGGCTACGCCCTCGACTGGACCTGGACGGGCTTCGAGGGAAACACGCTGCTCCAGTGGATGCGGTTGCTGTTCATGCCGTTCATCCTGCCGGCGTCGATCGCCTGGTTCTCGACGCGGGCGGAGCTCGAGTCGCCGGAGTCCCGTCCGCCGGAACACCGGCCCGCGACCGCGGTGCGCGCGCCGGTTGCGCGACAAGCTCCGGAGGGATCGGCAGCCGGGCCGGCCGCGCTCCGCTAGACCCAGCCGCTCCGACCGAAGCGCGCTCGACTGGTCCTCGGCGAGTCGGACCGACCGTAGGAGCCCCGCCAACACCGGAACCGCCACCCGAGGCCCCAACCCTCGAGGCGCTCCGAGGGTCACGAGCAGCTCCGAGGACGCGCCAGCGGAGGCCGTCGCCGAGCGGCACACGGGCGCCCGCGAGCACACGTGCGCCGGGGCGTGCCTAGCCCGTAGCCTGCGACCGGAGATGCTGCGTCGACTCGATCCGCTCGACCGCCGGGTCTTAGCGCTCGCCCTGCCCGCTCTCGGCGCGCTCGTGGTCGAGCCCCTCTACAACCTCACCGACTCGGCGATCGTCGGGCACCTCGGCTCGACACCGCTCGGCGCGCTCGCCATCTCGACGGCCGGCCTGAACGTCCTCGGCTGGGCAGCGGGATTCCTTGAGATGGCGACGGTCTCAGCAGTGGCGTTCCGGCGCTCTGCAGGCGACGAGCTGGGCGCTGGCCGTGCCACCGGCGCTTCGTACCTGCTGTCGGGGGTCGGCGGGGGGCTCCTCGCAGTGCTGCTGGAGCTCATCGCACCCCTGCTCGTCACGCTGCTCGGCGGCCACTCCCGGGCCGTGCACGCCGACGCCGTGCTGTACCTGCGCATCGCCGCCGTCGGGATGATTCCCCTCCTCGTGGCGCTAGCAGGCAGCGGACACCTCATCGGGCTCGCCGACACGCGGCGGCCCTTCCTGATCGCGCTGGCCTCGAACGTGGTCAACGTGACGCTCGAGATCGTGTTCGTCTACGTCCTCCACCTCGGTCTCGCCGGTTCCGCCTGGGGCACGGTGGTGGCCCAGGTCACCGCCGCCGGCCTGTTCGTGGGGTGCTCGCTGAAAGCCCGGATCCGGCCTCGCCGACCCTCGACGGCGGAGATCCGGGAGCTCCTGCGCGCCGGCGTCCCGCTCACGATCCGCACGGTCGCGCTCGGTTCTGCCCTCCTCGCTACGACCGCGATCGCGGCACGCCTCGGCACCGCGCCGCTCGGCGGACACCAGATTGCGATGCAGGTCTGGACGATGTTGGCCCTCACCCTCGATGCGCTCGCCGTGCCGGCGCAGGTGTTCGTGAGCGAGGCGCTCGGCACCTCCGATCTCGGAGCTGCTCGGGCGATCGGCCGGCGCACCCTGCGGATGGGTGTGCTTCTCGGCTCGCTGATCGGCCTCCTCACCGTCGCGCTGTCGGGTGTGCTGCCGCGCATCTTCTCGCCCGACGCGGCGGTCCAGCACCAGGCGATGCTGGCGCTGCTGGTCTGCGGCGCCCAGCAGCCCCTCGCCGCCGGGGCGTTCGTGCTCGACGGGCTCATCCTCGGCGCCGCCGAGTACGCGACGATGCGTCGGGCCATGCTCCTCGCGCTCATCGCGTTCGCCCCGCTGGCGGTGGTCACGATCGAGGTCCCGGGCGTCGGGATCAGCGGCGTCTGGGCCGCGATGCTGTGCTGGCTCGCGGCGCGCACGCTGCTGCTCGGCCGGCGGTGGCGTTCCCTCGTGAGGGGCCCGATCGCAGCGCTGCCCTGAACCCGCCGACCCGTCGCCACCTCCCGCCGTCACGCTCGACACCCCGGACACGCCCAGGCCGGCCTCAGTCGCCGGCGGTGTAGCGGAGGGAGCCGCCCTCGATGAACTGAGGTATCGGCTTTGCCTGCTCGCGGAGCGCGGCGACGTAGTCGCGCCGGTGGCTCGCCGCGTCGAGCACCGCGACGACCCTCCCGTCCCCGCCGTAAATGAGCATCGCGCCGTAGATCACGAAGAGCGCGTCCGTGTCCTCGTCGTTGTGGTCGGCGACCTTCAAGGTGTGCGTCGATCCCGGAGGCTCGTAGAGGTAGGAGCCCGCGACGCTCGGCGGCGACTCCGGGTACTCCAGGTAGCTCCACTCGCCGGAGAGCGTGAACGCGTGGACAGCGCCGGTGTGATGGTGGGTCGCCAACTCGACCGCTGGCGCGAACAGGATCCGCACGACGAACACGCCCCCCTCCACGTCGGCGAGGAGGAGCTTCAGCCGGACGCCTTCGATCCCACCGAAGTTGTCGGCGTAGGGGAGGTCGTCCGTCCCGACGTGGAACGCCATCGGAATCGCTCGGGCATCGCTACTGGTCGCCATGTCACCTTTTCCGTTGTCGTCGCGGTCAGTTCGCCGGCTCCCAACTTGCCGCACCTCGCGGCGAGCGGCCGCTCGGCCCTCGACGGATCGCCGGCACGCGCCAGGTCTTCGGGAGCCGGCGTCGGGCGTTGGGCGGACGACGGGGCCCGTGAACTCGGCCGAGGCCGAAGAGCGAGGTCGCGTTGCCTTCGAGAACGAGACCGCGCAGCCCGCTCGACAGTCCCGCCTGGTCGATCGTGCGCAGCGCCGCCTGGGGGCTCCAGCAGGGTCAGTCGGTATGGCGAACCACACATACACGAGGGCCTCGGCGGTGCCATACCTCTTGCGCAGCTGTCCGACCTCGATGATCGTCACGAGACGCAACCTGGCGACACCACAGGTCGGGGACGCCGTGGGGAGCGTGGTCGACATCGGTCGACGCGCGTGCCGCGGGCTGGCCGCGCGGGCCGATTGCCACTGTTGCCCATCATGGTGTCGTCCGCAGCGCGACCTCCGCGCAACTTGCAGTCGACGCCATCAGTCAGGCGCGGTAGTCCGCTCCCCCTCCTGACGATTCCGCGGCGCCAGCACCGCGGGCGAAACTCGTGACCGAGCCATCGTCAGAACCCGCCTCAGCAATGGAGGTCGCCGTGAGCAAGTCGACCCGCACCGTGGTGATCGTGGGCGCTGGGCCGTACGGCCTCTCCGTCGCGGCCCACCTTCGCCATCAAGGAGTCCACGCCACGGTCTTCGGCACCGCGATGGCGACCTGGACCGACCACATGCCCGCCGGGATGTTCCTCAAGTCGACGTCGGGCGCGTCGAGTCTCTCCGCACCGACCCCTGGATATGAGCTGGCGAGCTTTCTCGCCCATCGGGGCATGCCGCCGCTCGACGAGAATACGCCGCTTCCCGTCGAGCTCTTCGTCCGCTACGGGAGATGGTTCCAAGAGGAGCTCGTTCCGGAGCTGCAGCCGGAGCAGGTGAAGATGGTGGCCGCTGCCGGTGACGGCTACCGCGTCAGCCTGGGCGCCGGCGACGAGCTCGATGCCGTCGCCGTGGTCGTCGCCGCCGGTGTCGTGCCGTTCGCCTACGTCCCCGAGGTCTTCTCGCCCCTCACCCGGTACGGCCTGTCATCGAGCGGGCCGATCTCGCACGCTTCGGACCATGGCGACCTCGCCCGACTCGCGGACAGGCGTGTCGCGGTGATCGGAGGTGGCCAGTCGGCGCTCGAGAGCGCGGTACTACTACTGCGCGAGGCGGGTGCCCAGGTACACCTCGTCGTGCGCAAGCCTCATCTCGTCTGGGGATGCCCGCCCCCCGAGGCCACCTCTCTCATGCGCCGGCTGGCACAACCCGGTTCACCGCTCGGACCGGGCTGGTCGCATCGCTCGGTCAGCGGCGGCGCTGGTGCCGTGCGGCACCTTCCGGAGAAGGCGCGCCTCAACCTCGTGCGGAGGATCCTCGGTCCCTCCGGCGCGTGGTGGCTCCACGACCGCTTCACCGAGGACATCATCGTGCACCTCGAACATCAGGTCGACGGAATGGTCCTCGCGAGAGACGAGATCGCCCTCAGCCTTCGCAAGCTCGACGGTTCGCGCTCGTGGCTCGGCGTCGACCACGTCCTGGCCGCGACGGGCTACCGCATCGACGTGGACAGCTTCGGCTTCCTCGACAGCGACCTACGCTCCAGCCTCCGTCGGACCGGAAGCGCCCCGCGGCTCGGGAAGTCGTTCGAGTCGTCGCTCCCGGGCCTGTACTTCGTCGGTCTCGCGGCAGCCCCGACCTTCGGACCATTGCTGCGGTTCGTCGCGGGCGCCGGCTTCGCGGCACGTCGGGCGAGCACCTCGATCGCGTCGCGAACGAGCTGAAGGCCGCCTCGGGATCGCGCCGGGCCGCCCGGTGCCGCCGTCGTGCGGACCGTGCTCGGCGCAAGCCCGAGCGCTCGGCGGAGCACGAGGTCCGCGAACCGCGCGGCCATCGCCATGAAGGGGAGCGGATCGTCGGACGCGAACCAAGCGTACGAGGTCTCAGAGCGGCGGTGTGGGGACGACACCTCGAGGAGCGAGCGGCAGGCGGCGAGCCGCGCCGGGCCGTCGAGGTGTTCGACGACGAGGCGGTGACCATTCGCCTGGCGGCCGTCGGGCACGTCACGGCCCGTAAGGTCGAGATGCAAGGCCCGCACGACGTCGACTCCCGCATCGGTCTCGAACAGCCGGAACTGCGCGCCGATCCTCGGGTTGAAGTCGAGGAGCTTGTACTCGCCGTCGCGGCGGTCCAGTCGCCAGTCGAGGTCGACGACGCCCCGGTAGCCGACGCGGCGACAGAAGTCGATCGCCTGCGCGGCGAGGCGCGGATTCTCGAGGACCCGACCGCACGTCGTCACCCCGGCGCTCACCGGCCACGATCGAAGCTTGACGCCGGTAAAGGCGACCAACGGTACCGAGTCCCTGTTGAAGTATGCCTGGAAGATCCAATCCTCGCCGACCACGTCGGGGATGAACTCCTGGACGATCGCGCTGAAGGGCTCGGGCCAGCGCGCGCCGAGCGCGAGCAGGTCCTCGCGTGACGCGACGATCGTGCTTGCTCCGACGACGGGCTTGCGCATCCGGGTGAAGGCCTCGAGGTTCTTCACCACGACCGGGAACGTCGCCCGTGCGGCGAACTCCTCGAGCTCGCTGCGCGTCGAGGGGAACTGGGCATCAGGAGTTGGTGTTCCGAGGTCGCGGCAGAGCTCGAACACCCCGCGCTTGCTGGCGAGCCTCCCAGGCAGCGCGGGAGCCACCTCCGGCATGATGAACCATTCGTGGAGGCTGCTCCTGTGCGCCGCGACGAGGACCGCTGCCTCGTCGTCCGTGCAGGCGAGAACCGAGCGCCGGCCGAGCTGGCGACCGATCGAGGCGAGACCCGCGACGAGCTGATCTTCGGCCTCGGTGCCCGTCGTCGAGAAGACGAAGTATCCGTCGAGGTAGCGCGAGGCTGCCGCTGGAGTCGCCGCGTCCTCGGTCACGGCGTACACCGGCACGCCGACGCGACCGAGCGTCCGGATCGCTCCGACACCCCCGTGGTGGATCGGGTACTGGCCGACCTTGAAGAGGAGCATTGGCACCGAACGGTCGAAGTTGGCGGGCGGTGGTCTCATCGGGGGAGATACCTCACTCGTCGTCTGGCCTCCCGGCGTCGCGGCACGGTCGCCCTACTGGCGAAGATACGGACTTGACCGAGCCTTCGCACACCCCCGACCTCAGCCGTACCGGCGCTTGCACAGCGCTCTCGCGCGTGCTTGAGCTGGACATGTCATCGCAGGGTTGCCGATGCGACGCGCCGCATGAGCGTGACGGTCAACGAAGCAATGCGATGAATTCATCTATGCGCGAGGGTGACGGCCGACCGCGACGGCTCCGGGGAGATGGGATCATTCAGGCGAGGCCGGCCAGTTCGATGCACGAACCGGCTACTCCCCTGCCGTCGGTCGACCTGGCCGCGCAGCTGCGGCGCCTCGACTGCCACCGACCCGACCCGAGCCGGGAGCGGTTGGCGAGGAGCCTCTCGACGCCGGCCGCCTCGCCCCACGGGCGGCCAGTTGCGCATTCGCCGGAAGGTCGTGACGGGCCCTAACCTCGCGGGAGTGGGCATCACGTGGCGGAGCTGATCGCCGCGCACCCGGGCGCCGATTCCGAGCAGGCGGCCCGCGCGCGCAAACGGCGTTTGCTGGTCCTGTACATCTGCAGCCTGAGCCTGCTTATCGTCAACATCGACTCGACCGCGCTCAATGTGGCGTTGCCCGCCATCCAGCGGACCTTCAACGCCAGCTTGTCGAGTCTCCAGTGGGTGACGGACGCGTACGTGCTGGTCATCTCGATCCTGATGCTCGCCGCGGGCTCGATGGGCGACCGGGTCGGGAGGCGCCGGGTCTTCCGCTACGGGCTGGTCATCTTCGTGCTGGGGTCCCTCGCCTGCAGCCTGGCGCCCAGCGTGGAGACGCTCATCGCGTTCCGCATGCTTCAGGCGGTCGGTGGCTCCATGCTGAACCCGATCGCGCTCTCGATCATCACACACACCTTCGATGACCGACGGGAACGCGCGAGGGCGATCGGGCTGTGGAGCGCCACCTACGGGATCGCGCTCTCCGCCGGACCGGTCGTCGGCGGACTGCTCGTCGACTCCCTGGGCTGGCGATGGGTCTTCTGGATCAACGTCCCCATCGGCGCAGCCGCGCTCGTCCTCACGACGATCTTCGTCCCCGAGTCCCGAGCAGCCCGACCTCGGCGGGTGGACGTCCCGGGTCAGACGATCATCATCGCCGCGCTCGGAGCGCTGACCTACGCGATCATCGAAGGTCCGACCGCAGGCTGGACCTCCGCGGAGATCGTCGGCCTGTTCTCCTTCGCCGCGGCGATGACCGTCGCCTTCGTCGCGGTCGAGCTGCGAGTGAGCGAACCGCTCGTCGAGGTGCGCTTCTTCAAGAGCCCACCCTTCTCGGCGGCCGGGATCGCCGCGACCCTCAGCTTCTTCGTGATGGGTGGCTTCCTGTTCGTCAATACCCTCTACCTGCAGGAGGTCCGCCACGAATCGGCGCTGCTCGCCGGGCTCGCGCTCCTTCCGGCGACGGTGTTCATCGCGCTCCTGTCGCCGGTCGCCGGCCACATCGTCGGCCGCAACGGGCCGCGTGTCCCCTTGGTCGTCGGCGGACTCACCACGGCCGCAGGCACGGCCGTCCTCGTGCTCACCGAGGCGAACTCGTCGTACTCCCTCCTGATCGCGGCCTACTGCCTGATCGGCATCGGAATGGGCTTCGTGAACCCGCCGATCACCAACACCGCCGTGTCGGGAATGCCCGTCAACCAGGCCGGCGTCGCGGGCGCGGTCGCCGCCACGTCACGCCAGGTCGGCACCGTGCTCGGGATCGCGCTGCTCGGCTCGTTGCTCGCCGAGGGTTTCCGCACGAACCTCACTGCCCGGCTCGCCGTGTTCCACCTGCCCCCCCAGAAGGTCGCCGCCCTCGCTGCCGCGGGCGCAGGAGCTGCCCGGCTCGCCCGCACGCTCCACGTGCGGAGTCCGAACGCCGTGGAGGCCATCGTCCGCCAGGTCTTCACGGACGCGACGCACGCCGGGTGGTGGCTCTGCACCGCCGCGGGCCTCGTCCTCGCCGTGGTCGCGTTCGTGAGCACGGGACCGAGGGGCCGCGAGATCGCCGTCCGCGTCCTGACGGGCGTCGACGACTGAGGCGCGGCGGCCGCCCGGAGCAGGAGCCCGCCCGGCGCTGGCGCGACGACCCGGAGCAGTGCCCGCCGGGTCCGCTTCGGTGACCGCGCCGCGTGCGCCTCGGTGCAGGCGGTCCCGTCGATCGTGTGCGCCGAGCCGCGTCATCCCGCCCGCTCGAGACGTGCGGCGTCGCTGAGGGGGCTCAACCCGGCTGAGCCCCCGTGGCCACGGGGTGGGTGGGATCACCCACCCAGGCGGACCATGATCCGGGGAAGAGCTGCGCGTCGAAGCCGGCGACAGCCAGGGCGACGATCTCGTGCGCCGCGGTGATGCCGCTTCCGCAGTAGACACCGACCCGCTCGTCGGCGCGCACGCCCAGGCGCTCGAACCGGCTCCGCAGCAGCGCCGGGTGGAGGAACCGTCCGTCGGGCGCCAGGTTCTCGCTCGTCGGCGCGCAGATCGCACCCGGGATGTGGCCGGCAACAGGGTCCAGCGGTTCGACGTCGCCCCGGTACCGTTCCGCGGCCCGCGCGTCCAACAGGATCCCCGATCGTGCCAGCAGCGCGGCATCGGCAGCGTCCAGGGTGGCAAGGCTGCCCGCCTGGACGAGCACGTCGCCGGCCGGGGGGTGCCACAGATCGGTCGTTGTCGCATGACCGGCGGCGACCCATGCCGCCAGCCCGCCGTCGAGAAGGCGGACGTCGGCGAGACCCGCCCATCTCAGCACCCACCACGCGCGTGCCGCGCTGAGGCCTCCGACGTCGTCGTAGACGACCACGGGCCGGTCACGATGGACCCCGAGCCGCCGCAGCGCCGTCTGCAGGTCGGCAGGGTCGGGAAGCGGATGGCGGCCCCCGGCGCGGCTCGGTGGCGCGGAGAGCTCGACTTCGAGGTCCACGTAGAGCGCGCGAGGCAGGTGGCCCTTGTCGAAGTCCTGGCGACCGTCGGGCCCACCGAGCCGCCAGCGGACGTCCAACAGCACGGGAGGCGGGTCGGCCTCGAGCAGTGCCAGCAGCGCCTCCGCCCCGATGAGGGGATGCTCGGGCACCTGCCCCGCCTCGACGACTAGTCCCGGCGGGCCGGGTGCCACCGGTGTCACCGCCTCAGGGGGTGTCGGGGCCGACCCCGACGTCGACGGTCGTCCAACCGAGGCTCCCATGGGGTCCGCGCGCCCGGATCCGGTAGTACCCGGCGTGGGGGAAGGCGAGCGTGACGCTGGCCGTTCCACCAGTCATCTCGACACGACTCGGGAAGCCCGGCGGGACAGCTACACCAGAAGGTGGCGCGACCGAAAGCACCACCGCGCCGTCCGCCCCCGGATCGACACTGAGGCCGGGCGTGTTCGCCTGCAGGTTGATCGTGAGGGGACGGCCCGGGGCAGGCGTGCCGACGTCCACGAGCACGCTCGCACCATGGAAGCCGATCGTCTCCGAGGGCACGACCGGCAGGGCGGGGGGAGGTAGCGGCCGACGCGAGAAGTCGAACGCGCCCATCAGGTCGTCCTGCCTGGCATTGAGCGCGTTGAGCGGCGGAAGGCGCCATAGGCGCTGGATGAACGAGAGAACCGAGATGTTGGTCGTCGTCGCATCGTAGACACCCCGACGCACCCAGGGGGAGACGATCACCATCGGCGTCCGGGTGCCGTACCCGTAGGCAGTCGCCACGGGGGGCGAGACGTGGTCCCAGAATCCTCCCCCCTCGTCGTAGGTCACGAAGATGGCCGTCGATCGCCAGTAGGGGCTGCGGGCGAGCGCGTTGACGACCTGGCCGAGCCAGGCATCGCCCTCCCCGACGTCCTCAGGAGGTTCCTCGCTGTAACCGAGCCCGGGGCGTAGGAAGCTGAACGCGGGCAGCTCGTCCCGCGCGACGTCAGCGAAGAAGGTGGATGCCGGGACGATGCCGGCTTCGCCACCGGGCGGCACGAGCTTCGTCCATACGGTGCCTTGCAGTACCGAGGTGGGCACACCCGAGTAGATGCGCCACGAGCGGTGCGCCGAGCTGAGCTCGGTGAAGATGCTCGACCAGGTCGCTCCGGCCGCCGGGACCGTGTTCGTCATGGTGCCGTGCGAGGTCGCGCTGAGCGCGTACAGCACGTTCGGCATCGTCGGCGCGATGGCCGGCTGGAAGTTGCGGTCCGCCAGCTCGAAGTGGCGGGCCAGGTACTGCTCGTCGGGATCGACCTGCGGGGAGAAGGTCGTGACCGCCGACACTCCCTCACCGGGGAACGTCGTATACCTGTCCATCGCGTAGTCCCGCCCGGGCCGGTGGTCCATCATCGTCAGCTCGGCCGCCCGGGAGTTGTTGAGCGCCCCCTGGACGTCGCCCTCGTTGGGCGGGGCGACAAGCGGTGCTGTCTCGCCTGGCGGGGCTGCCGACGCCTGCGGCGGCGTGAACCTCGTGCCCGGCGGAATCCCGTCCACACCGGCGGCGTGCCCGAACAGGTCGTCGAAGGTGTGGTTCTCGAGCATGATCTCGACCACGTGGGTGATCGGTGCGCCCGGCGCCGACCTCACGTCCCGGTGACGTCGCAGCGGTGCCGTCGCGCCCGCGCCCGACGTGCCGGCGGCTATGCACACGACGGCCGCCAGGAGGGCCGCGCTCAGCCCAGCAGCGCTCGGGACATGGGGTGTTCGAAGCACGGTCTCCCCCGGGAACGATGCGCGGCCGGCTCGCCCCCGCTCATAACGGACCGGGCCAGGATGTCACCCAGGTGGCCCGAGGAGCCGAGCGCGCCGTGGCGAAGCGCTACGTTCCTCGCGGTGGAGCTGGAGACCATGCGCCGCCGATTTCGCGAGGCGAGGGTGGGGCGTCTCGCGACGGTGACGATGCAGGGTTGCCCGCACCTCGCGCCCTGCTGTTTCGTCCTCCTCGATGACACCGTCTACTCGGCCGTCGACGCCAAGCCGAAGTCGACGACCGCGCTGCAGCGTCTCGTGAACGTGCGGACGAATCCATCCGCGTCCCTGCTCGTCGACCACTACGACGACGCCGATTGGGAGGCGCTGTGGTGGATTCGGGTGGATGGCCGCGCCCGGGTCGTCGACCCAGAAGCAGCCCCCGGTGCGCTGCGGTCGCTGTGCTCGCGCTACCCGCAGTACCGCCTCGACCGGCCACCGGGACCGTTGCTCGAGATCCGGATCGAGCGGTGGACGGCGTGGCCCTAGCCACCGCCTGCACGGCGGGGTCCGGACCCTCGCGCGAGGCGGTGGTTGCCGGCCGCCAGAGCTGGATAGACAGTCACTGGCGCGACGACACGGCCAGGCGATCGACCTGGCGCGCCCGCTCAGGTCCGGACACCGCTGGCGAGGCTGCGAGAACCGAGCCGTGGGACCGGGCGCCGCACCTTGGGCATACACCGAACGTGCACACGGAGGAGATGCGATGAGAAGTGCTGACGTGCTATCCGACGCGTTCGGAAGGATCCGTGAGGTGGTGGACGACGTGGTAGATGGCCTGACGCCCGACGAGCTGTCGCTCCGCGTCGACGACGAGGCCAACACGATCGCATGGCTCGTCTGGCACCTGACCCGGATCCAGGACGATCACGTCGCCCGCGCCGCCGACCTCGAGCAGGTCTGGACGTCGGCGGGCTGGTCGGCCCGCTTCGACCTACCGTTCGATCGTGCGGACACCGGGTACGGCCACGACCGCAACCAGGTCGCCGTCGTCGCGAGCAATGCCGAGACGCTGCGTGGCTATCACGACGCGGTCTACCAGGCGACGCTCCGCTTCGTCGACGGACTGAACGACGCCGATCTGGACCGCGTCGTGGACACACGTTGGGATCCCCCCGTGACCCTGGGGGTCCGTCTCGTCAGCGTCGTGAGCGACGACCTCCAGCACGTCGGCCAGGCGGCCTTCATCCGCGGGATCCTCGGGCGCAGCTGACCGGAGCGTCCGACCGGCGCGCCGTCGAGAACGGCGCGGCAGATCGCGTGCCCTTGTGCCCTCTGCGCCTCGCGAAGCCATCGCATCGTGGGTCACCGCCGGAGCGCGTGGGTATGGCGTGAGCGTGACGACGCCGCCGCCGAGACGCGAGACGCGCCCCGCCTCGGGCGGGGACGCCAGGCTCGCGGAATACCACTCGAAGCGGGACTCGGCGAGGACCCCCGAGCCGATGGGCGCCGGGCGGGGCTCGAAGACGCGGCCTCGCCGACCGGGCTTTGTGATCCAAGAGCACCACGCTCGGGCGTTGCACTGGGATTTCCGGCTCGAGCACGACGGCGTCCTCGTCTCCTGGGCGTTGCCGAAGGGACTTCCCGAGGACCCGGCGAGGAACCATCTCGCCGTCCACACCGAGGACCACCCGCTCGAGTACGGGGACTTCGAGGGCAACATCCCGAAGGGCGAGTACGGCGGTGGCCACGTCAGCATCTGGGATCGAGGTGACTACGAGCTCGAGAAGTGGACCGAGCGCGAGGTGAAGGTTGTGCTGCACGGCACGAAGGCAGCCGGCCGTTACGTCCTCTTCCCGACCAGCGGCAAGAACTGGGTGATCCACCGCATGGACCCGCCCCAACCCGGCTACGACCCGATGCCGGAACGGATCCGGCCGATGCTCGCGCTCGCCGCCGAGCTTCCGGAACACGACCACGGCTGGGCGTACGAGTCGAAGTGGGACGGGGTGCGCGCCATGGTCTACGTCGAGGGCGGCCGGGTGAGAGCGCTCACTCGCAACGACAAGGACGTCACCCCCACCTTCCCAGAGCTTCGGGAGCTCGGGGGGTACCTGGGTGCCCGGTCGGCCGTGCTCGACGGCGAACTGGTCGCGTTCGACGAGCGCGGTCGGACGAGCTTCGCCAGGCTCCAGCACCGGCTCCACGTCACGTCCCGCGCGACGGTCGCCCGTCGGGCCCGGGAGACTCCCGTCACCTACATGCTCTTCGACCTCGTCTACCTCGACGGCCATCTGCTGGTTGACCGTTCCTACGACGAGCGCCGGGCGCTCCTCGAATCGCTCGGGCTGAAGGGGGGGACCTTCGCCACCACCGACTCCCTGAACGACGCACACGGGCCCGACGTCGTGGCGGCCGCCCGCGAGAGCGGCCTCGAAGGCATCATCGCGAAGCAGCGCGACGCGCCCTACCGGCCCGGCAGGCGCAACGGGGAGTGGCTGAAGATCAAGAACTTCCGGACCCAAGAGGTCGTCGTCGGCGGATGGACCGACGGGAAGGGCGAGCGCCGGGGAAGCCTGGGTGCGCTGCTGCTCGGGATCCCCGACACCGACGGTCTCACCTTCATCGGCAAGGTCGGCACCGGGCTCAGCGAGGAGGACCGGCGTGAGCTCCTCTCCCTGCTCGGTCCGCTCGAGAAGGACGAGACCCCGTTCTCGTCGCCGCTCAGCACGTCGGAACGCGCCCTCGCACACTTCGTCGATCCGGTGGTGGTCGGCGAGGTGCAATACGGAGAATGGACCTCCGACGGGCGACTCCGCCACCCGTCGTGGCGGGGCCTCCGGCCGGACAAGAACCCGAGCGACGTCCTCCGTGAGCCCTGAACGCGTCGAGACCGAGGTCGGCGGCCGCTCGATCTCGCTCTCCAACCTCGACAAGGTGCTCTATCCGGCGACCGGCTTCACCAAGGGCGCATTGATCGACTACTACGCCCGCATCGCCCCGGCCATGCTGCCCCACGTGCAGGACCGGCCGCTCACGCTTCGGCGCTATCCGGACGGGGTGGAGGGTCAGTCCTTCTTCGAAAAGCACGTGCCCCGGCACGCCCCCGACTGGGTCCGCACCGTCCACGTGCCGTCGGCGGTGCGGGGGCGCTCGCGTCCCGCGGCCGGTGGCGGCGTCGAGTACGCGGTCATCTGCGACCTGCCGACCCTCATCTGGGCGGCGAACCTCGCGACGATCGAGTTCCATGTCCCGTTGTGGCGGGTCGGCCACGCGGACCCCCCGCCGGGCCCACCCGATCACCTCGTTTTCGACCTCGACCCGGGCCCAGGCTCCTCGATCGTCGAGTGCTGCCGGGTCGCGTGCTGGATTCGCCAGCGCCTGACGGCCGACCACCTCGAGCCGCTGGCGAAGACGAGTGGTTCCAAGGGGCTCCAGCTCTACGTGCCGCTGGACGACGAGCTCACGTGGGAAGCCTTCCAAGACCGCGCGCGCGAGCTCGCACGGGCGATCGCGCACGACCATCCCGATCTCGTCGTGACGAACATGCGAAAGGAGCTCCGCCCGTCGAAAGTCCTCATCGACTGGAGCCAGAACAGCCCTTCGAAGACGACGGTTGGCGCGTACTCGCTGCGAGCCCGACCGGAGCCGACCGCCTCGACGCCCATCACCTGGGACGAGGTGGAGGAGTGCGAACGGCGAGGCGACCCGGAGCGTCTGAAGTTCCTCTCAGCCGACGTGCTGGAACGTTTCGACCGCCTCGGCGACCTCTTCGCTCCCCTCGCTCGCTGATCGACGCGCCACGCACCGCCCAGGCTGCCCGTTCCGCAGGTGGGGCCACGGCAACGGTGGGACTCCAGGTCAGGTGCGACACGACACCGGGCCGGCTCCAGATGAGCCGGCCCGGTGTCGTCTTGCCAGGACAGTCGGCCGTTCGGGCCGCAAGACGTCGGCTGTCGCTCATGTCTCACCCGTCGTGCACCGCGATCCCCTGAACCCTCGCATGCCCTGCTCCCTCGCGCGACGCTGCGGTCACCATCGGTAGAAGCGGTGCCTTCCAGCGCTCTCACCCCGACCGAGGGCGAAGCCGAGAAGCCACAGGACGAAGAACACGGCGGCGGCGATCCACAGCAAATGCAGGGCGAAACCAAGGCCTGCAAAGAGCAGAACCAGTAGAAACGCTAACAGTACGATCATTTTCTTCCCTCTCGTTTGCCCAGCTCCCGCCCACGATGGCAAAGAAACCCAGCTGGGAAAGGAGCACCGCTGATCCGAGGCGCTCGGGCAGCTCACGCTGATTACCCATCGTGTCGAACGGTAACCCTCGGCGATCGATCCTCCTCGACTGCGATCGTGTGCCGCGCGCTCCATCCTCGGCCGGGCAGGGCCGTTAGTACTTTGGCAACGGGGATGGCGACCCGGCGGGAGCTGTCGCGAGCAACTCGACGAAGGAGGTGGGCGATCCGATGGCCGTCAGCGTGCGCAACCTCGGGACGTCGCGCGACCCTCAGACCGGCCTGCTCAACGAGGAGGTCTTCCGCGCGGTCGCCGACCACGTCGTACGTCAGGCGCTGCGGTACCAAGAGTGCCTCACCCTGATCCGCTACGAGCTCCAGCACCTCCGTGAGATCAGCCAGGCGTTCGGCCGACGGGGCTACGACGGCGCGCTGCTCGAGTTCGCCGAGATCCTGCGCGGCTCGCTGCGCAAGAGTGACGTCGTTGGCCGCCTCGGCGAGGAGTCGTACGCGGCGCTACTGCCAAGGACCAGCTCCGCCCAGGCCGATGTCGTCATCAGGCACGTCTCGACGGCCCTCGCGGAGCGCAACGACCGCAACGCCGACACCTTCCGATTGATGATGCGGACAGGCCGCACCACCATGGATCCGTCGGTGCAACGGGCGAGCATCACGCAGCTCCTCGCCGAAGCAGAGCCGGGGCCTCAAGCGACCCGTGCTCGAGCACGGCTGTTCGGCTGAGTTGGGCCGGCGGGTTCCCGAATCGGCGAACGGCGTGGTCAGGACCGGCAGGGCGCCGGGGAACAAGGTGCCCCGCCGGCCCGGGCCCGGCCAGCGCTAGACGGGAGTACGCGCACGGGCGTCTGCTGGTGTCGGCCCACGGTCGCTCCCGAGCGGGCGCCGTGGGATCAGTGCCCGCCACGGAAAACGGCTCGAACGAAGCGCATCCTGCTGGACGGCGGCCCGTGCCGGCCCGACGAGCGAACCCTGCAGCCGGCGCACGGCGTCGAGGTGGTCATTCGTCCAGATCATCCGGATCGCCGTGGCGCTGGTATGGCCGTCGACGCCGCGCAGGTCGTGGAGCATGGCATCGACCAGCCGCCCTGCAGCGAGCTCGTCCGGCGTGAGCGGCTCCGGCACCTCACGGCGACCCTCGAGGCTGGCGGCGAGCGCCTGGTACCACCCGACCACGAGTTCGGCACCCGAAGAGAGCTCTCGGCGGGCCGCGGCACGCTCGCCGCCGGCCCGCCCTTCGTCTCGTTCCCACAGCTCGAGCACCGCGTCGGCCCCGATGCGCAGACCTGACGCGCCGCTCAATAAGCTCGCCACCTCGGCCAGCGGGATCGGCTTCGCGCCACGCTCGGCCAGGAAGCCGCGGAAGGCGTCGTCGAGTCGCCCGAGCGCGGCAGCCGCTCGCGTCTCCTCGCCTTTTGGCGCCGGCAGCGCCGGCGCCGCCTGATCGCAACGCCCGATGCCGAACGCCACCGCCGCGGCGAGGTAGCGGGCGCTGTCGGCGTAGGCCTCGGCCAACGCCTTGCCGAGTGCGGCGGCCGCGCCGCGGGGCCAGAGCAGGAGCCCGACGACGAGGCTCACCCCTGCGCCGAGCGCGATGTCCTCGACCCGGAGCAGCCCGACCCGCCATCCGGCCGGCTGGATGATGTTGAACACGATGACCAGAGTCAGCGTGAACCCGGCCTGTCCCGCGGCGAAGGAGACGGCCGTCGGAGCGAGGCCCGCGACGAGGATGGTGAGTGGAAGCAGTAGCCACAGCAGCACGGCGTTGGTCCCGATCAGCGCGAGGAGCGCAGCGCCGACGATGAATCCCACGGCGGTGCCGAGGACGGCACGGATCGCGTTCTGGCCGGTGTTCAAAGCGTTGGAACGCAGCACCGAGAGCGTGCCGAGCACCACCCAGAATGCGTGCTGGACGCCGGTGAGTCTGGCCACGAGGACCGCAAGACCGAGCCCGGCCGCGCCACGCAGGCTGTTGTGCAGCCACACCGAGTGCCGCTCGACATGGGCCGTGGCACGCTCGCGTGCAGCGGAGAGCGAGCCGGACACGCCGAGCGGCTGGCGTCCGAGCATCCGTTGCAGCGAGCTGCGACGCTCCGCGGCGGCGGTCAGGTCGATGTTGGCTGCGATGTGGGAGATTGCGAAGCTCAACTCCTGCGCCCGAAAGCTCGGGTCGAGCGAGGTGAGGAGATCGCCGACCCACTCCTCGAGACCGCTCCGGTCGCCGGGCGGTGGGCGCTCGAAGGGCAGCCCCGCAGTAACGCTCTCCTCCATCTCGCCGAGGGCACGCCGCAACTCCTCGAGCCCAGCGTGCAGCCCGTCGGGTCCCGAGCCCGGCTCGTCGAGCAGGCTCGCGCCATACTCGAGCACCGACGCCGCGGCGCCTTTCACGGCACAGGCAGCTCGGCTGGCCGGGAATCCTCCCCGATGCCCCGCAGACTGCACGACGATGGCATGCAGCCAGCCCACCTCGTCCACGAGGCGCACGATGGTCCGCGCCGCGGTGCTCAATCCCGTCGGCTGGTAGGGCGTGGCGAAGAAGGCCTGCTGCAGCGCGGCGACAGACGCTGCCGCCCGGGCGATCACCTCGTCATGTTCGGCGCCGGAGGGGGCGGACTCGCGGTCGACGAGCGTGGCGACCTCCGATCGAAGCCTCGCCGCGATCGCCCGGCACGCCTCGATCGACGAACCGCGTAGCGGGTTGCGGGACGGCGTCGGCCAGAGCAACGCGACCGCGAGGAGGGCCGCCCCCGACGCGATGCCCCACCCCGCGAGCCGGTCGGGGATCGAAGAGATGGGTCCTGCGAGTGACACCGGCAGGATGAACGCCAGCAGCAGCGAGGTGCTGGCCCCGGCGAGCACGGAACTGATCACCCCGACGAACAACACGCCGAACGCCACGAGTGCCATCGCCGCGGCGGCGAGCCAGGTCGCTCGCGATGCGACCGTTCCGACGCACACGAAGAAGGCGCCAGCGAGCGCGAGCGCGGCCTGCGCCGCCAGCCTGACGCGCATCGGTCCGCGGAAGTCGACGAGGAGCAACATCGCGAACGAGCCGAACGCGGCGAAGGTCGCGATCGCCGGATTCCCGATGACCGTCTCGCTGAGGGCGAACGTCGCCGGCATGACGAGAGCGGTCCGCCCGGCACGGCGCAGCGCCGAGAAGCCCCGGTCCCGTGAGCCGAGCCACTGCAGAGGATGCATACGCGCTCGCCCCGCCAGCCGATTCCCCGCCGACCGGCGCGACGCGCCAGCCCTGCGCCAGATCGTACGTCGGCACGCCTGCTGGTACGATGGCCGCGCTGCAGCGGGGTCGGCTCGTGCACGGGACGCACTTCTCCTGCGGGCGCCGATCGGCGGACGCCTGCGGACGGCGAAGCCCGATGCCACGGCGACGCGAGAGTTCACCTCGCGATCGCGCTCCGGTCGCAGTCCATGCATCTTCCGCCCGTAGAGTCCGTGGCCGGGCTCGACGAGTCCCCGTGCCGATCCGGCTGGGGCGCGCACGACCGCTCCGGCGCCGGCGCGCCTCCAAGCTCGAGGAGGTGCTCCCTGTGGTGACACGCGGACGACCCAGCGAGTCGGGCTCCCCGAAGGGATCAGAGCCAGCGTGCTCCAGGGACCGTGGGGGTGGCGACACCGCCGCCCGGGCCTCCGACGGGTTCGACGCGGGAGTGCACCCCGGCGCCTGTCCTGACGGGCACCATCGAAACGCTGCCCTGTCGCGGGCCACCTCGTCGGTGCGCAGGGACATCACCGCTGGCGGAGCCGAGCGGCGCGGCGATGACATCCTCGCCACCGGCCCGTCGCGGCGCGGCGGCGGCTCGGTGCTGCGGCGACCGGAGCAGCGGGCTCGTGAGCAGCGCTTCGACCCGCGGACGGCGCTCCGACTGACGGTCCTCTGTCTCGCCGGCGCGGCGCTTCTCGGTGCGGTGAGCGCGACGTTGCTGAGGACCGGTGTCGACGCCCGGGGCGACGGCGGCGAGGTCGCCGCGACGATTGCCGGCATCTGGGGCGCCACAGGCGCCCTCGCGTTGCTGGTCGCCGGCGTCGGGCGGTTGGGACGGCTCGGGGAACCGGGCGCCCGGCAGCAGCAACGTGGTGCTCCCCCGGTCGCGGCCTGCGTCGTCGAGCCACGGCGCGCCGGCACGCCCACTGCGCCTGGGACGGCGCGCACCGAGGCCGGAGTCCGACGCGCCACGCGCGGAAGTGCAGACGCCACGGGCGGTCGCCCCGGGACGGTCGGGCGCGTCGGTGTCACGCCCGAGCGGGCTCGACCACCCTCCGCGGGGCGCTGGAATTGACGTTCCTCCAGGCCATCGTCATCGGGATCGTCCAGGGAGTGACCGAGCTGTTTCCGGTCTCCAGCCTCGGCCACACGGTCCTCGTCCCTGCGCTCATCGGAGGCTCCTGGGCAAAGCTCGTCGCCCAGGAGGCTTCGCCTGAGTCCCCGTACCTCGCGTTCGTCGTGGGGCTGCACGTTGCGACCGCCACCGCCCTGATCCTGTTCTTCTGGAGGGAGTGGGTCCGCCTCGTCCGGGGCTTGTGGGTGAGCGTCATCCACCGGCGCATCGACACCGACGACCAGCGTCTCGCCTGGCTGATCCTCGTCGCATCCGCCCCCGTCGGGCTCCTCGGCCTCGCCTTGGAGCATCCGTTGCGGGTGCTCTTCGCCAAGCCGACGGCCGCGGCGGCGTTCCTCACGGCGAATGGCATCCTGCTCGCCGTCGGCCAAGCGGCGGCCCTGGCCGACCGACGGCGGCAGGCGTCTGTCGGCAGTGCGCCGCGCGCCCGCCTGGTGGCGGTCGGCGCCGCGCACCAGCCGGCCGGTACGCCCGACCCCGCCGGCGACCGGGGTGCCGGCCGAAAGGCACCGGGCATGGCGGAAACTGGAGGGCGAGTCGCTTCGGGACCCGCCGGTCTCAGCATCGCCGACGCCCTCGGCATCGGCATCGCCCAAACGGCGGCCCCTCTGCGCCGGCATCAGCCGGGACGGCATCTGCATGGTGGCAGGGCTCTGGCGCGGGTTGTCACGGGAGGACGCCGTCCGATTCGCCTTTCTCCTCTCGGCCCCACCGATCTTCGCCGCAGGCCTGCTCAAACTGCCCGACCTCACCGGGCGCCTCGGTCAGGGGATCCGTCCGCAGATCCTGGCGGGCAGCGGCGCCGCCTTCATCGTCGCCTTCGCCTCGGTGTGGTTCCTGACCCGCTACTTCCGGACGCGCTCGCTCCTGCCGATGGCCGCCTACTGCCTGCTGTTCGGCGTCGCATGCCTGCTGCGCTTCGGGCTCTAGCAGGCAGCTGCGGGGGTAGCGGGCTCGGCAGCTCGCCTAGAGTGCACAAGATGGCGGAACGGAGCGTCCGTCGCTCGCGACGTCGGCGAACTGTGGCGCTCGCCGGAGCATTGGCCCTGGTCGGCTCCTGGAGCACGGCTGCAGCGGGTTCGAGGTCGGCACGCCCGGTGAGTCGCCTCGTGGCGCGCCACGTCGAGCGCGGCCCCGACCGCCCTGGCGAGCCGATCGCGTTCGGCGCCGCACGCTCACTCGTGCCACGGGTCGAACAGCACCCCGACGCCCGCGTGGTCGCCATGGCGGTTGCTCCCGGGGGGAACGGCTACTGGGTGGCGGCCGGAAACGGCACGGTACTCGCCTTCGGTGACGCTCGCTCGTACGGCTCGGCTGCCCGCATCGCACGCGCCAGCCCTGTCACCTCGATCGCCGCAACCCCCGATGCTCGCGGGTACTGGCTCGCGACCCGGGACGGCAGGGTGCGTGCGTTCGGTGACGCGCGCAGCTACGGCTCCGCGTCGGGATCCGAACGGTCGCACCCGGTCGTCGCGATCGTGGCCGCGGCGGACGGACAGGGGTACTGGTTGGCGCTCGCCGACGGTGCCGTCCTCGCCTTCGGTGACGCCCCCAGCTACGGCTCCGCCAGCGGTGAGCGACTTGCCGCCCCCGTCGTCGGCATCGCTGCCACCGGGGACGGTCGCGGCTACTGGCTCGTCACCGCCGACGGTGCCGTCCTCGCCTTCGGCGACGCCCGCAGCTACGGCTCCGCCAGCGGTGAACGACTTGCCGCCCCCGTCGTCGGCATCGCGCCGAGCGGCGGCGGCACGGGTTACTGGCTCGCGTCGGCGGACGGCGGCGTGTTCAGCTTCGGCGGAGCGCGTTACCACGGCTCCGCGGCGTCGTCCGTGCTCCTCAACCCGGTCACCGCGATCGCGGCGCGGCCCGGCGGCGGCGGGTACTGGCTGCTGCCGACGCAGCCTGCGCCGCTGGCGTCGCCTGCGCAGGGCTTCCTTCCCGGACGCGTCACGGCCATCGGGGACTCCGTGATGCTTGACGCGGCGCCTGACCTCCAGGCCGACATCCCCGGGATCGCCGTCGAGGCGGCGGTGAGCCGTCAGTGGGACGCCGGAGTCGCGCTGGCACAGCAGCTCAGGACGGGCCGCGAGCTCGGCGCGAGCGTCGTCATCGACCTCGGGACGAACGGGCCGGTCGATCTCGAGCAGTTCCAGCACATGATGGGCGTCCTGGCGGGCGCTTCGAGGGTCGTCTTCGTGACCGTCCATCTGCCGCCCTCCTACAGCTGGGCGCAGTCGGTGAACGCCACGCTCAGGCGAGGTGTGCCGATGTACCCGGTCGCACGGCTGGTCGACGTCAACACCCTCGCCGACGAGCACCCCGGATGGTTCGGGTCCGACGGGGTGCACATGCCGATCGGGGGCGCCGGTGCCCAGGCGATGGCCCAGCTCATCGCGGCGGCGCTCGGCCGCCGAGCAGTGATCTCCCTGCCGTGCGACGTCCCGGCGTGGTCAGGGGGCCCGGCAGGAGCATCCAGCGAGCCGAGGCCCTGAGGCTCGATCGGGCTTGCCTTAGCCCCGAGCACGAACGACTCGCGACGACCAGCCACAATCCCGGCAAGAGGCGCCGCTCATTCACGTCTCGGCGGCACTCGTCCGAAGCGCTACCTCAGGCGATGGACCACACGCCTCGGACGGACGGGCCTTCCGGTATCGAGGCTCTGCCTTGGCACGATGACCTTCGGCCTGCAGTGCGATGAACCGACCTCCGTCGCGGCCCTCGACCGGGCGGCCGAGGGGGGCATCGACTTCATCGACACCTCGGACGCCTACCCGCTCGGCGTCATCCCCTACCACCCGATCGCGGGCGATCTGCGCTCGGGCAAGCACCCCCGAGCGCCCCATCCCCGGAAGACACCCGTTTCACCCTCGGCGACGCCGCGCGAACCGACCAGAACCGGTACTGGCACGACCGAGAGCTCGAGACCGTCGATCAGGTCCGTTCCCTCGCCGAGGAGGCCGGCGGGGGCCTCGTGACGCTCGCGGTCGCCTGGGTCCTGTCCAACCGCGCCGTCACCGCACCGATCGTCGGCGCGAGACGGCCCGAGCAGTTCGATGCCATCCTCGCCGCAGCCGAGTTCGTCCTCGACGATGACCTGAAGCGCCGGCTCGACGAGCTGACGCACGAGTTCCGCATGGGCGACGCCCCGCGCTGACGGCGAGCGGGTGTCGTCGCGGCGGCGGAAGCGCCGTCCCGGCTGCGTGCACCACCGCTGGCGTTGCTGATCCTATAGCATAAGATATCTTGCTGGTGGCCGAGCTCGTGGCCTGGCGCGCCGGAGCGACCCCACGGGGCGAAGCGGCGAGGACGACGGTCCACGCGTCACCCGGAAGCCCCTGGGCCAGCGACCTCGGGCGGTGGTGCGTCAAGGTTCTGGCGCCCAACGACCGGATCGAGGCGAATTGTCGAGAGATGGCGCTTCTTCGATAGGTTGCACGTCAGTGACCGCACGCTCCGGCCCTGAGACGAGCGCGTCGCCTGATCCTGGCCAGGACCGAGACACGTGACCACGGCGCCGCGCGACGAGGCAACCGACCACGTCATCCCCGTCGCCGATCCATCGCTCGATTCGGCCTGGGACGCGGACGGGCCCGAGGAGCACGTCGAAGGCACCCCCGCGGACATCTCGCACCTCGTGCAGCCAGCCAGGCCGGGGGGCGCGCCCTCGGCAGCTGGCGCGGAGGCGGCGCGCCCGGAGTCGCTCCCCCGCCGGCGCCTGATCTTTTTCATCTGCGCGATCGCGCTCTTCATGGCATCGGTCGACTCGACGATCGTCGCGACCGCGCTGCCGAGGATCGGGAGTGCCTTGCACGCCCGTATCAACTGGCTCGGATGGACGATCACCATCTACAGCCTCGGCCAGATCATCATGCTCCCCCTCGCCGGACGGATTAGCGACCAGTTCGGACGCAAGAGGCTCTTCCTCATCTGTGCCGCCTGCTTCACGGCGGCATCGGTCGCGTGCGGATTTTCAACCAGCATCTACATGCTCATCCCCCTCCGGCTGGTCCAGTCGCTCGGCGGCGGCGGGTTCCTGCCCTCGGCAAGCGGGATCGTCGCCGACCACTTCGGACAGGAGCGCGACCGGGCGCTCGGGATGTTCTCCTCCATCTTCCCGATCGGCGGTGTCGCCGGTCCTATCTTCGGCGGCGTGATCGCGCAGTACTGGGACTGGCGCGGCATCTTCTTCGTAAACCTCCCGATCGGGATCGTCCTGATCGTGCTCATCGCGCGTTTCGTGCCCACGGCGAAGCGGCACGACACGGGTCGCCTCGACGTCGCCGGCATCGCGCTCCTCGCCTGCACGATCGTCGCCGGGATGCTCTCGATCACCACGCTCGGAGAGGTCAGCGCGTCGGTCGCCAGCCTTACGGTGCTCCTTCCCGCAGCCGCCGCACTGGCGCTCGGCTTCGTCTTCGTCCGCCACATCCGCCGGAGCGATGCGCCGATCATCCCGCTCGTCTTGCTGAAGGGGAAAGGGTTCGCGGTAATGAACGTCGTGAACGTGCTCTTCGGCGGTGCTGGCTTCGGCTTTGGCGTGCTGATCCCGCTCTACGCCGAGAACCGCTACCACATCGCGATCTCGAGCGCCGGCACGGTGCTCTCCGCCCAGGCCGTCGGGATGACGATCTTCGCCGCCGCAGCCTCGATGCTGCTCCGACGCACCGGCTACCGGCGGCCGATGGCGATCGGCTTCACCATTGTCGCCCTCAGCCTGGTGATGCTCTCGATCGCCCCGCGAGGGCTCAGCCCGTACTGGTGGCTCGGCCTGTTCTCGATGTTCACCGGCGTCGGGCTCGGCTGCGTCGCGCCCGCCGCGAACAATGCCACCTTGAAGCTCGCGCCCGACCGGGTGGCCGCGATCTCGGGACTGCGCGCCACCTTCCGCCAGACCGGCTCGATCCTTTGCGTTTCGATCGTGACCGCCGTGCTCGCCAGGAGCCGGGACCCCGGTCTCGCCCAGGCGCACGCGTTCTGGATGCTGGCGCTCCTCCTCCTCGTTGCCACCGCGTTGACGGCCGCCGTCCCTGATCATCGCGGCAGCTGGTGAGCCCCAGACCCGGCTAGCGCCGCGCTCGCGTCGAGGCCCGAGGCCCCGCCCGCCGGGCGAGCCGACCGCTCAGTGCCAGATCGCTCAGTGCCAGATCGCTCAGTCCCACATCGCTCAGTGCCAGATCGCTCAGTCCCACATCGCTCAGTGCCAGATCGCCCAGTCCCACATCGCTCAGTGCCAGATCGCTCAGTGCCAGATCGCTCAGTGCCAGATCGCTCAGTGCCAGATCGCTCAGTGCAGGTGGCGCTGCCAGTCCGGCGGCACGGCGCCCGCCGGGCCCGGCACCGGCTGGTCGAGCGGATGATGCTCTGGTGCCGCGAGCGTCGGTCCCTCGAAGAGCTGATCGGTCGTGTAGTCCCAGAACCAGCCCTCACCCGGCTCGAAGCTCTGGATCACGTTGTGGCCGGCGCTCTTCGCGTGCGCCGTGGCGTGCTGGCCCGGCGAGGAGTCGCAGCAGCCGATGTGGCCGCATCGGGCGCAGCGCCTCAGGTGCAGCCACCAGCTGCCCGCGGCGAGGCACTCGACGCAGCCGCTGCCGCTCG
>DATKQY010000052.1:0-4622 GCA_035532475.1 Acidimicrobiales bacterium | reverse complement strand
CGAGCACCGGGGCCATCGCGAGGCGCGCCACGCCGCCGAAGCGGCGGGGCAGGAACGTCGCCGGCCAGGACCCGAGCGCCGCGATGACGGCGAGCATCAGGGCCTCCCGGCCGACCATGACGAGGGCCGAGCTCATCTCGGTGGCATCGCTGTCAGCGCCGACCCGATCTTCGAGGCCCGAGCGGTGGCGTCGGTCACCTCGGCGAGATCCGGGCTCGGAGAAAGCGGTCGGTCTCCTCCAGGGCCTCGGGCGAGCCGATCTCGTAGAAGCGCTCGGTCGCCTCGTAGCCGCGCAGCAGGTGGCGCGGGGCGAGCATCGCGTACAGCTCCGACAGGTCGCTCATCTCGGGCTCGGCGAGGTCGAGCGCGCGCGTCGTGAGCCCCCCGAGCCCGTAGTCGATCCACACCATCTCCGCCGTGGGGTGGGCCTTGTCGTAGGCGACGACGTAGCCGTCGTCGAACAGCGTGTTCGAGCGGTCCCAGCGTCCCTCGTTGCGCAGCACGGTCATCACCGCCGGGGCACCGCTCGCCGTCCAGTCCGCGACGACGTCGCGGTAGTCGATGCGCAGGAACGTGTCGCCGTAGAGCACGAGGAAGCGCTCGCCGAGCAGCGGGCGCGCCCGGCGGATGGCGCCGAGCGTGCCGTCGAGCCCCGGGCTGTCGTAGCTGTACGCCAGCTCGACCCCGGCGCAGCTGGCGCCGATGGCGTCCTCGACCGACCGACCGAGGTGCCCGACGCACAGCACGGCGCGGCGCGCCCCGTGCTCGGCCAGCAGCTGGAGCTGATGGGCGAGGAAGGGCCGGCCGGCGACCTCCACGAGCGGCTTCGGCGTCGTCTTGGCGATCGGGCCGAGACGGGTGCCGAGGCCGCCGGCGAGGATGCAGACGGTCGGCAGCTCCTGTGGTGCTCGCCCCTCCCCGGTCCGGACGCCGGCGCCGGCGTCCCCGAGCTGCTCAGCGCTCATCGTCCCCCAGCCCGTGGCGGGACTCGACGATGTACTTGGGGCGGTTGCGCACCTCGTCGTAGATCCTCCCGACGTACTCGCCGATCACGCCGAGCGAGAGGAGCTGGATGCCGCTGAACAGGCTGACCAGGATGACGATGGTCGGGTTGCCGACGGGGAAGCGGGCCCCGGCGAGCTTGACGGCGAGGTACGAGAGCGCGAGGAGGAAGGCGAGCCCCGCGATGAGCACGCCGGCGATCGAGATCAGCTGGAGCGGGTAGCGGGAGAACCCGACGACGCCGTTCAGCCCGATGACGAGCGACCCGGTGAAGCGGTTGTACTTGCCGGCGCCGATCGCACGCGGGTCCCGGTCGTAGACGACGCAGGTCTGGCGGAACCCGACGAGACCGACGAGGCCACGGAGGAACCCGTGGCCCTCCTTCAACGACACGACGTTGTCGACCACGCGCCTGCTCATCAGCCGGAAGTCCCCGGTGTTCGGCGGGATGTCCACCTCGGCGATCCGCCGGATCACCCGGTAGCCGAGGGCCGCGACCATCCGCTTCGGGAGCGTCTCGCCCGCCCTCGTCCTGCGCTGGGCGTAGACGACGTCGAAACCCTCCCGCCACTGCTCGACCATCTCGCCGATCAGCTCCGGCGGGTCCTGCAGGTCGCAGTCGATCACGACGACGGCGTCACCCGAGGACGCCTCGAGGCCGGCGATCGTCGCCATCGGCTGGCCGAAGCGGCGGGAGAAGCGGAGCATCTTCACCCGCCGGTCCGTCGCGCGAAGCGCCAGGATCTCCTCCTCGGTGTGGTCCGTCGAGGGGTCGACGCTGAAGATGACCTCCCAGTCGACCCCGATCGACTCGAGGACGTTCGTCAGCCGGTCGTAGACCTTGGTGACGTTGCCCTCCTCGTTGTAGGCGGGGATGACGACGCTGAGGAGGGTCGTGGGCGGTGACGGCTCGGGCCCGGTCACGACGCGCTCGTCTCGATCGGTCGGCGCTCCAGCACGGCGAGCTGGCGGATGCCGAAGGGCAGGACGACGCCGCGCTTTAGGAGCCGGCGTTCGAGGTGCGCGGTGACGTGGCCGAGGCGCGAGTCCTTGGTCTTCGCGATGTCGGCGGCGACCTGGCGCTTCAGCGCCTCGCCCCGCAGGTGATCGCGAAGCAGCCGGTTCCGCTTCTTCACCAGCCAGAACGCCGGGTAGATCAGCGAGCCGAGGCGGACGTCGTCGAGGACGTCCAGCCCCACCGAGCGGGCCTTGTCGGCGAGCTCGCCCTGGCCGTAGCGGCGCTGGTGGTGGAGGAAGCGGTCGTAGTAGTCATAGGCGCCCGGGGCGGCCGGGACGACGATGACCGCCCGGGCCCCGGGCCGGAGCACCCGGCGGATCTCGGCGAGCGCCCCCCGGTCGTCGGGCACGTGCTCGAGCAGGTTGGCGCTGACGATCGCGTCCGCCGAGGCATCGCCGAGCGGGAGGCGGCAGACGTCGCCCTGCAACAGGGCGGCCGTCGCCACGTTGGCCTGGGCGCCTGGCAGGCCGGCGAAGACGTAGTCGAGTCCGACGAGGCGGGCACCGGGGATCGCGGCGCGCAGATCCTCGAGGAGGTAGCCGGTCGAGCAGCCGAGGTCGACGACGGTCGGCAGCGCTCGGAGCGGTCCCAGCCGCTCGAGCATCGACGTGCGGGTCCACACGTCGAGGAAGTGCGTGCGGCTGCTCTCCTCGTGGAGCTCCTCCAGCTCGTCGGACCAGAAGGTGTCCTCGGCTCGGGGCTCACCATGATGCTCGGTCGTCGCGCGGCCGTCGGCGCTCATCGCCGCACCGCCTCGACCGTGGTGAAGAACTGGTCGTCGATCCGGCGCAGCGTCGCGAGGTCCTTCTCGGCCCTAAGGCGCGCCTGGAACGCCACGTCGCGCCAGGGGTCCCAGCGGGCACTGAGGAGCTTGCCGGTGATGCCCGCCGCCGCGTCGGAGAGGAGGAACGCGCTGAGCTCGCCGGCGAGCTCGGGCGGGTCGCCCGTGCCCTCGGCGATCGCACGGCGCGTCCGCTCGTAGTAGTCGGAACCGACGGCCTCGGGCCCCGCCGCGATCGTCGCGTCGTGCATCGCGGTGACGATGAACCCCGGAGCGACGCTGTTCGCCCGCACGCCGCGCTCGGCGAGGGACACCGCGAGGTTCTCGGTGAGGCGCACCACGGCCGCCTTCGAGGCGGCGTACGCGTCGAAGCGCGGGAACGGGGCGGTGGCGCCTCCCCCCGAGAACGTGACGATCGAGCCGCCGCCGGCGACCAGCGCCTCGAGCGTCGAGGCGACGGCGAGCAGCGTCCCGGTGACGTTCACGTCGAGGGTGGCGCGGAAGTCCGCGACGTCCCAGCTGCCGACCGGCCCGATCGGTCCGAGCACGCCCGCCGCGGTGACGAGCCCGTGCAGCGGCCCTTCCGCGGCGAGCTTCTCTTCGACCTCGGCCCAGGCGCGCTCGTCGCTCACGTCGAGCGCGACGCTTTGGTGCGGCCCGCCCGGCAGCTGAGCGGCCAGCGCGGCGAGCGCGTCGGCGCCACGGGCGACGAGGACGAGCTCGGCCCCCTGGCCGGCGAGCGTGCCCGCGACGACCCGACCGATCCCGCGGCTCGCTCCGGTGACGAGGACGCGCTTAGCCGACAGCTGGTCGCTCACGGCGATCCCTCATTGCTCGAGAGACGCGAAGCGGTACTTGAAGCACGCCACGATCCAGGTGAGCGGGTCCCGCAGGACCGAGATCTTCTTCCCCTCCGAGAACGAGCGCGACTGGTAGCGCACGGGCACCTCGGCCGGGGAGTAGCCGGAGCGGATCAGCTTGGCGGTGAGCTCCCAGTCGAAGTCGAAGCGGTCGCACTCGAAGGTCAGGCCGTGGAGGCAGTCGCGCCGGATCACCTTGTACATCGTGAAGGGGTCCTGGAGGCGCTGGCCGTAGACGAGGTTGAACAGGGTGAGGAAGACGATGTTGCCGACGTTCATCGCCCGGCTCGCGGCGCTCGCCCGCTCGAAGTGGCGCACCCCCCAGCTCGCCCCGTCCGTCCGACCCCGGACGCCGAGCACGAACCCGCGCTCGAAGCGCCGCAGCGGCTCGAGCAGCGCGTCGTAGTCGTCGACGTCGTACTCGAGGTCGGCGTCCTGGATGATGAGGAAGTCCCCGGTGGCGCGCTCAAGCCCTGCGCGCACGGCGTTGCCCTTGCCGCGGGCGCGCTCTTGCAACACGACGTGGACGCGCGGGTCGTCGGCGTAGGCGTTCACCTCGTCGCGGGTCCCGTCGCTGGAGTTGCTCTCGACGACGACGATCTCGAGCTCGACGCCGGGGATCGACTTCTTCAGGACCTGCTCCATCACCTCCCGGAACGTCTCCCGCTCGTTGTAGACGGGCATGACGACCGACAGGACCTGGGTGCGCGCCCGCGGCGGCGCGAGCGCGCTGCGATGCGCCGTCGCGACGAGGCGGCCGTCGTCCGATCGGCGGAAACGCGGGCGCTCGAAGCCCTCCTGGAAGAGCAGCGATGCGAGGGTCTCGCCCGGGAAGACCGAACGGATCGACGGGCGCCTGAGCGCCCGGGCGACCTCGCCCGGCGTCGCCCGGCGGAGGTCGGCGACGGTCGCGACGAGCAGGCCGTCCGGCTCCAGCCGGGCGTACACGTCGGCGAGCAGG
>DATKQY010000051.1:0-44652 GCA_035532475.1 Acidimicrobiales bacterium | reverse complement strand
GCCTATGTGCACGCGAGCATTCCCGGAGGTGCAGGGATCACGATTCCAACCGTGCAAAGTGGACGCGACCCTTCGCTTTCGTGTCAAGTGAGCGGGGGCGCGCGCGCGTGCACGCAGGCCGTCGAGTGGTGCCCGATGCCAAAGGCCGACTGGACGTTGCAGGTCGTCAAGCAAAGTGGCCCGGCAGGGATGGTGCGCGTGGATTTTGTGATCGGACCGAGGCCGCAGGCATAGCGAGCGCGTCGAGCACGGGGCGCTAACGCCCCCGTTCAAACCCGCAGCTATCCGGACTCGGGGACCATCAAATCGCGACAGTACGTCCCCCGGATCATCAGTTGAGCATCGAGGAAAGACGCCAATACGCGGCGATCTGCTCACCCCGCCGCGCACCGAACGCCGCGCCAGAACGACGACCGTCGCCACCGCGGGCCTAGCGCCGAACGGCATTCCTGAAGGAGCGCTCGTTGTCAAGAGAGCCCTCCCCGAAGGGGAGGACGATTTCGGTGTGTCCCTCGGCGCGTGGGGCCGGACCGACAGTGATGAGGGCGCGACAAGACCAGCTCGCGGGCTCAGCTCCCAGTGTTTCGGGGGAGGACAGATGCCTCTGGCATCGGTCCTCGCACGCGCCTTGTTCCCGCCGGCGGGCGGCGGTCAAGGGCCGAAGCGCCCTTGACGGGCGGCCGGCGGCGGGACACGGGGGACGTCCTCGTCCTCGTTGTCGTTCACGGTCGATCGGTAGGCACACCTCGGGGCTGTCGTCGGGATAGGGACACGGGGACTCTCACCAAGCCCAGCGATGTGGGCGGGCAGACCGGGGTTCGGCTGCCGGGCATTCCTCCGTCGCGCGAGGCGACATGGTGTCTTTCGGCCACGACCAGGCGGGCTCAATCACATGCGTCGACCACGCCCATTCGGGGGGTCATGCCGATCTCAGAGTTCGCATCCTGGCCGTGTCCGAACCGCCTCACCCCGCCTTGGCCAGGCAACGGATCTCGCCGTCGCGAAGGCCGTAGTAGACGAGGGTGAGAAGCTTGCGGGCCGCCGCTACCCGGGCGATCTTGTTGCCCCGGCGAGCCGCGATGGCTCTGTAGGAGGCCTCGATGGGTGCCCCGCCGTGGTAGCGGGCGACCGCCTCGATCGCCGCCCAGCGCACGAAGGTCGATCCCATCTTGGTGATGTGGCCGCGGGTGACCTTCACGTCGGACTCGCGGTGGCGCGGGGTCAGCCCCGCCCAGGCACAGAGCTTGCCGGGGCCCGAGAAGCGCGAGACGTCACCGATCTCGGCCACGAAGATCGCCGCCATCGTCCTTCCGACCCCGTCGATCGCCTGGATGGCCCAGTAGGCCTTGTCGTCACGGAGCCAGGTGTAGATCTCCTTCTCGAGCTTTGAGACCTCGGCGTCGTAGGAGGCGACGAGCTCCCGCAGTGACGACAGACGCAGGGCGTAGCCCGCGGGGAGGGCCAGCGCGTCGAGCTGGCGGGAACCGACTGGGCCGAACAGGTCGCCCACGCTTGGCAGGATCCCGTGCTTTGCCATCACCGCGTGCACCTGGGCCTTCAGCCCCGAGCGGAGCGTCACGAGCTTTCCTGTACCTGACGAGCTCCCGGAGCTCGCGAAGCGCCGGCGGCGCGATGTAGGCCTCCGGTAGGCGCCCCATGCGCAGCCGGTCCCGAGGTCGGTCGCGTCGATCTCGTCGTTCTTCACCCGCCGTCCCTCCCAGGCGAGTCCGGAGGGGTGCGCGAGGTGGAGGTTCGCCCCCTCGGACTCGAGCAGATCCGCGAGCCAGTACCAGCCGTAGCAAGCCTCGAGAACGACCTCGGGGTGCTCGCCGGCTTTTGCCAGCTCCGCGCAGAACGCGGCCGGATCGTTGTCGAGGTGCACCGTCTCGAGCTTCTCGCCCTCGCTCGTCATGCGCACGATGACCGAGCGACGGCGGTGCAGGTCGATGCCGACATACTGTTGAGAGGACATCTTGGCCCTCCTTCGTCGTGGTGGGGTTGGTTGTGCGACCTCCGTGTTGTCCCACTGGAACCCCCACGACGAGGGCGGGCCTTGATCGTCTCGGCGCTCGATACGCGGGCCATAGTCCTTCTCCCAGTAGCTGACGCCCGGGCCCGCACCTCACAGGCCCGCTACGCGAGAGCGGCGGAGCGCTCCTTCATGGCATCACCTCTGGTTCGCGCGAGCGATTGCGGTGCTCGCAAGCGGCTGCGGCGTTCTCATGAGCTCATGGGCTCATGGGCTCATGGGAGCCAGTGCACCCAGTCGTTGTCGGCCTTTGGGGGGTCCGCCAAGAAGGTCCCGAGAGCGGCGACGAGGTTGGCGGGATAGGAGCGGCTGCCCCGGTGGTAACGGCGCGGCGAGGTGAACACGATACCGGCGTGATGTTCGCTCGTCACCGCCCAGCTTCGGGCTATCCGGTCGAAGTCCCGGGCGTTCTCGGTGACCACTGCCCGGCCAGCCCGGGTTGCTGCCCGTAGGAGCTCTTCGTCGGGCAGAAAGGCGAGCACCGGATCGTCTGCGGCCGCCACGACGTCGTGACCGTCGCCCCGAAGTCGCTCGGCGGCCAAGCGAGAGTGGTGCGTGTCGAGCAGGAGCTTCACCCCGCCAGCAGGTCCTGCTGGCGACGCCACAGTGCTTCGGCTTCGTCGGCCGCTCTGCGGTTGGCGTCGAGTTGGGCGTCGATCTCCTCGGTGAACTCGGCGTAGTAGGCGAGCGCGGCCTCGACCTGCTCGCGGCGCAATCCGAACAAGTCGACCGCTCGCGTGACCCGCTCGCCGGGAGCGACGTCACCACCCACCAGACCTTCCACCACCTCCCAGATGTCGGGACCGCCACTCACGCAAGCCCGCCGGCCGGCGGGTCCGTCCCGGAAGCTCACCAGTGGATGGCGGCGAACTCGCAGGCCTTCGTCGATCAGCTCTTCGGCCAACGCGGAGGTTGAGGCGCCACGGGCGACGGCCTCGGACTTGAGTCGCTCGGCTACCTGAGGATCATGGAAGCGGACCGACACTGGATGCGTCATGACTACAATGTAGTCGAACGAGTCGGCAGAGGTTGCACCACGCACAGATCAGACGCACCGAAAACCGGTGCCACCCCGGACCTCGCTGCGCCAGATCGGCACGTACGCGTGCGGATAGCGACCTCAAGTAGCCGGTCAGCGGGCTGCGGGCGTTCGATGCCGGCTACAGCCGGGAAACGTGCGTCTGAGGCCTCGACACCCTGGCTGGAGCTATCGTGCGACCCCGCTGAGGATGGTCTTGATATCCCAGCAGTGATGAAAGCCATCATGGGCATTCGAGACGGCAACATCAGCCAGCGTGAGCGCGCCGCGCTCGGGATGCACCATGACACTGCCGATTCGAGGGGAGCGACCTACGGCGTCGCACCAGTCGTTCACGGCTCGGCCGAGTGACCACTGCGCCGCCTCGAGCGGAATGCCGTCGTAGTGGCGCGCCTGGGCGAGCTCGTTCTCGTCGTAACCGTGCACCTCGGTGACGCCACTCTCGAGGACGCCGACGAGACGTTCCGCCCAGATCCTCAAGTTGTCGCCGACATGGCAGACGTATGCCCCGACAGACCAACCGAGGTCAGGGTGCCGCTCCTTCCCCGTCGAACCGGAAACCAGCTCTCTGATCGTGTAACGAAGACGAGAGACCAGGGCAACGCTCTCGTCGAGGTTCGTGGCCCAGTCGAAGCCGCATTCTCGACAGGGATTGCCATAGTTCGAGGAGCCCCAGCTGGCCACTCGTCGATCATCGCACCTCGTGGAGTTCGCTGCGTGCCGCGCGACCGGTCGCGTGAGTGCTCTCTCTTCGACAGCAAGCCAATGCGCCGGACCTGCGTACAGATCGTCGATACCGAACCACGATCCTCGGGCGCGACAAGGCGGTACCGAACGGCACGTATGGGCCTCAGCCCCGACCGCCAGACTCCCGGCACCTGCGCGCCCGAGTCGGCGATTCGGTGTGGCTCCCAGTGAACGTCGGTGAACCGAAATCGGTCGTCCTCCGTGCGCCGAGCCGAGCGCCGAATGGTCACACCAAGCGTCGCAACCGGACGGGGAGGTAGTTGCCTCGATGCTGACGCGGTAGGCGCACGGATCAGGCTCCCCCGAGCGTCCTTGCGATCTCGTCGGTGAGCAGGTACAGGTCGAGACAACCCGCGTCGAGCGGATCGAACGGATGGAACCCGAGTCGCTCCCACCACGACCTCGCCCGCTCGTCCAGGGCAACGACGACGATCGCCTTGCACGCTGCTGCTGTGTTCAGCTCGAGTGCCGTGGCAAGGACGTGGGCGACGAGCGCCGTGCCGATGCCGAGCCCTGCATGACGCCGATCCACGGCGAGCCGACCGAGGAGCAGCGCCGGCACCGGGTCGGGCGAGCCCTTCGCGAGCGCCGTCGGTGCCGCCGAGGGGTCGATCCCGGTCATCGACAAGCAGGCGTAGGCGACAACGACATCGCCGGCGTCGGCGATCGCCCAGGTGGCCGCGGTGTTGGCGCGCCGGTTCTGGCCCGCATAGCGGCGCAGCCAGTCGTTGAGGGACGAGTCGCCACAGTCGAAGTCCTGACGGTGATGGCGTTTGGCGTCCAGCGGCTCGGGCCGCCGGAGCTCAGTCAAGCCAGGAGAACTTCCGGGGCCGGCTGAGCGCAGCAGCGAGCCGCTCGTTGACCTCGGCCGGCCGCTCGAGCGCGGCGGCGAACGCCTCGGCGGCTTGTGGAGCGAGCCGCACGAGCTGGCGCTCGAGCAGGATCTCACCGGCGCGCGCCTCGGCGGCCTGGAGCACGAAGGCCGACACCGACAGGTGCGCGCTCTCGGCGGCCTCCTCAAGGATGCGCTTGCGCTCCGGCGCGACCCGGATCTGGAGCCGGTCGTCCTTGGTCGACGTCATGTGAGTACATTGGCAGTACCTGGATCGATTGTCAATTCCGCCGGCGTCGCTTCCCTTCCCGTCTCTTGGGAGGACCCGCGTGTAGCCAGAGCACGGGACGGCTCGTGGCCGGCGCCCGCCGACGAGAACGAGCACACCCCCGGCGCGCGAGACGACGTCTGAGCCGCGCACATGACGAAGCCCGGCACCGACGAGCCCGGCTCCTGCCCCGAGACAGATCAGCACGGAGGAGCGCATCCGGCGAAGCTCGGTCGGCTGGGTGTCGCAGAGGGCGAGGTAGGAGGCGATCTCTGCGGGAGAGTACGGGGCCTTCGCGCGCTCGCGGGGAAGGCGTCGTGGCCGGGGATGCTCGAGGCTTTCCCAGGTGTCCGCCAAGACCGTTGGGCGCTGGCTCTCACCCGAGCAGGCTGAGCGTTACCGTCCCGTTGTCGCGAACGACCACCGGCTGAAGGAGTTGCTCGCCCGCCTCGAAGCTATCGGGCTTGCGACCTTTGAGTCCGACCCGGCGGACCATGAGGCGAGCTGAGCCGGGCGTCTCCCTGTGGACAGCGCGTGGGCGCTGACCGCTCAACCCGCGGGTGACCGCTCGATCACGCCACGAACGGGCAGGTCAACCCCAAACGAGAACACCTCACGTTCGAGCTGCACGACCACGTTCGAGCTGGTCAGAGCATTCTAGGCAAGCAACCGAGCCGTGCTGAAGCTCGTGCGTTCCGACACCGAAGACCAGGTCATCGCGATCCTCGAGACCCGTCGACACGGAAACGGAGGACGTGCGCATCGCCGCCCGGGATCCGGCGCCGAGCGATCCCTTCAGGACCTGGCCGGACGACCGCTGAGCCAGAGACCCGTGCGCGCCCGACGCCTCTCAGTGATGAACGTCGAGGACGAGCCGGTATGGGTTGACCAGTCTGATCACGCGGAAGCCCTTGTGGGCGTTGAGGCCGACGGCGAAGCTCACGACCGCCTCGAACTCGCCGGTCTTCTTGATCTGCCGAACCACGCGCAGGTTCGGCGTGACCACGGGCACGATGAAGGTCCGGTCACCCGCAGCAGCCCTCGTACTCGTCTCACGCAACACAACCTGCAAGAAGTACTTCCCCTGGACCGCGACCGGCAGCCCGCTCGGGTCGGCCGTCACCCTGCGGAGGTAGCGCACCGAATACCCCGCGCTCGCGAACCGCTCGTCAAACACGACGCGATCGAACTGCCCATCGTCGGCGACACGGACGCGCCACAGCTGAACGACTCGGCGCGGATTGGGCGACGGAGCCGATTTGGCCAGGGTCGTGAAGGTGCTCGGCGCGGGTGCCGGCATGGTCGAGGTGTCGTCGCCCACGGACAATCCTCCGACCCATGGGCGTGTCGAGGCCGCGATCGCCGGGTCGGCCACACCGCCGAACAGCACCGCCGACCCGAACAGACAGATGGCCAGCCGCGTCCAAGCGGGACGTCTCGTGCCACTGCCTCGAAGCCCGCGGACGCGAGGCCCCTCGCGACACGAGCCAGCTTCGGGCCGTGTGACGAGGTCCGTGGTTGCCACCGAACGTGCTGGAGCGCACCTCATGACGGCACCTCCCGGCGAGTGGGCCCACAGACATGATCCACCAGCGCGCCTGCCGCACTTACGGTCGAACGTCACATCTGGCGTACTCGCACGGTGACGAACCCTCGAACGAGCGGCCGCGATAGCCGGCGAGCCCCGACATGCCAAGAGCCGACACGGCACGTGAGCGCTGCGAACGCGAAGACGGCTGCCGCGGCAGCACTGCGGCGGTGATCGTCGTGATGTTCGTCCTCGATGGCGTTCAGCGCTTCTTGGTGGCGCGGACGATCGCCCCGACGCCGGGGGCGACGACGAGCCAGAGCCCGATGGTTACGACCATGGATGTGACATATCCGAACGGCCGTATGCCGACGTCCTGGCTCACGACCCCGGCGAAGAGCATGAGCAGCCAAGCGCTGAGGAAGAAGGTCGGACCCGCGGCCGCCAGCGCAGAGAAGTCTTTCATCTTCGCCTCCCGATCGTCTCGAGACCCTGCATCGCCGTCAGCGCCCGCACGTAACGCTCGCTTCCGCAGCCTGTAGCCAAACGGGCCTCGACGCCAGGGGCAAAGGTCCGCTCCAGGCGATGACCGCGATCGCCGTACCGGGCCCGTCGAGGTCACCCGTCCTCAGGCGGGCCGAGGTTGTGCTGCGGCGCTGGCGCCAATCGCACGCGTGCCGGATCCGTCCGGCGTGTACCGGCGAGTCCACATGGCGCGACTTGTGGCGTCAGCCGCAGCGAGACGCCACCGCGCCCATGCCGTCCACACTCCCGGCGTCGGCGGAGCAGTCGTCGCTGGCGGCGGCGGCTGCGGACGGGCGGTGTCGGCCTGCTGCCTCCCGCCTGCTCGTCGCGGCGGAGAGCCGAACCGTGCCGTCGCTCGAGCGGCCATGTCGTTCTCGCGCGTATCCGTGCCAGGTCGCACCATTTCATGTACTTCGGAGTACCCGCTGACATGTTTATGCCGTTGGCACGGGACTTTTCGCGCAAGTCGCGTCGCCCAGCTTCGTTTCACTGCCGGCGGCGGAGCGACCGACCAGATTCTCGAGCTCGCTCCCTGTCGTCAGCGCAGCAACCTGAGCCCGTCCCGACCCGGCTACGCGCCGGAGCGACCCCGAAACGAGGTGCACGACATGGACCGAAGACGACTGCCACGACAGGCGACCGACTGGAGCGGCTGGTACAGGTTTGAAGGCGACGACGAGGCGGAGTGGCGGCGTTGCCGCATCGTGGACGTCTCGCCCGCCGGGGCCTCCCTGGAGCTCAGCGACGCGAGCCGGCTCGGTCCGCTCCCCGGGGTCGACGCCGGGAGGGCGATCCTGGTCACGGCTGACCTGCGGGGCCAGGTCCGGTGCACGACCCCGGGTCGGGAGGGGCAGCTGCGGATCGGCATTGAGTTCGACGAGGCGCGGCTCGGCATCGAGTTCGATGAACCGGCCGGAGCCGCGCGTGACCGCCCCGGCCGCGACCGCCGCGTCGCGACCGGATCGACCGGGCCGTCATGAGCGGCCCGTGCCAGGGACGGCGTGGGGCATGGACGCAGCTGTTCACGTCCGCTGCGCTCCGCGACATCTCGATGCTGCGCCGTCGGCGCATCGCGTTGCCGCTGCGTGCATCTCATGTCCCGACCGCGCCCGCGGCGCTCGACGCTTTGCGCCTGGCGCCCCACCTCCGGCGTGCCCACGTTCAGCACTGCTGATCCTGGAAGCCACCGCTCGGGCGACTGCCCCGTCTCGGTCTCTCGAGACGATCGGTCAGCCGTCCGGGTCCGAACGACGAGAAGGGATGAAACGAACGTGGCGACGGAAGTGAAGCACCACGGGACACGGCGACTTCCGAGGCCGCAAGCACGGCGAGTCTCCGACGGGGTGGCAGCTGAACGGCGGCGGTTGCTCTGGGAGGGCCACTGGGCCGAGCCGAGTCGGCAGACACGCAATGCGCTGCTGGTGAAGTATGCACCCCTGATTGGTGAGGCGATCCAAGGATCCGTCGCACGGGCCGGAAGCGCACTGCGTCCAAACTGCATGTCACGCGGCACTTCGCGCCGCGTTCACCCAGCTCAACAAGCGCCAACGGACCGTGCTCGACATGCACCTCGTGGCTCGGCGCACCCAGTCCCACATCGGCGAGGTGCTCGGCATCTCGGCGAGCCGCGTCAGCCAGCTGGCGAGGGAAGCGATCGGCGCGCTGCGCACAACGCTGCAACGCGACGGTTGGACGCCGGCCAGGCAGGTGCCCTCTGAGGGCCGTTGCTATTCGATGCCGTACACCGCAACATGAACTGACCCCCTACACGCCGTGGCGTCCACTCGGAGCAGCACTCGCAACCCCCGACCGAGACCGGGGCCCGCGCGGGAGGTTTGATGGGCAAGCACGTGGTGGTGACGTGTGAGCGCTCGATCGGTGACGTGGACCCCGCCGCGGACCGGTTGCTGGTCGAGCGCGCCCAGGCAGGCGATCGGGACGCGTTCGGCGAGCTGTTCGCGTGGTACCGCGACCGGCTCGTCCGGTATTGCCGACAGCACCTCCTGGACCTCGACGACGCCGAGGACGCCACGCAGGAGTCGTTCGTGCGCGCCTGGCGGGCGCTCGCGAGCCTGAGCGGGGATCGTCATTTCTACCCGTGGTTACGCGTCATCGCCCACAACGTCTGCATGGACTGGAACCGGCGCCGCAGAAGCGAGCCGTTCGAGCGGGAGAGGATCAGCCGGCTCGCGACCCCCGTCGTCGCCGAGGACGAGGAGACGCTCGCCACCCTCGACGGCCAGCTCGCGCTCGAGGCGCTTCGCCACCTATCACCTCGGCACCGTGAGGTCCTCGAGCTCCGAGAGCAGCTGAGCTGGACATACCAGAGGATCGCGGATCACGAAGGCGTCGCGATATCGACGATCGAGACCCTGCTGTTCCGTGCACGACGGGCGCTCCGCAAAGAGTTCATGGCCCTGGCGGGAGGCGATGGTGCCGCCGTCCTCCTATTCCTCCGCGTGCGTCGCGGGCTCGGCCGCTTGATCGGTCTGTACGCCTCCAATCCGGCGGACACCGCAGACGCTCCCGTCATCGCGGTCCGGCTCGGGACGGTGGGTGCAGTCGTCGCGGCGGCGACGATCGCGAGCGTCGTGGCGATCGGCCCGCACTATCACCGAGGTCCGCATGCGCTCGACTACCCGCGCGCACCCGACGCGCTGCAAGGCCGCGCGCACGCCTTCACGACGATCGGCGGGGTGAGTGGCGAGAGCACAGCCGGTCCGGGCGCTCCTGGTCGCGGCCTCGGGCAGCCGAGACCGACGACGAGCACCGCTGCTGCCGCTATGGGCGGTCCGCCGTCCTCGAATGGCTCGAGTCCGGGCACCGCATCCTCGCCGGCAGGTGCCGGGAGAGCGAGCGACACGACGAGCGATGCTGCAACCGGGGCTGTCACCGCCCCGGCCGTGATCGGGTCGTCCGCGCGCTCCGAGAACGTCCTTCCTGCAACAGGGCAGGCATCGAGCGGCCCGACCACCGGCCTAGCCAACGCGGTCACTGACGTCGCGACCAGCGCAACGACCGCCTCACAGCAGCTCGCGGCGGCAGTGGGGAGCGCGTTGCAGGCCGCCGCGGCGGCCGTCGACAACGCGCTCCAGACGGTGACGGCGGCCGCCGGAAGCACGTTGCAGGCTCCGACGGCGGTCGCGGCCAGCGCGGTCCAGGCCGTGACGGCGGTCGCAGTCGGCGCGACCCCGGGATCACCAGCCGGAGCGGGCGGCACGCCGCCGGCCACGCCGGCGCCGAACGCGAGCAGCGCGACGGGGACCGCGACGGTGACGTCGACGGTTGCCGCCGCAGCGCCGACGGTCGCCAACTCCGTCGTGGGCGCGGGTTCGACGGTCGCCGGCGCGACAGCTGACGCCGGCAACGCGGCGGGCTCGGCAGCGTCCACGGTCGACGGCGCCGTCGCGACGACCGTCACGACCCTCGCGCAGACGGTAGCGGGACTGCTCGGCCACTAGGGAGCACGCACGGATCCTGGCCGTCGCGTTGAGCGGCGAGCCCAGCCCCGGCGGAGCCCGATCGCAGCACGGGCCACTTGCCCTGACCGCCGGGACGCGGATACGCGAGGATCGGTCGATGGAGCCATCGAACCCTAAGGTGGACGAGTCTTCGCCAGGGCCGTCCCCCGCCCGGCGGGTGCGACTGCGTCGCAAGGCCGATCGGGGTCGCTACGACGCGTCGACGATCAGGGGGATCCTCGACGAAGGATTCATCTGCCACGTCGCCTTCTCGAGTGCCGAGGGACCAGTCGTCGTTCCGACGGCCTACGCGCGCGCCGGCGATGTCCTCTACCTGCACGGCGCGCTCGGCAGCGCGATGTTGCGCGCACTGTGCTCGGGAGTGCCGGCCTGCGTCACGGTGACGCTCGTTGACGGGCTCGTGCTCGCCCGCTCGGCCTTCCACCACTCGATCAACTACCGGTCCGTGGTGGTCTTCGGCACCGCGTCGGAGGTCACCGACATGGAGGACAAGCGCACCGCGCTCGTCGCGATCGTCGAGCACCTCGTCGCGGGCCGCAGCGCTGACGCCCGACCGCCGACCGACGAGGAGTTGCGTGCCACCCGGGTGGTGCGGATGCCCATCGGTGAGGCGTCCGCCAAGGTCCGCGCCGGCGGGCCCGTCGACGACCCGGAGGACCTGGACCTTCCGGTGTGGGCGGGCCAGATCCCGCTGCGTCTCGCGGCGGACCAGCCGATCGCCGACGTCCCTGCCACCTTGCCCACTCCCCGCTACGCGACGAGCTACACCCGTGACCCCCGCGCCCCGGGCGAGATGACCACCTGAGCCCGGGACGCGACCACACGCTGCCTGGCGCGGCGAGCCGGTCACCTGCGCGCCGGAGGCCACCGGGCGGCAAGCGGTCCGGCCGGGCGGCGGGGGGACCGCCGCCGTCAGGTCCTGAGCAGCTCGAGCACACCGGGCGGGTAGAGGGGTATCGAGCAGCCGGACTCCCCGACCGGTCGCCACAGCGCGTCCACCGGCTCCTCCTCGATGCCGGCGAACCGGTCGCGGCGGTAAAGGGCGCGATCCTCGAAGCAGGCCGTGAAGACCAGCGCGATCTCGTGCCCTGGGCGCCCCTCGTACGTGAAGATGTTCTCGAGGACCCCGGCGAGACGCTCGACCCGGATCTCCACGCCGAGCTCCTCCCGCAGCTCCCGAGCGACTGCCTCCGCGCCGAGCTCCTGGAAGTGCACCCCGCCCCCGAGGAGCCGGTGAAAACGCTGCTGGCGCGACTGGTCGAAGCCCTCCGAGACGAGGAGCGCTGGGCGATCGGGGTGCTCGATCACGGCGAGCGCGATCACACGGGTCCGCGGACGCTTCACGGGAGGAGTTCTACCGCGACTCGCCCGGGCTGCAGCCGCAATGACACGCGGTCGTCGACGCTGCAGCGCGATCCGCCGGCCCACAGGCACGCTCCCTGGCGCGAACCGCCGACGGAACGCTCCCACCTGCCGCCGATCGGTGACGCCGTCAGCCGCTGACCCGGCGGTCACCCGTCGAACGAACGAGCGGGAGACCCGGGCCGGGCGCCCGCGCTGTCGACCTACGGAACCCTGCCCTCGCCCCGCTCGTTCGCGCCGCGTTCGATCATCTCCTCGTAGTGCTGCGCAACCGTGCCCACCGCGCCGCGGTCCCGCAGCTCCTGCTCCCCGTCGTCCGCGAGCTCGCTCTCCTCCCGGGTCGGCTCCCGGTCGGCCACATGACGGGCTCGCGCCTCCTCCCGCTCGGCTTGGCGCGTCGCATCGGTCACGTCACTGCCCGTGGAGTCGACTCCCATCAGCCACCGCCCTTTCCGCAACCGGGATTCGCCGAGCGGCCTCCCGTCCCCGAGCGCCTTACCCGCGTGTGGTGAATCGAATCTGGCCGCCGGGCCGGGCGCCTCGGATCGCGCCGCGCAAGACGAGATGGAACGCGACTGGCGGTCGCTCGGCCCGCCGGCCAGGCTGCGCGATCTCGGCGGTCTGCCGCGGGCGCCGGACAGCTCGCCAGAGGCCTTGCCGAAGGCCCGCCGGCGACGGGCCGTCCTGTTCGGGGGAGGCAGTCGTCGCGCCGCTCGATGCGCTCGGACGTGGCGAGACCGCGCCCGTCGACGGGCCGCTCGTTCCCACCGGCGAGTCGACGATCCCGCCAAAGCCTGATCCGTTCGCGGGCGTGCTCCGAATGAACCTCCGAAGGACGTGTGGCGTCGGCCGTCGGCCGGCCGACGGCCCGCCCCGGCTTCGGATCGGGCGAGCGACGAATCGAGGAGAAAGGATCCGAGCATGGAACCAGTGAGCAGGCGGCACTTCTTCAAGCAAGCGGGGGCAGCAGCCGCAGTCGTCGGTGCGGCAACGGCGGTGCCGCTCGGGATGGGGACAGCGTCGGCGGACGCGCTCCGGGCCGAGCCGCGCCTCGCCGCAGAGGAGATCCCCGCAGAGGGCCACCACCTCGTCGCGCACGTCAGCGACGCGCGTACGGGAGCGATAACGCTCTTCGTGGGTGAGAAGGAGATCACGTTCCACGACCGTCAGGTGGCGGCCCGACTGGTGCGCGCCTCGCGCTGAAAGGCAGGACATGTCCTCGCATCGTGAAGCGCCAGAGATCTCGAGGGACCCCGTCGCGGACAGCACTGACCTGTACGCGTTCGTCAGCCCGGACCGATCCGGCACCGTCACCTTCATCGCCAACTACATCCCGCTCGAGGGGCCGGCAGCCGGTCCGAACTTCTACAAGTTCGGCGACGACGTCCTCTACCAGATCAACATCGCTCGTCGCCGAGCTCTGCCGTTCCCTCGGCGCCGACCACGAGCTGGCCGTGGTGACCAACGACATCTGCACGACCGAGGACGCCGACTTCCTGCGCTGGGCCGGCGTGCTCGACGCCGAGCGCATCACGGCGGTCGAGACCGGGTGCTGCCCGCACACCGCGATCCGAGAGGACATCACCGCCAACCTCGACGCGGTCGAGCGGCTGGAGCGCCGCTACCCGCACCTCGAGCTCGTCCTCGTCGAGTCCGGCGGTGACAACCTCACGGCGACCTTCAGCTACGGGCTCGTCGACCGCCAGGTCTTCGTCGTCGACGTCGCCGGCGGGGACAAGGTCCCGCGAAAGGGCGGACCCGGCGTGACCCGCTCGGACCTCCTCGTCGTCAACAAGGTCGACCTCGCCCCCCTGGTCGGGGCGGACCTCGACGTGATGGCACGCGACGCCGCGGCCAAGCGTGGCGAGCGCCCCGTCGCCTTCATCTCCCTGCGGACCGGTGAGGGGGTCGCCTCCGTGCGGTCGTGGGTGCTCGACGCCGTCGGGAACGCCCGGCCCGCCAGCGGTGCGGCGCACGCCGCCGGCGTGTGAGCGACGAGGTCGACAGCCGCTCCGCCCCCGGCACCGACTGGTCGGCCGGCCTCGCCGGTCGGGTGGACGTCGCGCTCGACGCCGGTCCGGGCGGCGCCGCACGGCTCACCCGCCTGCGCTGCTCGGGGGCGCTGGCGGCGCGACCGACGCCCGCAGGCCTGTACCTGCTCGCGACCGCGGCGCACCCGGTCGGTGACGACGCCTCCCGCATCGACCTCACGCTCGGGCCGGGCGCGAGCGGCGTCGTCCGCTCGACGGGCGCCACCCTCGCCCGCCGGGGAGCGACCGGGGGAAGCTCGACCGCCGCGGTCCGCGCCACGCTCGCCGACCGGGCGACGCTGTGCTGGCTCGTCGAGCCGGGGATCGCCGCCGGCGGGGCGAGCCACGTCGCCACCTCGACGGTCCGGCTCGCCCCCTCCGCTCGCCTCGCCTGGCGCGAGGAGGTCGTCCTCGGCCGCCACGCAGACCCGTGCCCCGGATCGTGGCGGAGCCGCCTCGAGATCCGCAGGGACGGTGCGCCGCTGCTCGTGACCGACCTCGGGCTCGGTCCGGGCTCGCCGGCGTGGGCATCCGCTTCGGTGCTCGGAGGGGCGCGGGTGCTCTCGAGCCTCGTGCTCGTCGATCCGGGCCTCCCCGCAGACGTCTGGGCGGAGCTCACCGCGCGGGCGCCGGGCGCGAAGGGCGCCGCCTTCGCCCTGGCGGGGCCAGGGGTCGAGCTGATGGCCTGGGGCGAGGAGCTCGGGGCGTGCCGGGCGATCGTCGCCCGGCTGCTCGACGACGTCGAGCTTCGGTGGCTGCCGCGCGATGCCGTGCAATCCGGCCCCGACGCCCGCCGCGGCTAGGGCGGAGCCCCCCGGCCGCCCCGTTTCCTCGCGTTCACAGGCTGGAAACGAGGGTGAAACAGTGGGCGAGCATCGTGGGCCGGATGACGCGCACACGCTCGCCCCTGCCGCCGCGCGGGGCGCGATGACGTCGCGGGCCGGCGTCAGGCGGGTGATCCTGCTCACCCTCGGCTGGGAGGATCTGCCGAAGACCGTCTCGGTGTGGGGCGACACGTCGGGCCAGCGCCTGAAAGAGCCCGTGCCCGCCGTCCTCTGCGAGTGCGACGGCGGCTGGCTGCTGCTCGACACGGGCTTCAACCCGGCGCTCATCCGCGACGCCGCGCTTCACCGCCGCTTCCACGGGCGCAGCGGGGGGATCGAAGCGATCCTGCCCGGTCCCGGCGAGCCGCTCGAGGAGGCGCTCGAGGAGGCGGGGCTCTCGCTGGACGAGATCGGCGCGGTCGCCGTGTCGCACCTGCACAACGACCACGCCGGCGGCCTGCGGCACTTCGCGGGACGCGTCCCGGTGCACGTGCAGCAGGCCGAGCTCGACTACGGCTTCTCGGCGCACCCAGGACCCGAGGAGCACGGCATCTTCCGGATCGACTACGACGACCCGGTGATCGAGTGGCGCAGGTCGGCCGGCGACGCGGAGATCGCCCCCGGGGTCACGGCGCTGCTGACCGCGGGCCACACACCGGGCCACCAGAGCTTCCTCGTCGAGCTCGACGAGTCCGTCGGCGGCGGGGGCTTCGTCTTCGCCTTCGACGCGGCCGACCTCACGGAGAACATCGAGCACGAGCTCGCGGTCGGTGGCTTCATCGGCTGCCGTCCCGAGGACACGATCGAGCCGATCCGCCGCCTGAAGGCGATCGCCGGCGAGCGCGGGCTGCGCCTCGTGCCCGGTCACGATCCGGTGGCATGGCCGGCACTGACCGCAGAGCTTGCGCGCCGCTGGTCGGCGTGACGCGCCCCCCGCGGCCCCGGCGCCGGCCGCGGCAGGTCCGGCGCAGCGGATCGCGCCGGGCGGGTCCGAAGGAAGGAGTTGGACATGCGTGGTGAACGGCCGATCCTCGTCGGCAAATCGGCGCTCGTGGTCGTCGACATCCAACGAGGCGGCGCCATGCCCTCGAGCGTGTCCGGCATCCCCCTGATGGACGGTTACGAGGCGCTGGTGGAACAAGCGGAGCGCGTCGTCGCCGGCGCCCGGGAGGCGGGCGTACCGGTGATCTTCTTCCAGGAGGCGCACCGCTCCAACGGTGTCGACTTCGGGCGCGAGCTCGACGGCGCCGAGGGCGTCCACTACCTGGAGGGGGACGAGGGCACCGAGCTCTGGCCGACGCTTCGCCCGGGCGACGGCGACTACTTCATCGTGAAGCGGCGGTACTCGTGCTTCTTCGGCACCGAGCTCGACATCCTCCTGCGCGGCCTGCACGTCAGCACGCTGGTGCTGATCGGCGGGCTGACCGACGTGTGCGTCCACTACACCTTCGCCGACGCCCACCAGCGCGATTACCACGTCCGCGTGGTCGAGGACTGCGTCATCGGCTCGAACGAGGCGCGTCACCAGGCATCGCTCGACGCCATGGAGTACCTGCAGCGCGGCGCCCGGCGCTCTGGCGCCGAGATCCTCGAGGCGTTCGTGACACGTCCGCGTTCCAGATCGAGCGAGAAGACAGGAGTGTCTTGATGGCGCAGTCACCCACGAGCGCAGGGCGATCCAAGAGCGCAGGACGTCGCAGGTCGCTGGCGGCCGCCGCCTTGCTCGCGGGCGCGAGCGGCCTCGCCGGCGGGCTCGCCGCCGGCCCGGCGTCTGGGGCGGTCGCCCACGCCTCCTCGCCGACCGGCCGCGTCCTGCACCTCAGCTTCCTCCAGGACCCCGGACAGCCGCCCGACCCCGACGTCTACTACGCAGGCGAGGGCCTTTTGCTCACCAGGAACCTCTACCAGGGGCTCGTCCGCTACGAGCCCGGCACGGCGCAACGGCACATCGAGCCCGAGCTGGCGACGAGCTGGACCGTGTCGAGGGACGGGCTCTCGTACACGTTCCAGCTCCGCAAAGGCGTCCACTTCCACGACGGCACGGCCTTCACCTCCGCAGCCGTCGAGCCGTCGTTCGCGCGGCGCGCTGTCGTCGCGGCGGCCCCGCGTACATGGTCGCGGACGTCGCGTCGGTCAGGACCGAGGGACCCTACGCCGTCCGGATCACGCTGACGCAGAAGAACTCGACGTTCCTCGACTACCTCGCCTCGGCGTACGGGCCGGTCATGGAGAGCCCGACGGCGCTCGCCGCCCACGCCGGCAAGGACCACGACCAGACCTACCTGCAGACCCACGACGTCGGGACGGGGCCGTACACGCTGACCGAGGCCAAGGTCGGCGTCGCCTACCAGCTCAAGGCCTTCCCCGGCTACTGGGGCAAGAAGCCGTACTTCACGACCGTCGACCTGCCGGTGATCGACGACCTGTCGAGCGAGGAGATCCAGTTCAACGACGGCCAGATCGCCGCGATCCTGCACGATCTCACCGCGCCGGCGATCACCTCCTACGAGCACAACAAGTCCGTCGACCTGTTCACGCTGCCGACCCTTGAGTCCGAGGTCGTCTACGTCAACGAGCACCAGGGCTTCCTCACCTCCCAGGCGGCGCGCCTCGCCACGCTCGAGGCGATCGACCTGAAGGCGATCGACGCGGCGGTCTTCCCCGACGGCGCGATCGTGCCGCCCCAGTTCGGGCCGGCCCACGTGCTGCCGGCCGGCGTCGGCAAGCAGACCATCGCCTACGACACCAAGGCGCTGCGCACCCTCGTCGGCAAGCTCGCCTTTTCGCAGCGGACCTTGACCGTCGGCTACGACACCGGGGCACCGGACGACCAGCTGATCGCCGAGAACGTCGCGGCCGAGCTCCAGGCCGACGGGCTCACGACAAAGGTGGTCGGCTACGAGACGTCGGAGATCTTCGGCTGGGTCGGCTCGGTGCGCGACGCCGCGAGCCAGGCGCCGAACATCCTCGTCGACTACTTCTGGCCGGACGCCGACAACCCCTACACCTGGACCCACATCAGCTACGACCCCTCCGGCGGCCTCGAGTACCTGAGCTGCCAGGCCCGGGGTGTGGCGGCCCTCGACAGCCAGGCGGTCGCGAGCGGCTCGACCTCCCTGTACGGCGAGGTCGTCGCCGCCGCGCAGAAGACCGGGTGCTGGCTCAACGTCGCCGACCACGACGACGTCATGGTCGCCCAGCGTGGCTGAAGGGGATCGCGGCGGCGCACACGGTCGCGTCGCCGGAGAGCCTCGACCTCTCCGCCCTGTACGCGGGCTGAGCGGGGCGAGCGGGACATCCGCCACACCGCCTCGCGCGCCCGGACCGGCTCGACTCGCCGGCTGAGCGGATGCAGTTCGCCATGAGCCGTGGATCGGGGTGCCCGACCCCCCGGCGCGTCGTCGGGATCGTCAGCGCGAGCGACCTCGTACGCGGCGAGCGCCAGTCGCTCACCGCCGACACGGCGCGGCTGCCCGCGCGGTCCGGGAACGCCGTGCCCGCGGAGGCGCGAGTCACGCCCGGGACCTCGAGCGCCGGCCAGGCGGTCCGGGAGATGCCGTCGCCACCGGGGACCATCGTCCTGAGCGTCGCGCGTGGCCAGGCGCTGGTGTCCGCTGGCACCGCTCCGGTGCTCGAGCCGGGCGACCTCGTGAGCGCCCTCGTGCACCCGAGCGCTCCGACGCCTGGCGCGGTGATGAGCGGCTCCGACGGAGGGGCCGCCGGCCGCTGAACGTGGGCTCCGGACGGCCTCGGGACGCCCGGCCCCGCCACGTGGTGGGCGGGCCGGGCGGGGACGACCTACCCTGCCGGGATGGCTGCGGAGACGTCGGGTCCGGCACCGACGGGGCTCCCGGTCGAAGACGTCGTCGCCGAGGTGCGCGCCGGCCTCGCCGCAGCCGGCGCCGCCGTGCTGCAGGCGGAGCCGGGGGCGGGCAAGACGACCGTCGTGCCCCTCAGGCTGATGGACGAGCCGTGGCTGGCCGGTCGGCGGATCGTCGTGCTCGAACCCCGACGCGTGGCGGCGCGGGCCGCGGCGGCCCGCATGGCGGAGCTGCTCGGCGAGGACGTCGGGGCGAGCGTCGGGTACTCGACACGCGACGAGCGCCGGGTCGGGCGGCACTCGCGGGTGGAGGTGGTCACCGACGGGATCCTCACCCGCCGCCTCCAGCGCGACCCGGCCCTCACCGGGACCGGGCTCGTGGTGTTCGACGAGTTCCACGAGCGGCACCTCCAGGCCGACCTCGGCCTGGCGCTCGCCCTCGACGTGCGCCAGGGCCTCCGGCCGGACCTGCGGGTGCTGGTGATGTCCGCCACTCTCGACGCCGAGCCGGTCGCAGCCCTGCTCGGCGGGGCGCCGGTCGTGGCGAGCAGCGGTCGGACCTACCCCGTGACGCTGCGTTGGCGACCCGTCCGTCCCGGTGGCCGGTTGACGGCAGCGGTCGTCAGCGCGCTCCGCGACGCGCTCGCGCTCGACAGCGGCGACGTGCTGGCGTTCCTCCCCGGCGTCGGCGAGATCCGTGCGGTGGCCGACGCGCTCGGGGACCTCCCCGGGACGGAGGTCCTCGCGCTCCACGGGAGCCTGCCCGCCGCCGAGCAGGACCGGGCGCTTCGGGCCGGACTCGGCCGGCGCGTCGTGCTCGCGACCGATCTGGCCGAGTCGAGCGTGACCGTCGGAGGCGTCGGCGTGGTCGTGGACGCCGGCCAGTCCAGGCGGCCGGCGTACGACCCGGCGACCGGCCTCACCCGACTGCGCACGGTCCTCGCGTCGAGGTCCTCCGCCGATCAGCGCGCCGGACGGGCCGGGCGCGGCGCCGCGGGCGTCGCCTACCGCCTGTGGTCCGAGGCCGAGCACCTCGCGCGCCGAGCCTGGCCGGAACCGGAGATCACGACCGTCGACCTCGCCGCGCTGGCGCTCGAGCTGTCCGTGTGGGGTGCCCCGGCTGGCGCGCTGCGCTGGCTCGACCACCCGCCACCCGCCGCGCTGGCCAGCGCGTACCAGCTGCTCGAGGCGCTCGGTGCGCTCGAGGCGGGGCGGCCGACAGCGCTCGGGCGCCGGCTCGCGGAGCTGCCGGTGCATCCGCGCCTCGCGCGGATGCTGCTCGCCGCGCCCGGCGCCGACCGGGCGACCGCCGCGCTGCTAGCGGCGCTCGTGTCCGAGCGCGACGTCCTCCGCCGAGAGGCGCACGGGCAACCGGTCACCGCCGACGTCGCAGCCCGCGTCGCGGCGCTCGCCCGAGGCGCCGGCGACGGCATCCTCCCCGTCGACAGAGGCGCGCTCGCGACGGTCCGCCGCCGGGCCGACGAGCTGGCAAAGCGCGTCGAGCGTGCCGGCAAGCCGACGCCCGCGCCGGGCTCGGCGCGCGCCGCCGGCCGAGCACCGGCCGTCGTGGCCGGCTCGCCGGGACCGGGCGCCGACCGCGCGGACCCGGGGAGGCTCCTCGCCGACGCGTACCCCGACCGGATCGCCCAGTCGCGCGGGCGCGGCCGCTACCGCCTCCGCCAGGGTGGGGGCGCGGTCCTGCCGGACCACGACCCGCTGGCGACCGCCGAATGGCTGGTCGTCGCGGAGCTCGACGGGCCGGCCGGCGTCGGCCGCGCCGACGCGCGGATCCGCCTGGCCGCGGCGCTGGAGCGCTCCGACGTCGAGCGCATCGGCGCGGGGGCGATCCGCACCGAGGTCCGCTTCGAGTGGGACGAGCGGCTCGACGACCTGCGGGCGACCACCGAACGACTCCTCGACGACCTGGTGCTCGACACGACCCGGGGTCCGGCGCCGGCGGGACCCCGGACGACCGCGGCGCTCGTCGACCGCGCCGTGCGCAGCGGCCTCGTGACCTTGAACTGGACGCCGGCCGCCCGCTCGCTCCAGGCGCGGGCGGGATGGGCGCGACGTGAGCTCGGGCTCGACTGGCCGGACCTGTCCGACGCGGCGCTCGCCGCCCGCGCCGGCGAATGGCTCACACCCCTCCTCGCCGGCGCGCGAGGGCGCGCCGATCTCGCCCGGGTGGACCCGTCACTTCCGATGCGGGCGGCCCTCGGCGCCCGGCGCGCCGACCTCGACCGCATCCTTCCCGTCGCCCTCGAGCTCCCCCGTGGCCGGAGGGTGCCGATCGACTACACCGGCGAGCGGCCCCGAGCCGCGGCCAAGGTGCAGGAGCTCTTCGGCACCGTGACGCACCCGTCGGTCGCCGACGGTCGGGTGCCGCTCACGTTGGAATTGCTCTCACCGGCCGGGCGCCCGATCCAGGTCACCGCCGACCTTCCGGGGTTCTGGGCCGGGTCGTGGCAGGACGTCCGTCGCGAGATGGCCGGGCGCTACCCGAAGCACCCGTGGCCAGCGGACCCGGCGGGGACGTCGCCCCCCGGCGGCCGGCGCTAGCAGCGCGCGCGTCGGGTCGACCGTAGTCCGGGGACCGGGGACCGAGGACCGGGGACCGAGGACCGAGGACCGAGCCGAGCCAACGACCCGGGCCGATCGCAGCGGCGCGACCGGTCCGACCGAGATCGTCGCGTGCCGACGCCGAACTGGCCGAGGCGTCCCAGGTCGGCGGCGTGGCCATTGCCGAGGTGGTGACCCGGACCGCTCGGGTGGTGCCCGACCCGGTCGCCCGCTGCGATCAGCCCCGCGCGGCTGGGGGGACTCCCTGCCGGGCCCGTGGCCTATCCGGCCATGACGTGTGCGGTCCGGACGGTCACCGGAGCGCAGCTACGTGTCGCCCAGGCCCGACGCCTCGGGCCGTGCCTCCAGGCGCTCGATGAGGTCCTTCCGGCCGCGTGCCACCCGCGACCTGATGGTCCCGACGGGGCAGTCGCACACCGCGGCGGCTTCGGCGTACGAGAGTCCGACGATCTGGGTGAGGACCAGCGCGAGGCGGCGGTCGAGATCGAGCCCGGCCAGCAGATCGCCGAGCTCGGCCGCCTGCTCCGGGTGCGCGCTCGGCGGTGGCCCGAGGGCGTGGTCGGCGAGCTCGACCCAGCGTCGCCTGCCGCGCGCCACCCGCTCGGCGGTGCGCCTGGCGATGGCGAACAGCCAGGTACGGGCCGACGCGTCGCCACGAAACGCCGGCATCGCCCGCCAGGCGGCCAGATACGTCTCTTGCGTCGCGTCGGTGGCGTCGTCCGGTCCGAGGAGATGGGCGCAAAAGCGCCAGACCGAGGGCTGGGTGAGGCGGACGAAGGCCTCGAGCGACCTGGAGTCGCCCGCCTGTGCCTCTCCGAGGAGCCGGGTCAGCTCGTCCACGGGCCCGACGGTAGCGCCCACCACGGGCACCCGGGCGGGAACCTTGCGGCGGGGTGGGAACTTCCGCCCCCCGGGCGCGCACTATCACTACGGGGACACGCGCACTACGGGCGCTACGGGGACACGGGCACTACGGGGACACGGGCGGCGCCTGACGCGCCTGCCGCCACTGACCGATCGGGGATGCACGCCACATGCCGGGGATGAGCTCGGGGCTCCAACCGACCAACGCGACGATCGTCTCGGCGTTCCACTCGATGCTCCTGCACCAAGGACTCGTCGTCCTGGCGCTGCTTGCGATCGTCATCGCGGCGTGGAACGTGCTGCGCACGGTGCAGCTGCGCCGGGCCGTCGCCGCTTCCGACGGCCCGGCATCGGCCGTTGCGCGGCGGACGTCCCCGGCCGACCTCGAGCCGGTCGGACGCCGGCTGCTGCGGATCGGATTCGGCCTGCTCTGGATCTTCGACGGCGTCCTCCAGGCCCAGGCCTCGATGCCGCTCGCCATGGCGCCACGGGTGATCAAGCCGACCGCGGCCGCCTCGCCGGCCTGGGTGCAGCACCTCGTCAACGTGGGCGGCACGATCTGGAACGACCACCCGATCGCCGCGTCGGCGTCGGCGGTCTGGATCCAAGTCGGCGTCGGGCTCCTGCTGCTCGTCGCCCCGCGCGGGCGCTGGTCCCGTCTGGCCGGGCTCGCCAGCCTCGGTTGGGGGGCGCTCGTGTGGATCTTCGGCGAGAGCTTCGGCGGGATCTTCGCGCCAGGGTTGAGCTGGCTCTTCGGGGCGCCGGGCGCCGTCGTCTTCTACGCTCTCGCCGGCGTGCTCCTCGCCCTGCCGGAGCGGTACTGGACAGGTCCGCGCCTCGGACGCGGGCTCCTCCGCGTCATGGGGAGCTTCTTCGTCGGTATGGCGCTCCTGCAGGCGTGGCCCGGGCGCGGCTACTGGCAGGGTCACCTCCGGGGGAGCTCGACGCTCGGGACACTGCCGGGCATGGTGCGCCAGATGGCCGCGACGCCGCAGCCGGGGTTCCTCTCGTCGTGGGTGGCGAGCTTCGCCGCCTTCGACGTTGCCCACGGCTTTGCCGTCAACCTCTTCGTCGTCGTCGCGCTCGGCGCGATCGGGCTGGCGCTCCTCACCGGCCGGGTGCCGGTCGTGCGGGTCGCTCTCGCCGCCGCCGCCGTGCTCTGCATCGCCGACTGGCTGCTCGTCGAGGACCTCGGCTTCCTCGGCGGCGTGGGCACCGACCCGAACAGCATGATCCCCATGCTGGTCGTCCTCGTGGCCGGTTATCTCTGCCTCACGAGGGTGGCGGTCCGGGCCGATACCGTGGTCCCCTTCCCGGCCATGGCGTCCGCACGGGTCCCGTGGCGGGAACGTGTCGCCACCCAGCCCGCCTACGTCCTCCGCTCGCTCGCCGCGCTCGGCGCCGTCGCCGTGACGTTGCTCGGCGCGGCGCCGATGGCGATCGCGTCGACGAACCCGAACGCCGACCCGATCCTCGCCCAGGCGATCGACGGCACCCCGAGCGCGACGGATATCCCGGCACCGCACTTCCAGCTGGTCGACCAGTACGGCACGCCGGTCACGCTCGCGAGGTTGCGCGGCAGGACGATCGCGCTGACCTTCCTCGACCCCGTCTGCGTCTCGGACTGCCCGATCATCGCGCAGGAGTTCAAGGACGCCGACCGCCTTCTCGGCGGCGATGCCCACAATGTCGAGCTCGTGGCGGTCGTCGTCAATCCCCTCTACCGCGCCCGCGCCTACCTGAACGCCTTCGACCGCCAGGAGGGCCTGGACGGCCTGCGCAACTGGATGTTCCTCACGGGATCGGCCGCCGCCCTCAAGCGGGTGTGGAACGCCTTCGGCGAGCAGGTCGCCTACTCGCCCGGCGGAGCGATGATCGCCCACAGCGACATCGCCTACGTCATCGACGCCGCGGGCTTCACGCGCTACGTCCTCAACACCGACCCGGGACCGGGCACCACCGCCACCCGCTCCTCCTTCGCCGTCACCCTCACGAGCTCGATCGAGCACGTGATCCACTCCTCATGAAGCCGCCAGGATCGATGCCACGACACCGTGCCTACCGGGCACGCGCCCTGCTGGCCGTCCTGGTCCTCCTCGTTGCCGGCGCCGCGGCCGCGGCGCTCGGCCGTGGCGCCGTCGCCGCGTCGGTGCCACCGGCACGCCCGCTCCTCGAGGCACCGGGGGCGACCTCGATCTCGACCGCCGGCGGCACGTGGGCGAGCCTGCCGATGGGCCATCTCGACGAGCCGCTCGGCACGTTCTGGCAGCTCTTCGAGCTGCCGAGCCGGACCGGCGCCCACTGGACCGACCGCGCCGCATCGCTGGCGGTGGCGACGAACGGCGGGCTCGACCTCGCGACCCCCGGCGGCAGCTCCCTCGTCGTCGGCGTCCGGCCGTCGAACCGCCTCGACTTCTCCCCGCTCGTCGCCACCCCGAACGGCACCAGCTGGTCGCCCATCCCGCCGGCGTCTGCGCTCGGAACGGGACCCGACGCCCTCGCCGCGGCCCCCGGCGGGCGCGAGCTGGCGCTGGCCAACGGCGGCCGCGCACCGCTCGTACAGGCACTCGGTGGCAGCGGGTCCGCCTGGCACACCCTCGTCACACAGGCGTCGCTCGCGGGGTCGAGCGCCGGGCGCAGGTGCGGGGTGACCGCCCTCACCGCCGTCGCCTACGGCCCCACGGGCGCCGCGCTCGTCGGTGCGGCGTGCGACCGGCCCGGCGTGGTCGGCGTGTTCGGCGACGGCCCAGCGGGATGGCACCTCGCCGGACCGGCGCTTCCCCGAGACGCCGGTGCGGCCAGGGTCGAGGTCGTGCGCCTGGCGCGGGCGGGCACGGGCGTGGACGTGCTGCTGGCCCTCTCCGATCGTTCGTCGGGCCGCCTCCTCGTGGCCTGGTCGGGCTTGACGCAAGCGCGCTGGTCCACCTCGCCGGCGATCGACCTCGCCCGCTCCGAGCGGCTGGTCTCGGTCGGTCCTGCCGCCGGGCTCGGCGAGTTCGCCCTGGTGGGCGACGCCTCGGGCCGCGAGCGGGCGGAGATCGTCACCGGGCCGGGCACGCCGTGGCAGGCGCTGCCGCCGCCGCCGGCGGCGACCGCCACCCTCGCCTTCGGCCCGAGGGGACGCGTCGACGCGCTGGCCGTCAACGACACGGTGCTGAGCGACTGGACCCTCGCCCCGACGAGGCATAGTTGGACGCGCACGGCGGTCGTCCGGGTCCCGATCGAGTTCGGCTCCTCGGGATGACCGCCGCGGACAGCCGCACCGCGCCGTCGACCGGCGGGGCGGGCGCGGGCGGGCAGCAGGGGCGCCACGGGGAGGTCGGTCGCCAGCCATGAGCTACGTCACCGCACACTGGTCCTTCGACCCGTTCGTCGTCATCGCGGCCGTCCTCGTCGTGCTGAACGAGCTCGGGATGCGCCGCCTGCAGCGGCGCTCGAGACCCGGGCGTGCCCGGCAGCGGCGCAAGCGCTCCTTCGCCTTCTACGGCGGCCTCGCGATGCTGGCGGTCGCGGTGGCCTCGCCGATCGACTACTGGTCGAGCGACTACTTCTTCGTCCACATGATCGAGCACGTCCTGATCATGTTCCTCGCACCGATGCTGATCGTCGCCGGCGCCCCGTGGCTGCCGATCGTGTTCGCGTTCCCCGTGAAGGTGCGCCGCACCGTCGGGCGGGCGGTGATGCTCGGCTCCTGGGCTCGCCCGCTGCGCGCCGTCGGGCGCTTCCTCGGCAACGGGCTCGTCGCGGTGGTGCTGTTCAACGCGGTGATGGTCCTCTGGCACGTGCCGGCCGCGTTCGATCTCGCCGAGACGAACCAGGCGGTCCACATCTGGCTCATGCACTCGAGCCTGTTCATCGCGGGCGTCTTCTTCTGGCTGCAGCTCACGCCGTCGCACCCGTTCCGCCCGAGGCTCTCGACCACGCGACAGATTGGGGCGATCGTCGGCACGAACGTCGTGATGTTCGTCCTTGCGATGTCGCTCAGCATCTTCACCACGAGCTCGTGGTACCCGGTCTACGACCACCTGGCCGGCGTCAGCCTCTCGCCCTATGCCGACCAGCAGCTCGGTGCGGCGGTCCTGTGGGTCTGCGGCGACTTCTGGGCGGGTCCCGCGCTCCTCGCCGTCATTCGCCGGGCGATCGAGGAGGAGGGCTCGGCGAGCGCGCTGCTCGACAGGGTGCTCCGGCACCGGTCCATGCCCGAGCTGCCCGAGCTGCCCGAGGTCCCCGGTGCGTAGGGGCGCGGCGGTGGGCCGGGGGGCCAGGCCCCGCGGCCGGCACACCTCGAGGGGTGGCCGGGGTGCCCGGCCGCTCGAGACCGGCGAGCGCCGGCAGGGAGCGCCGCGGTGCTGAGCTGGTGCGAGCTCGTGCGCGAGGCGCTCTCGGCGCGCCTCGACGGTGAGGAAGCGCCGGCGAACGACGCCGAGGTCGACGAGCACCTCGGCCGCTGCCGGTCATGCCGGGACTTCGAGGCCAGGCTGGCGGCGATCACCCGCCGGATCCGGCTGCACGCGCTCGGCCCGATCCCCGACCTCACGGCCGAGCTCGTCGCTCCCGCCACGCGAGCGCTCGTCGCCACCGTGCCCGGGGAGGCTGCGAGGGCGGGCCGGTCGCGGTACCGCGGGTCGGTCCGGTGGGCCCTCGTCGCCCGGTGGGCCGCCGCGATCGTGCCGCTCGGGCTCACGCTTCCCCCTCTCGCGCTCGGCGCCTTCACCCACGTCCACGTCGTCCCCTCGCACGTCCCGACGCCGTGCACCTTCACGCTGCTCGTGCATCATCTCCGAACCGTGCGATGATGCGGTCGCACGGCCGCGGGCGCGGACACCGGGACGACGGGGCCCGGCGATGAGCACACGCGGGGAGGTCTGATGCCAGGGACCGGCATGGGTCACGTCGAGTTCACGTTGCACAACGCGCTGACGCACTGGGAGTGGAGCGCCTTCCCCCTCTCCATGCTCGCCCTGCTCGTCGCGGTCGCGGTCTGGTACCTGCGCGCCGACTGGTCCCTCGCCGCGCGCGGCCGCCGCTGGCCCGGCGGCCGGACAGCGGCGTTCATGGCCGGGCTCGTGTCGATCGACATCGCGCTGCAGTCGCCCGTCGCGGCCTTCACGGGCAGCTACTTCCAGGCGCATGTGATCCAGCACCTGGTCCTGATGGCAGTCGCGCCGCCGCTGCTCGCGCTCGGGGCGCCCTCGACCCTGCTGCTCCAGACGGCCGGCCGCAGAACGAAGCAGCGCTGGATCGCGCTGCTCCGCTCCCGCCCCTTCGCCGCGCTCAGCCACCCGATCACGGCGTGGTTCCTCTACTTCGGGCTCATGGTGGCGTTCTTCCTGACGCCCCTCGTCAACGTGGCGATGAACCACATGGCGCTGATGGACTTCTTGAACCTGACCTTCTTCTTCGGCGGGACCCTGTACTGGTGGCCGATGATCGGGAACGACCCGATCATGCACGGGCGCATGGGCCACGGCGCGAGGATGCTGAACATCCTGCTCGGCTCCGGCGTCGAGGCGTTCCTCGGCGTCGCCATCCTCGCCAACGTGCACCCGATCGCCTCGATGTACAACCTGGCGAGCACGCACGCCGGCGGGGCGCTGCTGTGGACCTCCACCGAGGTGGTTACCCTCGCTGCGTTCGTCCCGATCTACCTGCAGTGGATGCGTTCGGAGGACCGGGCCGGGGCCCGGGCCGACCGGGACGCCGCGGCGGCCGAGGCGCGGGATCCCTCCGCGCCTCCCCGGCCGCCGGTCATCAGGGAGCTGTCGGAGTGGGAGCTCGCGTGGATCGCGCGCACCGGCTCCGTGCCGCTCCAGGGTGGCCCGGCACCCCGCCACGACCAGGGGTGAGCGCGGCCACATCGGCCCGGACTCCGCCGGACGCAAGGCGGGGCTGACAGCGCTGTGCCCCGGTTGACCAGCGCGGGACCGATCTGGGCCGCCCGCGGGAGGGCGACGATCCGGCGGTCGAGCGGGACCGGTCGGTCCGGAGCCGGCACGCACACGAACAGGCCGTAGACGCGTCCCCCGTACTCGGCGCTCTCCTCCACCTCGATACCGGGTAGTCCGCGTCGGCCCAGCGGACCTCACCGTCTCGCCCGAGGCGCGCCGGGTGCCCTCCGGAAGGCCCGGCCTCGGAACGGCACGCCTCCAGGCCGAGCAGGTCCACCGTCATCGCGACAGGACGTGCCCGCGGCAGACTCCCCCGCTGATCCTGCGCCGCTCCGGGACGCTGGCGCCGCGCCTCGCCTCGCCTCGCCTCGGCGAGCCTCGCGCAGGCGGCTCGCGCTAGTCCGGCACGTGACAGACGGCCTCGACGTTGTTGCCGTCGGGATCGCGCACGAACGCACCGAAGTAGTCGGCGTGGTACTCGGGCCAGAGCCGCGGCCCGTGCAGGACCTCGGCGCCGGCGGCGACCGCCGCATCGTAGAACGCCCGCACCGCGGCTCGGTCGGGGGCGCTGAACGCGAGATGGGTCTCGCGGAAGCCCTCGCCGGTCGTGCGCGGCCCGATCCAGAAGACCGGCCTCGCGCCGATCCCAAAGCCGATGACCTGACCGAAGTCCATCACCCGAGCACCACCGAGCGGTGCCAGCACCGAGTCGAAGAAGGCCGCGCTGGCCGCGACGTCGGCGCACTGGATTGCCACGTGATCGATCATGCCGACATCATGCCCGCGCGGCGAGCGCGAAGGTGAGTAGCGGCGGCGCTCGTCGAGCGCCCGGCGAACGTGACGCACCCTCGACGCGGCTCGTCGGGGGTGGCGGCGGCGGAACGTCCGGACGGCGCGCCGGTCAGCGCCCGTCGCCAGTCAACCTCCACGCGCCACCGTGGGCGGCGCGCCACCGCCACGGTGCTCGCGCCGCCACACCACGCGCAGGGCGGACCAGTCCTCGTCCAGCGCGGCGATCTTGGTGTCGACGAGACCCATCGCGAGCACGTGCCCACGCACGATCGCGTCGGTCATGTCACTGCTGTGGCCGCCGGCCCGCCGCGGCCATGCGATCCACAGCGAACCGGCGGGGAAGATGCGGGCGCCGAGCACGGCGAGGCGTCCCGGCAGCTCTCCGGCGGCGCCGAAGAAGCTGACGAGGACGTCTGCATGCTCGGGCGCGTCCACGAGGACCACGCCGTCAGGCGCGTCGGGGACGGCCCAGCCGCTTGGCGCGTGGTCGAGCGACAACCGGTGGCCCGGCCCCAGACCGAGCTTGCGCGCGAGCGGCGTGGCGGCGTGGCCGGTCGGCACCGCTCAACGACCTCGGGCCGGTCGTATGCGCCGGGTGCGGGCCGTCACCGGCGCACCCGGCGGGACGCTGCTGCTCACCTCGTCCACCTGCCGGCGGCGCGTCAGTCCCGGTGGTCGGTCGAGAGCGCCAGCTCCCGCCAGGCGGCGAGGTCCCCGGCGACGGCCTGGAGCTTGGCCTCCACGCGCCCGACGCAGTCCGAGCCGAGGGCGAGCCGCTCGGGTGGTTCGGCGGCCGTCGCGACCGCAATCATCGCCGCCGCGGCCTTGGCCGGATCGCCGGGCTGCGAGTGGTTCGCACCGGCGGCCCACGCGAGCATCTCGCCGGTGATCGAGGAGTAGTCCTCGATCTTGCCCTCGGCGTGCAGAATCGACCGCGCGTCGAGGAAGTCGGTGCGGAATGCCCCGGGCTCGATGATGACGACCCCGATGCCGAGCGGGGCGAGCTCTGCCCGCAGCGACTCGCTCAGCCCTTCGACCGCGAACTTCGTGGCGCTGTAGATCCCAGAGCCTGCACGTCCCGTGAATCCTCCGACCGAGCTGATATTGAGCACCCGCCCTGACCGTTGCCGGCGCATTACCGGAAGGACAGCTCGAGTCACGGCGAGCAGTCCGAAGACGTTGAGGTCGAACAGGTCGCGAACCTGTGGCGCCGACGTCTCCTCAAGCGCGCCGAGCAGTCCTCGGCCGGCGTTGTTGACCAGCACGTCGATCCGGCCGAAACGCTCGATGGCCTCCGTGACCGCCGCCGCGATCTGCGCCTCGTCGGTGACGTCGAGGGCCGTGGCGAGCAGGCGCTCGTGCGGACCGTCGAGCGCGTCCTCGGCCCGGCGCGGGTCACGGGCGGTGGCGACCACGGCGTCACCCCGCCCGAGGGCCTGGCGGGCGAGCTCCAGGCCGAAACCGCGGGACGAGCCGGTGATGAACCAGGTCAGCATCGATACCACCTCTCGTGACGGTCGCGCGCCTCCTCGCCGGCGAGCTTCCCACGAAGGGGCGCCCACAGCCCCGGTCGCGCGGGGCGCGCTCGCCCGGCGCGTGCCGGGGGTACCGGACACGGCCGAGTCTACGAAGCCCTGACGCGCGCACCCGCCGCCGGGCGCCCACGGCCCCGGGCGCCCACGACCCCCGGGAGCGCGGCAATCCGTCGCACCGCCCCGTCCGTATCCCTTGTCGAGGACGGACGCTCGCTACGCGCGAGCACGAGCGAAGGATGACAACGATGGACACAGCGACGTCGACCATCAACAGGCCCAGGACGCGCGCCGTTCGGCTCGTCCCGGCGGCGATGCTCGCCGCCGGCATGGCCGGAGTCGTCGCCCTCCCGGCGGCCGGAGCCACCACGAGGCACGCGAGGAAGGCGACCGTCGCGAAGTGGGTGACGAGACCGAAGTACGGCAAGATCCTCGTCGACACGAAGGGCTTCACCCTGTACACCTTCGCCAAGGACAAGAAGAACCACTCCAACTGCACCGGGGGCTGCATCGCCGTGTGGCCCGCGCTCCTCGTCCCGGCCGGCGCGACGCCGGTCGGCACCGGCGTGTCGGGGCTCGGGATGGCGAAGCGGTCGAACGGCCAGCAGCAGGTCACCTACAAGGGCAAGCCGCTCTACCTCTTCGTGAGCGACAAGAAGGCGGGCCAGGTCACCGGTCAGGGCGTGAACGGCTTCTCGATCGTGAAGGCCGCGGCCTCGACCACCGCCACGACCACGGCTGGCGGCGGGTCCGGCTACGGCTACTGAGCCCCACCGGCAGGGTCGCTGACTGACGGCGGCACCGGGCCGCCGGGCGCGGGCGCGCTCGGCGGCCCGGTGCCCGGTCGTTGCCTCCCGCGTTCAGCCGGTAGCTTCTCCCACCAGGTCGAGAGGAGGCGCCGGCGGTGAGGATGTCGCGGTTGTTCGGGGAGACGCTCCGGGAGGCTCCGGCCGGCATCGAGTCGGTCGGTCATCAGCTCCTCCTCCGGGCCGGCTACGTCCGCCAGGTCGGGCAGGGCATCTTCGCCTTCCTTCCCCTCGGATGGCAGGCCCTCAGGCGGATCGAGCAGGTGCTGCGCGAGGAGATGGCAGCGATCGGCGGCGTGGAGCTGTCGATGCCCGTCGTCCAGCCGGCTGAGCTGTGGGAGGCGACCGGCCGCTACCGGACCGTCGGCCCCGAGCTGACGCGCCTGAAGGACCGGCGCGACCGTGAGCTGGTGCTGGCGATGACCCACGAGGAGGTGGTCGCCAGCCTCGCGGCGAGCGAGATCCACTCCCACCGCCAGCTCCCCCGCCTCGTGTTCCAGATCCAGATGAAGTGGCGCGACGACCCGCGGCCACGGGCCGGGCTGATCCGGACCCGCGAGTTCACGATGAAGGACTCCTACAGCCTCGACGCCGACGAGGCCGGCCTCGACGCCCAGTACCAGCGGCACTATCAGGCCTACTTCCGCGTCTTCGCCCGCTGCGGGCTCCCAGTCGTCGCCGTCGGCTCCGACGTCGGGATGATGGGCGGCAGCGCCGCCCACGAGTACATGTATCTCACCCCGCTCGGCGAGGACACCCTCGTGCTCTGCGACCGCTGCGGCTACGCCCAGAACCGGCAGGTGGCGACCTCGGTGAAGGCGCCCGCCGCGGCGGAAGAGCCGCGCCCGACCGAGCGCGTCCACACCCCGGGCACGACGACGATCGACGAGCTCGCCGCGTTCCTCGGCGTCGAGCCGGCGCGCACGGCCAAGATCCTCTTCCTCGTCGCCGAGCACCGCCGAGACGACGGCACGACCGACACCCAGCCGGTCGTCGCGGTCGTACGGGGCGACACCTCCCTCAGCGAGAGCAAGCTCGGCCACCTGCTGCGCGGCGCCGAGCTGCGCCCCATGAACGCGGCGGAGCTCGGGGCCATCGGCGCGGTCGCCGGCTTCGCCTCGCCGATCGGCCTCAGCGACGCCACGGTGATCGCCGACCAGCTCGTCATGGACTCGCCGAACCTGGTGGCGGGCGCCAACGAGGCCGACTGGCACCTGCTGAACACCAATGCCGGGCGGGACTGGGTGCCGGACGCGGTCGCCGACATCGTGGCGGTGGACGAGGGCGACCCCTGTTCGGTCTGCGGCGCGCCGCTCCGCACGGTGCGCGGGGTGGAGGTCGCCAACATCTTCAAGCTCGGCACGCGCTACTCCGAGGCCCTCGGGGCGAACTACCTGGACCCGGAGGGCAACGAGCGACCGGTCGTGATGGGCTCGTACGGCATCGGCGTCGGGCGGCTGCTCGCCTGCATCGCCGAGGAGCACCACGACGACCGCGGTCTGCGCCTCCCCGTCAACGTGGCGCCGTACCCGGTGCACCTCGCGGCGCTCGCCGGCAGCGGGACCCGCATCGGCGACGTCGCGGAGCGCCTCTACGCCGCGCTCGGCACGGCGGGGCTGGAGGTGCTCTTCGACGACCGCGGCGAGCGCGCCGGGGTGCAGTTCGCCGACGCCGACCTGATCGGCCTGCCGCTGCGGCTCACCGTGAGCGAGCGCTCCCTGAAGGCGGGCGGGGTCGAGGTGAAGCGGCGCGACGCCGAGGAGGCGACGGTCGTCGGCGAGGACGACGTCGTCGCCCACGTGCTCGTCGAGCTCGGCGCGATGCGCGCCGAGCTCGACGCCGGCGGGGAGCCGGAAGGGGCCCGCTGAGCGCTCGGTCGGCGCGCCGGGCCGAACGGCCACGCCGCGGCGTTGAGGCGCTGGGCGCGAGAAGATCCCCGCCGCGGCGACGCGCGTGTAGGGTTGGTCCGGATCGTCCGACGACCCCCGCACCCGTAGAGAACGTCCAGGAAGTGCCGAAGGGAGGTCCCGTGACGATGAACACCACTTCGATGATCGTCCTCGCGCTCGAGGGGACCCACGAGGCCGCCGCATGGCGTTCGCCGGGTCCGAAGCGTCACCGCTACTGAGCCAGACGCCCCTGCGCCTCGTGCGCTGAAGCTGCTGCTCCGGTGCGCGACGCTGCGACCGGCCTGAGCCGGCCCCCGACCCTGCTCCGACGACGCGTCTCCCGCCCGGCGGCTCGACGCGCATCTCCCGCCGGCCCGCCGGCCGCCGACCCGTGGCACCAGTCCCGCGGGGGTGGCCCGTCGGCGGCCGGCGCACCCACCGCCGCCGACGAGCGGGGCGTATCCCCCGCCGTCGCGTCGACCGTCTTCCACGACCCGTCCGAGAGAGCCCACCATGCATCCCGAACAGCTGGCGGACCTGGCGAGCAGTCACCGTGTCGAGCGTGAGCGCGCCGCGGCCGCGGCCGCGCGGCGTGGGACGGCCGGGAGCCGCCGACTGACCACGCGCGCTCGCGCCCTGCGGGCGCGCCACGCCGCCGGGTGGACCCTCGTCGAGCTCGGCCTTCGGCTCGCCGTTCCGCGCGACGACGGCGCCGACGCGCTCACCTCGCGTTGAGCGGCGACGGGTCGGCGCCCGTTGGCGGCGAGGCTCGGTACCAAGCGGAGGTCGCGGTCGATGACGAGACCGCATCCGTAGCGGTAGGTGCGTGACGCGCATTCTCGTCTCACGACGCCGCCTGCACGGCGGCATCCTCCGAAGACGAGCTCGCCGGGACGCGACCGCACGCCGACGCCGCCAGAACGCTCCGCGACGCGCACGCGCCGTGGCGGCGCCCCGATCAGTCGGCGCTACCGGCCCCCATCAGCGAGCGGACCGCGTCGACGTCGTCTCGGATGCGCGCCACCAGCTCGTCGTCGGAGGTGAAGCGGAGCTGGCCGCGCACCGCCTCGCCGACGTGCACCCGCACCCGCTGGCCGTAGAGGTCGCCGTCAAAGTCCAGCAGGTACGCCTCGACGAGGCGCGCGGCGTCCTCGTCGTGGTAGTAGGTCGGCCGGCGGCCGATCGAGATCGCCGCGACGTGGCTCGAGCCATCGGCGAGCTCGACACGCCCGGCGTAGACGCCGTCGGCCGGCAACGCGACCGGCCCGTCCGGCTCGACGTTGGCCGTCGGGAATCCGAGGACGCGCCCGCGCCGATCCCCGGCGACAACCGTGCCAGCGAACTCCTCCTCCACGCTGCGACCCTACCAAGCCGACCTCGGCGAGAGCCGGACCCCCGGGGCCGGCGCCTACGCCGCCTCGCTCTCGAAGCTCCTCGCGAGCGCCGGGAAGCGACGCACGATGCCGCGCGACTGCTCGGGCCGCACCGCGCCGCTGCGCACGAGGGCGCCCGGCGTCACCAGTCGGTAGAGGCCGAACAGGACCAGGTCCGTCCCCCCGGCGAGCAGTGCCACCAACAGCGCGCCCGAGAAGGTCTGGACGGTGTCGTTCTGGGCGAGGCCGGCGAAGATGTACTCACCGAGGTCGTTGAAGGTCACGTAGGCCGCGAGGGTGGAGGTGGCCACGACCTCGACGGCGGCGGTCCGCACCCCGGCGACGGCGAGCGGCAGCGCCAGCGGGACCTCGACCCGCCAGAACCGTTGCCAGCCGCCCATCCCCATCGCGCGGGCGGCCTCGCGCACGTCGGGGTCGACCTCGCGCATGCCGACGTAGCTGTTGGTCAGGATCGGCGGGATCGCGAGGGCGCCGAGCGTGATCCCGGCGGTGAGGAACCCGCCGAAGCGCAGGCCCGGGAACGGCTGGATCGCGAGGATCGTGAGCAGCGCGATCGACGGCACCGCCCTCGCCGAGTTGGCGGCGTTGACGGCGACGAAGCCGCCCCGCCGGGTGTGACCCAGGTAGAAGCCGAGCCCCATCCCGACGAGGGTCGCCGCGGCCACGACCGTGAGCGACAGCTCGACCTGGTTTCCGAGCCGCACGAAGATCCCGTCCTGGCCGCTCCAGTTCGAGCCGGTGGAGAAGAATTGCCACAGTCCCGACCAGAAGCTCATCTCAGGTCGTCTCCACGACGCGAGCCCAGCGGACGACGGCCCGCTCGGCGACGACGAACACGAGGTCGCCGAGACCGGCCATCGCGATCGACAGGACGAGCGCGACGACGATCGGGGTGTTGAAGGACCGCTGGAAACCGGTGAGGATCAGCTGGCCGAGGCCCCCGAGACCGATGAAGGCCGTCACGTTCACCAGCCCGACCACGGTCACCGTCGCGACGCGCAGCCCCGCGAAGATCGAGGGCAGCGCGAGCGGGAGGTCGACGCGCACGAGCTCGGCGAGCGGCGAGTAGCCGACCGCCCGGGCGGCCTCTCGGACCTCCTCTGGCACCGCGTCGAGTCCGACGACGATGTTGCGGATCAGGATCAGCAGCGTGTAGCTGACCAGGGCGACCTCCCCGGTCGTGATCGAGAAGTAGCCGGTGAACGGCTCGATGATCCCGAACAGCGCGATCGACGGGATCGTGTACAGCAGGCCGGCGAAGCCGAACACCGGGCCGCGTGCACGCCGGAACCACCAGACCGCGACGGCGCTCGGCAGGGAGATGACAAAGCCGATCCCGACGGCGATCGCGGCGAGCTCGGCGTGCTGGAGCAGGTACGGACGGATGGTGTCGCCCCAGTTCCCTGTCACCCACGACCACTGGACGAGCGGGTTCGAGGCCGCCATCATCAGCGAGACCCTACCTGGGCTTGCCGCGGTAGCCGACCCGCAGAGGCGGTGCCGCAGCGGCACCCGAAGCGGCCGTGGGCTTCCCTGGCTAGCGTCGCGCGGCGATGATCAGCCTTCGCTCGGTGTCGAAGCGCTACGCACGCGACCAGGTCGCCGTCGGCGACTTGAGCCTCGACGTCGACGAGGGCGAGCTGTGCGTCCTCGTCGGCCCGTCGGGGTGCGGGAAGACGACGACGCTGAAGATGGTGAACCGCCTGATCGAGCCGACCTCGGGCGCCATCTTGATCAACGGCCAGGACGTGCTCGGGATCGACCCCGTGCAGCTCCGGCGCCGCATCGGCTACGTGATGCAGCAAGGTGGCCTCTTCCCGCACCAGCGCGTGGCGGAGAACGTCGGCGTCGTCCCCCGCCTCCTCGGCTGGGGAAAGGACCGCGTCCGCTCCCGGGTGCGCGAGCTGCTCGAGCTCGTCGGGCTGGAGCCGGCCAACTACGAGCGCCGCTACCCCCACGAACTGTCCGGTGGCGAGCGCCAGCGCGTCGGGGTGGCAAGGGCCCTCGGCGGCGATCCTCCCGTGCTGTTGATGGACGAGCCGTTCGGCGCCGTCGACCCGGTGACGCGCGGCCGCCTCCAGCAGGAGTTCCTCGAGCTCCAGGGCGCGCTCAACAAGACGGTGATGTTCGTCACCCACGACATCGAAGAAGCCGTCGCCCTCGGCTCGAGGATCGCGGTGCTGAGCCAGGGCGCGGTCCTCGAGCAGTACGACACGCCCCAGGAGGTCCTCGGCCGCCCGGCGTCGCCGTTCGTCGCCGACTTCGTCGGCGGCGACCGTGGCCTGCAACGGCTCGGCGTCACCTGCGTCGAGCTCGCCGACCTCACGCGCGTGCCGATCGTCGCCCCCGCGATGGCGCTCGGTGAGGCGTTCCGCATGATGCGGGCCTCTGAGAGCCGTCTCGCGATCGTCCTCGACGGCGCCGAACGCCCGCGTGGATGGGTGGTCGGCCAGGTGGCGGAGCGCAACGGGCGGCCGAGGGCCCACGAGGGGTCCCCGCGGGCAGGCGGCACGCCGCGTCGCTCCGAGGATCCCGTCGCCGAGCACCTGCGCCCGATCAACGCGACCGTGCCCCTCGGCTCGTCGCTCAAAGACGCGCTCGCACTCATGCTCCAGCACGACGACGGCTTCGTCGCCGTCGTCGACGAGGAGCGCTACGTCGGGGTGCTCACGCCCGACGACGTCCATGGCGCGATGCGCCGGTCGATCGGCGGCGAGCCGGTCGAGGTCTGAGCGACGCGCCGGCGGTCCGAAGACCCGTCCCACCCGCTCGCCGCGCTGAACGGCGCGTCCCACGAGCAGCGGTCTCCGGACCGACTCGGGCGTCTTCAGGTCCCGATCAGATCAGGCCCTTCTGACGCCTGACGGCTCCGCAGGGCCTCTGACCTGGGCGATCAGCTCGGGACGGTGGCCGTCTGACACGGATCTGACACGGCAGCGCCGAGGACCGAATCCACCGCCGCCCGCGTCTGGTCCTCACTGTCGGGCCAGAGGTGGGAGTACGTGTCCAACGTCTCGCGGGCGCTGGCGTGACCGAGCCGAACCTGCACGACCTTCACCGACTCCCCATGGCGGATCAGGAGCGACGCGTAGTAGTGCCTCAGCGCGTGGAACCCGGTACCCGCGGGCGCGCCCGCCTTCGCTACCGCGATCCGCCAGACGTTGCCGAAGGTCACCCGCCGGATGGGCTGGCCCTCGCCCGTGGTGAAGATCAGCTCACCAGGGCCGGCCGGGTAGCGCGCCAGATGGGCCGCCAGAGCCTCTGTGACGACCGTAGGCAGCGGGACGGTGCGACGGCTCGCCGAGGACTTCGGAGCGGCCATGACGGGCACGCAGCGGGGCATGGCGACGAGCTGGCGGTCGACCGTGAGCGTGCGCCGCAGGAAGTCGACCCGATCGGTCGTGAGGCCGAACGCCTCGCCCTGTCGCAGCCCCGTCCCGGCGGCCAGCACGACCAGCGCCCGGTAGCGGTCGGGTACGGCAGCGATCAGCGCCTCGACGATCTCCGTCTCGAGCGGGACCACGTGCCGAGGTTCTGAGCGCGGCAGCTTGATCCCGCGCGCCGGACTCTCGCCGAGCAGCCGGTCCGCCACCGCGGCGCGGAGAATGGCGACCGTGTACCGGTAGACCAGGCTCACCGTGGCGGGCTCGAGGACGTCGGACCGGCCGCGGATCCACGCCTGCAACTCGCTCGGGCGGATCGCGGCCAGGGGACGCGCGCCAAGGAACGGCAGCACGTGGAGATCCAACAGGGAGGCGACGCGGGCCGTCGTCGCCCGGGAGTGGATCTGCGCCGCCGCCCAGGACGTCGCGTAGTCGCCGAACAGCACGCGGCCGGCGGACGGATCCACGTAGGCACCGAACAGCTTGGAGCCCTCAACCGTCGTCAGGAACCGCTCCGCCTCCGCCTTACGCTCGAAGTTCCGCGAGCGGGACTGACCGCTCGGGTCGCGCCACCGTGCCCGCCAGGCGCCCGACACGTCTCGCTTGACGCTGCTCATGCTCCGCTCTCCTCTCGTGAGAACCCGTCGACCAGGAAGCCGCGCTCGCGCGCCGTGGCGATCCACCTCGTCGCGTTCCGATGCGACGTGAACCTTTGCGCCGCTACCGCCTTTGTCGGCTCGGCGGGGTTGGCGCGAACGATGGCAGCCACGTCGCGCAATAGAGCGTCATTGACTCGCCGGCGCCGCACATCGCCCTCGGCGACTCGCTCGATCGAGCGAGCCTCATCGGCCGTGAGATCCGACAGGCCAGAGACGATGCCCTCGCCGAGATCGGGACGGATGCCCATCGCCGCAGCACTCGTCGCCCAAAACCGCACTCGCTCAAAGATCAGCGGCCAGTCCAGCTTCCGCAACGCGGCCGGCGTGAGGTCGGCGCCTGGGCGCTCGGCGATGCCCACCTGCCTGAACACCGGCGCGCCATCCCGGACCTCGACCGTTAAGACGATCTCGAGCGGGTTCGACGAGTCGACATAGATGATCGTCGCTCGAGCGGGGAAGAGGCCGTCGCCGACGAGCTCGACGGGGTCTGACCATGAGGGACAGACGCAGTTCCATGCGGCAGGGCGTTTGGCGGTCATGGTGACACTATAGACATTCTCTCGAAAGTTGTCTACCCCAAAAGTCGCTTTTGTCGACCCGGCGCCTCTAGCTATGGCTACTGTGTCTACCATGACTACGGGAACGGCAGTCCAGAAGCACTACGTCACGCTGAAGCAGCTCCTCGCCGAGCGGCCGTGGCTCACCGAGCGGTGGCTGCGCCGGGGAGTCGCCATGCGCACGATCCCCTTCTCCAGGGCCGGCGGCAAGCTCCTGTTCGCGCTGGAGGATCTCGACGGGATGGTCGAGGCGAACCGCGTGGAGCCGTCCTAACCCCTACCCACCGATCCGCCCGGGAGGAGGGCCACGACGAGTGACCCCCAGAAGAGGCGAAGCGCCGGCCGAAGCCGACGCAATCGCCCAAACTCATGGCCCACCAAGCCGCCGACAGCTTACCCGAGACGACATCGCCGAGCTGTCGACGGCCGAGCTCGACGGCATCTTCTACGAACGGCGCCGGCGCCACGAGGCCCGTGCAGCGGACCCGGAACTGCGGGCCTGCGTGCTCCGGCGAGCCAAAGAGGCCGAAACGGACGGACGGCTCACCCTCGAGGAGGCCGCGGCGATCCGCCGCTCCCTCGACGAGGTCGCCCCGGCGACTGTCCTTGAGGCCTGGTGGCGTCAACTGATCCTCAACGTGAGGTTCACCGGCGCGTTCCCGCGCCGGGCCGACCCGCGCGCCGCCGCGGCCCTGCCTGACGAATGGCTACGGGCGGACCCGCGCAGGTTGGCGAACGTCGTCGCCGAAATGCGCCGCTTCGCCCCCACCGACCTGCCGAAGGTGGTGAAGGCGGCGCTGGCGCTCGCCGACCGCGTCGGCATCGACCCCGACATCGCCGACCGCGTGATCTGCGCAGCGCTCCGCGAGCAGCCGGCGGAGGTGTCCCATGTCGGTTGACGCCCGGGCGGAGAAGATCCTTCAGGAAGCGCCAGTCGTGCGCCGCATTCCAAACGCGGGCCCGGCGAGCGAGGTCGATGATGCAGCGCCGCGCTGTGAGGTGCTGCTCGAGCTGAACGCGCGGCGGATGACGCCCGGTGGCTCGATTCTCGACGCCCCGCCGACGGTCGAATCCCGCTGGGGCGACGGTCACCAGTCGCTCTGGGCCCGCGCCGAGCCGTTTCTGCTCTGCGGACCCGACGCGGTCGGCAAGACGACACTCGCCGGACAGCTCGTGCTCGGCCTGGCCGGGATCGGCGAAGCGTCGTTGCTCGGGTTCGGCATCCACGGCGACGGCGACCGCGTCCTCTACTTGGCCTGCGATCGCCCCGCCCAGGCGCTGCGCTCCTTCGCCAGGATGGTGAGCGAGAAGGATCGCCAGCAGCTTGACGATCGCCTTGCTATCTGGCGGGGTCCGCTGCCCTTCGATCTCGCCGCGGAGCCCGACGCGCTGCTCGCTATGGCTCGCCGAGCCGGCGCCTCCGTCGTTGTGCTCGACTCCGTGAAGGACGTGGCGGCCGACCTCTCCCGGGAGGAGACCGGCCTCGGCCTGAACCGGGCGTTTCAGAACTGCTGCGCCGCCGGGGTCGATGTCGGGGCACTGCACCATCAGCGCAAGGCCCAGGCCGGCGCAGGCAAGCCCCGTCACCTCGCCGACGTCTACGGCTCACGGTGGCTCACGGCTGGCGCCGGGTCGGTGGTCATGCTCTGGGGCGAGGCCGGCGACCCGGTCGTCGAGCTCCAGCACCTGAAGCAGCCGGATGAACTGGTCGGCCCGCTGAAGGTCGAGCACGATCACATTGCTGGTCGCTCGAGCGTGCTCGACCACGTCGACGCCTACTCCATCGTCCAACGCTCAGAACGTGGCGCCAGCGCGGCCGAGGTCGCCACAACGGTCTACGGGACCGACGACGACAACGCCGTCCGCAAGGCCAGGCGACAGCTCGAGCGCCTCGCAAACGAAGGGCGGATCCACCGCTTGGAGGGCGACCGCGGCGGTGCTGGCGGCCGGTCGGCGACGCACTATTTCCCGATCTCCGGCCGTCTGGAGGGCACCTAGCGATGGTCGAGTCGCCCAGGACCATGCCCAGAACAGTCCCACGACCACGCCCAGGACCATGCCAGGACCACAACCGGCAAAAGCCCTGCATAGAGCCACGACCACGCCCAGGACCATCAAAGGCCATCCCCCAGGACCATCACGAGGGGTCCTTTAGGGCCCCGTGGTTGTGGGCCGCCGGCCCTGTCTGCGCGTGTGGACACCACCTCGACCAGCACGCCGACTACGGCGCCCACTACTGCTGCGTCCCCGGATGCAAGTGCCTCCACTACCGCCGTCCACCGAGGCGCGCGTCATGACCGCGCGCCTTCAGGACTGCTGCCCGTCGTGCCTTGCCGATGACGACGCGACCGCGCACGACCCGACGCGGACCGTCATCGACGGCGCGCACACCGTGGCGTCGTATCGATGTGACCACGGCCACCGCTGGCGCACCTGGTGGCTCACGGCGTGGGTCGAAGGACGGTGGCCAGCATGACCAACTTCAAGGAGACGACCTCATGAATCCGCCAGCGAACTTCGCGCCCGATGCCCGCTCCTTTCGAGGACACGGACCTCATGGACGACGGGCCAAGGTCACGAAGAGGTTGCATGCTCAGAACGCGCAACCCAGCCGAGACGACGAACGAGACGACCGACCTGTGCGCCGGCGCTCAGTGTCAGACGAGCACCAATGACCGCCGCCAGGCGCCGGCGTGACCCTACGATCAAACGGGATCCGTCCTCCCACCTGAACCGCTGGGGTGACCCGAAGGTTTCGCACCTATCCGAGGCAGAGGCCCTGGCAGCGGCAGACCATGCAGGTGCACGCCACCGCAGACCACCACCCGGGGTCTACCGATGCGCCGTCTGCGCCTGGTGGCACGTCGGGGGCGAGCGGTGAGCGGCAACCCGGCGGGTGCGTCGCCGGCTAGCGACAGGGGGGGTGGGTCTCGGACGGGTAAAAGCCAGGACCCTCACGACCAGGCTCATCGTTTTTTACATAGCCACGCGATTCCGGGAATTCTCGCGTGGCGGAATGGCGCAGATGGCTGACCAGCCTGTTTGCCGCGTCTGCGCCGGTCCGATCGTGCAGTCCGGCCGGGGCCGACCCCGCGTCGTTCACGCGGAGTGCGCGGCGACTCATTATGCCGAATCCCGTCGCCGGACCGTCGCCGCGTGGCGGGCCCGTGCTGGCCGAGGCGCTTTCGCGGACGCGGCGTGTGCCGTATGCGGCGCTCCAGTGCCTTCCGACCGCATCCGTTACTGCTCCCCAGGCTGCGCGGTAGCAGGGGCCACGGCTCGGGCTCGCCAGCGTCGTGCGAGCGCCGCCCAGGATGACGCCTGCGCCATCGGCGGCGCTCCCGAGTGTGACGATGTGCAGCGGCGCTCAGGCGGCGCTGGGCGGGCTCCACAGGCCGAGCCGGCCACGGCAGGAGATGGGCTCGCACGGCTCGGCATCGGCGAGGACCCAGTGCCACGCTCCCGCCTCGGCCCAGGGGCTCGCAGAGTCCCGAACGCAGTCGACCAGACGGACGGTGCCGATGATCGCCCCGGCTGGGTAGGCCTCGACGAGGTGCCCGTGCTCAGCCATCGCCGCGCGGTCGACCTTCGCACCCGCGTGGATGATGAGGCGCCCGCGGTAGTTGGTCTGCCAAGTCCGGTTCTCCACCGACTTGCCCCCGGCGACGATGAGACTTGCCCAAGGTTGGCGGACCGTCAAAGCCTTCACCCTTCGATCGTAGGAGACCCCGACGACGGGGTGAAGGGGGCGCTTCGATGACCCGTTCCGCCGCCACCGAGCTCCTGTCCACCCCAACGGAAAGGAACATGAACCAATGTCGACCACTGAAGCCGTGATCGCCGCCCTCGACGCCTGTGAGGCCGGTCGGCTCCGCAGTCTCGAGGCCGCACTCGCTGCGAAGCCCGCCAACCCGACGCTCTTGAGGGAGATGCGGATCTCACTCGCCCAGCAGCGCCGACGCTCAGCGACCCTCTCCTCGCCGGCCCTCGTCCGCGAAGTCCCCGAGCCGTGACCCGCGCATCCGCCACCGAACGCATGTTCGACACTAAGCTAAACGCAACCGCCGCCCAACGGACCCGGCCCGCAGCCGGTGTGGCTCTCGAGCCATCGGCTACCGGCGCCGAAAGCCGAGGAAGGGCGGAAGCATGACCACGATCGAGCAGCGCCGAGCGCGTCTCCGCGAGCTGATGCGGACCTTCGAGGCCTTGAAGGCGAAGGCGATCGACGGGACGCAGACCGAGGCCGACCGGCGCCAGATGGGCGAGAACAGAGCCGAGCGCCACGAGATCGGTCGCCTCCTCGCCGATAGCTTCAACGAATCCACCCGCATGAACCGGCCCCGCGCGCGAAGCGGCAGCAACACCCGGAGCCCGGCACGCGCGAGTGCACCCGCACCCGCACCCGTCGCCACGACGCTCCGTAGCCGCGACGACCGCATGGCCCTGGCGTCGTCCCGAGGCATCTTCGACGGCGGGACCGAGCGCCTGCCCTACGGCACGTGCCGAGACCTTGCCCTGCGCGACCTCGAATCCCGCAACCTCCCGCCGACCGCGGCCGACCGCCTCGACGGCCTCGTGCGCAACCGGACCTCCGGCGCCGATGGAAAGCTGATCTCCAGGTGGCTCCTCGTCACCGGGCGGGACCTCTACCGCAACGCCTGGGCGAAGGTGCTCCTCGGTCGAGCCGCCGAAATGACTCGCGACGAGGCCGGAGCGGCCGACGAGTTTCGCCGGCTCTCCCTCGACGTCGAGCGCGCCGCACACGCGGACGTCGCGCGTCAGCTCACCGAGCGCTCCGCTCGCGGTGGCGACCTCGGCGGCCTCACCCGAGCGATGAGCGAAGGCGGCTCAGGTTCTTTGGGATTGCCCTACTACTTGGATCCCAGCCTGATCGTCACCGCTGGTGGGGTGGCGCACTCCCAGCTCTTGGACTACGCGGCGAACGTGGTCGTCACCACGAACAACTACCACGCCTTCACCGCACCGAGCACAGGGTTCGCCACTCTGGCGGAAGGCGTCGCGGGCAATGACGAAACGCCGACGTATAGCGGCCCGGATATCCCTATCTGGACCGCGAGGAACTTCCTCCCCTTCAGCATTGAGTGGGGTGAGGACGTGGCCAACCTCGTGGACAACGTCACCGAGGAGCTCAGCAACGCATACCAGGATTACGTCAGCGTGAAGACGGCAACCGGCTCCGGCACTGATGACATCTGGGGCGTGTTTTCCCGGATGTCGGCGACGACCTCAAGCCCGGCTCACGTCACGGTGACGACCCTCGGCCAGATCGCCGCGAAGGACCTCCGTGCGGTGTTCACGGCGCTCCCTGAACGAAACCGGACCGACCCCACGTGCGCTTGGCTGCTAAGTCCGACGACGCTCGATCAGGTGGCCGCCCTCGCCGCGCCGTCCGTGACCGATGGCCTCGGCCCGCAGGACTTCACAACGGACAGCTCGACGGGGCAGCGCAGGTTGTTTGGCAAGCCGGTGTTGGAGGTCGACGCGGCACCCGCGTTCGTCTCGACATCGGGCAGCGCGAACTACGCCGTTGTCGGCAGTTTCCGCAGGTACATGGTGGCGACGAGGCTCGGCGGATTTAGTGCCGAGCTGGTCCCGAACCTCCCGAACATCCCGACCTCGAACCGACCGACAGGGTCGCGAGCATTCCTCGCGGTAGCCCGTGTCGGTGGCGATGTGGTCGATCCCGGGGCCTTCCGCATCCTGGCGAACTCGTGATGGGCCGGCGAGAAGTGCGCCCGCCCGTCGTGTTCGCGAATTGCACGGCCGGATGCGGGGTCGACGGGATTCCCTACAGCATTCGC
>DATKQY010000050.1:0-54133 GCA_035532475.1 Acidimicrobiales bacterium | reverse complement strand
CGAGAGCGCGAGCTTGAGCGCGCCGGCGAGCGGAGCCCGCGCCAGACGGACCGAGTTCGGCGCAAGCGGGCGCCCGTTCCGTCCGCGCCCTTCGGCGAGCAGCTTTCGCTGCCAGCTGAGCACGACCTCCGGGGTCAGGTCCCGGACCTTCTTCTTCCCGAGGAGCGGGCGCACGTAGTTGTCGGCCTTCTCCCGGTAGTCGTGGCGAGTCTTCGCCGAGAGCCGCTCGTCCGCGTCGATGCCGTCGAGGTAGAGGTCGAGGAGCTCATCCACGGTCAACGAGCCCCGCGTCGGCTTCAGGAGCCCGGCGTCGACCTTCGCGAGCACCTCGTGACGGGCCTTGGCCGCCTCGGTCGCCGTGCGAAAGCCGCGGCGCGTCAGCTGCTCGCGCCGGCCGGTCAGCGGGTCGCGGCCCAAGGTTACCTTGAAGTACCACTGGCCCCGGCTGTCGCTGTAGACGCCTTCGGGCTTCGCGGGCATCGATCCTCCGTGAGAACGTTTTGGTTCTCACGATGTTCTCACGGCGGGTCCGGAGGCACCAATCCACAGGCCAGCACCCCGTCTGAACAGGTAAGTTATCGCTGGCGGGGGAGGGCTCGAACCTCCAACCTCCTGATCCAAAGTCAGGCGTTCTGCCGGTTGAACTACCCGCCACTGTCGGATGCCGGAGCCCGTAGCGCCGGCACCGACGCTCGACGACCCGGGCTGGTCGCGGATCGTCTCGCCATCCAGCATGCCGCGACGCCGCGGAACGCCCCGGTTCGTCTCCCGAGTCAAGCACAGCGCACGACGCCCTGGTGCGGATCGCGCAACCATGAACGACCGGGTGATTCGCGCCGTTAGTAGCGTTGGGACAAATGTTGCGCGAAGTGGTGGCGGCTCCCAGTGTCTCTGCAGGCAGCCCCGGTGCGTCGATCACGGCTCCCGCCTGAACACATTTCGCCGGAGACCATCATGCATGCACCCTGCCGAGAACCATCGAGGACGTCGCCCCGGGGCTGGGCGGCGGCCACGCTCTCCTGCCTCACACTCGTAGCCGCGCTCGGCACGGGTGCCACCGGCGACGGCGTTGGCCAGCTGGCCGGCGCGAGAGCGACCGGGGCTGCGAGGGCGCCCCGGTTCGTGCGCGTCGGGCTTCCACCCCGCCTGCCGTCGGGCGCGGCGAGCCTCGGGGCGCCCGCGCCCTCGACCACCCTCGAGCTCGACGTGGTCCTGCGGCCCCGACGATCGGCCGAGCTGGCGGCACTCGTCTCCGCAGTGTCCACCCCGGGGTCGTCCAGATACCACCACTACCTTCGCCGCGGCGAGTTCGCGCGCCGCTTCGGCGCTTCGGCGGCGGCGGTCCGAGCCGTGGAGCGCCGCCTCCGCGCCGTCGGGCTGACCCCGACTGGCGTGAGCGCCGACCGCCTCGCCGTCCACGTGACGGCCGACGCCGCGCAAGTGGCGCGTGCGTTCGCCACGCCGCTGCTGCGCTACCGACTGGGCTCCGGCGCCGACGTGTTCGCGAACGTCGAGGCTCCACGGCTCCCCGCGGCGATTGCGCGAGATGTCGTCGGCGTCCTCGGGCTGGACTCGCTCTCCTCGCTCGCCCCCGTCGGCCTCGACCACCTGGTCGCCCGCCCGGCGGTCCGGGCTGCCGGTACGGCCCCGCGTCTCGTGGCGCACGCCGGCCCGACGCCGACGGCCTCCTGCACGCAGTCCGTGCAGAGCGCCCAGGCCGGCTACACCGCTGACCAGATCGCCGGCGCCTACGGTCTGGACGGCCTCTACTCAACGGGCGACCTCGGCGCGGGTACGACGGTCGCGGTCATCGAGTTCGCGGGGTACGTCTCGAGCGACATCGCCTCCTACGCCAGCTGCTACGGCGGCTCGATCGCCTCGAACGTGACCGCGGTGCCAGTGGACAACGGGCCGGGCAACTACGACGCGCCGAGCGCGGTCGAGGCCGAGCTCGACATCGAGGACGTGCTCGGCCTGGCGCCTGCAGCGAGGATCCTCGTCTACGAGGCCCCGAACAACGGCGGTGACCCCTCGGGCTCCGCCGCCTACGACGCGTACGCCGCGGCGGTCAACGCCGACCTGGCCCAGGTGATATCGACCTCGTGGGGCGGCTGCGAGGCGCAGACCGGTCAGAACGCGGCGACGGCCGAGAGCGCGCTCTTCGAGCAGGCTGCGCTGCAGGGCCAGAGCGTGGTCGCGGCGTCGGGCGACTCGGGCTCGGAGGACTGTTACAACCCGTTGTCATCCTCGGGCTCGAAACGCCTCGCCGTCGACGACCCGGCGAGCCAGCCGTACGTCACCGGCGTGGGCGGGACCACCCTCGCCATCGGGTCGACGCCCCAGGACACCGTCTGGAACACCCAGTCGGGCACCCAGGCGCTCGGCGAGCCCGGAGCGGGTGGCGGGGGGGTCTCCTCGCTCTGGCCCATGCCGACGTACCAGTCCTCGGCCCCCGCCTCGCTGAACGTGGTGAATAGCTACTCGACAACCGGCGGGTGCGGAGCGGCGGGCGGCTGCCGGGAGGTCCCAGACGTCTCCGCCGATGCCGGAGCCCCCTACGCCATCTACTGCACGGAGGGGCAGTTCCAGTGTGCGCCCGGCGGCTGGACCTCCCTCGGGGGGACGAGCGCTGCGGCCCCGACGTTCGCCGCCATCCTCGCCCTCGCCGACGCCAGCGCGGCCTGCGCAGCCGCCGGGCCCGTCGGCTTCGCGAACCCGGCCCTCTACGCGATCGCGGACGGCAACGGGTACGCGAGCGCCTTCAACGATGTGACCCAGGGCAACAACGACCTCACCGGGACGAACGGCGGCCAGTACGAGGCCGGGCCCGGCTACGACCTGGCCTCCGGCCTCGGGACACCCATCGTCGGCTCGGGGTCCGACGGTGGGCTGGTGGCCCAGCTGTGCGCGTCCGACACCCGGGGCGTCGTACAGCGTTCGCTCCCCCTGCCGGCGGTCACGTCGGTGCGGCCCGGCTCGGCCGGGGCGGCCGGCGGCGCCCGCGTCACGGTCACCGGTCGCAACCTTGCCGGCGCGACGGCGGTGGACTTCGGGTTACGCGCCGCTCGGTCGTTCACCCGGGTGTCGGCAACGCGCCTCGAGGCGGTCGTGCCGGCGGGGGACGGCTCGGTGCACGTCACCGTGACTGCCTTCTCCGGAACGAGTCGCAGGACCAGGGCCGACGTCTTCTCCTACATCAGCCCGCCGCTCGTCGAGCGGGTCGTTCCCTCGGGTGGCCCTGCGGCCGGGGGCACGGTCGTCGTGCTCGTGGGCCGCCATCTCTCCCAGGTGCGCGAGGTGCGCTTCGGCCGCGTCCCGGCCCGCATCCTCAAGCGCTCCGCGACGCGGATCGTCGCCGTCGCGCCGGCGGGCTCGGGGCTCGTCGAGGTCGTGGCGGAAGCCCCGGGCGGTGGGAGCCGACGGCTCGCGACCGACCGCTACCGGTACCTGCCGTAGGGGCGTTCCGGCGCCCCCTTCGTCGGGACCCGGCCGCGTCCGCTAGCCTCGGCGGCGCCATGGGATCGTTGATCAAGAAGCGCCGCAAGCGGATGCGCAAGAAGAAGCACAAGAAGATGCTCAAGCGCACGCGCTGGCAACGGCGCGCCAAGTAGTACTCGAACGCCGGCGGCGCCTGCCGCCGGACGTCTCGCCCCCGACCCGCCGGAACGCCCCTACGGCGCCATCGCGCCGATCGTTTCGCTCAGGGTGACGAGCGCGCGCCCGCGCGCCGCCTCGACGGCGCGGGCCAGCTCTCCTGCCAGCTTCGGGCCCTCGTCCGCGTCGCACTCGACGAACCACGTCGAGCCACTGCCAGCGAGCACCGCGGGGCGCCCCGTCGTCTCCGAGACGAGGTCCCGCCAGCAGGCGAGGCGCGGCTCGACGGTGAGCGCGGCGCGCTCGAGGTCGTTCGGCGACGCACCGTCGGTGCTCGTCGGCCCGACCTCGTCGAAGGCCCGGTAGACGAGGGCGGTCGACACGCCGAAGCCGGGCGTGCACAAGAGGAAGCTCCGGGTCTCCGTCTCGAGGGGGCTGATCACCTCGCCGATCCCCTCGACCAGCGCCCGGCCGCCGCGGATGCAGAACGGGACGTCAGCGCCGAGCCGTGAAGCGGCGACCGGATCCGTCGCTCCGGCCCACCGCAGCACGGCCGCCGCGTCGGACGAACCGCCGCCGAGGCCCGCCCCGGGCGGGATCCGCTTCACCAGCCGGACGTGTGCCCGCCGCCCCGCCAGCTCGAGCGCGCGGACGACCAGGTTGGTCGGGCCCGGCGGCACGGAGGGTGCGGGCGTGGGATCCGCGTCCGGGGGGCCGGCGGCGGCCTGGGCGCCGATCCAGGCGATCTCGTCTCGGATCTCAAGGCCGTCCCCCCCCGCGTCGATCACGAGCTCGTCCGCCAGGTCGAGACTGACCATCTCCGCCCGGAGGAGGTGGAAACCGTCGGCGCGCGTGCCGAGGACGCGCAGCGTGCGCGTCAGCTTGGCGGGCGCCCGCTCGCGATGGACCGTTGGCACCCGGCTAGCTTGCCCCACGTCACGACGTCCAGCTGCTCGGCCCGCAGGCTCGGGTCGACGCCGGCGGCAGCGAAGACCTCAGGGTCGACCAGCCCGGCGAGGGCGCGGCGCAGCATCTTGCGCCGGCCGGCGAAGCCGGCACGGACGAGCCGGTCCATCTCGGCGTAGCTCGCGACCGCCGGGTCGACGGCGGGCTCGTCCCGCCGCTCGATCTCGACGAGCACCGAGTCGACGTTCGGCCGGGGGTAGAAGACCTCGGGCGAGACCTGGCCAACGAGACGGGCGCGGGCGAAGTAGGCGACGCGCACCGTCACGGCGCCGTACTCGCGCCCGCCCGGGGCGGCGCCGAGGCGTTCGCCCGCCTCGCGCTGCACCATCACCAGCATCCGGCGGATCTGGGGCACCGACTCGAGAAGGGTCACGACGAGGGGGGTGGCGACGTTGTAGGGCAGATTGGCGACGAGCACCCAGGGCTCCTCGCCGAGCAGCGCAGGCCAGTCACAGTGGCGGGCGTCGGCCTCGACGACGGTCACCGACGCCGGGACGAGCTGGCGCAGCACCGTGGTGAGGCCATGGTCGATCTCGACCGCCGTGACCGCCGCGCCCGTCGCGGCGAGGGCGAGCGTGAGCGAGCCGAGCCCGGGCCCGATCTCGACGACCCGGTCCCCCGGGCCCACGCGGGCCAGCCGGGCGATGCGCTCGACCGTGTTCGGGTCGACCACGAAGTTCTGGCCGAGCGAGCGCCTCGGGCTCAGCCCAGCGGACTCGAGCAGGCGGCGGACCTCGCCACGTCCGAGCCGAGCTGGGGGGGTCACCCCGCCAGCGCGAAGGCGCGTGCTGCGTTGTCGCTGGTCAGGGCTGCAAGCTCGGCGGCCGGCATGCCGCGCAGCGCAGCGATCGCCTCGCCCACGGCCGTCACGTACGCGGGCTCGTTGGGGCGGCCGCGATGTGGGACCGGCGCCAGGAACGGCGCGTCGGTCTCGACGAGGAGGCGGTCGGGCGGGCAGAGCACCGCGGCCTCGCGCACCCCCGTGGCGTTCTTGAACGTCACGATCCCGCTGAACGACACGAAGGCGCCGAGCTCGACGCAGCGTCGCGCCTCGTCTGGGCCGCCGGTGAAGCAGTGGATGATCGTCCGAGCCGGAAGGTCCCCGGCCCCGAGCAGGTCGAAGGTGTCGTCCCAGGCCTCGCGGGTGTGGACGACCAGGGTGAGGTCGTGGCGCTTGGCGAGCGCGATCTGGGCGGCGAAGGCCTCCCGCTGCACGTCGCGAGGTGAGTGATCGTAGTGGTAGTCGAGCCCGCACTCGCCGACGCCGACGACGCTGCCGGGCGCGCCCCGCGGGACCGGCGACGTCGCCAGGAGCTCCTCGAGCAGCGCCGCCACCGGCTCGGTGCCCTCCTTCGCCTCGTGCGGATGCAGCCCGACGGTGGCCCACACCCTCACCTGCCGTCCCGGCACCCCGGCTGCGCCCAGGCCGGCCACGGCGAGGGCGAGCTCGGAGGCGTGGCGCGACGCCACGAGGTCCGTCCCGATGCAGACGAGGCCGCCGACCCCGGCGTCGGCGGCGCGCCCGAGCACCTCGGCGAGCTGCTCGCCCTCGCCGAGGTACCCGTCTTGCAGATGGCAGTGGCTGTCCATCCAGGCCAGGGGCGCACGACCGCCCCCGGGCCCGCTCACGGCGCGACGGCGGGGAGGCCCGCCGCGTCGGGGTCGCGCCGGCGCGGGAAGAGGGGCGCCCCCTTCTCGACGGCGAGATCGCCAGGGTACGCGCCCCAGGTCAGGTCGGGCGCGCCGGCCGCGGCACGCCCCGGCTCGTCCACGGCGCCGGGGAGCCCGAGGCGCGACCAGATCGCCGCCGCGGCGGCGGGCATGGCCGGAGCGGCGAGGATGGCCACGATGCGCAGCACTTCGAGCGCGTTGCCGAGCACGCCCTCCACCTCGGGCCCGGGGGGAAGCTTCCACGGCTCCCGCTCCTCCAGATCGGCGTTCGCGTCGTGGATCAGCTGCCAGGTGGCCTCGAGGGCGTCCTGCGGGGCCATGCGGGCCCAGGCCTCGCGGGCCGCCTCGACGACCGCCTCGGCGCGGCTCGCCAGCCGGTTGCCGGGACCGGCGGGCTCGGGAGCAGGACCGGTGCCGCCGCACTTCGAGGCGACGACCGTCGTGACCCGGGAGAGCAGGTTGCCGAGGTTGTTCGCCAAGTCGGCGTTGTAGCGCGCGATGAGGCCCTCGTAGGTGAAGTCGCCGTCGGCGCCGAGGGAGACCTCGCGCAGCAGGTGGTAGCGGAGGGGGTCGACGCCGACGTCCCCGGCGAGCTCGATCGGGTCGATCTGGTTCGCGCGCGACTTCGACATCTTCTCGCCGCCGACGAGCAAGAAGCCGTGGACGAAGACCTCCTGGGGCGGCTCGATGCCCGCCGCCATGCACATCGCCGGCCACCACACGCAGTGGAAGCGCAGGATGTCCTTGCCGATCAGGTGGTGCGCCGAAGGCCACCACGCCCGGAAGCGCTCCTCGTCCTCGCCGTAGCCGACGGCGGTGAGGTAGTTGACGAGGGCGTCGTACCAGACGTAGACGACGTGCTTGTCGTCCCAGGGGACCGGGATCCCCCAGTCGATCGAGGTGCGGGTGATGGAGATGTCCTCCAGCCCCTGCCGGACGTAGCTGATCGCCTCGTTGCGCCTGGTGTCGGGGCGCACGGCGCCGGGATGCTGGTCGAACCACTCGAGCAACGGGTCGGTGAAGCTCGAGAGCCGGAAGAAGTAGTTCTCCTCCACCAGCCACTCGACGGGGCGGAGGTGGATCGGGCAGGCGTGGCCCTCTCCGAGCTCGGACTCGGGGTAGTAGAGCTCGCACGAGACGCAATACCACCCGGCGTACTCGCCGAGGTAGATGTGGCCGTTGTCGTAGATCGCCTGCATGAACTGCTCGACGCCGCGCCGGTGCCGCTCCTCCGTCGTGCGGATGAAATCGTCGTTCGATATCTCGAGCACCGGCCAGGCGGCGCGGAATGACTCGCTCATGCGGTCGGCCCATTCGAGCGGCGCGACACCTTGCTCCGCGGCGGCCCTCGCGATCTTCAGGCCGTGCTCGTCCGTCCCCGTGAGGAAGAAGACGTCCTCGCCGCTCAGGCGGTGCCAGCGGGCGATCGCGTCGGCGTTGACCATCGTGTAGGCCGTCCCGAGGTGCGGGCGGTCGTTCACGTAGTAGATCGGCGTCGTCTGGTAGAGGCGTCCGGGCACGACCCGTAGCGTACCGGCCACCTCCTGCGGCTCAGGATGGGGCCGGGGCCGGCTTCTCGAGCGATCCGAGCGCGAGCGCCGCCCGGTACGCCTCGCGCCGGGCCACACCGAGCAGCACCTCGGCGGCGAGGACGGCCTCTCGGCGTGCGAGCCCGGCGGCGATCAACCGCTCGAGCGCCCCCGTGAGGGCCTCGCCGCTCGGTCGGGCCGCCGAGACGGCCCCCGCGACCACGATGACGTGCTCGCCGCGCGGCTCGCCGGCAGCCGCACGCGCCGCGGCCTCGGCGAGCGGGCCCCGCCACACCTCCTCGTGCAGCTTGGTGAGCTCACGGGCAACCGCGACCCGGCGCTCGCCCCCGCACACCTCGGTCAGATCGGACAGGGTGGCAGCGAGACGCCGCGGCGACTCGTAGCAGACGACCGGCTCCGGCGAGGCGGCGATCTCGACGAGGCGCGCCCGGCGTTCGGCGCCCTTTCGCGGCAGGAAGCCTTCGTAGCGCCAGCGGGAGGTGCCGAGCCCGCTCAGCACCACCGCGGCCAGCACGGCTGACGGGCCGGGCACGGCGGTCACCTCCACGCCCGCGGCGATCGCGGCCGCGACGAGGCGCTCGCCCGGGTCGGAGACGAGCGGCGTCCCGGCGTCGGAGACGAGCGCCACGGTCTCGCCCGAGGCCAGGACGGCGAGCAACTCGTCGAGACGTGCGGCCTCGTTGTGCCCGTGGAGCGAGACGAGCCGACGCGCCCGCACGCCGGCGTGGACCAACAGGCGCCCGGTGTGGCGGGTGTCCTCGCAGGCGACGACATCGGCCGACGCCATCACCTCGACCGCCCGCGGCGACAGGTCCCCGAGGTTTCCGATCGGTGTGGCGACGAGCACGAGGGTTCCGGCCTGCCGGGGCATCCCGGACGGCCCCGCCGCGCTCACCCCTCGACCGACAGCGCGTCGCCCGGACGGAGCCGCCAGCGCTCGAAGGCACCGGCCTCGGCCTCGAGCACCGCGTGCACCCCGCGGCGCGGCAGCCCGATGCGATTCGGCGCCATCCGGCGCGTCGACACGACGACGAGGTCGGCGTCGAGGTACGCGACGTCGAGGGGTATGCGCACGCCGAGCGTGTGGGCGCCGAGCGGCGTCTTGATCAGGAGCGCGCCGTCACAGGGGTCGTGGCCGAGGAACCCCCGCGCGCGGGCGATCGGCGATTCCGCCAGCTCGAGGCTCGCGAGCACCTCGCCCCGGCGAAGCAGCCACGCCATGGCCCACCTCCCTCTCGGACGTGCCGATCCAACGTAGCGCCGGACACGCCCGAGACGGCACGTGCCGTCGTACGGGGAGCCGCCGGCACTCGGCTAACCTGCCCCTTCCGTGTCCAAGCGAACGAACAAGCGCAAGCTCCGCAAGAAGAAGAAGGCGAACCACGGCAAGAAGCCGAACTGCGGGCGCGGCTGAGACCGAGCGCCCGACGGCGGCCCCGGCCGGACCGCGCCGCTAGGGACGCCAGCCCACGCCGAGGCGATCGAGCTCGTGCACCAGCACGCTCGGGACGTCGCTCATGATCCCGTCGACGCCGACGTCCACGAGCCGCTCCATCTCGTCGGGGTCGTCGACCGTCCAGACGTGCACCGCCAGGCCCGCCTCGTGGGCGGCGACGACGAGAGCCTCGTCCACGAGCGTCTCGCCCGAGAAGTGTGGCGGCACCTGCAGCGCGACGTGGCGTGAGATCGTGACGTCGGGGCGCCCGCCGGAGCGCACGGCCTGGACGAACTGGGTGGTCGCGGAGATCCCGGGCGAGGTCCCGATCTCGGGGGCGAAGGCCTTGAAGGCGCCGGTGGCGCTGTCGTCGAACGAGGCGACGATGACGTCGTCGGCGCGCCCGAACTCGCGCAGCAGGGCCGCCAGCGCCTCCTCGTAGGGCGCGACCGCCGGTGTGGTCTGCTTGATGTCGAGGTTGAGCAGCACCCCGGGGTGGGCCTCGAGGACCTCGCGGAGCGTCGCCACCTTGAAGCGGCGGTCGGCCGGTGCCCGCCCCCGGAGCGGGTACGAGGCCGCGTCCCTTCCCGGCTGCGCGTCCTCGCCCGGCACGAAGAAGTACGCGTTGTCGAGCGCCTCGACCTCGGCGAGCGTCGCCCGGGCGATCGGCCCCGACCCGTCGGTCGTCCGTTCTAGGGTCGGATCGTGGCAGACCACGAGCTGGCCGTCGGACGTCGCGTGCACGTCGAGCTCGACCCCGGTGGCTCCGTGCGAGATCGCGCGCCCGACCGCGTACAGTGTGCTCGACGGGGCCTCCTTGGCGCCGCCCTGGTGCGCGTAGGCGACGACGCTCCGGGTGAGCCACGGATTGACCATGGCCCCGTTTCTAGCGCCCTGCCGGGCGACTAGCCTGCATCCTCCGTGATCGACCACATCCTGCTCGACGTGATCGGCGCGATCCGCGAGGCCCTCGAGGGAGCGCTCTTGGAGCAGCAGGCCGTCGAGGAGCGCTTCCAGGTCGACGTCTTCCTGGGCGACATCTCCTTCGAGACGTCCTACAGCCTGCCGGGCGAGCAGAACCCGCCGCGGGTGCGGGCCGACCTGAGCCTCGAGTGGCCGACGTGGAGCCAGAGCGCCTACCGCTCCTGGTCGATCGGGGAGTCCCCGGCCGAGCGTCCCGAGCTCGTGGTGGAGGTGGCGCTGCGCCTCCAGCGGCTCGCCACCGTCCCGGACGCGAAGCTCGTCCTCGCCTCACTCGACGGCGCCGTGCCCGAGATCGCCGGTGAGCCGCTCGAGCGCAGCGGCCCGACCATCGAACAGGTCTTCGGCGACGACGGCACCTCGTCGTGTGCGATCGAGATCGCCTACCAGGGCGCCTACCGTCTCGACGAAGCCGTGCTCGAGGACCCCGAGAAGATCGACGCGCAGGTGGCGGGCCTCGCCCGCTGGATCGCGTCGGGCCTCGTCCGCCTGGCCGACCTGGAGCTGCCGTTCCTGCCGGCCGAGGGCGAGGGCGTCGACGGCTGACTCCCTGGGCCGGCGCGCTCGTCAGGCGGTTCGCTCGCAGCGCGCGCCGCCCCGGAGCAGCGCGCTCGCTAGCGCCGGCCGCTCGGCGCGCCGAGCAGGCCCCGGGCGGCGGCGAGCTCGGCGAGAGACACCTCGGGCCGTGCGCCGAGATGCGTGACGGCCTCCGCGGCCGCCAGCGCGCCGAGGCGGGCCGAGCGCACGAGATCGTAGCCGTGGGTCACGCCGAAGCAGACGCCGGCGGCGAACAGGTCACCCGCCCCGGTCGCGTCGACGAGCACGTCGACCGGTTCGGCGTCGATCTCGACGGTGCCCTCCTCGGTCGCGACGACGGCGCCGTCGGCGCCGCGGGTGACGACGCTCACGAGCCCCGGCCTGCGCAGCGCGGCGACCGCCTCCTCCACGTCGTCGGTGCCGACCAGGCCGGTCGCTTCCGCCTCGTTGGCGAAGAGCAGCGCCACACCGTCGTCGATGAGCGCGGTCAGCGCCCGGTGGTGCCGCCGGACGACCAGCGGATCGGCGAGACCGAGCGCGATCGGCGTCGACGCGTCGCGAGCCAGCTCGACGATGCGCGTGACGAGCCGGTCTGCGTCGGGGAAATCGAGCACGTAGCCGTCGAAGTAGACGAGGCGCGCGCTCGCCAGGAGATCGCCGTGGATCGCGTCGTGGTCGAGCAGCGGCCCGACCCCGAGGGTGGTCGCCATGGTGCGCTCGGCGTCAGGGGTCACGACCACCACGGAGCGCCCGGTCTCGGACTCGCCCTCGCGCACCGCCAGTCGCTCGAGGATCGCCGCCACCCCGGACGCTTCCAGGTCGGCCGCGTAGCGGTCCCCGAGCGCGTCGGTGGCGACTGCGCCGACGAACGCGGGGCGCCCGCCGAGGGAGGCGACCCCGACGGCCGTGTTCGCGACCGTGCCCCCCGAGATCTGGCGCTGCTCGCCGATGGCCGAACGGATCCGCTCGCTCGTCGCGAGATCGACCAGCTGCATCGCGCCCTTCGTGAGGCCGAGCGCCGCGAGCGCGGCGTCGTCGGCGACGCCGAGGTGGTCGACGAGGGCGGTGCCGATGCCGACGATGTCGAGGCGGCGCCCGGGATCGCTGAGCAGCGCCGCGGGAAGCACGAGGTGACCGGACACGGAGCAACGGTACCGCTTGCCCGGACGGGAAGATCCGACCACGACGTAACTCGGCACGACATCACCGGGCTAGCCTGCGCCTTCGATGACACCGCTCGAGGACTCCGGCACGATCGACCGGTACGGCGACGCCGAGGAGTACCGGCTGCCGTATGCCACTTCGCCCCGCCGGTACGAGTTGCACCTCGCCCCTGACCTCGCGCGGGCGACCTTCTCGGGGAGCGAGCGGATTGAGCTGGAGGTCCACGAGCAGGTCGAGCGCATCGTGATGAACGCGACGGATCTGGAGATCGGCGACGCCGCGCTGGCACGCGGCTGGATGAGCACGGCCGATCTCGAGACGGCGGCCTCGACGCTCCGCGTCGAGGCCGATCCCGGGAACGAGCGCGTCGCGTTCTCGCTCCCGGGACCGGTCGGGCCCGGCCGCTACACCCTGTCGTGCGCCTTCGCCGGCGAGCTCAACGACAAGCTGTGCGGCTTCTACCGTTCCACGTTCGTCGACGAGTCCGGCACGGAGCACGTCATCGCGACGACCCAGTTCGAAGAGACCGACGCCCGTCGCGCCTTCCCCTGCTACGACGAGCCCGACCGCAAGGCCGTCTTCGCCGTCACGCTGGACGCGCCGCCGGAGATGCTCGCGCTCTCGAACAGCCCCGAGACGCTCGTCGAGGAGCTGCAGGGCGGCGGACGGCGCGTGCACTTCGCCGACACGATCGCCATGTCGACGTACCTCGTCGCCTTCGTCGTCGGCCCCCTGGAGATCACCGGACCGGTGGACGTCGACGGGATCGACCTTCGCGTCGTCCACGTGCCGGGGAAGGCCCACCTCACCGCACCGGCGTTCGACGCGGCAACCCACGCGCTGCGCTTCTTCACGGACTATTTCGGCCTGCCGTACCCGGGGCTGAAGCTCGACCTCGTCGCGCTGCCCGACTTCGCAGCGGGCGCGATGGAGAACCTCGGGTGCGTCACCTTCCGCGAGGCGATCGTGCTCGCCGACCCCGAGCACACGTCCAGGCCCGAGATGGAGCGCCTCGCCGAGGTCGTCGAGCACGAGATCGCCCACATGTGGTTCGGCGACCTGGTGACGATGGGCTGGTGGAACGGCATCTGGCTGAACGAGGCCTTCGCCACGTTCATGCAGCTGTGCTGCCAGGACGACTACCGGCCCGAGTGGGAGAGCTTCGTCAGCTTCGCGCGCTCCCGGGAGGTCGCCCTCGGCGTCGACGGGCTCCACACGACGCGTCCCATCGAGTACCCGGTCCGCCATCCGGACGACGCAGCCGCGATGTTCGACGTCCTCACCTACGAGAAGGGCGCCGGCGTGCTGTGGATGGTCGAGCAGTACCTGGGCCGCGAACGTTTCCGCGCCGGCGTGCGGAGGTACCTGGACGCACACAAGTACGGCAACACCGAGACCACCGACCTGTGGGACGCCATCGAGGCCGAGGCGAGCGACATCCCGATCCGCGCGCTCATGGACTCGTGGATCTTCCAGGGCGGCTACCCGCTCGTGAGTGCCGAGTCGGCACTTGACGACACCGGCGCCGAGGTCGTCCGGCTCCTCCAGAGCCCCTTCTCCTATCTCCCGCCCGAGGCCGTCGGCGGCGACTCCGCGGTCGGCTCGCACTGGCTCGTGCCGCTCCTCGTCTCCACCATCGGCGGCGACGAGCGCGAGGTGCAGCGCGTCCTGCTCGGTCCCTCGCCCGAGCACGTCGAGGTCGGCGGCACCGCGGTGGTCGTGAACGCCGGAGGCTCCGGCTTCTACCGGCTCCGCTACGACCGGGCCCTGCGGAGCGCGCTCCTGGCCGACCTGGACGGGCTCGCCCCCCTCGAGCGCTTCAACCTCGTCGCCGACGTCTGGGCGACGACGCTCGCCGGGATCAGCAAGACGGCCGACTACTTCGAGCTCCTCCCGAAGCTCGTGAGCGAGAGCGACCCCCATGTCTGGTCCGTCGTGATCGGGGCGCTCACCCTGCTCCACCGCGTCGCGCCCGACGCGGACCGCCCCGCCCTCCAGGCGCTCGTCCGCGCCCTCCTCGCCCCCCACCTCGCCAAGGTGGGCTGGGAGCGCGTCGCCGGCGAGGAGGAGCAGACGCCACTGCTGCGTTCGACGCTCGTCTCGGCCCTCGGCACGGTCGGGGACGACCCTGCCGTCGTCCACCGGGCGCACGAGCTGTTCGTCGCCGAGCACGCTGGCGACGCCAGGCTCGACCCCGACCTGACGCCAGCCATCCTCGGCGTCGTCGCCGCCCACGCGTCCCGGGTGGAGTTCGACCAGATCCTCGGTCGCTACCGCCATCCCCTCGACCCGATGGACCAGATGCGCCACCTCAACTCGCTGGCGCGCCTCACCGACGCGGAGCTCGCCTCCGAGCTATACGATCTCTGCCTGCACGAGGTCCGCAGCCAGAACGCGCCGTACTTGCTGTCGGCGATGCTCGCCAACTGGGCGATCGGACCGACGACCTGGCGCTTCGTGAGCTCCCACTTCGACGAGCTCGTGGCCCGCTTCCCCGAGAACTCGATCCCGCGGATGCTCGAGGGCGTCGCCGGACTCGCCCAGCTCGACGAGACCGGCGAGCCCCGCTACGCCCCCGCGGTGCGCGCGTTCTGCGAGGAGCACGTCGTCGGCCCGAGGCAGCGGCTCGTCCGCCAGCACCTCGAGCGCCTCGACGTGAATGTGCGCTTCGCCCAACGGGTTCGGCCCGAGCTCGGCTCGCTCGTCGCCGAGGCGGGCGACGGGTGGTCGGGCTGAGGCCGGCGCACCTCGCTGCGCACCTGGTGGGGTCCGAGTCGTCGCCCGCGCCGATGACCGCGCCCTCGCGATCGGCAGCGCTCCTCGAACGGGCGCGGACGACCCCGGGGTTCATGCCAGAAGGCGAGGGGCTGGCACTCGCTGAGGTCGCCCACCGCGCCGGTGCCGGCGGCCTCGGACCCCTCGTCGAGCTCGGCGCCTACCGGGGCCGCTCGACCCTCTTCCTCGCGGCGGGCCTGGTCGCCGCGCTCGAGGGAGGCGCCCCAGCGGGGCTCTGCTTCAGCGTCGACCACCACCGCGGCTCGGAGGAGATGCAGGCGGGCTGGGAGCACCACGATCCCTCGCTCACCGACGCGAGGACCGGTCGGATGGACTCGCTGCCCGAGTGGCGGCGGAACGTGGAGGAGGCCGGGGTCGAGGGGCTCGTGGTCGGCCTGATCGGCGATTCCCCGGCGATCGCGGCGGCGTGGGGGACGCCGCTCAGCCTCGTGTTCGTCGACGGCGGCCACGGCCGTGGGCCTGCCTGGGCCGACTACCGGGGATGGGCGCCGCACGTCGCGCCGGGGGGCTTCCTCGCGTTCCACGACGTCTTCCCGGACCCCGCCGACGGCGGGCGGCCGCCGTACGAGTGCTACCTCGACGCGCTCGCCTCCGGCGCGTTCGAGGAGGACGCGCCGGCGGGGCGCGGGAGCCTGCGCGTGCTCCGGCGCCGAAGACCACCCTCCCCGCCCGGGCGCGAGATCGGCTGACCGCGGCCGGACGACCCCCGGGGACGGTCCGGCACCGCCGAGCGCGATGCGGTGGGACCACGTCCCCCCAACGCCGTCGCGCGAGCGAACATAGAGCAGGCCGCCGCCGAGAGAAGGAGCGCCCGAGCCCATGAGACCGCCACTGCCGCCCTTCACCGAGGAGACCGCCCGCCAGAAGGTCCAGGCGGCCGAGGACGCGTGGAACACCCGCGAGCCCGAGCGCGTCGCCCAGGCGTACACGGTCGACACGATCTGGAGGAACCGAAGCGAGCTCCTCCGGGGCAGGGACGAGGTGGTCGCCTTCCTCGAGCGCAAGTGGGCCAAGGAGCGCGACTACGCGCTCCGCAAGGAGCTGTGGGCGTTCACCCACGACCGTATCGCGGTGCGCTTCCAGTACGAGTGGCACGACGACGCCGGAGCCTGGTGGCGCAGCTACGGCAACGAACTGTGGGAGTTCTCCGAGGACGGCCTGATGTGCCGCCGCGAGGCGAGCATCAACGACGTCGCGATCGAGGCCGCCGACCGCTTCATCTTCGGCCCGCGGCCCGAGAGCGAGCACGGGCGCGACCTGCCGATCCCCTGACCTCGCTCCCCCCGAACACGCTGGCCGTCGCCAACCCGCCGGCCAGCGCGTCGGCAGCCAGGACGACAGCGGCAGCCGAGTACGTCGTTCGCTCGCCGGGCGGGAACTCCGAGCGCTCCGGATAGACGAGGCCGGTCGTGTACGAGCCGTCCTCCTGACGCTGGTCGGCGAGCCAGCCGAGCAGCACCTCGGCCTCCTCGTCGCGGCCGATCCGGACGCACGCGAGCGCGTACTCTGCCGTCTCCGCCGTCGTCACCCAGCGGGCGTCGGAGCGGCAGCGCACCCCACGGCCCTCGACCACGAACGCCTCGCGACCCGCCTCGAGGCGCCTCCATGCGGGCACGCCCTCCACGGCGCCGGAGAGCACCGGGTAGTACCAGTCCATGGCGAACTCGTCCTTCGGGGCGAACGCCCACGGGCGCCCGCCGATCGCCGAGCGCAACCGCTCGGCGGCGCGCTCGGCGGCAGGCCAGTCGCGGCCGAGCGCGCGAGCGCACGCCACGGCGGCGACCAGGCTGCCGTAGAGCGAGCTCGAGGCTGCAAGCAGCGCCGGGGCGGGCGAGCCGGAGGGCTCGACCGACCAGCAGATCTCCCCACCTGGCCGCTGGTGGGCGAGGACGAAGCCGATGGCGCGCTCGACGACCGGCCACAGCGCCTCGAGGAAGCCGAGGTCGCCGCCCGACAGGAAGTGGTGCCACGCACCGGTCGCCACGTAGGCGGTGGCGTTGGTGTCGATCCTGGCCTCTTCGACGGAGCCGTCCGGGTGGTAGTACGCGTGCCAGGCGCCGTCGTCGCGCTGGTTCCTCGCGAGCCAGCCGTAGGCGCGCTCCGCGGCATCGAGCTCTCCGGTGGCGCTGAGCGCCATCGCCGCCTCGACGTGGTTCCAGGGGTCGGCGTGCCCGCCCCGGAACCACGGGATCAGCCCGTCGGGCTGCTGGGCGCGGCCGATCGTCGCCGCCGTCTCCTCGAGCGCCTCCCGGCCGGGCCCGGCCGGGAGGGTCCGGGCGAGTTCCGTCACGACGGCCCCCGGGCGCCGGCCGCCACCGTCCCGGCCGCGTCCGCGCCGTCCACGGCCGCCGCGCACGCCACGTCGTCAAGGTCCGCGGGCGCCTCGCCACCGGCGGCGCACGGGCGGGGCGGGGGCACCAGGTTCCGCTGCGCAACGCGCGACGGCCGTGGGTCCGCCGGTGCCAGAACGGACGCGGGCTTCTCCAGGTAGAGGACCAGGCTCTTGCCGAGCACCGGGTCGAGCAGCCGCTCGAGCAGGCGCAGGCTCCCCGGGCGGCGCACGATGTCCCAGACGAGGAAGCGGTGGTAGGCCGCGACCAGCGGATGGTCGTCCCTGCCGACGCCGACCAGGCAGCGCAGCCACCAGTACGGCGAGTGGAGCGCGTGGGCGTGGTGGCTCCGCACGAGGCGCAGCCCTGCCCGCTCGAGACGCCGGCGCAGCTGCGAGCGCCGGTAGATGCGCACGTGACCCCCGTCCACCTCGTGGTACTGGCGCGACAGCGCCCAGTTGACGAGCTCCGGCCACGCGCGCGGCACGCTGACGGCGAGCAGCCCGCCGGGCGCGAGCACCCGGGCGAGCTCGGCGGCGACGACCTCGTCCTCGACGAGGTGCTCGAGCACCTCCGCGGCGACGACCCGGTCGAACGAGGCGTCGGGGAAGGGCAGCCGGGCAGCGTCGCCGACGAGCGCCGTGGTCGCCGTCGCAGGCGGCACCTCCCCCGCCTCGTGCATCGCGGCGAGCAACGCGGCGACCCCGGCGACCTCCCCGGGGTCGGCGTCGAGCGCGACGACGTCGGCGCCCGCCTTGGCGCAGGCGAAGGCGTGGCGCCCCGCCCCGCAGCCGAGATCGAGGACCCGCCGGCCGGGGCCGATGCGCGCCCGGCGGAGGTCGACGGTCAGCATCTCGTCCCTCCCCCCCGGCCGGCTCCGGCGCCGGCGGCCAGGAGGCTCCCGTACTCCTCCGCCGTGCGCCGGGCGGTGACCCGCCAGGTGAAGCGATCGAGCACGCGCCGGCGACCCGCCTCGCCGATGCGGGCGCACAGCTCGGGGTCGTCCATCAGGCGGCCGAGGGCGTGCGCCAGCGCGCCGGGGTCGCCGGGCGGAACGAGCAGCGCGCTCACCCCGTCGGTCCCGACGACCTCGGGGAGGGCGCCGCCGGTCGTGGCCACCAGGGGGGCCCCGCACGCCATCGCCTCGGCCGCCGGCAGCGAGAAGCCCTCGTAGAGCGAGGGCACCACGGCGCAGGTCGCCTCTGCGTAACGCTCGGCGATGCGCTCGTCCGACTCGCCCGAGACGAAGCTCACCGCTTCGCTGAGGCAGAGGCGCTCGAGCACCGAGTTGACGGGGCTCTGCTCGCGCAGGCGCCCGACGACGACGAGGTGCGCCTCGGGACGCTCGGTCCTCAGCTTCGCCACCGCCTCGAGCAGCGGGACGAGCCCCTTCAGCGGGACGTCCGCGCTCGCGGTCGTCATGATCCGCCCGGGGACACGGGCGACATGGGCGTAGGGCCGGTGCACCGAAGGCTCGACGCCGACCGGCACGACGGCGACGCGCCGGGCGTCGACGCCGAGCTGCTCGACGATGTCACGACGGGACGACTCCGAGACGGTGAGGACCCTCGGGATCTGCCGGGCCACCCGGGCCTGCATCGCGCTGAAGCCGTACCAGCGCCGGAGCGTCGCCCGGCGCAGCAGGCTCGCAGCGTGCTCGAGGTCGAGGGCGCGGTCGACGGTGATCGGGTGGTGGATCGTGGTGACGAGCGGCCAGCCGTCGTCGAGCATGCCGAGCAGCCCGGTGCCGAGGCACTGGTCGTCGTGGACGACGTCGAACTGGCCGGTGCGCCGGGCGAGCGCGCTGCGGGCGCGAAGCGAGAACGTGCGCGGCTCGCCGAAGCCGCCCGTCCGCATCGTCGCGAGCTCGATGACGTCGGCGGGCGAGGCCAGCTCGCGAAGGCGCGGGGTGCGGAACGGATCCGGCTCGCGATACAGGTCGAGGCTCGGCACGGTGACGAGCTCCACGCCGTCGTCGAGCTCGGGGTACGGCTGCCCGGAGAAGACCGTCACCTGGTGGCCGAGCGCGGCGAGCTCACGCGTGAGGTGGCGCGTGTAGACCCCCTGCCCGCCGCAGCGCGGATTGCCCCGGTAGACAAGGAAGGCGACGCGAAGCGTGCTCAGTGGTGACCCGTCCCGAGCTGGACCGCCTTCACGACGAGCAGGATGACCGCGAGGCTGAGGTAGGCCTCGAGGATGTACATCGTGAGCTTCCGGCCGCGCGTCCATCTCGGCGGTTCTAGCAGGGCGAGGGGGGGCATCCTCCAGGTGTCGCGCGGTCGGTCCGGCACGGTCGCCAGCGCGAGCGCGACTTTGCGCTCGCCGTGCATGCGAAGCGCGACGACGACCGAGGCGGTGGCGCCCGCGACGAGGACCACGGCCATGACCGCGATCAGCACCGTGATGCCGAGGTGCGGGAAGACGGTCGTGGCCATCAAGATGAACGAGAGCGCCAGCAGCACCGAGATGATCACGCCGGAGAGCACGTTCAACCAGGGGTGGTTCACCCACGGCCCGAGCACCGCGCGGTCGTTGCAGAGGAGTAGCAAGAAGACCGTCGCGCTCGGGAGGAGGACGCCGGCCAGCGCCTGCACGGCGGTCGTGATCACGCCGAGCGGCGCGTGCGGGATGAGGACGATCGCCGCTGCCAGGAGGACGAGGCCCGAGAAGCTCGCGTAGAAGGGCTTGGCGTCGGCAAAGCCGCGGTGCAGGGAGTGCTTCAGACCGGAGATGTCCCCGAACGCGTAGGAGGTCGCGAGCGTGACCGCGGCCGCGCCGATGATCGACGCGTTCAGCAGCACGATCGAGAAGAGCGTGCCGGCGCCGTTGCCGAGGTAGTGCTCGAGCCCACGAGCCACGCCTCCGGCGTTGGAGAAGCGGCCGAACAGGCGGGTTCCCTTGAAGGCGAACGCTGCCGTGGCGACGATCAGCGTGGCGGCGAACACGGTGACGAGCGAGCCGATCACGGTGTCGGCCCGCTCGTAGTTGATCCAGCGGGGCGTGATCCGCTTGTCGACGATGTTCGACTGCTGGAAGAACAGCTGCCAGGGGGCGACCGTCGTCCCGACGATGGCGATGATCAGCAGCACCGCGGTCGAGCTCACGCCACCTTGGATGCCTGGGACGAAAAAGCCGCTGACGACGGGACCGAGACGGGGGTGACTGAAGATGACGAGCGGGATGACGAGGAAGTTCGCCACGACAAAGAGCAGCATGAACCGCTCCCAGCGCCGGAAGCTCCCGCTGGCGGTGATGGCGATGAGCCCGACGGCGGCGACCGGCACCGACACGTACGAGCTCACGCCGAAGTAGCCGAGGGCGAGGCTCACCCCGATGAACTCGGTCACGATCGTCAAGAAGTTCAAGACGAACAGGTCGACGACCGAAAACAGCCCCCAGAACCTGCCGAACCGCTCGCTGATCAGGCGGGCGTGGCCGACGCCGGTCACCGCCCCGAGGCGCACGACCATCTCCTGGTTGACGATCAGCACGGGGATCAGCAGCGGGAGCGTCCACAAGAGGCTGAGGCCGAAGTTCTGTCCGGCCTGCGCGTAGGTCGAGACGCCGCCGGCGTCGTTGTCGCCGACCATCACGATCAGCCCGGGGCCGATGATCGCGAGCAGCGTCAGGATCCGGGCGCCCCAGGAGCGTCGGGCGCCGACGTCGTGCTGTCGGATGGTGCCGAGCGCGCCCTCGATGTCGCCGATGTGCGCCTCGTCGAGGACCGCGCCGAACTCCCCGCCCGGCGGGCTCATCTCTTCGGGCTCGTGCCAGTTCTCGGCCATCGTCGGGTGACCTCCCGTCGGGGTCGGGCGTGCGGTGGGCGGTGGGCTGTGGTCCGCGCACGCCCGCCGGAGGTCAGGACAGGCCGGGCCGGTCCCTCTAGGTCACCTCGCTGGAAGCGTGCGCGCCGGGTTGGTCCGAGGACCGTCTCTCCGCGTTCAGGACCGCTCCTTCGTCGTGCCCAGCTGCCAGCCCACCTCCGGTCAGGGTGGGGTCCGGTGGGCACCCGGACTCGTCGCGACCGCCGCCACGACGCACCCCTCTCGTCAGAGCTTTGGCGCCCGCCGGCGTAGGCCCGAGATGGGCCAGCCACTTTGGGCCACCCCTTCGGCCGGGGTGGCCTGGTCTGACCCGGAGTGTCTCTCGACAGGTGGGGTCAGTGGCCTGTGTCCGACGAGCCGCCTCACCGAACGAGGTGCGGCTGCTTCCGACGGGATGATACCCGCTCCGCGGCGCATCGCTCCAGTCCAGCGGCATCAGACCGCCGCCGCGGTGCGAGCCGCCTTGGGCCCGCTACTCGTCGGCGGTCGTCATCCCGAAGTCCCGGCGCCACCCGGTCGGGAGGAGCAGCTCGAGCACGTCGTCGACGGTGATGACGCCGATCATCCGGTGGTCGTCGTCCACGACCGGCGTCGTAGAGAGGTTGAAGTCGGACATCTTCCGCACGATCTCGTGGATGTCCGCGTCGGCGCGCACCGCGACCGGATCCCGCTCCTCGACCTCGCCGAGGGTGACGCCAGGCGGGGCCTTCAGTAGGCGCACGACGGACACCGTCCCGCTGAGGTGTCGATCGTCGTCACCGACGTAGATCGTGACCAGCGCCTCCGGGGCGACGTCGCTCGTGCGGACCTCGTCGAGGGCCTCGGAGACGAGCGTCGTCGCGGCGAGGGAGAGGAAGTCCGGGCTCATCAGCCCCCCGGCCGTCTCGGGGTTGTAGGAGAGCAGCGCCCGCACCTTCGCCTCCTGGGCCGGCGGGAGCGCCTCGAGGATCGGCAGACGCCGCTCCTGGTCGAGATCCGCGATCAGGTCGGCCGCGTCGTCGGGCGCCATCGTCGCCAGCAGCCGCGCCGCCTCGGCGTCGGAGCGGGAGTTGAGGAACTCGCGTTGGTGCTCCGGGTCGAGCTCCTCGAAGACGTCGGCCTCGAGCTCTCGGTCCTGCCCGACCGCTTCGATGATCTCCTCACCCTCGTCGTGCGAGGCGGCCTCGACGAGGTCAGCGATCTGCGCGGGCCGCAGTCGCGCGAGCTTGCGGTATGGGATACGCAGGCGGGCGGTCGGCACGTGGGCGACGAACGGCTCGATGTTCTCCCAGTCGACGATCGGCCCGGGTCGGATCGTGCGGGCGATCGGGCGAGGGAGGATCCGCCGTAGGACGCCGCGGCTGCTCGGGTCGACGCCGACCACCTCCCAGTGGGCGTCGATGCACGCGAGCTCGATCTCGTTGGCCCGGATCAGCCGCCCGCGCACCACGTTGATCAGGTGGCGCGCCGAGAGGTCGCGGGCGAGCAGCAGCTCGCCCGCGCGGCGCTCGAACCTGCCGAGGTTGATCGAGTCGCCCCGGAGCCGGACGTGGTCGGCGTCGAGCTGGTCCACCTGGGAGATCGGCACGAAGTGCTCGCTCTGGCCGACGCTCGCCACGATGCCGGTCACCGGCGGGTGGGGACGCCCGCCGAGCTGGACGATGACGTCCTCGACCCGGCCGATCCGGTCACCGGCGCGGTCGAGGAGGTGGCTGCGGACGACGGAGGAGAGGTGCAGGATCTCCGGCATCGGGCGCTACCGACGACCCCTCGGTGTCACCACGTCGGCCATGGTAGAGCCTGCCGGCGGTGCGCGCCTCGACTCGGGCACGGCTATCCGGCGGATCCCCCAGTGTTCGGCCAGTGCAGACACCCCTCGGCGCCCGACCGACCCGGCGGTAGCGTGACGCGATGCGCTTCCGCCCGCTCGGTTCCACCGGAGTCCAGGTCTCGACGTACTGCCTCGGGGCGATGATGTTCGGCGCCTGGGGCAACTCCGACCACGACGAGTCGGTGCGCGTGATCCACGCCGCGCTCGACGCCGGGATCAACTTCGTCGACACCGCCGACGTCTACTCGCGCGGCGAGTCGGAGACGATCGTCGGCAAGGCCCTGAAGGGGCGGCGCGACGACGTCGTGCTGGCGACGAAGGTCAACGGCGTCATGAGCGACAGCCCGAACGAGCGGGGGAACTCGCGCCGCTGGATCATCCGTGAGGTGGAGGCGAGCCTGAAACGCCTCGGCACCGACAGGATCGACCTCTACCAGATCCACCGCCCCGATCCGCTCACCGACGTCGAGGAGACGCTCTCGGCCCTGAGCGACCTGGTCCACCAGGGCAAGGTGCGGGCCATCGGATCCTCCACCTTCCCGCCCGAGCTGATCGTGGAGAGCCAGTGGGTGTCGGAGCGCCGCGGCTACGAGCGGTTCCGCTGCGAGCAGCCGCCGTACTCGTTGTTCGTCCGGGGGGTCGAGCGCTCCGTGCTCCCGACGTGCGCCCGCTACGGCATGGGGGTGATCGTGTGGAGCCCCCTCGCCGCCGGCTGGCTCACCGGCCGCTACCGCAGCCTCGACGACATCGACATCACGAGCGGCCGCCCGTCGCGCGTGCCCGCCCGCTTCGACCCTGCGCTGCCGGGCAACCGGCGCAAGCTCCAGCTCGTCGACGAGCTCGACCAGGTGGCCAAGGAGGCGGGCTGCTCGCTCACCCACCTCGCCATAGCCTTCGCCGTCGCCCATCCCGCGGTCACCTCGGCGATCATCGGACCCCGCACGATGGAGCAGCTGGAGGACCTGCTGGCCGGTGCCACGCTCGAGCTCGACGACGCCGTCCTCGACCGGCTCGACGGGATCGTCGAGCCCGGGACCGACATCAGCACGCCCGACGTCGGCTGGATCCCGCCGTCGATCACCGAGCCCGGCCTCCGGCGACGCCCGGCGGGTGAGCGCTCCGCCTCCTGAGCTCCGCGACGCCCCCGGCCCTTGAGGGCCGGACCGACCCCGGCCGGCTCAGATCACGCCGGCGCGAATGGCGTACGCCACCGCATGGGAACGGTTGCGCAGGTTGAAGCGGATGGTGACGTCGTGGATGACGTTCTTCACGGTCCGCTCCGAGTACGCCAGCTTCTCGGCGATCTCGGCCGTGTCGAAGCCGTCGGCGATCAGACGGAGCACCTCGATCTCGCGTTCGGTGAATCCGTTGAAGAGCAGCGCCCTCGGCTGGACGGCATTGCGCTGCACCTTCCCCACCTGGGAGAGCAGTGAGCCGAGGAGGTCCGGTGGCAGCGTCCCGTGCCCCTCCAGGGCGGCGACGAGCACCGCCGCGAGCCGCTCCGGCGTCGCCTCGACCCGGCGCAGGATGGCGCAGGCGCCCGCCTCGACCGCCTTCAGCACGCCCCGGTCGTCGAGCGAGGTCGAGATGACGACCACGTGGAGGCCACGGCGCGGCCCCCCGCCGCCGGACAGCGCCCGGATCGTCTCCGCTGCCGCCTCGTCGACCTCGTCCACGACGGCCACCGCGACGGCCGCCTCCTCGGCGTCGTCGACGACGACCAGCTTGGACTGGGTCCGCAGCTGCGCCGCCAGGCCGGCGCGCGAGATCGGATCGCCGGCGCCGACGTAGGTCGGGACCCTCGGCTCGGCGGGTTCCGTGCGGCGCTCGTCCGCGCTCATCGGAATCGCCCAACCGTCAGTCGGCCCCACCGCCCGCTCCACGAATGTTCGCCGTCGAGGGCATCGCGAAGCCGCGACCCGCCCGTCATCCAGTTGCGTGGGGCGCAGTCTACGAAATGGCGCCGCTCCGCGCTGCACGCGCCGCCTGCCGGGGTGCCCCGGCGAGCCGGCTCAGAACTCGGTGACCACCAGGACCTGGTCCTGGAACGCCTTGAACTCCGGGGACATCGTGATCGGAAGGAGTGCCATGAGCTTGGCGACGTCGCCGGTGACCTTGATCTTGCCCTGCATGAACGCCGTGTTCGCGTCGAGCTCGCCCTGCTGCATCCGCTTCGCGTCCTCGTAGCTCTCGGTGAGGGTCACCTCGGCGTCGGCGAGGACCCCGAGCTGGTTCTCGACGAGCTGGCCGTCGACGACGACCCAGTAGTAGGCGACGTCGCCGTCGGGCCCGCCTGCCACGACGTACTGGAGCCTCGCGCTCGCGCCGGGTCGGACCGGCTGGCCGACCGCGAGGCGGGTGCTCTCGTCGAGCCACTCCTGGGTGAGCCACTTCGCCATCGCTGTCCTCCGTGCTCGGGCCCGTGCGCGGGCCGATGGGTTCATCCGACTGCACGCCGCCGCTCAGGATCGCGCGGACGCGACTCCCTCCGCCCCTTCAGCGGCCGGAGCGTTGCCCGGCGTCGGCCGCGAGCTCGCGCACGCCCGCGAACAGGTCGTCCTCGGGGAGCTGCTCGCCGACGCGGCTGCGGGCGAGCACGTAGGAGTCGTGGGTGTAGATCTCGCGCTCGACGTGCGGCGGCAGGCCGAACCAGTGCGGCGACTCGGGGTCGATCTGCGTCGCGTGGGCGAGCAGCCCGGCGCGGCGCGCCTCGGTGAACGCGGACACGTCGACCCGGGTCGTCGGCTGGACCTTTGGCATCCGGTCGAGCCAGCCCTCGCGCAGCCGCTCGACGTAGGGGGACTCGAGCCCGAGCTCCACGAACTTCTCGTGCCGTAGCAGGAACTGCTCTCGCGGCCAGACGCTGTAGTAGAGCTTGGCCGGCGCGTAGGGCTCGCCGGTCCCCGGGTAGGCGCCGGGGTCTCCCGCCGCGTCGAAGGCCGCCACGGAGACCTCGTGCACGCGGAGGTGGTCCGGGTGCGGGTAGCCGCGCTGGTCCTCGTTGTAGGTCACGATGACCTGGGGCCGCTCGCGCCGGATGACCGCCACGAGGCGACCGACGGCCTCCTCGAGCGGTGCGCGGGCGAAGCTGCGCGGGTCCCGGTTCGCCTCCGACTCCGGCATGCCCGAGTCGCGGTAGCCGAGCAGGACGACCTCGTCGTAGCCGATGGCGGCTGCCGCGGCCGCGAGCTCCCGGAGCCTCACCCCGCCGAGGTCGGACCGCACCTCGGGCGTGTCCATCGCCGGGTTCAAGATGTCGCCCTCCTCCCCGCCGGTGCAGGTGACGAGGACCGTCCGCACCCCTTCGTCGCGGTAGCGGGCGACGCTTCCCGCACCCTTTGACGCCTCGTCGTCCGGGTGCGCGTGGACGGTCAGCAGGCAGAGGCCGTCGGGCATGCGGCGAGGCTACCGCCCGGCCGGCCGTGACCGGCACGGCCCAGCCCGGCAGGGCAGCGGATGCCGAGACCCGCCCCCGGGCTGTGGCTCGCCTGTGAGCACTCCGTGAACGCCGCGCTCCGCCCGCGTAAGCGCTGGAAATCGGCCCCCTGCGAGCGCCCCGAGCGCATCTGGTGCGTATGCTCGTAGCGAGGAAACCGGCGTGGACCCGCGGGCGATCGCGTGTGGCCCCGAGGCGGGACGGTCCGACGGCGGACCCTGGAAGGGAGCGGATTGATGAGCGTGATGAAGCGCCTGACGGGCATCGTGCAGGCGAAGGCGAACAAGGCCCTCGACCGCGTCGAGGACCCGCGCGAGACGCTCGACCTCTCCTACGAGAAGCAGATCGAACAGCTCCAGCAGGTGCGCAAGGGCGTCGCCGACGTCGCCACCGCGCGCAAGCGCATCGAGCTGCAGGCCAAGCAGCTGCAGGACTCCGCGACGAAGCTCCAGGGCCAGGCCCGCCAGGCCCTCGGGCAGAACCGGGAGGACCTCGCCCGCGAGATCCTCGGCCGGAGGGCGGCGATCGCCACGCAGCTCGAGGGCTTGAAGGGCCAGCACGAGCAGCTCGTCCAACAAGAGGACCGCCTCGTGGCGACGACCCAGCAGCTCGAGGCGCGGGTCCAGGCGTTCCGCACCCAGAAGGAGACGTTGAAGGCGAGCTACACCGCCGCCCAGGCCCAGACGAAGATCGGCGAGGCCGTCTCGGGAATCTCCGAGTCGATGAGCGACACCGGCCTCGCGATGCAGCGTGCCCAGGACAAGATCGCCCAGATGCAGGCGCGGGCGGGCGCCGTCGACGAGCTCCTCGCCTCGGGCGCGCTCACGGACCTGTCGGGCAGCAGCGACCCGATCCAGGCCGAGCTCGACAAGATGACCGCCTCGAGCCAGGTCGAGCTGGAGCTGTCTCAGCTGAAGGGCGAGATCGCTCCGGCCGGCCCTGCCGGGGAGATCGGCGCCGGCGCGCCCGCCGTGACCGAGCTTGCCGCGGGCGGCGCCGAGACCGCCGCTGCACCGGCCGCCACGGCGCCCGGGTCCGCCGCCGAGCCCGAGTCCGCCGCCGAGCCCGAGTCCGCCGCCGAGGAGGAGGAGCCGGCCGACGGCGAGCCCGTCGAGGCCGCCGGCGACGGCCCGAAGAAGGGCTCGGACGACCTGTTCAGCCTGGGTGGGGGCGCGTCGTGATCGTCCGGATCCTCAACGAGGGGCAGTTCGAGGTCGACGGGGCCACGATGGACCGCCTCGAGGCGCTCGACGCCGAGCTCGCGGTCGCGCTCGCCGGCGGCGACGAGGAGCAGTTCCAGCGCGCCCTCGCGGCGCTGCAAACCAAGGTCCGTTCGATCGGGCGGCCGGTCGACGCGACCACGATCGTCCCGTCGGACCTCACCCTCCCCGCACCGGGGTCCACGCTCGCCGAGGTCCAAGACCTCCTCGCCTCCGAAGAGGTGCCGGAGGGCGAGCAGACAACCACCAGCAACAAGTAGTTAGGAGCTAGGAGCTCTCCATGGCAACACGCAGTCGCTTCCCCGTAGACCGTGGCCTGACGGCCCGGATGCTCACGACGGTCTTCCTCCTCGGCCTGTTGTACGCGGTGTTCGTCACCGTGCTCGTCCTGCTGCACGTCCAGCTCGCGTTCATCCTGGTGCTGGCCTTCGGGATCCTGTTCGTGCAGTACTTCTTCTCGGACAAGATCGCCCTGTACTCGATGGGCGGCAAGGTCGTCACCCGCGAGCAGGAGCCGCACCTCCACGCCGTCGTCGACCGGCTCGTCGCGATGGCGAACATGCCGAAGCCGACCGTCGCCGTCGCCCAGACGGACATCCCGAACGCCTTCGCCACGGGCCGGGACCAGAAGCACGCGGTCGTCTGCGTCACCTACGGTCTGCTGCGCCGCCTCGACGAGCCGGAGGTCGAAGCGGTGCTCGCCCACGAGCTCTCGCACGTCGCGCACCGCGACGTGGCGGTGATGACGATCGCGAGCTTCCTCGGCATCCTCGCCGGCCTCCTCACGCGGGTGCTGGCGTACGCGGGGCTGTTCGGCGGGTTCGGCGGCGGCAACCGGAACAACAACAACAATGCCGGCGGCCAGCTCGTCCTGATCGAGATGGGCATGCTGGTCGTCTCGGCGGTCATCTACGCCATCAGCTTCATCCTCATCCGTACGCTCTCGCGCTACCGCGAGCTCGCGGCGGACCGCTCGGGGGCGATCCTCATCGGCCAGCCGGCGATCCTCGCCTCGGCGCTCGTCAAGGTGAGCGGCGAGATGTCGCGCATCCCGACACGGGACCTGCGGGCCGCCGAGCACTTCAACGCCTTCTACTTCGCCCCCGCGCTCGCGCAGGGCGCGAGTCTCTCCTCGCTGTTCGCCACGCACCCGCCGCTCCAGAAGCGGCTCGACCAGCTCGCCCGGCTCGACGCGGAGATGCACCGCGGTGCGGCGTGAGCCGGTGCCGGGCGTTGCGGTGAGGGCCGGGACGATGAGGCGCTAGCGGGTGGGCTTCCTCGACGCCCTCCTCGGGCGGACCAAGCCGGCCGAGGCGAACCTCGACAAGCTCTTCGGCCTGCCCGGGGCGCGCATCACCCTCGAGGCCTCCGAAGCGCTCACGCCCACCCTCCAGGCGGGCGTCTGCTTCAAGCCGGCGACGGGCCAGGCCTTCGCCGCGACGGAGCAGGAGATCGCCGGGCTGCTCGACCTTCCCGCGGATGACGGGGACTCCTCCGCACCGGCCGACACCGCCACGGCCTCCGGTTCGGGGGCGAAGCTGAGCGAGGGCGCCGACGAGTTCGGCTACCGCTGGATCGTCGTCGGTGCCCCCGACTTCGACACGCTCGTCACGCGGGTGCACTTCGTGAACTCGACGATGAAGGACAACGGCTACGGCCCCACGCTGCTCTGCTCGGTGTTCGGCTTCCATCCCGCGACGTCGCCGGGCGCGCCCGCAACGACCTACCTCGTGTACCTGTTCAAACGGGGGACGTTCTACCCCTTCGTGCCGACGGGCCGAGAGCGCCGGGACAACGAGGGCGAACTCAGGCTGAAGGCCCTCCTTTCCGAAGACCTCGCCATCGAGCCCGACCTCGACCGGTGGTTTCCGCTGTGGAACCTGCCCGTGCGCTGACGGGCCGGGGTGGCGCCACGTAGGCGCCGCCCTCGCGGAAGGGTGCCCAGGCCCCGGGCGCCGACTCGAGGTGGCCCCGCACGAGCTCGACGAGCCGGTCGATCGGGATCGAGCTCTCGGTGTCGCCCTGCGGTCGCAGCACGGGCACGAGCGTCCCGGGCGAGTCGGCCTCCCACCGTGGCCCGCGTTGCTCCTCGCCGGAGAGCGCCAGCGCCAACGGCTCGAGGTCGCGCCGCAGTGGGAGCCGCCGGCTGACGTAACGCACCCAGGTCTCGTAGCGGTCGTAGTAGCAGTACGAGCGGCCGCGGGCCACGAGCACGCGCGTCGCCGCGGTCGCGCCGTGCAGCACCGCGGGGTGGACCGGGAGCACGCCGGCGTGCCCGACCCGCGCGAAGCGGTCGGGCACGAGCTGGGCCGAGGCCCGCACGACGGCCAGGTCGAGGTCGGGGTGCTCTTCGATGTGCAGGTCGCCGCGGCCGAGCGCCGCCAGGCCGGCCTCGTAGGAGGCGTCCTCCTCGGCCCACCACTCCCGGAACCGGTCGGGGTGCTCGATCAGCTCGACGAGGCGGCCGAGCAGCTCCGCGTAGGCGATTGAGGGCCAACCGGTGCGGGCGACGGCCTGCTGCCCCGTCTCCGGCGCGAACGGCGAGCGCTCGGGGTCGGCGAGGGCACGCAGCGCCCAGACGGCCCGGCCCGCCTCGACGGTGTCGAGCACGTCGAAGTCGCCCGCCCGAGCGATGCCGATGAGCGAGCCGGCGTGGGCGAGCGCGGCCTCGGGCTCGACGACGAAGAAGAGCGACGCGAGCCCGTCCTCGTCGAGGTGGTCGCAGGTGACCGCCTCGGCCTCACGGGTCCACAGGCCCGGGTGCCGCAGGTACTCGTAGACGATCTCGGTCGACAGGTCCCGCGCGAGCTCGGGCGGTGTCGGCGTCGCCGGCCAGTGCGAGAGGGCGAGGACCGTCCCCGGGCGCGCCGCGCCGTCGACCATCACGTGCGGGCGCTGGTCGACCTCGTCCGTGCCGACGAAGGGCAGCGAGGGAAAGTAGGCGGAAGGCGTGGCCGGCTCCTCAGTCGAGCGCGTCGATCCCGCGCGCCAGCGCGAGGTCGCGTTCGGTGATGCCCCCGCGGAAATGGGTGGAGAGCCGCAGCGTCACGGTGTTCCAGCGCAGCTCGACGTCGGGGTGGTGATCGGCCGCCTCCGCCAGCGCCCCGACCTCGTTCACATAGGCGAGGGCCTCGGCGAAGTCCTGGCGGCGCACGACCTTGACGAGCTCGGCATCGTGGCGCTCCCAGGCGAGGCCGCCGAGCGCCGCGTCGATCGCCTCGTCGCTGAGCAGCTCCACCTCAGCACGCTACCGCCGCGCCCGCGGCGGGGGGTGACTCCCGGGCGGCGCCCGTAGGATGTCGCCATGGATCTCATCGGCGTGGTGGACACGATGTTTGCCCGGGTCGACATGGGCGCGGTCGCGGTCGAGGAGCTGCAGTCGTGCCCCGGCCACGGCGACCGCTTCGCCGTCGTCCGCCGCACCGTCCCCGGCTTCAAGGACCTCGCCGTCGAGTGCAAGCGCCTCGTCGAGCGCGAGCACTGCGCGATCCTGGTCGCGCTCGGGATGCCCGGCAAGGCGCCGATCGACCAGGTATGCGCCCACGAGGCGTCGCAGGGGCTGATGGCGGCCCAGCTGATGACCTCGACGCACATCCTCGAGGTCTTCGTCCACGAGAACGAGGAGGACGACCCCGAGCGACTCGTCGCCGTCTGCGAGGACCGCGCGCGAAAGCACGCCCGCAATGCCTACTGGCTCCTCTACGAGCCCGAGCAGCTGACCGCGCGAGCCGGCCAGGGCGTGCGCCAGGGCTACGCCGACGCCGGACCGGTGCTCCCCGGGCGCTGAGCTCCGCCCGCCGGCCCAGAGGCCGTCCGGCAGGGCGCGACCTCCGACCCGAGGCGGCGCTAACCGGGAGGGTCGATGTCGACGACCACCGGTGCGTGGTCCGAGGGCTGGGTCTCGGCGCCCGGACCCTTCTTTCGCGCCTCGCGATCGACATAGGCGGCCCGCACCCGGCCGGCCAGGCCGGTCGAGAGCAGCGCCAGGTCGATACGCATCCCCTCGCCCTTGTGGAAGGCGCCGCCCCGGTAGTCCCACCACGAGAAGGGTCCGGGCTCGTCGGGGTGGAGCTCGCGCACGGCGTCGCGCAGCCCCCACGCCTCCACCTCGCGAAGCCCCGCGCGCTCCGGCTCGGTCACGTGCGTCATCCCCTCGAACCGGGCGATGTCCCAGACGTCGCGGTCCTCGGGTGCGACGTTGAAGTCGCCGCAGACGGCGACATCGGCCGCCGGGTCGGCCGTCGCGTCGAGCTCGGCCCGCAGCCGCCGCAGCCAGCCGAGCTTCGCCACGTAGAACTCCGAGCCGACCACCCGCCCGTTCGGCACGTAGACGCTGAAGACGCGCACGCCGCCGCAGCGCGCCGAGAGGATCCGGCACTCCTCGATGCTGCCGGCCTCGTCGTCGTGGAAGCCGGCCCGCTCCTCCTCGAGGCCGACGCGCGAGACGATCGCCACGCCGTTCCACCGGCCGTTGCCGTGGTGCGCCGTCTCGTAGCCGAGCGCAGCAAACGTCGCCGCCGGGAAGGCGTCGTCGGTCGACTTCGTCTCCTGAAGGCAGAGCACGTCCGGCTCGACGGTCGCGATCCAGCGCTCGACGCGCTCGAGGCGGGCCTTCAGCGAGTTGACGTTCCAGGTCGCTAGCCGCATCTGGCTCCTCAGGCCGGGACAAGCACGAAGAGCAGGTCGACCTCGCAGGCCACCTCGCCGCCGAGCCTGGCGACGCCGTGGCCAGTGCCGGCGCGCGTCGACAGCCGGCCGAGCGTCACCTCGAGCTCGAGGGTGTCGCCCGGGCCGGCCTGGCGCCGGAAGCGTGCCCGGTCGATGCCGCCGAAGAGCGGCAGGCGGTCGCTGAAGCGGGCGTCGGCGAGCACGGCGGCCGCGCCGAGCTGGGCGAGCGACTCCACCATCAGCACCCCGGGAAGGGTCGGCCGGCCCGGGAAATGCCCGGCGAAGAAGGCCTCGTCACCGCTCAGTCGCCACCTGCCCCGCGCGAAGGCGCCGGGCTCCATCTCGGTGATCTCCGAGAGCAGCAAGAACGGCTCGCGATGCGGGATGAGGTCCTCGGGTCGCCAGGTGCTCACCGACCTATCCTCGCATCTCCCGCATGGCGGATGGCCCAGCGGTCGGCGCTCACGCCAGCCGCCTCGCCATCCCGGAGGGCACGGCGACGAAGACCCGTGGTGAGCCGAAGCCCCGCTCGGCGAACGCGGCGCGCACCGCCGCCTCGACGGCCGCGGCGCGCCCCGCGTCGACGAGGGCGATCGCCGATCCCCCGAAGCCGCCGCCGACCATGCGCGCCCCGAGCGCCCCGGCGGAGCGGGCGGCCCCGACGGCCGTGTCGAGCTCGGGCGCCGAGACCTCGAAGTCGTCGCGCAGCGACTCGTGCCCGGCGCTCAGCACCGGGCCGACCTCGCGGGGGCGACCGGCATCGAGGAGGCGGACCACCTCGAGCACCCGGGCGTTCTCGGTGATCACGTGGCGGGCCCGCCTGGCGATCACGGGATCGTCGATCCGCGCCAGCGCGCCCCGCATCTCCCCGGCCTCCACGTCGCGAAGCGCCCGCACGCCGAGAACCCTGGCGGCCTCCTCGCACGCCCACCGGCGCTCGGCGTAGGCCGAGGTCCCGAGGTTGTGCTGGACCCGCGTGTCGAGCACGAGCAGCACGAGGCCCTCACGCGCGAGGTCGAAGGGGACCTGGCGTGTCGCGAGGCTGCGCGTGTCGAGCAGGAGGGCGCGCCCGGCGCGGCAGCGAAGCGAGGCCGTCTGGTCCATGATCCCGCACGGCACCCCGACGAAGTCGTTCTCGGCGCGCTGGGCGAGCAGCGCCAGGCGCTCACGCGACATGCGGAGCGAGAACAGGTCGCGAAGCCCGAGCGCCACCGAGCACTCGAGCGCGGCGGACGACGAGAGGCCGGCACCGATCGGCACGTTGCTGTCGATGTGGACGTCCGCGCCACCGACCGGGCGCCCCGCTTCCCGCAGGGCCCAGGCGACGCCGAACACGTAGGCGGCCCAGCCCGTCGCCGCCTCCGGCTCGAGCCCGGCGACGGTCGCCTCGGCGAGCGTCGCGGTCCCCCCGCCCGGTCCCAGCTGGGCCGAGACGACGCGCAGGCGCCCGTCGTCTCGCCGGGCGATCGCTGCCCGGGTCACGTGCGGCAAGGCGATCGGGAGGACGAATCCGTCGTTGTAGTCGGTGAACTCCCCGATCACGTTCACCCGCCCGGGCGCCGCCCACACCCCCTCGGGATCGCGACCGAAGGCGTCGCGGAACCCGTCGCTCATCCGTCGCGCTCCACCAGCAGCTGCCAGGCGTCGCCGACCATGTCGGCGAGAGCGGGACGGCGCGGCGTCCAGCCGAGCACCCGCCTGGCCCGCTCGGACGAGGCGACGAGCACGGCCGGATCGCCCGCCCGCCGCGCCGCCGCGGTGATCCGCAGCTCGCGCCCGGTCACCTCCCCGACGGTGGCGAGCACCTCGCGTACGGAGAAGCCCTCGCCGTTGCCGAGATTGCACACGAGGTGCGCGCCGGGCCGGGCCGCGTCGAGCGCGAGCAGGTGCGCGTCGGCGATGTCGACGACGTGGATGTAGTCGCGGATGCACGTCCCGTCCGGCGTCGGGTAGTCCTCGCCGTAGACGACGATCCCGTCGCGACGGCCGATCGCGGCCTGCAGGGCGAGCGGGATGAGGTGGGTCTCGGGGTCGTGGCGCTCGCCGAATCGGCCGTAGGCGCCGGCGACGTTGAAGTAGCGCAGGCTCACCGCGGCGAGGCCGCGGTCGCGCGTCGCCGCGGCGAGCTCCCGGTCGTCGGCGAGCTTCGACGCGCCGTAGGGGTTGACCGGCGCCGTCGGCGCGTCCTCGTCGATCGGCACCGACGGCGGCTCGCCGTAGACGGCGGCGCTCGAGGAGAAGACGATCGTGCGAACGTCCGCCTCGCGCATCGCCTCCAGCAGGAGCCGGGTGCCGATGACGTTGTTCTCCTCGTACTTCGCGGGGTCGGCGATCGACTCGGCCACGAGCGAGGACGCGGCGAGGTGCACGACGCCGTCGAACCCGCCGCCGTGAAGGACCGGCGGCGCCTCCTGGATGCGCCCCTCGACGAAGGTCGCCCGCTCCGGGACGGCGTCGAGGTGGCCCGTCGAGAGGTCGTCGAGCACGGTGACCTCATGCCCCTCCTCGAGCAGCCTTGCCGCCACGACCGAGCCGATGTAGCCGGCACCTCCGGTCACGAGCACCCGCATCATCCGACCTCCCTCAGTCGCTCGGCGGCCGCCTCCGGGACGATGTCCATGGCGAACGCGTCCATCCCGGACTCCGACCCGGCGAGGTACTTGAGCTTGTCCGGAGCCCGCCGGACGCTGAACAGCTCCAGGTGCAGCGCGAACTGCTGGCGGCCCTCCCGCACGGGTGCCTGGTGCCAGCCCGAGATGTACGGCGCCGGGCCGTCGAAGAGGGCGTCGAAGCGGCGAAGCACGTCGAGGTAGAGCACCACGAGCTGCTCGCGCTCGGCGTCGTTCAGCGCCACGAGGTCGGGGACGCGCCGGTGCGGGTAAAGGTGCACCTCGAAGGGCCAGCGCGCCGCCTGTGGGACGAAGGCCGTCCAGTCCTCGGTCGACGCCACGACCCGCGACCCGTCGGCGCGTTCGGCGGCGAGCACGTCGTCGAACAGGTTGCGCCCGGTCCTGCGCCGGTAGGCGGTCACGGAGGCGAGGACCCGGGACGTGCGCGGCGTCACGAACGGGTAGGCGTAGATCTGGCCGTGCGGGTGCTCCAGGGTGACGCCGATCTCGCGGCCCCGGTTCTCGAAGCAGAAGACCTGCTCGACTCCCGGCCGGGCCGAGAGCTCGACCGTGCGGTCCGTCCACGCCGCGAGCACGAGGCGCGCCCGGCGCGGCGAGAGGCGGGCGAAGGAGGCGTCGTGGTCGGAGGTGTAGCAGACGACCTCGCAGCGCCCGTAGCCGGGGCGCCGACCGAACAGCTCGGAGCTGTCGGCGCCCCACTCGCCGGGGACAGGCACCCCGGCGAGGGAGGGGAAGCGGTTCTCGAACACCACGACGTCGTAGTCGGCGGCCGGGATCTCGGTGAGGCGCCCGGGCCGCGTCGGACAGAGCGGGCAGAGGTCGGCGGGCGGCAGGTACACGCGTTCTTGGCGGTGCGAGGCGACGATCACCCAGGCGTCGAGGAACGGGTCGTAACGCAGCTCCGAGGCGGTGTGGGTCTGCGGGAGCTGCCGCTCGTCGCGCTCGTCGCGCGGCGCCGTCTCGTCGTCCTCGTCGTAGTAGATGAGCTCGCGCCCGTCCGCGAGGGAGATGGCGGTCTTCTTCATCGCTCCCGATCCTGTCGCGTCCCGCCCCGCCGCGCGGCGTGCCGGGGCAGGCGGCCGTGCGCCGGAGGGCTAGGACGAACCGCTGCCGCCTGACGCCGCTGCACGCGGCGAGACCCGCCTGCGCGGCGAGCCCGGTGGCGGCCCGGCCGTCGCAGCGGGGGCAACGGCGGCCACGGCCTTGGTGGCACGCGCCGTCTTGGCAGGCGCCGTCGTGGCAGGCGCCGTCGTCGGCGCCGCCGCCTTCTTCCCGGCCTTCTTCGCCCCGGCCGCCTTCGTCGGCGCCGGAGCGGCTGCGGCGGACTTCTTCGCGGGGGCCTTCCCGGCTTGCACCACCGCCGGTCTGGCTGCGGGGGCCGGCGCGGCCGCCTTGGTCGGCGCCGGGGCCGCCTTCCTCGCTCCTGCCTTACGCCCGGCGCCGGCCGGCACCGGTTCCTGCTCGGGCGCGGCACTCCCGGCGGGCGGATGGACCGGCCTCACGCGACGCCGGCCGGTCCGATGCGCGGCCTCGTGCTCGCCGACCGGTGGCGCCGTCGCCTCGGCGGCCCCCGCGGCCCGCTTGAGGGCGCGCTTGGCCGCCGGCGCCTTCGCTGCGCGCCCGGGGACGGCAGCGGCTCGCGCCGCGCCGGCCTGCTCGGCGGTCGCCCCGCCGCCGGCCCGCTTTCGGGGGGCCGGGGGGGCCTTCGGCGCCGGGCGTCCGGCCGGGGCCTCGGCCGCCTTCTTCCTCGCCGGTCGCGCCATGCGCATCTCGGCCTTGACCGTCTCGTCGCTCGGCCGGCCCGACACGACCGCCACCCCGGGCAGCGCCAGCTCGACACCTCGCCGGTGCGGGTCGAGCGCCGTGATGACGAAGGGTCGGCGCTCGCCTTTGCGCAGCACCCCCCGGGCGCTGCGCGGCGCCGGCGAGCCGAGGCCGGACAACGGGACGTAGCAGCGCACGTCGCCGATACGCACGACGGCCCCGTGGGAGGTGAAGCTCTCGACCTCGGCCTCCAGCTCCTCACCGAGCGGATGCTCGGCGATGAAGGAGATGAAGGTCATCGGGTCGTTGACCGCCTGCGGAGTGGTCGCGGCGGCCGAGCGGTCCGAGGCGCGCGAGGAGCGCGAGGCACGCGTCTCGCCGCCCACGACCTCGGGTGCGACCGCCTCCTTCGTGGCGACGGCGATCGCCTTCTCGACACGGTCCTTCGCCCGCTTGGCGTCGCGGGTCGCGACCCTGCTGCGCGGGCCGCGCACGGGCGTCCTCCGGACGAAGATCCAGCCGACCCCCGGCACCGGGGTCGCCCCGAGGAGCCTGCTCTCGTCGAACAGCCACTGGTGCTCGCCGTGGAACTCCTGGAAGGAGTCGTTCGACAGCACGATCCCCCCGACCTTCTCGGCGATGCGCAGCAGGAAGGCGTCGCCGCGACCGATCGCGCCCGCAGGGGGATGGACGTACTCGCCGTGCAGCTCGGCGGCCTCAAAGCGCGCCAGCTCCGAGGGATCGATACGGTGCGCGAAGGTCGCGTCGACGACCACCGTCACCTCGGCGTCGGGGAACTCCTTGCGCAGCTCGTCGACGGCGTTCTCGAGCTGCCCGAGGCTCGGCGTCGAGCGCCCCTCAGTCGCGATGTTGGAACCGTCGACGACGACGTGCCTGGCTGCCATGTGCAGGTCAGTCAAGCACCCGCGGTCACGCCGCGGGTGCATCTGCCGCCGGCGGTGCTGCTAGGCCCGTGCAGGGTCCGGTCCGACGGCTCGGTCGAGGAGGCTCGCCAGCTCGAGCTCGTGGATCGCGTGCGAGCCGGTCGCCGGGCTTCCCGAGGCGTTCCTGCTCACGTGGCGGAGCTGGTAGCGGTCGCGGTACAGACGGTGCAGGCGCTCGTGGACGGCGCCCCAGGCGCCCATGTTCTCCGGCTCGTCCTGCACCCAGACGAGCTCGCCGGCGTTTGGGTAGCGGTCGAGGACGTCGACGAGCTGGGGCTCGGGCCAGGGATGGAGCTGCTCGACGCGGACGACGGCGCTGAGCGGCCCGGTCCCGGCCGAAAGCAGCTGGTCGCGCCGCGCGATCGCGTCGAAGGCGATCTTCCCGGAGCAGCACACGATCCGCTCGACGGCCGCGGTGTCGACCGTGCGGCCGCGCTCGGGGTCGTCGAGGACCTCGCGCCACTGCCCGGTCACGAGCTCGTCGATCGGCGAGCGCGCCTGGCGTGCCCGCAGCAGCGACTTCGGGGTCATGACGATGAGCGGCCGGCGGATGGTGCGCATCGCCTGGGAGCGCAGCAGGTGGAAGTACTGCGCGGCCGTCGTCGGCTGGGCGACGGTGATGTTCCCCTCCGCCGCCAGGGCGAGGAAGCGCTCGAGGCGCGCCGAGGAGTGCTCCGACCCCTGACCCTCGTAGCCGTGCGGCAGCAGCAACACGAGGCCCGAGCTCTGGCCCCACTTCTCCTCGGCGGCGACGAGGAAGTTGTCGATGATGATCTGCGCCCCGTTGGCGAAGTCGCCGAACTGGGCCTCCCAGCAGACGAGCGCCTCACGCGCCTCCACGGAGTAGCCGTACTCAAAGCCGAGGGCCGCGTACTCAGAGAGCAGCGAGTCCCGCACGAAGAAGCGACCCGGGCGGCCGCTGACGGTGAGCGGCGGCTCGCCGTCGAGCGCCTGGTCCAGGACCGCGAGCGGGACGAACTGGTCGCCGGTGCCGTAGTCGACGAGCACCGAGTGGCGCTGCGAGAACGTGCCGCGCCGCGTGTCCTGACCGGTCAGGCGGACGTCCACGCCGTCGAGCACGAGCGAGCCGAAGGCGAGCGCCTCGCCGAGCGCCCAGTCGACCTCGCCCGCGGCGTAGACCTCGACCCGCTGGGCCAGCTGCCTGGCGAGCTTCGGGTGGACGGTGAAACCGTCGGGCACCCGGTGGAGCCGGTGCGCGATCTCGTCGAGCCGGGCCCGGTCGACGCCGGACGGCATCGCGAGGCGTCCGAGCTCGGCGGGGCGGCGCTCGGGCAGCCGGTCGATCTTCGGCGGCGCCGAGGAGCGGGTCTCGTCGAGCGCCCCCTGCAGCCGCGCCTGGAAGTCCGAGAGCGCCTGCTCGGCCTCGTGGAGCGTGATGTCGCCCCGCTTCACGAGCGCCTCGGTGTAGAGCTTGCGGACCGAGCGGTGCGCTTCGATCTTCTTGTACATGAGCGGCTGGGTGTAGCTCGGGTCGTCGCCCTCGTTGTGGCCGTGGAGCCGGTAGCAGACGAGGTCGACGACGACGTCTTTGTGGAACGCCTGGCGGTAGGCGACGGCGAGCCGCGCCACGCGCACGCAGGCCTCGGGGTCGTCGCCGTTCACGTGGAAGATCGGCGCCTGGACCATCTTCGCGACGTCCGTCGCGTACACGGACGAGCGGGCCTCGGTCGGCGGGGTCGTGAAGCCGAGCTGGTTGTTGATCACGAGGTGCACCGTGCCGCCCGTGCGGTAGCCCTTCAGCTGGGACAGGTTGAGGGTCTCGGCGACCACGCCCTGGCCCGCGAAGGCGGCGTCGCCGTGGATCAGCACCGGCAGCACGGGGAAGTTCGAGTCCACCGGGTACTGGTCCTGCTTCGCCCGGGCCAGCCCCTCGACGACCGGGTCGACGGCCTCGAGGTGCGAGGGGTTTGAGGCGAGGGTCACCGGGAGCGAGGCCCCGTCGCGCCCGACCCATTTGCCCACGGCGCCCTTGTGGTACTTCACGTCGCCCGAGCCCTGCACGGACTCGGGGTCGAGGTTGCCCTCGAACTCGGCGAAGATCTCCCCGTAGGACTTGCCGACGATGTTGGCCAGCACGTTCAGCCGGCCCCGGTGGGCCATGCCGAACACGGCCTCCGCGATGCCGCTGTGCGCCGCCTCCTCGAGCACGGCGTCGAGGAACGGGATCGTGGACTCGGCACCTTCCAGACCGAAGCGCTTCTGACCGACGTAGCGAGAGTGCAGGAAGCGCTCGAACGCCTCCGCTGCGTTCAGCCGGCCGAGGATGTGGCGCTGGTGCTCCGCCGACAGGGTGGTCGGCACGCCCTCGACGTGCTCTTGGATCCACCGCTTCTCGTCGGGGCTTTGGATGTGCATGTACTCGACGCCGACCGTGCGGCAATAGGCGGCGCGAAGGATCTCGAGCACCCGCGAGAGCGGGACCAGGTCCATGCCGGCGAGGCCGAGGGTGTGGAAGCGCCGGTCGAGGTCCCAGACCGACAGGTTGTACGTGCGTGGGTCGAGGTCGCTCCGAAGCTCCGGCGCCCGCTTCGCCAGCGGGTCGAGCTGGGCGATGAGGTGGCCCCGCACCCGGTACATGTTGACGAGCGCCTGCACCTGGACCTGTTTCTCGAGCAGCGTGCGCTGCTGGTCGCCGCTCGCGAGCGGGCTGCGGTCGCGCTGCCAGCGGACCGGCTGATGCGGCACCTCGAAAGAGGAGAAGACCTCGTCGTAGAAGTCGCGCTCCCCGAGGAGCAGCTCGTGGACGCGCTTGAGGAAGAGCCCGGACTCGGCGCCCTGGATGATCCGGTGGTCGTAGGTCGAGGTAAGCGTCACGACCTTGCCGAGACCGAGCTCGGCGAGGGTGTCGGGGTCCGTCGCGGCATACTCCGCCGGGAAGTCGAGGGCGCCGACGCCGACGATCACGCCCTGGCCGCGCATCAGCCGCGGTACCGACTGGGTCGTCCCGAGGGTCCCGGGGTTCGTGACGGTCGCAGTCACGCCGGCGAAGTCGGTGACCTCCAGCTTGTTGGCGCGAGCCCTTCGGACCAGGTCCTCGTAGGCGTGCAGGAAGCCCGCGAAGTCGAGGGCGTCCGCGTTGCGGATCGCGGGCACGACGAGCGCCCGCGAGCCGTCGGCCTTCTGGAGGTCGATCGCGATGCCGAGCCCGACGTGGCGATGGCGCACGACGCCTGCCGTCCCCTTGCCGTCGACATCCTCGACGAAGGAGGCGTTGAGGGCCGGGACCTCGCCGAGCGCGCGCACGATCGCCCAGGCGATGAGGTGCGTGAAGCTCACCTTGCCGCCCGAGGACCGACCGAGGTGCTCGTTCAGGAGCTGGCGGTTGACCTCGAGGAGCTTCGCCGGGACCGGGTGGACGCTCGTCGCGGTCGGCACGGCGAGACTGGCGACCATGTTCTGCACGATGCGGCCCGCCGCGCCGCGCAGCGGCGCCGCGGGCTCCTCCTCGGCCGGCACCGCTGGAGCCGGGGCTGCGACCGCGGCCGGCGCGACGGGCGCCGGAGACGGCGCCGGCGCGGCCGGCGCGGCCGGCGCGGGCGGCGCCTGTGCAGGGGGCGGGGCGGGCGCTGTGCGACCAACGACGGGGGACGTCCCTGCCGGCGGGGCGCCGTTCACCCGGGGTGCCACGGCCGGCGCCGACGAGGGAAGGTGGCTGCGGTAGTCGGCGAAGAACTCCCGCCAGCTCTCGCTCACCGACTCGGGCGCGGCAAGATACTGCTGGTACATCTCCTCGACCAGCCAGGCATTGAGGCCGAGCGCTCCCGCATCGACCGTGCCCGGTCCGTCCGACGTCCTTGTCGACTCCCCGGCCTCGCTCACTTCGTCGATCCTAACGGCGGCCGTGGCGCGACCGCATGTTCTTGGCGTGTCGGATGCCCAGCTCACGGCCCAGTTCCCCTGCCGTCCCCGGTCGACGGCGCCGGGTCCGGCGGCCGCGGGGCCCCCGGGGTGGCGCGGCGCCCCGGGGACGCGATCGCGACCGTTCCCCCCAGTAGGCTCGGGGCGAAAGGCGGTGGACGATGCGGGCCCTCGTGACGGGAGCGAGCGGTTTCATCGGTCGGGCGCTCGTGGCGCGCTTGGCATCGGACGGCCACACGGTCGAGCGCGTCGTGAGTGGACCGGCGGGCCCCGGCGAGGCCGCCTTTGACCTCGACGGCCGCCGGATCGACGCGTCGAGGCTCCCCGGCGGCAGCCTCGAGGGCTTCGACGCCGTCTTCCACCTCGCGGGCGAGCCGATCACCCCGTCGCGCTGGACGCCCGCCAAGCGCGAGCGCATCCGCGCCAGCCGGATCGTCACGACCGACGTGCTCTCGCGAGCGCTCGCCGCGCTGGACTCCCCGCCGGCCGTGCTCGTGTCGGGCTCGGCGATCGGCTACTACGGCGACCGGGGCGACGAGATCCTCGTCGAGGGCAGCACGGCGGGCACCGGCATGCTCGCCGAGCTCTGCCGGGCGTGGGAGGCGGCGACGTCTCCCGCCAAGGCCGGTGGCATCCGCGTCGTGAACGTCCGCACCGGGATCGTCCTCGGGGCGGGCGGCGGAGTGCTGGCGAAACAGGTCCGCATCTTCCGCCTCGGCCTCGGCGGGCCGCTCGGCACGGGCAGGTCGTGGATGAGCTGGATCGCGCTCGAGGACGAGGTCGGCGCCCTCCTCCACGCCGTCGCGTGCACCGAGCTGCAGGGGCCGTGCAACCTCACCGCTCCTTCCCCGGTGCGCAACGCCGAGTTCGCCGACGCCCTCGGCGAGGCGCTCCACCGCCCGGCGCGCCTCGCCCTGCCGAGGGCCGCGCTCGTCGGCGCGATGGGCCGTACGGTCGCCGACGAGGTCGTCCTCGCCAGCCAGCGAGTCCTGCCGAGCCGCCTCGAGCAGACCGGCTACCGCTTCGCCCGCCCGAGCGTGCGTGAGGCGCTCGCCGTGGCGCTCGGCCACGCTCCCATCGGGGCCTCGGGAGCGGCCACGGCGGGCGAGCAACGGTGAGCGGCGAGCTCACGACCGACGTCGCGGTCGTGGGCGCCGGCCCGGCCGGCGCCTCCGCGGCGACGACGCTCGCCCGTTGCGGCTTCCGGGTCCTGCTCGCCGACCGGGCAAGGTTCCCCCGCGACAAGTGCTGCGGCGACGGTCTCACCACCGGCGCGCTGCGGCGCCTTCGGGCGCTCGGGCTCGACCCGGCCGCCGTCCCGTCGTTCACCCCGGTCGCCGATCTCACGCTCCGCTCGCCGTCCGGGCGCATCGCGCGCCTGCCGCTCGGCGACGGACGCGAGCTCCATGCCGCGGTGGCCCGCCGGGCCGAGCTCGACGCGGCACTCGTCGACCTGGCACGCGGAGCCGGCGCGACCGTCCTCGAGGGCCACGCCTTCGAAGAGCTGCAGGCGGACGCCGACGCCGGGCAGGTCGTCGTCCAGCTGGCCGGCGGCGTCACGGTCCGCGCGAGCTACCTCGTCGGCGCCGACGGTGCATGGTCTCCCGTCCACCGCGCGGTCGACCACCCGCACGAGGACCGCGAGCGGGCGCAAGCGCACCCCGGCACGCGAGGGGCCGGCCGCAGCCGGCGGCGCGCCTCGGGGCAAGGCGACTGGCACGCCTTCCGCGCCTACGCGAGCGGCGTCGGGCCGGAGGCGGCCGAGCACCTGTGGGTGTGGTTCGACCGGACGATGCTGCCGGGCTACGCGTGGTCCTTCCCCCTCGCCGGCGGCGGGGCGAACATCGGGATCTGCATGCGCCGAGCGCCGGGCCAGCGCGGCTCCGAGCTCGCCGCGACGTGGTCGGCGCTCCTCGACGGGCCCTTCCTCGCCTCGCTGCTCGGGCGCGACGCGGTCGTCGAGGGGCCGGCCCGGTCGTGGCCGATCCCGGCCGGCATCTCGGAGCGGCGGCTCGTCGCGCTCGGCGGGCGGGTCGTGTTCGTCGGCGACGCCGCCCGCGCGGCCGACCCGTTCACAGGGGAGGGCATCGCGCAGGCGCTCGAGACCGGCGTGGCAGCCGCCGAGGCGATCGCGCGTGTCGGCAGCGTGTCGCCGGGCGCGGTGGCACGCGGCTACGCCGAGCACGTCCAGGCGACGCTGCAACGCGAGCACCGGCTCTCCTGGCTCTGCACGAGCCTGATGGCCCATCCGCTCGCCGCCCGCGGAGCGGTGCGCGTCAGCGGGTGGAACGAGTGGACGCGTCGCAACGTCGGGCGCTGGCTCTACGAGGACTTCCCCCGCACGCTCGCCTTCACCCCCTCGATGTGGCGGCGCGAGGCGTTGGGCGGCGGGACGCACTCGGCGCCCGCCGGGCCGGACAGGGCGCGACGGCCCCGTCCGAGCGGCTAGTCGAGGTTCGCCCCGAAGCGCCGCACGTGGTCGTTGACCGCGTAGTAGGCGTCGATCGACTCCCCCGCGTCGCCCCAGAACCCGTCGAGGACGTCGTAGGCCATCTGGCCGGTCTCGACGTAGTGGTTGTTCACGTCGGTGATCTCGAGCTCGCCCCGCCCGGAGGGTTCCAGCTGCCCGATGACCGAGAACACGCTCGGGTCGTAGCAGTAGACACCGGTGACGCAGTAGCGGCTCGGAGGATCGACGGGCTTCTCGACGATACGGCCGACCCGGCCGTCGTCGGTGAGCTCGGGCACGCCGAGGTGGCGCAGGTGCTCCGGCTCGGCGACCGGGGCGAGGACGATCCGCGCCCCCTTGGCCTGCTCGTTGAAGCGCTCGACCGTCGGCCGGATCGTCTGGCCGAAGACGTTGTCCGCCAGCATCACGAGCACGAGGTCGTCGCCGACGAAGCGCTCCGCCAGCCCGAGCGCCTCGGCGATGCCGCCCGGGCGGTCCTGGTAGGCGTAGCAGAGGCGGTCGACCCCGTGCTCCTCGCCGCTCGAGAGCAGGCGCAGGAACTCGCCGGCGTGGGTGCCGCCGGTGACCACCATGATCTCGGAGATCCCCGACTTGACCAGCGCCTCGACCGCGTAGGCGATCATCGGGCGGTCGTAGATCGGCAGCAGGTGCTTGTTCGTGATCCGCGTGAGCGGATGCAGGCGGCTACCCGTGCCCCCGGCGAGGAGGACGCCCCTCACGGACGGGTGCCGCGGAACGGGCAGGTCATCGCCGTCGAGCGTAGCGTCCGGGAACGCCGCGGCGGGGGTCACCCCCAGACGGCGTCAACCCGGAACGGGTCGCACGGGGGCGTGGGCGGGGCGGGGCGGGTCACCGTCCGCCCGGCGGCGGGCGTGGCCGGCGTGCTCGGCGAGCACCGCGTCGGCGAGGCGGGGCCACGCGTGCGCCGCCCAGGAGTCGAACGGCCGGTCGGCCAGCCCGGCGCACGCCAGGCCTGCCACCGGGTCCACCCAGAGGAAGCTGCCGCTCTGGCCGAAGTGGCCGAACGTCTCTGGCGAGTTGGTCCAACCGGTCCAGTGCGGGGCCTTGTGGTCACGCAGCTCGAAGCCGAGCCCCCAGTCGCAGGGGTCCTGACGACCGAAGCCCGGCAGCACGCCGACAAGGCCCGGGTAGCACACGGTCGTCGCGGCAGCGAGCGTCGAGGGGTCGATGGTCGCCGGCGCGAGGAGCTCTGCACCGAGTGCGAGCAGGTCGGCGAGCGTGCCCGAGGCGCCGGTGGCGGCCGAGCTGCCCATGCGGGCGCCGACCATGCCGACCGGCTCGAGGACGCCCGCACGGGCGTACTCGTCGAACGACATGGCCGACCGGGCCTGCAGGTGCGCGCCGAGCACCTCGAAGCCGGCGTTCGAGTAGATCCTGCGGGCGCCCGGCGGCGCCACCGGGTGGACCGGGTCGTCCGGACCGAGGCCCGACGCGTGAGCCAGCAGGTGCCGGACCGTCGAGCCGGGAGGGCCGGCCGGCTCGGCCAGGTCGACCGTGCCCTCCTCGTAGGCCACGAGCACTGCGAGCGCCGTGACGAGCTTCGTCACCGAGGCCCACTCGAAGCGTCGACCGACGGAGCCGCGCACCTCCTCGACATCGCCGGCGCGCGACCGCACGCCGACGGCGAAGTGCTCGACCTCCCACTCGTCGGCGAGCTGAAGCGCGTTCACCGCTTGCGACGGTACCGGAAGTGGACCAGCCGACGAGAGGGCCACCGGTGACGCGTCGGCGGGGTCCGGCCATCTCTGGACGCTCGGCGGGGGCGGCGCCCCGCGCAGGCGCCGCCGGGGGCGCCGAGCGGGTCAGACGTCGAGGAAGCGACGGACGGCGACCGAGGAGCCGGCGACCCCGACGACCACGCCGACGGCCACCACCAGCAGCTCCGTCATCAGCAGGTCGTGGGTCGGCAGCACCGTCGACCCGAGCAACGAGACGTGGTAGTGGTTGATCAGGTAGTTCACGCCGATGTTCGACAGCAGCACGATCACCACGGCGACGATTGCCCCGAGCAGCCCCTGGACGAGGCCTTCCAGCATGAACGGCACCCGGATGAACCAGTTCGTGGCCCCGACGAGCTTCATCACCCCGACCTCGCGGCGGCGGGCGAAGATGGCCATGCGGATGGCGTTCAGGATCAGCACGAGCGACGAGACGAGCAGCACGATCGCGATCACGAGCAGGATGATCTGCAGCACGTTCGTGACCTCTTGCATGACGTGGATGCTCTGCGACGGCGAGGTCGCCTGGTAGACGCCGGGCAGCCCCGAGTTGAAGGTCGACACCACGGTCGCCGCCCCGGCGGGATCCTTCAGCTGGACACGGAACACCGTTGGCGTCGTCTGCGCGGTGAGCACGCCGATCGCGGCGGGGTCGCCGGCGAGGATCTTCTTCGCCTGGGCGTAGGAGGCCTGGTGGCCGAGATAGGTGAAGGCGGTGATCTGCGGCGTCTGCTTGATCATCGAGCGGACGTTCGCGACCTGGGAGTTCGTCGCGTTGGCGTTCATGAAGATCTGGACGTTGACGTTGTGGCCCCACGCGCTGATCTGGCGGTTCACCGCCTGGCGCAGCAACAGCGCCGTGCCGACGAGCGAGAGCGAGACGGCGACGGTGAGGATCGCCGCGAGGGCCATCATCCGGTTCCGCCAGAGGTTCGTCGCGGTTTCCTTCGCGACGTAGTCGACCGAGACTGCCACCGGACCGACCGTCAGCGCTGGCCGCGACGAGCGCGAACGGCGGCAACCCGGTTCGTGATCGGCTCGTCGGCACCGTCATAGGCGCCGCGGCCGGCGGCCACCGACACCGCGGGCACGCCCCGGCTGGACGTGTTGAGGTCGGCGGCGTAGCCGTACACGCCCCGGGCCTGGTCACGGACCAGGTGGCCACGGTCGAGCTCGACGACCCGCCGGCGCATCGTGTCGACGATGCCGACGTCGTGGGTCGCCATCACGACCGTCGTGCCGGTGCGGTTGATCCGGTCCAGCAGCTTCATGATCCCCTGGCTCGTCGCCGGGTCGAGGTTCCCTGTCGGCTCGTCCGCGAGGAGGACCAGCGGGCGGTTCACGAACGCCCGGGCGATGGCGACCCGCTGCTGCTCGCCGCCGGAGAGCTCGTCGGGCATCCGCTCATGCTTCTGGCCGAGGCCGACCAGCTCGAGCACCTGGGTGACCTGGGTCTTGATCTGGCCACGGGGCCGCCCGATCACCTCCAGCGCGAACGCGACGTTCTCCGCCACGGTCTTGTTCGGCAGGAGCCGGAAGTCCTGGAAGACGCAGCCGAGATTGCGGCGCAGGTACGGCACGCGCCACTGGGAGAGCTGGCCGATGTCCCGGCCGGCGACCCAGATCCGCCCGTCGTCCGGCAGCTCCTCACGGAGCAGGAGCTTCAAGAAAGTGGTCTTGCCCGAGCCCGAGGACCCGACGAGGAAGACGAACTCGCCCTTCAAGATCTCGAGCGAGATGTCCCGCAGCGCAGGCATCGCACCCTTGTACGACTTGGTGACGTTGTCGAAGCGGATCATCTTCCTCTTCCTCGGGGCACGCATCCGATGGGGTCGCCCCCCGGGAACGGCTCTTCGGCGCAGGGACCCGCACGTCCCGTCCAGCGCGCTTGCATTTGTCGCCCGGGTGAGCAGGTCCCACCTGCGGGTGTTCCGCGAAACCCTACCAGCCGGACCATGACAGTCCAGTGACACTTCACCCCGTCCCCGGACCGGACCGCCCGTTTCCCCGCCCCGGCCTGGACCGCGACGCAGCCGCGGCGGCCCTGCGGCGAGCTCAGTCGGGGTGCTCGGACCGCCGCCAGCGCAGGAACGCGACCATGAACTCGTCGAGCTCGCCGTCGAGCACCGCCTCGACGTTGCCCGTCTCGTGCTCGGTCCGCAGATCCTTCACGAGCTGGTAAGGGGCCATCACGTAGGAACGGATCTGGTTCCCCCAAGCGACGTCGGTCTGGGGGCCCGTGAGCGCCGAGAGCTCCGCCCGGCGCTCCTCGCGCTGGCGCTCGGCGAGCTTCGCGGCGAGGAACTGCATCGCCTTCGCCTTGTTCTGGTGCTGGCTCCGCTCGTTCTGGCACGAGACGACGATCCCGGTCGGCAGGTGCGTGATCCGCACCGCCGAGTCCGTCACGTTGACGTGCTGGCCACCTGCGCCCGAGGAGCGGTAGGTGTCGATGCGGAGGTCCTTCTCGTCGATCGTCACCTCCGCGGAGAGGTCCTCGAGGAACGGGGTCACCTCGAAGGAGGCGAAGCTCGTCTGGCGCCGGTGCTGGGCGTCGAACGGCGACATGCGCACCAGGCGGTGGACGCCGCGCTCCGCGGTCAGCAGACCGTAGGCGTGCCGGCCGCGCACGAGGAAGGTCGCGGACAAGATGCCGGCCTCCTGGCCCGCCGAGACCTCGTCGAGCTCGACCGAGAAGCCCCGCCGCTCCGCCCAGCGCAAGTACATCCGCAGCATCACCTCGGCCCAGTCCTGCGCGTCGGTCCCGCCCGCCCCGGCGTGGATCTCGGCGATGGCGTCGCGGTCGTCGTGCTCGCCGGAGAACAGGCTGCGCAGCTCCAGGTCGTCGAGCGCCCGGCCGACGTGGTCGGCAGCCTCGGTCAGCTCGCCGGCCATCGCGTCGAGCGAGTCGCCGCCCTCTTGGAGCGCGAGCTCGTGGAGCTCGCTGGCATCGCCCAGGCGGGCGGCCAGCTCGTCGAGCTGGTCGACGTCGGACTTCACCCGGCCGTAGGCGGTGCTCACGAGGCGCGCGTGGTCCGGGTCCGACCAGAGGTCGGGCGCGCCGACCTCGCCCTCGAGGCGGACCAGCTCCTCGCGGAGCTGGTCGAGATGGAGGTAGGAGGCCGCCGCCTCGAGGCGCGTCCGCAACGAGGCGAGCTCCGTGGCGATGTCGGGGCGCTCCTCGGCGGGGCCGCTCCCCGGTCCTGCGCGACCGGTCGTCGTCACGGACCCTCAGGCTGCGCCGTGGCAGAGCTTGTACTTGCGACCGCTCCCGCACGGGCAGGGGTCGTTGCGGCCCACCTTCTCCCGCGCGGCGCGAGCGGCGGCCAGCTCGGCGCCGGCGACGGTCCCGGCAGCGACGCCGGGGCGCCCCGCTGCGTCGGCGCGACCCTGCCCGGAGGGACCGGCCGGGGCGGGTCCCGTCGGCGCCGCAGGGCGCGCCTTCGGCGCCGGGCCCGCCGGCCCGGCCTCCTCGGGGGCTCCGGCGTCGGGCAGGGCCGCCACGGCGAGACCGGCGACCGGGTCCTCCGCGGCCTCGAAGGTGGCCTGGGTGTAGTCGGGCGCCGCCTCCGGCTCCAGCTGGACCTGCACGTGCATCACGTAGCGCAGATAGTCGTCGTCGATCGACTGCATCAGCTTGCCGAACATCTCGAAGCCCTCGCGCTGCCAGGCGACGAGCGGGTCCGTCTGGGCGATCCCGCGAAGGTGGATGCCCTCGCGCAGGTAGTCCATCTCCGAGAGGTGCTGCCGCCAGCGCTGGTCGATGATCTGCAGCATCACCTGCCGCTCGACCTGCCGGGCGACCTCCTCACCGCCGGGGAACGTCCGCTCGCGCTCGTCGAAGAACTCCGTCGCCTCGGCGAGGACGCTGTCGGAGAGCTGCTCGAACGTCTCGGCCTGTTCGAGGTCCTCCACCGAGAACTGGGTCGGGTAGTACTGGCCGAGCTCGGCGACGAGGCGCTCGAGGTCCCACTCCTCGGCGAAGTCGCCCGAGCACGTCTCGGCGAGGAGGCGCTCCACCGTGGAGCGGAGCATGTCGAGTGTGGCGTCGCGCAGCGTCTCGCCGTCGATGACCTGCATGCGGCGCTCGTAGATCACCTTGCGCTGCTCGTTCATCACCTCGTCGTACTTGAGGACGTCCTTTCGGATCTCGGCGTTCTTCGCCTCGACGGTGTGCTGCGCCTTCTCGATCGCCCGGGTGACCATGCGCGCCTCGATCGGCACGTCCTCGGGCAGCGCCCGGTCCATCACCCAGCTCATCGCGCCGGTGGCGAAGAGGCGCATGAGCTCGTCCTCGAGCGAGAGGTAGAAGCGGCTCTCCCCCGGGTCGCCCTGACGGCCCGAGCGACCCCGCAGCTGGTTGTCGATCCGGCGGCTCTCGTGACGCTCGGAGCCGAGCACGTAGAGGCCACCGAGCTCTCGGATCTGGTCCGCCTCGGCCTCGCACTCGGCGCGGAACTTCGTGAGCAGCGCCGCCATGCGCGGGCGGCCCTCCTCGCCGTCGGGATCGAGCGACTCCGCGAGCACCGCCTCGCGGGCCAGTCCCTCGGGGTTGCCGCCGAGGAGGATGTCGACGCCACGGCCCGCCATGTTCGTCGCGACCGTCACGCCGTGCAGCCGCCCCGCCTGCGCCACGATCGCCGCCTCCCGGGCGTGGTACTTGGCGTTCAGGACTGTGTGCGGGATCCCCTGCTTGTCGAGCAGGCGCGAGAGGTGCTCGGACTTCTCGACGGAGGCGGTCCCGACGAGGACCGGCTGGCCCGTTCCGAAGCGCTCGACGATGTCCTCGACGACGGCCTTGAACTTCGACTCCTCCGACTTGAACACGAGGTCCGGCCAGTCCTCGCGGACCATCGGCTGGTTGGTCGGGATCGGGACCACCTGGAGGCCGTAGGTGGAGGCGAACTCGGCGGCCTCGGTCTCGGCCGTGCCGGTCATCCCGGCGAGCTTCTCGTACATGCGGAAGTAGTTCTGGAGGGTCACCGTGGCCCAGGTGTGGTTCTCCTCCTTGATGCGGACGCGCTCTTTCGCCTCGACCGCCTGGTGGAGCCCGTCCGACCAGCGGCGCCCCTCAAGGATGCGGCCGGTGAACTCGTCGACGATCTTCACCTCGCCGTCGGCGACGATGTAGTCCTTGTCGCGGCGGTAGAGCTCCTTCGCCTCGAGCGCCTTGCCGAGCTGGTGGACGTAGTTCACCGCGACGGCGTCGTAGAGGTTCTCGACGCCGAGCTGGCGCTCGACCTTGGCGATGCCGGCCTCGGTCGGCACGACCGTGCGCTTCTCCTCGTCGACCTCGTAGTCCTCGTCGCGCGAAAGGGTGCGCACCACGCTCGCGAACTGGTAGTAGAGGCGGGTCGACTCGTCACTCGGTCCGCTGATGATGAGCGGGGTACGTGCCTCGTCGATGAGGATCGAGTCGACCTCGTCGACGATGGCGAAGTGGTAGCCGCGCTGGACCATCTGGGCGCGGTCCGTTGCCATGTTGTCGCGCAGGTAGTCGAAGCCGAACTCGGTGTTCGTGCCGTAGGTGATGTCCGCGTCGTACGCGGCGCGCTTCGAGTCGAAGTCGTCGACGTCGGGGACGACGAGGCCGACCGTGAGGCCGAGGAAGCGGTAGATCTGGCCCATCCACTCGGCGTCACGCCGGGCCAGGTAGTCGTTGACGGTGACGATGTGCACGCCCTTGCGGGCGAGCGCGTTGAGGTACACCGGCAGCGTCGACACGAGGGTCTTGCCCTCGCCGGTCCTCATCTCCGCGATCCAGCCGAAGTGGAGCGCCATGCCGCCCATCAGCTGGACGTCGTAATGGCGCTGCCCGATGGTCCGCCGCGCCGCCTCACGGACGACCGCGAACGCCTCGACCAAGAGGTCGTTCAGGTCCTCGCCCTCGTCCAGCCGCTCGCGGAACGCGACCGTCATGTGCGCGAGCTCCTCGTCGCTCATGGCGGCGACCTCGGCCTCGAGGTCGTTGATCAGCGGCACGACCTCCGCCAGGCTGCGAACCTTCTTGCCTTCACCGGCGCGGAGCACGCGCGCGAACACACTCACGACCCGCGAGTCTAGGCCGGGACCCGGCGCGGCCCTCCTCGCCCGTGCTCCGGGCTTCGCCGGCGCCGGCCGCCCCGCTACGGCGCGCTGACCGGCGAGATCCTCCCCGGGGAGATCCTGACCGGGACGGCGGACCCGGACTGCGGCGGCACGGGCTCCTCCACGGCGATCAGCTCGCCGGCGAGGTGGTGGGGCCCCGCCGAGCCGATCCGGACCGTCGCGAAGCTCCCCGGGACGAGCGACGCCGCGCGTGGCGAGAAGTGGACGAGCTTCCCCTGGCGCGTCCGCGCGGCGAGGATCCCGGGGTCCTTCTTCGACGGCCCCTCGACCACGACCTCCTCGTCCCTGCCGACCCGGGCGAGGTTGGCCTGGATCGCCGAGCGGTCGATGACGACCTTCAGGCGGGCGAAGCGCTCGGCGACGACCTCGGCGGGCAGGAGCCGATCCGTCATCGCGGCGGCACGCGTCCCCGGCCGCGGCGAGAAGATGAAGGTGTACGCGCTGTCGTACCGGGCCTCGGCGGCGACCTCGAGCGTCTCGGCGAAGTCTTCCTCGGACTCGCCGGGGAAGCCCACGATGATATCCGTCGTCACGGCCAGCCCCGGGATCGCGGCGCGCGCCGCTGCCAGCCGCTCGAGGTAGCGAGCCGCGGTGTAGCCGCGGCGCATGACGGCGAGCACACGGTCGCTCCCCGACTGGAGGGGCAGGTGGAGCTGCTCGCACACGGCCGGGGTCTCGGCCATCGCGGCGATCGTCTCCGGCCGGAGATCCTTCGGGTGCGGGCTGGTGAAGCGGACCCGCCGGATCCCCCGGACCGCCCCGACGGCGCGGAGCAGGTCGGCGAAGAGGGGCCGGGCGCGCGACGCCCCCTCCGCCGCCCACCGGGCGCCGGCGAGGCGGGCGAGGCTCGCGGCCCCCGCCCCGTCGTCGTCGCCCCCGCCGGGCGTCTCGGGACCGCCCCGGCGCAGGCGCGTCGTCAGGTCGCGGCCGTAAGAGTTGACGTTCTGGCCGAGGAGGGTCACCTCGACCGTGCCGGCGTCAGCCAGCGCCTCCACCTCGGCGACGAGGTCGCCGAAGGGCCGGCTCTGCTCGGGCCCGCGCACCGCGGGGACGATGCAGAAGGCACAGGAGTTGTCGCAGCCGACCTGGACCGTCACCCACGCCGCGTACGGCAGGTCGGGCCTGACCAGCATGGCCGAGGGGAAGGCCTCATCGTCGCCGGTCGGCGCGTCGAGCACCTCGATGACCTGGCGCCCGCTGGCGCGCGCCTCGCGCAGCAGGCCGGCCGCGCGGGACACGTTGTGGGTGCCGAACACGGCGTCGACGTGGGGGGCGCGCAACAAGATGGCGTCCCGGTCCTTCTGGGCGAGACAGCCGGCGACCGCGATCTGGAGGTCGGGCTTGCGGTCGCGGAGCGACTTCAGGTGCCCGAGGTGGCCGTAGAGCTTGTTGTCGGCGTTCTCTCGGATGCAGCACGTGTTGAGGACGACGACGTCGGCCTCCTCGAGCTCATCGGTCCGCTCCAGCCCGTCGCCGCCGAGCTCGGCGGCGATCCGCTCGGAGTCGTGCTCGTTCATCTGGCAGCCGAAGGTACGGACGAAGAACTTCCTGGTCATGACGGAAGGTTACGCGCCCGGCAGGCCGGGCAGGCCCGGGCCCGGCGGGTGCGCCTATTCCCGCTCGCCGTGCCCGTCGCCGTCGGTGCGCAGCCAGGCGGAGAACTGGTTGAAGAGCTTCTGCGCGCCGCCGGCCACCCGGTCCACGATCTCGAGGAAGCGCCGGCGGTAGTGCTCGGTCGCTTCGCGGAAGTTGTCCCCGACCGGAGGCTCCTCGCCCCGGCGGACATAGCTGCCCGAGCGGATCCGGTCGAACTCGCCCTCCTGCACCCAGCGCATCAGCTCGCCGACGCGCCGCACCGCGAAGGGATGGGTCCGGTGCAGCTCGGTCATCCAGCGCCCGGGGCGGGCGAGCAGGTCCTCGGACTCGGCGAACTCGGCCGCCTGGGTGAGGAAGGCGTTCAGGTCGAGGCCCTCGACGCCGCCGCCCGCGACGCTCATCAGCAGGCGGCACGTGACGAGCGGGTCGTCGGTGACGAGGGTCGCCGCGCGGTCGCAGCTCAGCTCGGCGCAGCGGTACCACTCGAGCAGCACGAGCACCACCGCCTGCAGGGGCAGCCGGCCGATCGGCGAGAGCCCCGTCTGGAGGAGGCGCTGGAGGATGGCGAGCACGGTCGCGTAGTGCACGTGGTCCGACAGGATGTGACCGCCCTCGTGGGCGAGGACCGCGGTGAGCTCCTCGCCCGGAACCTTGCGCACGAGCGAGGAGTTCACGATGACGAGGGGCCTGGCCGAGCCGACGGTCATCGCGTTCATCATCGGCAGGCCCTGGATGTACAGCTCCGGGCGCTGGGGGATGTCGAGCGCCTCGAGCGCCGCGAGGTGGGCGTGCCAGACGTCCGGCCGCTGGCGCTCGCCGAGGCGGACGGCATCCGCCAGGAGGATCTGCTGGAAGGGCCGCTCGAAGCGCCACTCGCTGAGCTTCTTCAGCACCCGGTCGAGGAGCGGGATCGAGCCGAGCGCCGCCGTCGCCGCCCGGTCGGCCGGGTGCTCGTACGCTTTGGCGCTGATCGAGGGGTAGCGCGGGAGCGTCGGCACGGGAGCGGCCACCTGGCGCACGCTAG
>DATKQY010000049.1:0-14074 GCA_035532475.1 Acidimicrobiales bacterium | reverse complement strand
AAACACCCGAGCACGGCGATGGGGTCCGGCGCCGCGTTCTGGTTCGAGCACGACGTCGAGCTGCACGACGGCGACCTGTTCAGCGTCTTCGACGACGGGGCGACGCCCGCCAGGGAGCCCGCTTCCCGAGCGCTGCTCTTGCGCCTCCAGCCATCCGCGCGCCGGGTCGAGGTCGTGGTGGCCTTCTCCCATCCCGGGGTGCTGGCCGCGGCCCTCGGCAACGTGCAGCTGCTGGCCGGCGGCACGATGGTGGTCGGTTGGGGCACGGCGCCCTACTACTCCGAGCTCAGCCGGAGCGGGACCTTGCTCTACGACGCCCGTCTCCCCGCCAAGGACGACTCCTACCGCGCCTATCGATACGGCTGGGTCGGCAGGCCCGACACAACGCCCTTGCTGTCCGCCAGCCTGCAGGGCGGCTCGCTCCACCTCGCCATGAGCTGGAACGGGGAGACGGGCATCTCGCGCTGGCGAATCCTCACCGGAGCGACGAGCAGCCGGCTGCGCACCGTGGCTACCGTCGCCAATGGCGGCTTCCAGACGACCGCCAGCATCGTTCGTCCCGGTGCGGTCGTCGAGGTCGAAGCGCTCGCCTCGAGTGGCCAGGTGCTCGGTCATTCGGCGGCCGTTCGTCCCTGAGCCGTCACCCCAGCGGCGGCCGGATGAACGGCTTCGTCGCCCAAGCTCTCAGGGGTCGTCGCAACTGCATCGATCCGACCAACCCCGCCTGCGTCAATGCGGCCACGCCCGACTCGTCACGAGCTTCAGCTCGCCGGCGAGGCTCGCGCCCGGAGCGGCCTGCCAGACGAGCAGGCCGTCGCCGAAGCGGTCGCAGACGAAGGTGTCAACCTCGGCGGGCATCGCGATGCGCATCCGTGCGACGTGGGCCACCTCGGTGGCCGTCGACGCCGAGGTGGCCCGGCGCGCGGCGCGCCGCTCGTAGCTCTTCACGACGTTTCCTCGGTCGTCGATGACGCGGGCGAGCAGGTGGGCCACCATGATCCTGCCCCGTCGGCGATGGCCCCGATGACGGGTCCGACCCGCAACGGCGTCTCGACAACATCGCCCTGGCCGACAACGGAGCAGGCAACGAAGAGGAGATCGCCGACGCATTCCTTCGGGATGCGAAGACCGAGGGGACGATCCGGAGTAGAGCGCCGGCGCTACTTGCCGAGCGGCAACATCGGAGAGCTCGACCTCGCGGCGTCGGCGAGATAGGACAAGCCGTACGCGTGCTCGACGGTGCGCAGGATCCCGGCGGTGTCGAGGTAGCTCGTGAAGGCCCCGGCGCCCTTCGTCTTCGCGGAGATGACGACCGTCAGCACGTGTCCGCCGTTGTCGCCGAACTTGCCGGAGTTGTCGCTGCCGCTGCCCTCGTCCCACGTGAGGATGATCGTCCCGCCGGCCCGGTACCACGAGGTGCCCATGATCTGCGGGATGCGCTTCGACAAGAAGCTGTCGCCGTTGGCGATCGTCGAGCAGGAGGCGTCGTAGCCGCCGTCGTTACAGATGCTCGGCGAGTAGAAGACGAAGGCGGGCGGGCGGGCGCCGCTCAGATCCTTGAGCATCCCGCCCGACGGCACGATGTTTTTGCACTCGGGCTTGCGCCGTCCCTGGGCGAAGTAGACGAAGGGGTCGTGGCGGACCCCGTAGCCGCCGCTCCCACCGGCGTTGCTCGTCGAGCAGTCCGACGCCATCGACCCCATGTACGCCTTCCAGCCGATGCCGGCCGCTTGCAGCTGGTCGGCGAGGTTCTTGCCGGAGATCGGCCCGCAGCTCGACGGTGAGCAGTCGCTGCTCGTCCCGCTCTTCTCGAAGGCGTTGCCCGAGATCATCTCGAGGTAGTTCGGCAGGCTGTAGTGGCCTCGCGCGTACGAGTTCGTCGCCTTGAGATAGCTGCCGGCGAGTGAGTTCAGATAGGGGGCCGAACCGTTCCCGACGAGGGCGCTGTAGCCCTCGTTCTCCATCATCAGGATCATGATGTGCGGCGCCGACGCCGCGCTCGCGCTCGACGTGGACGTGGACGTGGACGTGGACGTCGTGGATGATGCGGACGACGTGGACGTCGTGGCTGATGCCGGCGTCGTGGAGGTCGTGGACGTCGTGGACGATGCCGACGTCGTGGACGTCGTGGACGATGCCGACGTCGTGGATGACGGAGCGCCCGTGCTGGTGGTGCTCGACTGCGTCGAGCTCGTCGCCGCAGACGAGCACGCCCCGAGGACCAGCGCGCCAGCCAGGACGGCCACGAGCGCGCCGGTCCGGCGTCGCGCCCGACCGCCCGCTCCGGGGGTCGCTCGTGGCGCGTCCGACAGCGGCGCTCGGAAGCGCCTCACCTTTCGTTGCCTGGTGCGCGGACCGTAGAGAGGGAGGAGACCATAGGTATAGGAAAGCGTGTCGGGAAGGTCTCCGCATGGCACCCCCCTTCCGAAAAGGCGGTGTTGCCGACGAACGAGCAGTTCAGCGTGGTGCCGGACGATTGTCAGCCGGTCCGAGGATTGAGGAGTCTCCGGCGGCCAGCCCACGGATGAGCGGCGGCGCCAGCACATCGGCGGCACACGCGTACGAGCGCGCCGCGGCGGCTCACGGGGCGGCGAGCGGCACCGTGATGGGATGCGACCACACGAGGACGAAGTAGCCGTCGACGAAGTAGGTGTGCGACAGTGGGCCGAAGCTCGCCCGCGCCGTTTGCGTGTCGACGTTGCCGAACGGCAGCGCGGCGTTGTAGACGAGGAAGGTGAACGGCGCGTCCTCGTACCAGCCGACGCGCGAGTTCTTCTGATAGCTCTCGAGCCGACCCGACGGCGTCGAGACGGCCGGCCGCACCCTCACCTGGTCGCCGGACTCGACCGTCACGATCGAAGCGCTCCAGTAGTCCCCGATGCCGTCGTCGAGGCCGTGGGCGGTGAGGAACTGGATGAGCTGGCTCGCGGGCTGATGTGGGAGTGGCTGGCCGAGGTTGACGCCGAACGAGGTGGCGAAGGCCGCCACGGTGCCGATACCCGCCCCGGCGGAGACCCGCGCCAACGAGCGCCACGGCACCGCGTCGGCCAGGCGGGCCATGGCGCGTCCCGCCAGGATCGAGCCGAAGATGACCCCGTCGGTGAGGTAGCGGGCGTAGCTCGGGTTCGCGGCCGGTGTCAGGAACACGAAGAGCGCGACGTCGCCGAGGAAGGCCAGCACCAGCAGGTCGTCGAGGCGCCACGACTCCCCCGCCGCCGTCGTCCGCGGCGCGACCGTCCCGCGGGCGAGCTGGACGAGCCCGAAGACGACGCCGCCGAGGACGGCGAGCAGGCCGACGACGTGGGCGAGCGCGAGGAGACTCGGCACCCCCCCGCTGCCGAAGCCGACGCTGCCGACGCCGAGCAGCTTCGCGAAGTAGCTCGACCCAAGGCTCAGGTTGGCGACACGTTGGTGTGGAGAGGCGATCACGTTCGTGCCGTGAGCGCTGAACGTGCCGACGGCGAGTGCGAGCCCCCTGACGACCAGCGCCAGCGCCACTGCAGCACCGGCCGCGCTGACTTCGGCGATCCCGGCACGCCACGCTCGCCGACGAAGCATCCCAGCCACGCCGGTCAGCAGGACCGGGATCACGCCGAGGACGAGGGTCTGGGCGTCGCCCAGGCAGCCGGCCGCGAGGAGCACCACCGCGCCGATCCACGCCCGGCCGAACCGACCCCGGCGCAGGCACGCGAAGGCGAGCAGGCACCAAAGGGCCGTCCCCACGTGGAGCGGGCCCTGGAGGAAGAACACGGACATGGCGTGCGACGGCAGGCCGAGCAGCGCGAAGACGGTGACCGCCCCCGCGATCTTCCCCGCTCCCCGACGGTCCTCGCGCGCCGTCAGGATGCCGACGACGACCACGAGCGCGGCGAGAACGGCCGGGACGAGGTTCAACAGCACGGGGCGCACGCCGACGATGAGCACGGCCAGCGCATACAGGGGCGCGTCGATGCCCCAGAAGGAGTCGAGCGAGAGCCGCCAGCCGTGGAGGCTCAGGTTGCCCGCGCTGATCGACTTTCCCTCGAGGATGACCGTGGCCCCGTCCGAGTTGCCCGGCACCGCGTGGACCGACGCGCTCCAAAGGATCGCGAGGAGCAGCGCGAACAGCGCGACGACGACGGCGCACCCGAGAGGCGACACGTGGCGTCGCAGCGTCGCCCCATCGGTGTCGCCGAACGTGCTCGACCGCTCGGCCCCCCCCGCCTCCCCCGACCCCGACTCCATCACAACCGGAAACGGTAGCCAGCGTCACGCCCCGGCGCGACCGGTCCGCTCGGCAGCCTGCTCAGGTGCGCGCGAGCAGGCAGGGCTTCGGGGGTGTGACCCGGGACGGGCCGCTCTGCTTTAGCGGCAGCGGGAGGCCCTCGGCCGCGAGACGAGCGGGGGTCCAGCGCGAGGGGTCGAGCGCCGACGCGGCGTAGGGCGTGTCGAGCCGGACGAAGACGCCGACGCCCGGATCGGGAATCTGGCGGTAGTGGGCGGCGAACCAGCGCCGCAGGCCGACCGTCCACGGGACCCGGCGGCCCCCGCTGCTCGACTCGACGAAGAAGTCCGCCTCGGCGAACCAGCTCCGCCAGTCGGCGACGAGCGTCGCCGGGACCGGAGCGCACGACGTGGGCGACTCGTTCGGCGCGACCGCGAGCCACAGTGCCGTCGCGTCGAGCAGCTGCGGGCAGTGGTGCTGAGCGCCCGTCAATCGGTTCGCCTCGACAAGGAGGATCGCGGCGTCCGACAGGATGCAGGCACGCGCCGGCACCGCGAGGTCGATCGCGAGAGCCGGATCGCCCGACGGCGCGATCGACGCCGCGCCGTAGCGGGCTTCGTTGGGGGCGAGCCAGACCAACCCCGCAACGAGCGCGAAGCCGAGCGCCACGGCAACGGTCCGCCCGATCGCGCTCCGCCACGGGCCGCCGCCACGGCCGAGCACGCCTCTCGCGAGCCGGCCGGCCCGGTCGAGGGCGCATCCGAGCGCGAGCGCGAGGAACGGGATGGCGAAGTAGGCGTAGTGGTAGAAGAACTCCGTCGGCACGAGCAGCGCGGCGACGCTGCCCGCCGTCGCGAGCAGCGCGAACCGCTCGAATCGGCTGCCCCGCCCGGCGAGGGTCGGCACGAGGCTGAACAGGACCAGCACGAGCACAAGGCCGACCACGATCTCGAACGTGAGGGCCTCGGAGGCGCCCACGCCACTGACCCCCTGGAGCCCGACGATCACCGCGAGGCGCTGCCAGGTCGGGCTCGGTGCAGCGCCGTGGCGGCCGAGCTGGGAGACGACGACGTCGTGGTAGAACGCGCCCGGGGCCGCGACAAAGAACGGCAGGCAGACGAGCGCGAAGCCGAGCACCGTCCCGGCGGCGAGCGGCACCACGCGGCCGCGGAGTCCGAAGGCCCCCGGTGCGGCCTCCGAACCCCGGGCGCGGCCGACCAAGGCAAGCGCGAGCGCCGCGACGACCACGATCGCCCACGTCTTCGTGGCGCCCGCCATGCCGAACAGCACCCCGCCGAGGACGAGCCGGCGCCCACCGCCGAGCTCGCCCCGGACGAAGCAGATGTTCAGCCCGAGGAGGCACAGGCCCACCATGTACGGCTCGAGCATGAGCGTGCGGTCCGCGAAGAACGCCGCCGGGAACACCGCGAGCACAAGGGCACCGAGCGTCGCGGTCGCGGCGCCCTTGTGGCGGAGGAGACGACCCACCAGCCACGCGTCGAGCCCGGTCACACCGGCGGTGAGCACCCTCGCCCAGGCGAGCCCGACCTGGGTGCCCGCGGCGTGGGTGAGGAAGGCCACCGGCGCGGCGAGCACCGCGATCCCCGGAGGTTGGACGAAGACGAAGTCTCGGTAGGCCAGCTTGCCCTCGATCAGGCGGACCGCGGCACCGAAGTAGACGCCGTCGTCGTACTGGACGACGTCGTGCAGCCCGCCCGGCTTGGAAAGGTTGTAGAGGACGAGCCCGGTCGCGAGGAGCCCGGCCGCGACGGGCCCGAGCGTGGGCAGCAAGCCATGCAGCCGACGGAGCAGCGGACGCCCGGCCCGGTCCTCGACGTACCCGCCGCGGGCTGACGGCACCACTACCGCCGACGGACCCACCGCGTGCGGGGAGGTGCTCATCTCGGCAATGTCGAGGAATGTACTGGAGTCACATGGAAGTGACTCGCTCGGCGGCTGAACGGGACCGTCCCGGCGCTGTCGAACAGAGGAGGTCCAACCGGCCTGGCCCTGACCGACGGAGCTGGCCGGCCGGGATGCGGCCGTCAGCTCCGACGACGAGCTCGCCGTGCCCGCGCAGAATGTCCCTCAGCGCAACTGCTGCGCGGCCGGAGAGCGCCACCATCTCGGTACCTATCGGGTGCCGTGAGCTGTCAGCCTCGAGCAGTCCCGGGATCGCCCGACCGGACTCGCGTGCCAGGTGCAGTCAGAGATCGAGAATGAACCGCAGCGCCCGGTCGATCGAACCCAGCTCCTCCGGAGCCACATCACCTCGCCTCACGCCGATCCGCTCGGTGGGCACGACCCGGGTCTCGTCACACCTCGAGTACTACGGATGCTCCAGCCCGCCGCGGCCCACCGCGATCTCGATGTGGCTGCCCAACCCGTAGCCGGTGGAGGTGACGGGCACGACCACGACGCTCACCCGGCCCGTTGTTCAAGACCTCGCTCGACGCCACCACCGCCGGACGAAGGAACGCCGGCTCACGCCCGAGCGGACGACCGAGGTCGAGGTGGTAGACCTCGCCCCGCCAGATCATCCGAGCGGATCCCACCGCTACTTGCAGGGATTCGGCCGAGCGCGTGGCGCCAGCGCACGCTCGATCTGGCCACCGCCGTCCAGGGCGGTCCAGTACTCACGCTGGGCGCTCGAGTTCCACGTCCAGAGCAACCATCCCGAGAGCGAAAGACCGCCGAGACGACAGGTCAGCTCCTGCCACTGCACGACCCCCTGTGCGGCGGTGCCGGGGGTGGAGAACGACGATCTCGCCGCGCCGAACTCGGCCATGATCACCGCCTTGTCGGTCGTGCCCGCATCGAAGCTGTCGATCTGCTCCGTCAGGGAACCGAGATTGGAGTAGGCGTGCACGTCCACGAAGTCGTTTCGCGCCGCCCCGGCGAACACGACCTGGGGACGGACGGTCCAGCCGGGGCGCTTGAGATTGATCGACGGGGCATAGAAGCCGAGACCGACGAGGCTGCCCGGGAGCATCCGATGGATCTCGGCGCTCAAGGTGTTCGTCCAGTAGAGGAGGTTGTCGTTCTCCATGGCGATCCGAGACGCCGGAACCGCCATGCTGTACGTCCTTCCGTCGGCGGTTCTCACCGAACCGGATTTCCAGCTCAGCGGAGCCGAGGTGTTCTTCCAGTCCTGCTCGCCCACGAGCTCCCACAGCACGTCCGACAGTGGTGCGCCGCCCGACTGCAGATCAGTGATCAGCGTGCTGACGTACCTGCGCATCGCCTGAACGTCCGCGGGATCGAGGAAGTAGCTGTTCCAGATGCCGAAGCGAGGATCGATCCTCGGCGAGTAGCCCCCGGCGCCCGGGAGCTGTCCTGTCACCAGCAGGACCCGGATGCCGTCCTGCTGCGCGAGCCTGATGTAACCAGCGAGATTGCTGACGTACGCGGGGTCGAGGCCAGGCCCCTTGGGGTTGCCGACCGAGTTCTGGTCGATGAAGACCCTGACCGAGTTGTAGCGCAACGCTTCCATCTGCTTTAGCGTTCGCGCGACCTGGACGCGGTTGTAGAAGCGCGGAGCGAAGGTGTCGTTGCGGTACTGCACCCTGCCGCCAACCCGGTAGCTCGTCACGGGTTGATAGTCGAAACCTCGCATCTGGAACGGGACTCGAGCGGGTCCGACGGCGAAGGTCCCTCCGTGGGGGTGACGGACCGCGGAGAGCTGCGGGGTGGTCGGCACCCAGGGCGACCAGACGCCGGCGACGCTCTGCACCCTCGCGAAACGGGGGGGCACCGAGCTGATCGGCGCGATGACGCTGTGGAGCTGCACGAAGCCCCGGCGCTGAGCCGGGCTCACCGTGGTGACGACGCCGCCGTAGGGCTTCGGAGAGGTCTCGACGGCAGCGATGCCCGAGACCGTGTCGGCCGCGACGACCCGGACGCGATAGCGGAACTTGACCGGCCTCCTCGGCACGTGGGCGACCTGCAACACCTCCGCGTCCGAGATCGTCGGAACCGTCTCGTCCAAGACGATGCGCCCGCTCACGATGACGGGGCTGATCCCCGCGCCGAGAAACTCGACGTAGACGCTCGTCGGCAGCCCGCTGCTCGTCGGCAGCCCACCGGCCGTTGGTGGTCCGCCGGCCGTCGGCAGCCCGCCGGCCGTCGGCAGCCCGCCGGCCGTTGGCGGTCCGCCGAGCGGGGCCTGCGGGAGCGTCCACGGCACCGTGGCGGTGACCGGGATGGTCTGGGTCGCGCCCGCAGCGTCAAAGGTGGCGTCGTTCGAGACCAGCGCGGAGGTCGCACCAGCTGGCCAGACGAGGTCGAGCTCGACCGACGGCGAGCCGGTCGCGTAGTCGCCGTGGTCGATGTAGACACCGACGGCGGTGGGGGTTGGGAGGGCGGAGGCGTCGCCGAGGAAACGCGCGGAACGCCCGTCACAGCTGTGACACGCCGCTCGGCCGATGGAGGTGACCGCAGCAGCCGCAGGGGGCGCGACCGCGAGCTCGGCTACCACCGGGAGCGACGTCGCCAGGACCAAGCTGGCCGTGGCCACGATGGAACCTCGGCCGTAGCGGGGGAGGCGGGGCTTCAGAACCTGCGACACAGCGACATCTCTCCATTCCGTCGTCGTTGAAGGGCAACAGATCCCTTCCGGTCGCCGGCGCTGCCCGCGCCCAGCCGAGGCTCAACCCTAACGGCGCTCAGCGAAGGAATCGGGTCGGGCTCACCCAGAAGGGGTGCCAGCCCGGGAGTCACTCCCTGGCGGATGGGGCGTTTCGGCATCCTCCCACGGGTCTCTCGACGCTCGAGCCTTCGACGCGCCACTCATCGAGCACCCGGACAAGCCGAGGCGGGGTGAGCACCCGACGGATCGCCGCGTGTCCCCGAGGCTCGCCGAGCTCGCGAGGCGGGCACCGGCATCTCGCGTCGCGCGTCGCCTCGCGGGCGGCGACGCCGGCAGCGCTCAGCCGCCGAAACGTCGTTCCCTCGCGGCGAAGCTGCGCAACGCGCGCAGGAAGTCGATCTCGCGAAAGGCCGGCCAGTAGGCCTCGCAGAAGTACAGCTCGGAGTAGGCGCTCTGCCAGAGCAGGAAGTTGGAGAGGCGCAGCTCGCCGCTCGTCCGAATCACCAGGTCAGGATCGGGCTGGCCGGCAGTGTAGAGATGCCGGGCGATGTCCTCGGTCGTGATCGTCTCGGCGACCTCGGCGAGGCTCGCCCCCTTGGCGTCCTGCTCGTACAGCAGCGCCCGCAGCGCGTCGATGACCTCCTGGCGCCCGCCGTAGCCGACGGCCAGCGTGACATGGGCACCCGTGGCGCAGTCGCGGCTCGCCTCGACCGCCCGCTTCAGGGCCCGGGCGGTCGAGTCCGGCACGAGGTCGACGGATCCCGCGAGGTGCACCTCCCAGGTCGGGTCCCGAGCGAGCTTTCGGGCGATGACCTGCTCGATCACCTGCATCAGGTAGGCGACCTCGGCGTCACCGCGGTTCTGCAGGTTCTCGGTCGAACAGACGAACACCGTCACGTGCTTGATCCCGGCAGCCTCGCACCAGGTCAGCACGTCCTCGACGTGCTCAGCCCCGTAGCGGTGCCCGAGGCTCGGGTCGGCCATCCCCATCTGCCGGGCCCACCGCCGGTTGCCGTCCATGATGAGCCCGACGTGCTTGGGCAGCCGGCCGCCGTCGAGCTGTCGGCGGAGGCGACGCGCGTACAAGCGGTAGACCACGTCCCGAGCCAGCACGGTACGACCGTAGCGCCAGGTGCTCCGAGGATGCGGCTCGCCCGGCGTCGGCCGCGGCCGATGGGCGCCCGGCACCGCTGCCCACTCGGCCCCTCCCACCCCGCGTCCGTCGTCGCCAGGTCGTCCCCGTCGAGGACGAGCTCGAGCGGTTGCGGGCCTCGCTCGACGGCGGCCTCGAGCGCCTCTCGTGTCCTCCGCGCACGACGAGCCTCCACGGCGCGTCGTCGCGCCCGGAGCCGGGCGGGGGGGTCCGGTTCGAGGACTTCGCGACCGGAGTGGTGATCGAGCAGTGTCCGTGCTCCGCGCCACCGTCCCGGGAGGCCGAGGGACCCAGTCCGTCCCGCCGGCCACCGTCAGCCTGCGCTGGTGGTCGCCGTCCGTTCATCTTCCGTTAACCTTCCGTTAGCCTGGCAGGGTGAGCCCTGGCCTAGCGTCACTGCCCCATCTCCTCGCGGCGAGCGTGCAGAACGGCGAGGGATGGCGGCAGGTGGGCGAGCTCGGCCTGGCATTGCTGCTCTCGGCGCTCATCGGCCTCGAACGCGAGATCCACCAGAAGAGCGCGGGCTTGAGGACCTACACCCTCGTCGGCGTCGGTGCCGCGCTGTTCATGCTGGTCAGCAAGTACGGCTTCACCGACGTGCTCGAGCCGAGCCGGGTCGTGCTCGACCCGTCCCGGGTCGCCGCCGGGATCGTCGCCGGTGTCGGGTTCCTCGGCGCGGGGATGATCTTCGTGCGCCGGGACGCGGTGCGTGGCCTCACCACCGCCGCCGGGATCTGGGTCACCGCGGCCATCGGTTCGGCGTCGGGCGCCGGCCTCCCGGTGCTCGCCGTCTGTGCCGCCGGCGTCTACTTCATCGTCGCCGTCGCGTTCCCCGCGCTGACCCACCGGCTGCCCCGTTCGGCCACCGCCATCTCGGTGCTTCGCGTCCGCTATCCCGACGGCATGGGGCTCTTGCGCAAGGTGCTGCGCGTCGCGACCGAGCGGGGCTTTTCGGTCGAGGAGGTCTCGACCGAGACGGTCGGCTACTGGGGGGCTCGCGGCGAGGAACGAGACCGGACGGGCCGGGCGAAGGAGCGACCGATGGTCGAGCTGACGCTCAGCGTCCACGGCCGGGCTTCGGTCGACGAGCTGGCCGCGGCGCTCTCCGAGCTCGACGGGGTCGACGCGGTGCTCGCCGGCGACGCCAACACCGCCGTCGAATAGCCGCACGGCGACCCGGCGTCGCTCCGCGCACGTCGTCGGCGGGTCCGGTCGGCCTGGTCGTCAGGGCGAGACCTCGAGCGCGAGCGGGCTCGGGCCGCTCCGGTTGACCGCCAGCAGGTCCTGCGGGCACGCGGACACGACCACGATGCAGGCGCGCACCGCCCGGAGCGTCACCGAGTCGCCGCGCGCCGTTGTCGCCTCCGCAAGCTCGATCGAGCCGTCGGCCCCGACCTCGACGGACATGAACAGGTTGACCGGCTGCGGGACCACCGTCGCCACGAGCGCCCGGGCCGCGAGCGCCTCGTTGAGGTTGTCCGCGCTCGACCGGTGCGGCCACACGCCGAGCTGTACGTAGCGGTTGCGATCGCACGCCGCGATCAGCATGTCGTGCACGCCGGCACTCTCGTCGACCTCGAGCACGAGGAGCGGCTCACGGCGGTCGGTCACGAAGGGCTGGCCGATGGAGGGAAACATCCGGCCGTTGTGGATGCGGGTGTGCGAAGCGCTGAGGTGCTCCGACGGGTCGGCGAGCGAGAAGGCGAACAGGTCGCCCACCTGGCCGCCCTCGACGTCGATGACCTGGACGGCGTGGCCCGCCGCCAGCTCGACGGCGAGGCCGTGGCCGGCTTCGACGGGGAAGCGCACGAGCGTTCAGCTCCCGGCGGCGCGCTGGCGCCGCCGCGCGGCGGGCCCGGGCGTGCGGGTCGGAGTGTGGCGGTCTCGGTCCGCCTCGGCGTGCGTCCTCGGCATCGGTCGCGGGAGCGTAACCGCGGGCGATCCGCCCACCGCCGCGTCGCGCGGCGCGGGCGATGAACGCCGCGTGAACTGGCCGAGCGTGCGACGACCGCGAGTCCTGCCGTCCATTTATACGTTCAATTCTAGAAAGGTCTAAACACGCTATATCCTTGGTGCGTGGATCCGGTCCGCAACCCCTACAGTCCGGGCGCCGGCACCCGACCGCCGGCCCTGGTCGGGCGTGATCGCGAGATCGACGCGATGGACGTCGCGCTGCAGCGCCTGCTGCTCGGGCGGGACGGGCGGAGCGAGATGCTCACCGGCCTGCGGGGAGTCGGAAAGACCGTCCTGCTCAACGAGTTCGAGCAGCTCGCCGAGGCCCGCGGGTACTTCCACGAGCACATCGAGGTGACCGAGGAGGGCGACCTGCCCGCGCGTCTCGCCTCGGCCTTCCGGCGCGTCCTGCTCGCGATGGACGCCAGGCGCCGGATCGGCGAGCGCGTGGGCAGGGCGCTCGGCGTGCTCAAGGCCTTCAGCATCCGTCTCCCCGACGGTCCCGAGCTGAGCATCGACGTCGAGGCCGTGCACGGCCCGGCGGACTCGGGCGACCTCGCCACGGACCTCGCGGGCCTCTTCGTCGAGCTCGGCGAGGTGGCGCGCGACCACGCGACCGGTGTCCTTGTGAGCATCGACGAGCTGCACTACGTGAAGCGGCCGACGCTCGAGGCCCTCGTGGTGGGGCTGCACCGCGCCGCGCAGCTGCGGCTGCCCATCACCATCGCCGGCGCGGGTCTGCCGTCGCTCGCGAGCCTCACGGGTGAGGCGAAGTCCTACGCCGAGCGCATGTTCACCTTCCCCGTCGTCGGCTCGCTCTCGAGCGAGCAGGCCCGTGAGGCGCTCGTCGTCCCCGCGGCCGACGAGGCCGTCGGCTGGAGCGAGGACGCGCTCGGGCGCGTGATCGAGGTGACGCGCGGCTACCCGTACTTCCTCCAGGAGTTCGGCAAGCAGGCCTGGGACGCCGCTGACGGCCCCGACGCGATCAGCCTCGACGACGTCGAGCGGAGCATCCCGGTCGCGACCGCCGAGCTCGACGACGGCTTCTTCCGGGTCCGGACCGGAAGGACCAGCGACCCCGAGCGCGCCTACCTGCGCGCGATGGCGGAGCTCGGCCCCGGCCCCGTGCGCTCCTCCGGGGTCGCCGCGCTCCTCGGGAAGAAGGCCACCGCCCTCGGACCGACGCGTGACGGCCTGATCAAAAAGGCCCTCTGCTACTCACCGCGCTGGGGCGAGATCGACTTCACCGTGCCGATGTTCGGCGAGTTCCTGAAGCGCTCGATCCCTCATCTCGCCATGCGCGACACCGACTAGAACGAGCTTCTAGGCGTTTATGCGATGTATAGGAGATGGACTATAAACCTCGCGCCCGTGGCCGCGAGCCACCGCGCGACGGGCCTCCTGGCTGGAGCCCAAGACACGTTCCGGGCTAGCGTGTTCCGGTCGCGGGCGCTCGTGAGGTGGGCCCGCGCCCGGGGGGCGGGCATCCTCACCAGGGGCGCGACTCCATTCGCGGGCGTGCGACCGGATTATGGGTGCGACTGAGGGACCCGTCACGGCGGACGCCTCGGCGACGAACAGAACAGGCATACTGCGTGGATCAGGAAGACAACGAGCCGGCCGCGGACGTGGTGAGCGCTCCGGCCTTCGATCCGCGGCCAGGCGGCGCGACGGCCCCGACGACCTCCTCGAACGGCGCGCAGGCCGGTCCTTCCGCCGACCTCGCCGCCGGCGGTGACGTCCGGCGCAGCGGGGCGGGAGGCCGAGCGCGCGGATGGAGCGACCGCATCGCCGCCGACGCCGTCACCCATCACCTGGACGTGCGTGAGGCCGGTGCGAACAGGCGGGTGCTCGTCTCGTGCGCCGACACGTCGGGGACACGCACCTCGCTCTCTTCGATGGGGCTCACGCTCGAGTCGTTCGAGCGCGACGCCGCGGCGCGGCCGCACTCGGCGAACGGAGCCGGCACTGCCGGGCGTGACGCGGCGGTGTGCGTGCTCGACGGCTCGCTCGAACGGACGGGCGACCCGGCGGACCTGCTCGCCGACGTGTACGCCCGGCTGGAGCCGGACGGCCTGCTCGTCGCGACCGTCGCCGACCTCCGCCGGGCGACGCCGGGCGAGGTCGCCCGGGCGCTCAGGCGCCCGTCGATCCGTTCGGTCTTCCCGGGCGAGAC